>CAYLKL010000001.1:0-14940 GCA_964384645.1 uncultured Candidatus Saccharibacteria bacterium
TTTCCGTTAAAAACGATATCTCTGTCTTACAACCCCGAATTCATGCAAGCATGAATTTGGTTTGGGCTTCTCCGATTTCGCTCGCCGCTACTATCGGAATACTTAGTTTAGTTTCTATTCCTCCAGGTACTAAGATGTTTCAATTCCCTGGGTATGCAAATTTTGATTACTCAAAAAATTATAGAGGTTTACTCTATAGGGTTCCCCCATTCGGATATCTCCGGATCGAAGGTTATTAGGCACCTCCCCGAAGCGTTTCGCCGCCATATCGCGTCCTTCATCGCTGTTTAAAGCCTAGGCATCCACCATACGCCCTTATCTTTCCTACGAGAAAACTGGAAAGACACTTATCTATTTTAATTAATAAATTATTAATTAAATTTCTCTTACTTACTTTTTACTAATCTAGCTTAATTCTTCATTAGCTTGTGAATTTTTTTCTGCAACCGCTTGCTGAAAAAAATTCAACGCTGTCTGTAAAAAAAGAACGTTAGACAAAAGACTCAATAAATTAAATTCTTTTTTTTACGACAGTTTTCATTTGTTAAAGAGACCTATGATTTTTCGATAAAAAAAACCGCCCATGGGCGGAGATGCAAAGATGCGTCATCCGCTCACTAAGTTGGTGTGTTTATCTTCTTCATCACAGTGGGGTCATTATATACGAACGCCCCGAGCGCTGTCAAGCGATTTTATTGGGGTTAAATATAAAGAAAAAACACCCTACTTTTAGGGTGTTTTTTAGTTAGGAAGTATGGCCATATTACTTATTAGAAGTGCTTCGACTTTCCCCACAAAGGAACGAGGTTCTTCGTCTGAATATCCTTTTCCAAGAAAAATATTAGAAAAGTTTCTAGGCCATTTATTATTTAAAATATCGAATACTTTTTCCTCATCAAGATAGCCAATCAATTGATCTCCTTTTCTCATAGCCGTAACAATATAAGTTTTGTTGGGTTCAATTTTTCCATAAGACACTGTAGTGAAATCTTGATAACTATTTCCTACAACTAGCTGAAGTAGTCCGTCACTTGATTGCTCAAAACGTGGACCCATATTATTTCCATTCGGTCTAAAATTTGCGTCAAAGATATTACGATAATTTTCTACAGAACTTGAAGTCATAGAAAACCTTACAGTCCAGTCTTGTTTTATGTCAAAACCACCTAATGATATCGCAGATGATTCAGGGAAATTAAATTCTTGTTGCAATACGTATGGGAAAGTTTGGTTGTAATTTATATAATAATTTCTCTCTTCAGTTGGTGCTTGAGATTTCTGATATTCCTCAAGAATTTTCCGATCATTTTCGTATTGACTATAGTCGCTATTATTAGAATATGAATTTTTTTCTTGTGATATATTTTTTGGGCCAAAAATCATCATAACAAGTATAAAAATAATCAATATTCCACCAAGAATAGATGGCAACAATGCTTCATTTCCAAAAAATTGAGGTGTTGTATTTATCTCGTTATTATTGAATCGCTTTTGAATGTAATACATTGAATAAGTTGAGATCAAAACAAGCAAAGACATAATTACATAAAACTGAAGATTCGTGTGGTGATTAGTAAAATATACGATCACCTGCAAAGAAAGTTGTAGCGCCAAAAAGATAGCCACAATAAAGTATGGAATCAAAACAACGGCGTACTTTTCTTTCTTTGTTTCAACTAAATAATTGACTACCAATGAAACAACCAAAAAAGAAATTATGGCTACGGCGTGAACAGTGATTACCTTTAAGTCTCCGAAATAATCTATATTCGCAGAAGACACCAAGCGAGTTAGGTCGTAAATCAACCTTTCGCACAATGCCAAGATTGCCAATATCAACAAGCCCATAATCACAATCCCGCCGTCTGTGAACTTTGTCTTTAAAATCCCCTCTTTTGAATATGAGTTTATAATTTGCATATTATTTTTTCTTTACATAATTACTGACAAATAAAACAATTCCAGTCAGAACTACAATAACCATTCCAAGGACAATATATACACCGAGGGCAGCGTTCTTGTCTAAAATATGCGCTGCAACTTTAAACAAAAGCCTTAGCAGCAAAAAACCCGAAACAATAAAGTATGGAGTCGATATAATTTTATATCTTTCTCCCCCATCCTTTAGTGATGCATTTAGAAGAAAAGCAACAACAATAAAAGGAAGAACAAAAAATCCCTGAATCATTAAGAGTTTTGTTATATCTCCATCTGCTAATAACTTCACATCCGCAAAAATTTTATTCGATAAAATAAAAAGAGAGATTGTAAGAATTAGTGCAAGCAAAATACTAAATGAAGAATTTATTTCCTCTTTTTTTATAGCTACTCTTGGAGACGCTATCGCGCTTTGAGATTGAGTAGACGTAGACGCTAACGATGGATTTGGTGTTGGATTAACCGGAATAGTATTTACACCACTAGCAATAGAAAAAGCTTCAGAAATCATTTGGTCGCTCCATCCACCAGATTTTAAGTCAGTAATTATTTGCGCATCACTAACACCCGTAGATCTTGAATGTTTTATGTAATTTATAACTCTTTCATCAATCATAATAATTTAATTAAAACCTGAAAAAAGCATTGCGGCCAGGGCTACCCCTAATATCGCAACTACAATTGAACTTAATATCTGAGCCACCACCCAAACCACAAAAGATCTTCCTAAAGATACTGCGTGCGTCCACCTAATTATTAAAATGCCAAAAATAAACCCCGCCACCATTCCAACCGCCAGGTTGCTGAAATTACTAATGTTGCCAGAACTCCCACCATAAATTAATTTAGAAAAAACAAATACAATTACAGTTTTTATAGCTAACATAGAAACAGCAATGAAAAAAGCTTTTTCTAGATTATTATTTTTAATTTTTAGAAACTTCGCAGAAAAATAGAAAGCGAAAACAGAAGCAATAATAAGACCCAGTGCCATTAATATAGCAGTACTACCCCCCATAACAGACGTTATAGTCTTGACGTTTTTTGGATCTAAAAAAACTAAAGCCGAGTAGACAACTAAAGCAATTGCGCCATACAAATAAAGAGGTCTTTTATCTTTTACTTCTTCAACTACAGAATTATTTAATGGAACTGCCATCGGTATTGGCATTTCGTTTTGAGGGACATTATTTTCAGTTGGAATTTCCACCTAAAAATTCTATCACGAACACAAATACATCTTATTAACAACAAAGAAAAAACACCCTATATTTAGGGTGTTTTTTCGAGATTAAGAAATCAATTATTTCATTTCTTCTTTTACGTCTTCAAGCCATTTTCCAGCAACATCTTTTCCACCAAGTCCGAATGCCAAACCTCCCGCGATAGCAAGCATGGCAACGATACCAGTGAATAGAATTTGCATAAATTGCGGTGCAATTCCTAGTTGGTTTAAAGCGATAATAAGAGCGAAGATCCAAATTGCATAATAAACAATTGTTCCTAGCATGTTTGCTGATCTTACTTCAGCAGCCTTTGCTGAACCTGCAACAATCTTTCTAACAAAATCAGAAAGAATAGTAGCAGCAATAAGAACAAGAGCAGCTACGAATACGCGTGGAATGTATCCAAGTACAACATCTTTCAAAAAGTCATTGACTTGTGTTAATCCTAAAACATCTAGAGCTGTTACCAAAAATACGATAACAACAAACCACTTTGCAAGACCTCCAATAAACTTTCCAACTGAAAGCTTCATACCAGCGCGTGCCAATATTCTGTCAGCACCAGCACTTTCAAAAAGTCTGTCGATTTTTAGAGAACCGATAATTGTTTGCAGCCCCTTATCCAAAAGAGACGCAACAATCCAGCCAACCAAAAAGATAATGATTGCGATTAGAAAATTTGGAACGAATCCAACAAATCCCATCCAAAGATTTTGCAACGATGCACTAAATACTTCTCCCCAAGTGTTCATATAAATTTTTTCGCTAAAAGCGAGTTAATAAAATTCTTCTAATAAATGAAACGACCAAAGTCTTGTTTCATTATTAATTATAGCAAGTTTTAGGCGTTTTTTTATTTCCTTGTGGATAACGATTCCCTAGTTATCTGGATACCGGCGTGAACTGGTTCTGTTGTTATGAACGATCCTGTGTCAATAATTTTTTTATGATTGAAGTCCAAAACATCTCGAATAAGTTTGTCGTACATAGAAAGACGGTACTTAAACTCTTCTGTATCAAAAACTGAATAAGAAAGTTCTTTTCCGATTTCCGCCTCAAGAGTTCTAATTGTTCTATCCAGGACTGCTTTTTTGAAATTGTCCCCCACCAACATAAAATCAACACGAGATGCATCGTCTTTTAGAAAAACTCCTGATATAACCAAAAGCTTTATTCTTCCAGCTTTTTTAAATCTCTTTGCAATTTCGTCTTGAGTTAAAAATTCAGCATCAACCAAAAGTCTTTTCATTTCTTTTATGTATTGAAAATCGGTCGCCAAAACAAATCCAGGAACTTTTCTATTTGTTTCTTTTTGATCTACTTTTTTTGCTTTTATAAAACAAATTGAAGAAAGTAATGACAATTCTTTTCTAACTAATGTTTTGTTTGCTCTGATGTGGTTTGAGATTGTCGCAACATCGTATCCAGCTTCTGGATTCAAAAGGAAAAGACGCATTATCTTTACCCGATTTTGTGTTCCAAATAGTTTTCCTAGAATTTCCATATATTCAGTATATGTGATTTGAGCCTTTTTTCAAGTAGACAAAATCAACAAAAAATCCCCTTTTGGGGGATTTTTTGTTGATAAAGTCAGATATTAAGGTTATTTCAATTCAACCTTGCCCGACTCGCCTCCCGAAGAGGCTCGCTGGATAAGTGTATCGTTAAAATAACAGAAGTTATTTTAACTCAACCTTACCTCCTTGGCAGAATTTCGCTTTGGAGGCGAAATTCTGCACCTCCAGAAAAGTAAATTGAATAACTTTGTTATTTCAATTCTACTTTTCCTCCGGCTTCCTCGATAGATTTCTTCATCGCCTCAGCTTCGTCTTTCTTTGCTCCTTCTTTTAGAGTTGCAGGTGCTCCATCAACAAGATCTTTTGCTTCCTTAAGACCAAGACCTAGAGCTTCTTTAACAACCTTCATAACTCCGATTTTTGACTCACCAGCAGATGTTAGAACAACTGTGTATGAATCCTTTTCTTCAGCAACTACTGCACCAGCAGCAGGTCCTGCTGCAACCGCAGCAGCTGAAACACCGAATTTTTCTTCAAAAACTTTTACAAGTTCGTGCAAATCCAAAACTGACATTTCTTCAATCTTTGAAACGATGTCCTTGAATTTTGCTGGAACTTCTACATTTTTATTTTCTTCCATAATATTTTTTCTTAAACTTTTAATTTTTTGTTTTGGCAATTTCACTAAGCGCAATTACCATACGCTGTATTGGACTGTTTATAATATTTACAAACATTCCACGTAGTCCTTGCATAGACGGAATAGTTGCGATTGACATCATCTCTTGTGCATTCTTGTAGTTTCCATCAAAAATACCTCCGACGATTTCAAGCATACCTCTGTTTTCTTGACCAAAGCCAAAAACTTCTCGAGCTGGAGAAAGTAAATCTTCTCCGTATACTATACCAATTTGCCCTGGAAGCTCTGGAAGATCGCCTGTGATCTTTTGATCAGTAAGAGATCTTTTGATCAGAGTCTTCTTTGCAACTGTGTATCCTATTCCTTCTTTCTGCAGTCTTCTTCGAAACTGGTTTGTAACTTGAACAGGAAAATTCCCGAACTTTACGAACACAGCCGAATTGGCTCCAGAAAAAACTTTTTCTAAACTAGACACTACTTCAACTTTTTTTTGTTTACTTAATGCCATATATTTTTTTCTTAAAATTAAATAGCCCCTTTTGGGGCTAATGTAGGATGCCCACACCCAAGTGAGTCATCGACCTCGGCAGGGCTTATTGTGCCTTATTGACACTTGCCTGCTTTCTTTAGCCTACCTAGATAATTTAGCATAGTAATTTAAAAAGTCAAAATTCAAATATCAAAATTTCATATTGACCCCAGTAGACCGGACAGGACTATTTTTTACCCTTCAATTTAATAATACTGGAAGCTATTATTTTAGATATTTGAATAAGCTCATCTAATATCTTTTCAACATCCGAACCCTTAACTCTTTTTGTATCACGAAGCAGTGCAATCCAAACTTTTGACTCATTAGCTGACTTTAAAGAATATGTTAAAAAATTTATCAAATCTTTTCTCGAAC
Organism: uncultured Candidatus Saccharibacteria bacterium; assembly: GCA_964384645.1. Taxonomy (GTDB): domain Bacteria; phylum Patescibacteriota; class Minisyncoccia; order Phycocordibacterales; family UBA9973; genus DAORIO01. Next base: position 6,229 of record CAYLKL010000001.1, read on the forward strand.
TAGCGGAGCCACCTTCTACATAATTTGCAATGATACTAGTGCTACTTCTAAGTAATTGTTTACCCATAACACCAGAGACGGAATCTTTCGGTAAAGAGTCTATAATTTTGATCAGATTTAGGGTAAAAGTATAAAGTCTTTTTTTAAATATATCTTTGAAATTTAACTTTTCATTTTCCATTTTAAAGCTTGATACTTAACATTTAAACTTTGATATTTGAATTTTGAAATTTATCAGATTCCAAACTGAGAATTCGCAGTATCTCTATTTTCATCACTTGTATTTAATTTTTCAGAAGCTGAAATACCCAAAAGAGAAAAAATCCCGACGAGGATAATTATTATGAAACCGAGAAGCAATCTAAAGAAATGCGTATTCAACATATATAAATATATTGTAGCAAAAATAGGCCAAATATAAACCCTGTAAAAAAATATTTTACAATCAAATATTTTCCTTGTCTAATAAAACAAAAATGCTAGAATTGCAAAATGATAAATAGACGCAGGTTCATACTCCTTTTAGGTGATGCGGTGGCAATAGCCGGCGCTTTTATTGCGGTTATTTTTACAAGATTGAACATTATCGGTGACACAATACCCGCAACTAGCTACATAGGTCCATTTTCTAGTCTTTTAGTTCTTTGGCTAGTCACTCTTTTTATATTCAATTTTTATGATATCGAATATATAAAACCCAACCCTAGAAATGTAGGAATACTCGCCATTGCCTCTAGTATAAATATCCTTGTTGGTGGATTGGTTTTTTATTTCTTTCCCGAAAGTTCCCTTACCCCAAAACTAACCCTACTCCTTGCGGGTGTATCTGCTTTTTTTCTTTTGATAATCTGGAGAAGACTATTTTATAAAATATTTGCCTCTATTTCTGTCAGCCGTATTTTCGTAATTGGATCGAGTCTTTCAACGGAACATTTTACAGAAGAAATAAGACGAAACCCTTTGGTGGGAAAAGTTGTTGGCATATTCAAAGAAATAAATGAAGCAGAAATCTCAAAGACAACTGCTCAATTTGGCTCACCAGACATAATTGTTGCTGAAATAAACGAACTAGAAAAACTAATCACAACAACAAGAAACCTTGGTGTAAAAATCATGTCTATTGAAGAAGCCTATGAAGATATGTTTGCCAAAATTCCCACTGCCCACCTAAATAAAAATACCGCCATGCAACTGGCTACAAAAAGAATAAGTTTCTCAAACTGGATTTTCAAAAAAATATTTGATCGATTTGTGGCAATAATAGTACTAATCATTACTTCACCAATTCTTTTAATCATAAGTATTGCCATCCTGATTGAAGATGGTGGTCCTATAATATATACACAAAAAAGAACAGGAAAAAATCTAGATACATTCAAACTCTACAAACTTCGTTCTATGAAAAAAGATGCAGAGCAAAACGGTGCTCAATGGGCTGATAAAAAAGATTCTCGTGTTACCTTTGTTGGACGTATTATTCGAAAACTACACATCGATGAAATTCCACAGATGTACAATATCCTGAAAGGAGATTTAGCACTTGTGGGTCCAAGACCTGAACGCCCAGAATTTGTTGAAAGTCTAGAGAAACAAATCCCCTACTATTTCTTGCGACATACAATAAGACCTGGGTTTACCGGTTGGGCTCAAATAAAATTTCGCTACGCAAGAACCCTAGATGATTCAGAGAGAAAATTTGAATACGATCTTTATTACATAAAAAATAGAGGAATCATTTTTGACATCGGTATACTACTCAAAACAATTCAAATAATCTTTACACACTAAAATGGAAAAAATAAAAAAATTCTTTTTTAATAACACAAGCACTGGTCAAATACTTGTGAAAAATACAATTTGGATTGGAGCAAGTACGACTTTGATTAAGATCTTTCGTGCGGGAATTATAATTTACGCAGCCAGACTACTTGGCACAGAAGATTACGGTATTTTCACATATGCAACAGGTATTGTAGCGATATTTGCCGTATTTTCCGACATGGGGTTGTCGAGTATACTTGTTCGCGAAATATCCAAGAATAAAGAAAAAATGCGAGAATATTTCTCAACTGCGTTTGTTATAAAAATTGGTTTTTTATCTGGAATGACACTATTAGTTCTTGGGATAACCCCAATTCTTTCAAGGTTTGAATCTTCCACAAAAATAATACCAATTGTTGCACTTTCGATCATATTCGAAAGTATTAGAACTTTTGTTTACTCAATTCCTAGAGCCGAAAACAAAATGCAAAATGAGGCGCTTTTGGGTATAGTAAACGAGATTTTCATTGTTTCTTTTATAGTTTTTTGTTTCTTCAAAAATCCGTCCCCGCAATCTCTAGCTTACTCGTTTATGATTGGAAATGGTATTGGTCTAGTTGCTACCATTTTATTTACTCGAAAATATATAATCGATATAAAAAAGTATTTTGTTCGCGAACTAGTCAAGCCATTAATTAAACTCACACTACCTTTTGCAATATTGGGTGTTTTTGGAATTTTTATGACTAACATTGACTCTGTCATTATTGGAATATTTAACAACGAAGAAGTTCTTGGACTATATGGAGCAGCACAAAGACCCATCAGTATTCTGTATATAATTCCGGCATTTTTAAGCGCAAGCCTTTTACCCCTTTTAAGTACATTTATTAAAGAAAAACAAACTGAAAAATTGACTTCAATTATCAATATATCTTCTAAAATATCAATAACCGTAGCCTTGCCGATTATTATAGGCGGAATAATCATAGCTGGCCCACTAATCAATAGTGTGTTTGGAATTTCATACATAGGAGCAGTTGTAACTTTTCAATTACTTTTAACTACTTTGCTATTTGTTTTTCCGGGAACTATTTTTGCTGAAGTTTTAATCGCAGAAAACAGACAAAAAATATTCCTACTTACAGGAATAACTGGAGCCTTACTAAATGTTGGCATGAATTTCATACTAATACCTAAATATGGAATTGCTGGCTCTGCTATTGCCACCATTGTCGCCCAAGCTGTGGTAAATATTTTCTTCTTCCTGAAAGTAAGACAGTCCTACAAGGTGAACATAGTCAAGGGTATATACAAAAGCATAGTTGCTGTAACAGTTATGGCAATTGCCACATACTCTCTTGTGGCTCTATCTTGGCCATTACTTGTTATTCTTCCCCTTTCGGCAATTATATATATAGGACTACTATTATTAATGAAGGATGCTTCTATTTTTAAATTAAGAGACTCTTTTAGATAACACTTGAAAATAAACCTCTTCCGTTTTACTTATAAAATTTTCCATTGAAAAAAACTTCTCAGATTTTTTACGCGCGAAAATTCCCATAGCAATTTTCTTTTCTTGATTTGTATACAAATCAAGAATTGCTTTGGTAATTTCTTCTGTTGTGTTTTCAACTAAAATCCCACTATTACTATTAATTTGCTCAGGTATTCCGCCAACATTTGAAGCTATGACAGGAAGACCTGCACTCATTGCCTCAAGTATCGTCATTGGCAAGCCTTCATGCTTTGAAATTAAAATAAATATATCAAAATTAGAAACTTTCTTAATTAGTTCTTCATAATTAATTTTTTGTAGTGAAATTTTATCCTCCAGCTGCAGTTCTTTTATTAAGTCACTCAGTTTCTCTTGTTCTTGACCAAAACCTACAATACTCAATCTACTTTTATTTAAAACATCCTCAGGAAGATTTTTAAACGCCTTAATCAATAAATCAAATCTTTTTGGGTAAGCAAACCTGCCGACACTTAAAATGTCAAAAGTATTTTTATCTGTTTCATTTTTCTTAAATTCAATTTCTGGAACTGCATTATAAATTTTAACCAATTTATTTTCTGACGCTATTTTATACTTGAGCGCCAATTTCTTATCAAATTCTGAAACACATATTATTTTTGACGTAAAAGAAGAAACTATTTTCTCTGCAAATATAGCTATAATCTTTCTTAAAAACGGTGCCCCTTCAGTAAAGGCCCAGCTATGAGCTGTAAAAATTGTTGGAACTTTTCCATGTATAGCGAGACGTGTATAAAATCCAGCACCAGAGGAATGACAATGTGCAATATCCGGCTTAAAAACTTTTACAGCTCTTTTTATTTTTAAAATTGCTTTAGGTATATTAAGTGGATTATATGCATTCGTAAAATTTGTATTTGGAAAAAATTCTACACCAATCTTTTTGGCCTCAGCCTCCAACCATCCGCCAGGATAACTCATAAGTGCAACATCGCTCCCTTTTTCTTTCATACATTTCATAAGACTCAAAACATGAGTTTGTGCGCCCCCCAATTCTGACTTTGTAATTAAATATAAAATTCTCATTTATTTTATATTAGAAAAGTTTCTTTATGAATTTTCTAACTTTTACAGGAACAATAAGATTTACATATTGACGGAAAAGATAAAGATAATTCCATTTTGAATACTGCCCTCTTTTTATTGCCATCTTTTTAGCTTTCATTACAAACCCTGTTTGCAATTTGTTTTTACTACCAGTTATAGACCCAGATGTCTCTCTATAATTTAAGAGTATCTCTGGAATATTTGCCAACTCATATTTTTGAGCGATACGAAGCCAAAGTTCATAATCTTGAGCAAAACGCCACGACTCGTCATAGTAACCCACGTCGTCCAAAGCACTCTTTCGCATCATAACAGCCGGATGAAAAAATGGATTATATCTTATTAAGTCTTTTTTTAATTCTAAATTATTAGTTGGATATTTAATAGTTTTAAATATCTTTCCATTATCATCCATTAAATTTGACCAAGTACTAATAAGTGCAACCTTGATATTTTGATCCAGAAACCTTACCTGTCTTTCAAATCTTGAAGCAAATGACACGTCATCACAATCAAAACGTGCAATATATTCACCTTTTGCCTGACCAATCATTTTATTTAGATTTTTTGTTAAACCTAAATTAAATTCATTTGTAATAATTTTTATACGATTATCTTTTTCAGAGTATTCTTTTAAAATCTGAGGAGAATTATCATTAGAGCAATCGTCCACTATTAAGAATTCAAAATCAGTAAACGTTTGATTTAAAATACTATCGACAGCCTCTTTAAGATATCGGGCACCGTTATATACAGACATAACAACAGATATTTTTGGATTCATAAACAGAATATTAACCTAATATGAATAATTCAGTTATATTGACATATATTATGATTATATTATAATAATATAAATTAAAAACAGAAAACATGCTAGCAATTGGAACAAGGTTTTGGGATAAGGGGAAATCTCCCTCCACAGAAAAAATTAAAAAATTTATTGATAAAGCTTTAAAAATATCCGACATGGTTATTGTTGCAATAAACACACAAGAAGATAAAAGCAACGCACTTGATCTACTAACAAAGGATAAAATTGATAATCTTATTATTCTGCCTGTGAATCCTTGGGGATTTACTTTTGCAATGAACGCCCTAATTTACACAGCTGGTCTTAAGTCACACAAGTATTTATTATCACAATCAGTTGAAATAGAGCCGAACAAAGACTCTTTGGAGCAAATGCTTGGTGAAATGAATGACGACACACTATGTGTCGGGGCAAGACTTGAGGGACATGATTTTCGTAAGGGACAGGTTGTAGCGAATGGCCGCACAATACCGTGGAACACGTGTCGTTTTCTTAATCTGCCCTATTACCAAATCTATGGCTTCCCACTTATCGGAGATACCGCTTTTGACCCATCACTGTCTGGAGTAGAAGAGCTATGCGCAGATTCGCTTGCTCAAAAGATGCTATCGTCTGAAAACAAAAAACTTCAAATCAAATTAATGGAAGTTGAAGGCATAAAATGGAGTAATTCTTTTGAAAATGAGCCGGAAAGAAAAAAAGCTCATGATAATAAAATGATGCTCAAATACCAAAGGCCTCAAATTCAACTCGACCTAACAAAACTACCTCCCGCAACAGTAATTCATCTGTAAATTAAACACTCTCTTAAACAAGAGGGTGTTTTTTATTTTCCCAGTTGTAAGATGTTTCAATAATATCTTTTAAAGAAAATTTTGGAGTCCATCCAATTTCTTTTTTAGCTTTTATATTACTTGCATATAATTTTGGTATATCTCCGATTCTATTTGGTAGTATTTTATAAAATATTTTTTTATTAATACATTTTTCAAATACTTTAATTAAATCCAACACCGTTACCCCTCTTCCAGCCCCTAAGTTTAAAACTCCGAAATTTTCTTTTAGCGAAGAAATATTTTTAATTGCCAAAACATGAGCTCGAGCAATATCTGAAACATGAACATAGTCACGCATAGCCGTCCCATCTTTTGTGGAATATGTATTCCCTAAAACAGGAAAAGTTTTTTTATTTAAAATTGCCTTCGTTAGAATTGAAACAACCCCTTGATTTATTCCGACACTGTTGTCTCCAATTAAAAGTGACGAATGAGCACCTGCAGGATTAAAGTACCGTAACGCATAAGACTTAAATTTTCTTTCGGATTGAGAAAAATCTTTTAAAATCCTTTCACCTATTTGTTTAGTCTCCCCATACGGTGAAAGCGTCTTACCCAATGGAAAACTTTCCAATACTGGGCTTTTTTTAACATCTCCATAAACAGAACAAGACGAAGAAAAAATAAATCTAGAAATACTATTAATTTTACAAAATTCTAAAATATTTAGAAGTGACTGAATATTATTTTCATAATACGAAAGTGGCTCTTTAATAGATTCGGGGACTGACTTTTTTGCAGCAAAATGCATTACTGCATATATAGGATTGCTAATTAACAACTTTGAAAATAATTTAGCACTGTCTGACAAATCAATACTATAATTTTTTATTTTTCTACCAGTGATTTTTTCAATCTGAGTAAAAACTTTTGGATCTGAATTTAAAAAATTATCGGCTGAAATAACTTCATAACCTGCCTGTATTAATTCAACGATTGTATGCGAGCCAATATAACCGGCGCCACCAGTCACTAAAACAGTTTTTTTATTCTTTACATTTGTTTTCATTAAATACATGATTAATCTTTATTAAAAGCCACTTAGCTCCGAAAAGCTTTAATTCTCTATCATGAAAAACACATACATCATGTTCGTCATCTTGGAACTCTATATTTTCCATTTTAACATCAGAATCAGACATATACTTATTAGCCATCACTTTTTTAATGTTTGTACCCATAAAAGCCTTATACGTCTTTATACTCCAAATATTACCTGGTGGAACAAAAATCTCAATCGGCTTTTCAAAAAAATCCTCCAAAATTTTTTGGGACTTAATTATATGATCTTTGTGCACATTCTCTTCAATATGTGAATAAAATTCACGCCAATATTCCCTATTAGAACTAAAAAACCGTGGCAAATGCTTTCCCACCACACAATGAGTCAATCCATGATTTGCAATTATTATTTTGCCGTTCAAAAATGCCTCTTTTAATATTCTTGCTTCTTCTGGAAATTTCTCAGGAAAAGGAATGAGTCTAGAGTTTTTATCAACCCAAGTAGCTGTAATGGCAATTACTGGAACAATTTTATTTTTCTCAAATATATCCAAAAAAATTTTCCATTCTCTTGATGTAAGTTCGTCATATTTAGCCCAACCTCGGAAAGGTTCAATTCTTTTGAAAAACCAAAAATTAGCAAGTGGAAAAGGAATACGTACTTTACCAAACAAAGTAACCCACTTCTTTCCATGCTGGTTGAAGTATTTTGTCGAAGCTCCTATGTCATCTATGCGAAAAATTGTATTCATTATATTTTTTTAGCAACCACAAAATAACCAGAGACAAACTCGCTTTTCTTTGAAGGTTTTACTACCTCGATCAATAAAGCAAACGGTAAATAAAATACAAGGCAAAAATATCTTAATAATCTAAATCTTATCTTATTTATTTTATGTTTTAAAACATCTAAAATAATACTATAAGCATTACCAACTGAAAAAAACTCAACATTGAGAAAATACTTATTAAGCTCTTTATTTAAATACTCTTTTGTATAACGCAACATATCTTCGTGTTCTCTATACATAAACGGCACTGATAAAATCAGCGTTCCCTTACTTTTCATCACTCGTGCTATTTCGGAAATAGCAATTTGGGGCGTGCCTACATATTCAAGAACTTCTAGGCAAATGACATTATCAAAAGAACCCATCTCAAAATCCAATTTGTTTATATCTCCCGCTGATACACCCCTTACTTTATTCTCCACTAAATCTATTGCTGTCGGTTTATTTTTAAGCAAATAATCATATCGACGATTCTTTGAACCAACATCTAGCGTATTTCCTTCTAGTTTTGGCAAAAAATCTGAAATATATTTTTCAAGTTGATTTCGATGTGGTGATTTTTTTATGTAGTTTTTTATTTTTGTAAACATGCTAAATACTTTCAATTGCCAAAACATAATCTCTGGCAACCTCTTCAATACTTTTTACTTTTATGTGCTTTTGGTATTTCGACAAATTTTTACCCATCTCTTCTATTGCCCGAATCATATCTTCTTCATTATTAAACACAAGCCCTCCATCGCCTATTATTTCAACATTAGCGCCACTGTTTAAGGCCACAGTCGGCAAACCGCAAACAAGGGCCTCAAGTATTGCGTTCGAACAAGCATCATCTTTGGTCGGCGAAATAAATATATCACTATTTCGCAACTCTTCAGCAAGGTCATCGCTCTTAATCGGCGACACAACTTTTATGTTTTT
>CAYLKL010000001.1:14950-42274 GCA_964384645.1 uncultured Candidatus Saccharibacteria bacterium
GAATTCCCAACAAATATCATATTATATTTATTGAAGTCCAAATTTTCATCTAAAAAACTTAAATAGAAAAAACCCTTTTTCATATTTTTAGACCAACTAGTATAAATAAGTTCTATTGGCTTGATTTGATTCCTCTCTTTATTTTCTTTTTTATAAAATATATTTCCATCAACAGCATTGTGAATAATTTTATATTTTTTATTTTTTCTAAAACCTAATTTCAAAGCTTCCTTATAAGACCATTCTGATTGGAAGATAACCAGATCAGCAAAAAAATTAGCACAGAAAATAACCAAATAATCTACTATTTTCCATTTAAAACCAGTGCGATGTAGTGACATAACAGGTCCCAAGCGATGAACTATTTTTATTTTAGGCTTTGTTAAAAAAACGACCACCAAATCAACTAAATCTTGATAATGATTGAATATTACCGCACCAGCTCCATTTAATCCTTCTGTGTAAAAATTCTGATTTTTGAGCTCCACTCTAAGGGCCTTCAGGAATTGATTTCCACCACCATAGGCTCCAGATTTTGTCTTTGAATTTATATATATCCCCATAGTAAATTATGCTAGAATTAGTCATTATTAACTATATCGAGTTTACCTCACGGCACACTATTAGACAAATTATAGTATAAAAAATATGGGTTACGGCGGAGCTTTAATTTGGACTGGTTTGACAAGAAATCTTAAAAACCAATTTCCAAACAAAAAAATAATACTAAAATACAAACCAAGCTTAAAAGATCTTTTGCTTTTTAGAAAGAACCCGGATTTTCAAATCTATATCAACAATCCAGATATAGAACTAGTGACCAATTCTATCTCTTGGTTCTTAAAGAGTTTTTTTTATAAAAAAGAAGATTTAATAGTAATCAACCTAGAAGAAGAAAAATACCATTACTGGCTAGATGATACGAAAGAAAAAATGTCTTATAAACAAAAAGGCCACGCAATAGCCATTGCCTGCTCACTATTTGAATTGCCAACAGTCGAATTAAGAACTCGACTTGATTTAGAAAAAAAAGAAATAGAAGAAGTTGAAAAACTTTTAAATATTAATAATCTTCAAAATAAAAAATACATTTGCATTGAGCCAAATTCAAAACAGACTTTTACCAACAATAAACAGTGGCCACTTGCACACTGGCAAAATCTAATAAATTTATTAAGTAATTATCTTTTTGAAAATAAACTGGATTACAGAATAGTTCAAATTGGCATAAAAGGAAGTCCTCTTCTAAAAGGTGTTGTTGATTTAATTGGAACTACAAGTTTCCGCCAAATAAAAAAAATTATAGAAAACTCATCATTAGTTATAGCCAACGAGGGTGGGATAGGACATTTAACAGCTAGCTCTAATACAAAAGGGGTTATTATTTGTAATCCATCTTTGCCGAAGGATTTAATGGCCTATCCACAATACATAAATATCCTTCCCGAAAATGGTATCCACAATTGTGGATTTAAAAGACCCTGCTCAATTTGCTACGAATTATTAGCCTCCATAAGCCCAGAATTTGTTTTTGAAAAAGTTAAACTTGAATTGCTGAATAAAAAGTAATTTTATGACAAAAATTGTTGGTATATTCTTGGTAAAAAACGAAGATAGATTCATAAAAAATGCATTAGAAAATGTTCTTGATTTCTGTGATGAAATTATTGTTTTAGATAATAATTCCACAGATAACACTTATACTATTTTAGAAGGTATTCAAAAAGAAAATTCAACCAAAATTAACCTACACAAAATTGATGATGCCCTTAGTTCACATGGTTTTATCGAAAAATATGCAAATACAGATACTTGGATATTTGCTGTTGATGGAGATGAAATTTATGACAAACAAGGTCTTAAAACTTTTAGAGAAGAGATTTTAACTGGAAAATATAAAAAATATTGGAAAATTTTTGGTAATTGCATTCATGTAAACAAAATTGATGAAGATGAAAGGAGTGTATACGGCTATATGACACCACCTTCTCGTTCGATTACAAAACTACAAAATTTTAACGCCATAATAAAATGGGACGAACACACAGAACGTCTGCATGGTACTAAAATGGAATTTAAAGAAGATTTCAAGGAAAATAGCGTCTTTCTACTGCACGATATTTATAATTGGGAAAATTCTGTTTTTCGTTGTCTACATATGTGTTTTGTAAATAGAAGCTCTAAGGACACAAAGACATATAACACCAGATTTAATCCACTAGAAAACTCTAAGATGTACTTCCCTTTCGTTAATTTTATTCGAAACATATTGAGAGGAAATTTTTCCTTCCAAAGTTCCTATAAAATTAAAAAGTACCAAAGGGGTAAATTAGAAAAATTTGAAATTAGCGATTTCCTCTAGCTTTTTAAAATAGCCCAAATTTCACCAAACTGAACACTGAAGGACTCTATTGAATACCCCGCTTCTCCTGCCTCCTTATAAAAAGATTCTTTAGAAAATTCTGTAAAATGAGTCAGATCTAGGCGCCACTCAATACCAAGCTCTTTTTTATATAACGGAATCCAGTCTCTAGTAATCATAGGTACCCGAATCAAATATTTTTCAGCTTTCCCTTTAATTCCTTTCAAGAAATCTACTCTGTGCTCGATATGCTCTAAGACATTTGAAAGTATGACAATATCAAATTTTTCAGTGTCTAAATCTTTTGTTGCGTCCGCAATTGTATAAGATATGTTATGTCCAACATACTTTTCCTTCGCAACAGATATCTTTTTAGGATCGATATCAATAGCTACAACTTTTTTAGCTTTTTTAGAAATGTCAAAAGCAAGTTCCCCATTACCACAACCAATATCTAACACAGTGTCGTCTTCTTTTATGTGTTCCAAAAAGAAATTATGATACTTAAGCAATCTGTGTTTTGGATGAACGCCGTTATTTACTTTTATTGATAAATAACTTATTAGCTTATAGTTAAAATTACTTAACTTTAGTGCTATTTTTAGCAAGAATTTATAAATATTCATCATTTTTTTTAAAAACTAATAATATAATATGCCCAGCAAATGGCGCCAATAATAAAGAAAAAACAAACCTAACTCCTTTGAAAAATATTCCTTTTGCGTTGTAGATCTTCTTCATTATCCATTTCAAAGATTTAACTTCGTCTTTTATTCCTTTTACTGCATCGTGAGGATGTTTTAACACACACTTGAATCCCTGTTTTTCAATACTCTTAATAACTTCTTTCTCGTCCAGCATAAATTCGTAGAAATTATTCATATCGATCATGTCAGAAAATTTTGGATACTTACCTAGTCTAGCTTTTAGTTTTCGAAGTGGCGAAAACCAGGGAACTGTCAAAAATAAATATCCACCCTTTTTAATTACTCTCTTAGCTTCTTTAATTACCTCACCATAACCTTCTGTAAAATGCTCAATTACTCCTACTGACCAGTACCCGTCAAAATAATTATCTGGGAAATTTAGACTTCTAACATCTTGAGCTGAAATGTTTAATTCTGGAAAATTTTCTTTTGTTTTTTTAATAACCTTATCGGCAAAATCAATACCATAAGAGTTATATCCCCATTTTTTTAAACCGTAAACATTTTGACCTATACCGCAGCCGCCATCTAAAACTTTTGCTGGTTTTTTTATAAATTTGTCAGTAAACCTTCTTACAATCCCATATTCAGCCCCGGCCTTAACTCTTTTTAAAAAATTATTATCTTCGAGCCAGTGATTACTCCAAAATTCTTCAGTTGGAGAATGTTCCATAAACACTAGTCTATTATTTTTTGAATCGAAATATTTCATAGATATTTATGGAGAGTAATTTCTTTTTCTAATACTTTTTCAAGACTAAATATACTCATTATTGTATTTCGAGCACCTTGCCCTATCTTTTCACAAAGCACGCTGTCTTTAAGTACTCGAAGAATCGCGTTGTGTATTGAGTCAGAATCCAATCCACATAAGACACCATCCTCCCCGTCTGTAATAACATTTTCAATCCCAGGAGCAAAAGTGCCCACACAAGGCAACCCACACGACATTGCTTCAAGGAGTGCCTTTGGGTTTCCTTCATAAAGAGATGGTAGTACGAATATCTTACTCTTATTCAACTCCTTTGGAATATTATCTTGCGGGATGTTTCCCAAAAACTCAATTGCAACACCACACTCTTTTGCCTTTGCCTCAAGGACAGATTTTTGACTACCTCCTCCAATCATTACAAGTCGCGCAGGAATACCCTTCATCCCTTGTACTAAATTAAAGAGGTTTTTCTGATCTTCAAATCTACCTAGAAACAAAATTCTATCATCTTCTTTGTGTACATTATCTGGTTTAAATTTTTCAGCATCAATGTAATTAGGAATAACTTCAACTTTTGACGGGGCAACTTTAAATCTTTTTATAATAAAATCCTTGTCGTCACTTGATGTAATGCTTATTTTGTCCGCATTGGTATATGCAAAACTTTCTACAGTTTGAGCAAATATTTTTTTCCAATATGCACGTTTTCCTTTCTCTATAAAAGAAAGCCATTCATAACCACAACGAACTATGAGCTTGTTGCCATGCAACTTTTTTGAGATAACCGCCGCCCACGATCCATCCATTTGGTTTGTTTTTATTATAGAGATTTTTTTTAAAAGGGATCTATGCACAAACGGTAAAAATATACTATATAAGTTTGAAGGAATCCATTTTGGTTTTGGTATTATTTTTATATTGTCTGCAAGAATATTAAAATACTTAGCATCATTAATTCCATATGTAAAAAAATAAATATTTTCATATTCTTTTGCGAGTTCTTGATATGTCCTGATCTCTCTATTTAGCATTCCAAACTTTTCCCATTTCTCCAAAGATAAACCTCGGGTGAAAAACAATGCAAAATTTTTATTTTTTAAATTCATATATTATTTTTTGAAATAATCTTTATACCATTCTATAAACTTTTTTACCCCCACCTCAATATTGGTGGTTGGGGTCCAGTTAAGTTTTTCTTTTGCATTTATAATACTTGCATAAGTTTCAAGAACATCTCCTGGCTGAAGTGGAAGAAATTCTTTTATGGCTTTTTTACCTATCTCCTTCTCCAAAACTTCAATCATATAAGAAAGCTCCACTGGTTCATGATTTCCTAGGTTTATTATCTCAAAAGGTGAAGCTACTTCACACGCTGAAACAATACCGTCAACAATATCATCAATATAGGTAAAATCTCTACGCATTTTCCCTTCATTAAAAACTTGAATTGGTCGTCCTTCAAGAATATCCTTGGTAAAAGAAAACATTGCCATGTCGGGCCTTCCCCATGGTCCATACACAGTAAAAAAACGTAATCCTGTACAATTCATGTTGTATAAATGGTGATACGAATAAGCTATTACTTCATTTGATTTTTTTGTTGCTGCATATAAAGAAAGTGGTTTATCTGTATTGAAACTTTCAACAAATGGCATTTTTTCTTCATCTCCATAGACAGAACTAGAAGAAGCAAACACAAAATCCTTTACTCCAGAATTTTTTGCTTCATTTATGATATTTGAAAAACCAACAATATTAGTTTCTATATATTTATACGGCTCCTTGAGGCTATATCTTACTCCCGCCTGCGCAGCAAGATGGCATACTTTTTGTATCTCGTATCGTTCAAATAGATTTCTTACAAACAATACATCTGCAATGTTTCCACGCTCAAGATGAAAATTTGGGAATTTTTCAAGAATTATGTTGCGTGATTCCTTGAGTGTGATGTCATAATAATCATTAAAATTATCGACACCAATAACAACCTCTCCTTTTTCGAGAAGTTTTTTTGCAGTATGAAATCCTATAAATCCGGCTGAGCCAGTGACTAAATATTTCATAACTTATATCTGCTTAAACGAATAAAGATCGATAACCGGAAATTCTTTTACGGACCTATCTACATAATCTTTAACTCGTTGACTTTCCTCTATACCAGGATTTATATTGTAAGCCTTTTCAGACCACTCTTTGGCTTCATTAAACTTTGCCTGATAAAGATATGCAACAGATTTCATCCAATAGGCTTGTGGAGACTGTGGAACTAAAAGAATTGCCCGATCCAACAACAAATGAGCTTTATCTAAATTATCTACATCCATAAGTCTTTGATAAATATACATGTCGGAAAGATTGAGCATTGATCTGTAATCACCAGGATTTTGAACCAGGTATTTTTCATACTCAGATATAATAATTTCAATCTCATTTTTTAATCCCTCCATTTGATTAGGATCTTCTATTATTTTTGGATCCAAAGAAACCCCTCTTTGGATATCGTTAGATGTTCTCCATAAAAAAGAACCTCTATCCATATTAGAACTAAATAATTTTGGATATATCTCAAGACGTTTTTGGCTTGAGCCGACCCTTCTTATATCACCATTAGCATTTTGGGCCCTTAAAATTGGAATCGACCCGATAAAAAACAACGTAAATCCAAAAATTAAAAATAGTAATCCTATTGTGTAATAAATAACACTATTTACCACAATTGATTTTTTTTCACCATGAATTTCTTCCCTTGTCTTGTTGAATAAAATAGCTGATATTGCAGAAAAAATAACAAGCAAAATATAAGTTATCGTGGTATCAAAAGCTGTCTGTATCTCCAAAAGATGTCCGAAAAAGTAAACCAGTAATACTGTCGCTAATATCACATTTTTTTTATTTTTTGATATTAAAATAACATAACACAAACTTCCTATTATAACTAAATAAACTAGTAAATATATAATTATCCCGAAATATCCTGATTCTACTGTTTGATCTATCAGAATATTGTGAGCCCTGTCCATCCAAGCTTCTCCTCCATTCTCTTCATCAAGAATACTGCTATCATAGTGCTCTTGAAAAGCCATGTCGAAATTATCAATTCCCCAACCAAATAAAGGCTTTTCTGCTATTGCTTCCTTTGAAAGCTGCCACGTTAATGGTCGTACGGAGCTAGATTGAGTTAAATATATTTTTTGGATAACCCCGCCTGGTGTTAAAAGGGACTTAACTCCTAAAGAAAAAAATATTACAGAAATAAAAATACCAGCAAATAAAAGACCCTGGCGAATTCTTACTTGCTTTATTTTATTAATAGCCCAAAAAACAAATAGTATTACAGTGGATACAAAAAGGGTAATAGCAGATGCTTGAGCACTACCAATAATACCTACAGGATTTTCATAAATATTAAAACTCCCTCGAAAAATATCAAAATTTAACAAATAGGGATTAAGTATAAATATTATTGGTAGTAAATTTTTCCACCACTCTTTTTTATAAGTTTCTTGAGTATTTAACAAATAAATTGATATCATGAACCCGGCGTACAAATACATTCCAGCAAAAGTAGAATTACCTATAGTTAAACCTTCCCAAGGTTTAGATTTAAAAAACCAGCCCAATCCCTCTTGTCCGAAAACAGATATAATGGAAAAAAGTCCAGCTGAAAATACAAAAATTTTCAAAAAATTTCTCATATCTACCTCTTTTTCAAAAGAAATCCAAAAAAGAAAATATAAAGATGCCATGTGTAAGAAATAAAATAATCCAGTTGTTCTAGTTGCCTTAGACCAAAATGAATCAACTAAATCAACCCCTAGAAAACTAGAGATACACAGAGATACTAAAAGTAACAACAAAGAAATTGTAATCGGTGAGACAACAAAAGAAAGTTTGCTTTTTTTGTGTAAAATAAATGCACCAATACAAATACTCAAAATTTGAACAAACAAAACAGTGTTTATGGCTCTTGTAGAAGTCCCATTAAAGAGATAGCC
This sequence comes from uncultured Candidatus Saccharibacteria bacterium, assembly GCA_964384645.1. Classification (GTDB taxonomy): domain Bacteria; phylum Patescibacteriota; class Minisyncoccia; order Phycocordibacterales; family UBA9973; genus DAORIO01. The sequence goes on from CAYLKL010000001.1 coordinate 22,727, forward strand.
TTCGTAAAGAACGAAGGGGAAAATGGCAATAAAAATATAAAACAACCATTTGAAAAATTTATGTAGATTTTGTCCATCAAAAAACATACATCAACTATATCAGAATTTTATCCCATAAACCAAACCCCCACTGGTCTTTGTTAAGATTTTGCAACACTATTTGAAAATGTCTAGGATGACCACTTATTTCCATTTTTTTGCTCATATTTTTAAATCTGTCTTTTGAAAGCTTCAGAAAATCACAAATTGAAGTCTCCCTGCTTATACTTTCTATTGGTATACCAGAATAGCTCTTACCCCAAAACCTAGCGTGCGCCATTTCTATTTGATACAAAAGCTCAATTGATCTTTCATATGTTCGAAAGGTAAAATCATAGTTATACAACTTAACATCATCAATCCTTAGTACTCGCTTATCATCTACCACTTCTCCAACAGGTATTTCATACTTCTCTCCCTTAAAACTAGTGAGTGTATATCCGTCCCATTCTATAGGTTGACACAAATCTGTGTACTTATTTTCATCGAAACCATAGGCTATAGGTTTTTTCAAGTTAATAGCTATGGGTAAATTCCCCTTCTTCCAATAAAATGTTGGCAAAAAGAACTGCAATTTACCAAAAGACACAAGCCATTTATCTTTTTTGTCCGCCAAAGATATACTTTTTATCAGATTTTTTTTATCCTTTTCATGAAAAACGGTATCTATATCTAATTTTATAGCCCAGTCACACTCTTGTTTTTTCACCAAAGAAAGCGCGGAGTTCAAATGTTTAGCTAATTCCTCATAACTCCATTCTGGAAATGGCCAAAATTTATAAATGGCCTTAAGTTTTCCATTACTCCATTCGTGAGGGAATTGTTTTTGAAGCATTTCAATATCTGCCTCGTTTCCACAAACAATACAAACTGAATCAAAAATTTCTAATCTATTTTGAATACTTTCTTTCCATGGCTCTTGTCTATATTCTGGATTATTCATTATCCCAAATACTCCAATTCTAAGTGGATTACTGTTTTCTCTTTGTTTGAATATTTTTCTTAAAAAATCTAAAATCATATAATTTATTATACAATTTAAAATCCGAAAACAACAAAACCGCCCCTTAAGGGCGGTTTTGTTTAACACTTTTAATGAAGTTACACTTCATTACTAAATCGAAATTTAGATAAGTTGTTCGTAATCAGTATGGAAGTCGTCCATATTTGATGTGTAGCTGTTAGCCAGCGCCGCATCAGTATCTGCACTATCCCAACCAATTGCAGTCAAAGCTGCTCGATAAGCACCAGCTGACAAACTAGCTCCATTTCCGAATACTTGAAGAGTTAGCGTTACGCTTGTGCCGTCATTAATCTTCCAGTTACCTCCAGTAGTAGTATCAGTACTATTACCAGAACCACCGTTGTTAGTGATAGCTGCTGAGAAACCACTTGTAGTAGCACCTCGTGAAGCTTCTTGGAATGCATAAGTATATTTACTTGTAGCAGTACCAACATACGCATCATCACCAACTGCAGTTACCTTAAACTTAACAGTGTAAGTTCCAAGTGTACCGTCAGCATTTACAGATTCGTCTGTACTATCAAGAGTAACACTAATTCCACTTGAACGGAATTCTTGTGCTTCACCAATAGCTGATCCGATTTTATCTCCATCAGATATTTGGTCTCTTTCTTCGTTTTCAGCATCTATATTACTTCTGTTGTCAGAAGTAATAGAAGCGATAAGAGAAACTCCTTCAGCGAAATCATCTGTACCGTTTATATCAGCACGAACTTCGTAATCAACAGTATCTCCGGCAGCCAAATCAAAGTCTAGATTATCGAATACAACAGTTGAAGCTAGTCCTCCTGAAGTAGTCGCTGAGCTCTCTGAAAAGTCCTCTCCGTCGATAACAAGGATAAGATTACTAGCCATATCAGAAAGAAGTCCACTAGATACAGTAAATGTAACTGGTAGCGCATCAATAGTAACATCTGAATCACCTGATAGTTTTAGTTTTCCTGTTAGAAGAACTACATCATCAGTTTCAGTTGAATCATCAACTACTACGATTCCAGCTTCTGGTGAATCTGAATCCTTAGAGATTTTTAGTTCAGTATCAGCAGAATCTCCAAATGACACGAAGTCAATAGCAACATCCATACCTGGCATATCGCCTGTTGCGTCGTCAGTTGTTGTAACACCTGAACCATCGACAAATCTAATATTTAGAACATCAACATCCCATGAATCATTTGTTGTTGCAATATCAGCTGAGTCAAATGTATTTACAGCGTCAACTGAAATATAAAACTTTTCAGTATCATCTGCTCTTACAACCGCATTGTTTAATGCAATTGTTCGTGTGTAAATATCTGAAGCTTCTGAGAAATCCTCAGCATCTGCTGATCCAACTTTTGTTGAACCCATCCAGATTGAAACTGAATCAACGTAATCATCTAAGTGTGTTGAGCCTGTGTTTCCAGTTGAATCGAATTGAACCTTTACAGAAGTGACAGAAATATCACCGTCGTTTGTAGTTTCTATTTCGAAACCAGCAACTTTAACATCTGATTGTCCTTCTCCAACTTCTTCATTGTTATATGAAGTGATTTCAGAAACATCAAAAATGTCTCCAAATGATCCAGCTAGTGGTCCGTTTGTTGATGGAGTTGATCCACCTGTACATGAAGCACCAGTTGTTGAACTAAACATAGCTCCAGGAGCACATCCTGGTACTGTTGTTGTAGTTGCAGTACATGGTTGTCCTGTTGTTGTACTAAACATTGAACCTGCTGTACATCCAGCTGGATATGTAACTCCACCTCCAGTTGTTGTTAATGCACCAAGAGCAGCACCAGTGTTGATACCAACGATTCCATCAACAGGAGTTAATCCTTTTGCTGATTGAAAAGCCATAACAGCTGATTTTGTCTTAGCTCCGAAGTGTGAAGATTCCATACCTGGTGATCCAGCTCCTGTTGTAGAGATTAGAAAACCATTTCCGTTAAGAGCTTTTTGTAGCTCCATAACTTGAGATCCTGTTGATCCCATTTTTAGCATTCCCATGTGCGTATAAGCAGATGCAGTTTGTGCAGCAGCGAATACGAATGCGAATACTAAGAAACTCGCGAAAATTCCTTTTGTAAATTTTTTCATAATAAAAATTATCGTAAATAATTTGGCACCCTAACAAGTTAGGATGTGTCTAAGTTCAATATATGCTCGACAGCACTGAATATAGACATTGCAAAACATCTTCTGCCTTTTATTGACATCTGAGTTTGCTTTCGTCTCTCTCCTATCAGAGAGAGCGTGTGAATAAATACACAACTAAATAAATACTTTACTCTCTCGAGTAGAGCACTATCTGCCTTGTCGACAGGGCCGATACAGAGGATATACGCGTGTTGTGAGGCGCGGATATTTCGATCTAACTGAAAAATAAAAATAACGACTATATTTCAAGTCATCCATTATTTAATTTTCAATGATCTTCCTCTGAATTGAGGTGGCTAAAACTTTGGCCCAAAAAATGAACAGATCCTATCACCTGTCTTTCTTTTTAAACCTTGGTTAAAGCCGAAACACCTTAAATGTCAGTTAAATTCACAAAATAAAACCTCCAATCTACGGTGTATGCTCATTATAAGCAAACAGGAGTAAAAGGCAAATTTTTATATATGTGGAAACTGATATAAAAAGTGCAAACGACTAAAATTAAAATGAATCAATTCCTCGCCGTTACACTTATATTGACGCATGAGAATAGATTTTATTACAGAATTAATTAGTATTTTAGTATGTTAGTAATTAGTATATTAGTATTTACGATTTAACGAGCAAAAAATAAAAATATCTAGGTGCAAAACTAACGGCTTTACGTCCACTAACTTTACTAACTACCAATCTACTAATTACTAGTATCGGCAAAAATATATTTGGCCCAACGTTTCTTCCCCTCTTGTTTTATTAAACCCTCACCTATCAAAGACACAATTTCTCTTTGCACTGTCTTATTAGATAGATCCGGAAAAGCAACTTCGATGTCTTTTAAAGTTGCGACCCTTTTGTCTTTTATAATATTTAAAATTGCATTTTTTCTAGCTATTTTTACAAACAAATTAGCATTTGTCTTTTTGTAAATTGGTGTCTGACTTTTTGTATCTAATTGCTGTTTATTAAGGACATTGGTGTCTTTTATAAAAGACATGTCTTTAATAGTATTTATAGGCTTTTCAATACTTCCCCCTAAAAGATTTTTAAGTTTTTCAACTACCTCATTTTCTTCATCGGATACAGATTGTTCAGCTTTCGCCACAGAACCAACGTGAGAAACTATTCGATCAATTTCTTCAATTATTATCTTTATGTTTCGAGATGAGATAGCTCCACTATTTGATAAAACTACGAGAATTGAAATTAGATGATTTGATGTACTTTTTATCTTCCTGAAACTCTCTTCATCGCGAGCAATTAAATGTGTAAAACCATGAACATCTCCCAATAAATTAACCGCCAACTTTCTAACCTCCCACTTTATTGGTTCGACGTCTTTTAAAATGTCCGTTATTAAATAAACAGCTGAAAGTATCTTTTGTCCCTTAGCGTATATAAAAGACAAGTACTTGTCCTTTATATCCGGCCTAAACTCCATAAAATAGCTATCGTTTTGAACGATATGTCCTTTAGAAACATCGAAGCTATTTTGATTGTCGTTTTGGTTTTGCATAAGCTCTTTTAACAAGACAATGTCTTTAAGTACCTTCATTATAGTCTTCAAAATTGTTTACGCAACAATTTTAATAGTAAGGTTTAAAGTTACAAAGTTTGTAAAGTACGAACCAGTAAATCCCCTTAATTCACAAAGATATTTTTCGTTTGTGTGATAAAATTTATTGATAAATGGCAAAAAACAAAGGTAGAAAAAATGAAGAGGATGAAGACCTAGAGGACGACCTCGAAGAAGAGGATGAAAAACCCCATAAAAAAAGAGGACGCCCAGCTAAAAGAGGCTATCTAAGGAACGAAACTAAAAAAAGCATTTATGCCATCCTTTCCTATATAGGAGTATTCTTTTTCTTGTTATCTGCGTTTGGAAAAACAGGAATTGCTGGAAAGGTTTTATATGACTTATTCATAAGACTGTTTGGAGAAGTCGGGTACTTTATATTACCCGCAATACTATTAGTACTCGGTATAACTTTCACAAAAGAAGAACGTCCAGCAACAGGCCTTGCGCATGCGGTTAGTTCTGCTTTTACCTTCGCATCAGGTATCGGTTTGATATCACTTTTGTTTGGAAGAGAAGCTGGTGGGATAGTTGGCTTTGGTGTCACATATCCTTTCATAACACTGTTTGATATTGGCTTTTCAATTCTAGTATTTTCAGCAACATTTTTAATATCTTTAATTATTCTATTTGATACAGAATTTACAATTCAAGGCTTCTGGAATCGTCTTCGAAATGTTGATGTCAAAATAGTCAAAAAGAAACTCGAACCAGTAGAAGTACCTATCACAACAAACATACCAAAAGAAGAAATTTCAATTCCTGAAACAAATCAAAAAAACCAAGAACCTGAAAAGAAAAAGAAGAGTGGCGAAGAAGAACTTGATATGCGCGGAATTGTTTACGCCGAAAGAAACAAAGCCTATGCTTTTCCACCACTTACACTTCTTGAAGGAGACAAGGGTCGCCCTCAAGTTGGAGACATTAGAGGCAATGCCGCAATCATAAAAAGAACACTGGCGAACTTTGGAATATTAGTTGAGATGGACGAAGTAACCGTTGGACCAACTGTTACTCGATATGCCCTAAAACCAGCTGAAGGTGTAAAACTTTCAAAAATTCTTGGACTTCAAAACGACCTAGCCCTAGCTCTTGCCGCTCACCCACTTCGTATTGAAGCACCTATCCCAGGAAAATCTTTGGTGGGTATCGAAATACCGAACACAGCAAAATCTATTGTTGGACTTGCGACACTACTTGCCGACGAATCTTATAAAAATAGTGCCAAACCTCTTTTGGTAGCCCTTGGAAGAAGTATTTCTGGAAAGGCTATTTTTGGAGATTTAGCAAAAATGCCTCATGCCCTAATCGCCGGAACAACGGGATCTGGAAAGTCTATTACAATTCACTCTATTATTACGTCCCTGCTCTACCGAAACTCACCTGAAAATCTTCGTTTTATTATGGTGGACCCAAAAAGAGTTGAACTAACTTTATTCAACAAAATTCCCCACCTACTAACGCCCGTTATTACAGACCCTAAAAAAGCAATTCTTGCACTTAAATGGGCAGCAAAAGAAATGGAACGTCGATATAACGTTCTTCAAGAAGAATCCGTTCGAGATATCGGTTCTTACCATAAAAAAATTGGTGACTCAAAGAAAAAAGAAGCGAAAGAAACAATGCCTTATATTGTTGTCATTATTGATGAGTTGGCCGACATTATGGCAACATTTCCACGAGAACTTGAAAGTGCAATTGTCAGACTTGCCCAAATGTCTCGAGCTGTTGGTATCCACCTTATACTTTCAACACAACGCCCATCAGTAAATGTCATCACGGGTCTCATCAAAGCGAACGTTCCGACTCGTGTTGCCCTTCAGGTTGCTTCACAAATTGACTCTCGAACAATTCTTGACCAAGCTGGAGCCGAAAAACTTCTTGGAGCTGGAGACATGCTTTACTTGGGATCTGAAATGCCACAACCAGAGCGAGTTCAATCTGCCTATGTAACAGAAGAAGAACTAAAGAAAGTTGTTAAGTTTATTGCTGACAACTCAGAAGAATCTATTCCTGAAGATATTACAATGTCGACAGCAAGCGCACCTGGAGATGGCGTACATGCAATGTTTGACCCTTCAGCTCTAGAAAACGACGCGTCAGATGAAGACGAACTTTACGGTGAAGCAGAAAGATTGGTTATCGAAAGCGGAAAAGCTAGTACTTCTTATATACAAAGACGTTTGGCGGTCGGTTATTCTCGAGCAGCAAGATTAGTTGATATGCTAGAAGAACGAGGAGTTATTGGTCCCGCAAATGGTTCAAAAGCACGCGAAGTATTTAAAAAGTCGGATGAAGTAGATAATACGAATGAAGTAAATGGGTTCTAGTCGTCAAAAAACTTATAAATTATTTTTTGGAATACTAAGTATTTTGATATTTACTTATAGTTTTATAAAAGTTTTGCCCTTAATAAAAGGTCCAGATATAACGGTTGAAGGCCTAATAAATGGAGAAAACCATGGTCCCGTTGCATTTATTTCTGGCAAGACATCTGGAGCAAAAGAGTTTCGCATAAACAACAATGAAGTATTTTTAGACGAGAAAGGAAACTTCAGTGACACATTGTTACTATCAGCAGGCTATAATATAATTTACCTAAGCGCTAAAGACAGCTTGGGGCGTGAGAAAATAGAAAAATTCCAAATAACAGCCAGTGGCTTTAATTTCGAAAATACCCCAAACCCTACCGAAGACCCAGCTCTGAAAGATACAAATCAAGAAGAAGACAAAACAGAAGCCGAAGTGGCGGGAGAAAATATATCAGAAACAGATTCAGAAATAACATCAGAAAATAGTTAATTATTAAATTAGTAAAAAAATATATGGCAAAAAAGAAATCAGCACCAAAACCAACAGAAGGAGTAGACCTATCAGACACAATTAAATCCATTCAAACAAAGTTTGGAGAAGGAGCGATAATGAAACTTGGCGAATCTCCAAAGGTTGGAATAGATGCAATTCCGACTGGATCAATCGGTCTTGATATTGCTCTTGGTGTAGGAGGTCTACCCCGAGGAAGAATAATTGAAGTCTTTGGACCTGAGTCATCTGGAAAGACTACTCTTGCCTTACATGTTGTAGCAGAAGCTCAAAAGACAGGTGGAATATGTGCCTATATTGACGCCGAACACGCAATGGACCCAGATTACGCTGGAAAACTTGGAGTAAAAATAAACGACCTTCTAATTTCTCAACCAGATAACGGAGAACAAGCGCTTGAAATTGTTGAGAGCTTGGTTCGAAGTGGAAAAATAGACGTTGTTGTAGTTGATTCAGTAGCTGCTCTTACACCAAAAGACGAAATCGAAGGAGATATGGGAGCTCACCATGTCGGAAAGCAAGCAAGACTTATGTCTCAGGCTCTACGAAAGCTTACAGCGCTCGTTGCTCGAAGTAAGACTATGGTTATTTTTATAAACCAAATCCGAATGCAAATTGGAGTTATGTTTGGAAATCCTGAAACCACTCCGGGTGGAAAGGCTTTGAAATTCTATACATCAGTTCGTCTTGATATTCGAAGAATTGCTCAAATCAAAAAAGGAGAAGAAGTTGTCGGATCTCGAACCCGAGTAAAGGTTGTAAAAAACAAAGTTGCCTCCCCTTTCAAACAAACAGAATTCGATATTATTTACGGCGAAGGAATTTCACTTGAAGGAGAACTTTTGGCACTTGGAGAAAAACTAAACATAATAGAAAAATCTGGTGCAAGTTATTCATACCTAAGTGAAAAAGATGGAAAAATTCCTCTTGCTCGAGGTTACGATGCAACTCGAACATTTATGCGAGAAAATCCAAAAATGCGAGATCAGATTTTGAAAGAAGTTAGAAAGAGAATGAAAGAAGTTGTTGCAGATTCTGGAGCAGAATAAGATGACACTCGAATCACTAAATAATAAAGAAAATAACTCGGAAAATATAATTCTAAAAGATACTTTGCGTAGTATTAATTTATTAAATTCTAAAATTGAAGAGGTAGAAAAAATATCTGGCGATGGTACCCCTTGGAGTAAAATTTTACCCAAAGAAGGTGTTTCGGTTTTACATAATACGCTTGTTTCAATAGACGTTGCGTCTCGTGGTCCCCTTTTTTCTGACTTGAGGCGCTATTTAGAAGATAAAGCTGAAAAAGAACCTTCTGGAATTTTTGTATCTCTCCTAAGTGATCTCACTATGGCGCAAGAAGTTATTTGGACTTTGAGTGAAAACAAAGACTCGATTCTTGATGTACTCAAAAAATTCTCAAATACCCCTGAAAGTATTATTGAAACGAACTCCTCAGAATTGACTCTAATAGAATTTACAAGGACAGAGAGTTTGCACTTAAAAAATATTTTAGAAAAAATAAAAAGTGATTTAGGAAAACTTGAATAAAAAAGAGCCTCGCAAAAAATTGCGGGGCTTTCTCGTTTGAAACCTACTTAATTTTATTCTGTAATTAAATCGTGAATGTCAGTATTTTCTAAATCATAAAGAGGAAATCTGTTACGCTTAATTCTTTCAAGGATTTTACGAAAAACTCTTTGTTTTTTAGAATCAGACATGGTTTTTAAATTATCATAACCATCCTCATCTCGGATACGATCTTTTTTTCTTTTGTCAGTCAGTTGTTCAAAATTTGAAGTTTGATATCCAACAAACTTTACTTTTGGGTTGAATTTTGGCCCTTCAGTAACACTAGGGTGAAAAGAGTTATTTAAAATATAGTGTTCAGTAGCCTCCGTTCTTTTAACAGATAAAATACTTCTTGAACCATTTCCCTCGTCTATAACAAGGATATTCATCTGTGGACCATTTCCGAACAATCCATTTACCAACTTGGAAGAAGATATTGCGTTCATATATTAGGCAGGTTTTATAGGTTAATTTAAAGATCTTTATACCAAAATTATACTATAATACAATATATTTGTCAATACATAATCCCCTTATAAAATAATGGTTATTTGCCGGGTCAGTAGAAAATGGTGCTACTCTGTTTTTAAAAATTAAATTTGAGTGGAGATTTATTATTTTCGGACATTACATATCTATAATTAAATAGAGTCAGAGTAAAAAACAGCTCCATTTTTCACTGCCCGGTTTGACAAATCCTATTTTTCTGATACAATTTACTCGAACCAACATTTAAAACAAATGGAAAAAATATTTATACTGTTTAACCCTTACACACTAGGGTTTGATCAGATGACCACAAATGCAGACCTTTACTTTATCAAAGAGATAATAAACCCTGACCCAAATGATGTAGACAGGGCAAAAATTCTCCTTGAAGAAATAAAAGAAAGGCTCGGGCAACCAATTACACAAAGCGAAAGGATGAAACTTAGAGTTATACACGATGAAATCCTTCCCTATCCTTTTGCGTATGAGATTCATGATGTATACGAAGATTATGAAACTCGAAGAGATTTCTTTCTTAAAAGCCTCCTACCTAAGGATCCGGTAACTCACCACATCCTATCGCATAACAAACTTCGCAAAAGAAGAATTGAAAGTGTGATGAATTACACGAAACTCTTTGGAGGAAATCAAGACCGTGTTCTTCTTTCTCAAATAGAAGAAAGATACAGTCTTGAAAATCCTTACAAGTTTCAACAGGCTCTTGATGAAGAAAAGTCTGAAATCGCTAAAATGGTGACTCGTCTGGCTCTTTCTGTAATGGAAAACACTCTATTGAGGGAAAAAATTCTAGTTATCTAACAACTTAACGGTTGCCATAAATGGCAACCGTTTTTATTTTACTTTTTCCCCTCCTTTGATATACTCCAAATATCAGGCCTATGGCCTTTTTATATTAATAATAATGCGTCGCGCTTTCGATATTGCACGACGTTATTTTGAAAAATCATATGGCATTACTTGCTTACAACGAAATCAAACAAGGAAAAATAATCATTCACAACAATGAAGCTTGTGAAGTATTAGACTCGCACGTCGCTCGAACTCAACAAAGAAAGCCTCAAAATCAAACAAAACTAAAAAGTTTGATGACTGGACGAACTTATAATGAAACTTTTCAGGTTTCAGACAAAGCCGAAGAAGCTGAAGTCGAAAGACGTGAAGTAAAATTTTTATATCAAAATAAAGGAGAATTTTGGTTTACAGATCCAAATGATCCAAAAAATAGATTTAAAATTGATGACAAAATAATCAGTGATTCAACTCGAAAATTTCTAAAAGATAACTGCCCTGCTCAAACATTGGTATTTGGAGAAGATGAAGATGAACAAATAATTAGTGTAAAACTTCCAATCAAAATGGAATTCACTGTAAAAGAAGCGCCTCCTAGTATGAAAGGTAATACAGCATCCGGCGGTGGAAAAGTTGTAGTGCTTGAAAATGGAACAAACATTACAACTCCTATGTTCGTTGAAGTTGGAGACAAAGTCATAGTAAACACTGAAACGGAAGAATACGTTGAGCGCGTAAAATAAACGAAATCCTGAATTTATTGAATGGATAGAACGAGTAAAATAATGGAGATATAAAAAAAGCCCGACATTGTCGGGCTTTTTGCTATTTTCCAAAATACTGGGTTTGAAATAATTTGTGTGTCACTCTCACCAAAGGTTGTCCGGTTTTTAAAATTTCAAAAATTTCAAAAGAATCTTTACTCACACCATTATCCAAAAATAACCCCTTAACCTCCTCTAATTCTAAAGAGAAAAGGTTCTTTATTTCTTCCCCTTGAGCTGTTTCGACATTATGTTCAAAATATGCCCATTTTTCTCTAGCATTTTTTTTCTTAACTTTAAGTTTCCTTCTGAGTTCCTTAGATTTAATTTCGACATAGAAGATTTTTGTGCCCATTTTATTGATTTTTAGGTTTTTGAAATTATACACATAAAATCAAAAAACGCACGCTTGTGGCGTGCGGTTTTTGATCATCTATTGAGCAATGAAAGGCAGAAGTCCCATAAATCTTGATCTCTTTATTGCAAGAGAAAGCGATCTTTGGTGCTTTGCTGTAAGTCCACTTCTCTTTCTTGGCATAATTTTACCAGAAGGAGTTATAAATTTTTTTAAAATTTCTGTGTCCTTATAATCAACGTGCTTAATATTATTTGATGAGAAAAAATCTTGCTTCATAAATAATTTTTATTTCTAATTAGTAAATCTGGATTTAGAAAGGAATGTCTTCAGAAGCTTCTTCTGTTGGGTACTCAATTGTATCTATTTCATCAGCGCTAGGTAATTTTTCCTTCTTATCCCCCGCGCCTGCGTTTGATTCAAAATTTCCACCAGTACTTCCAGCAGATTTTGGACCGAATTGGAAGTTTTCTAAAACAACTTCTGTTCGATATTTTTTCTGACCATCTGGACCATCCCAAGATCTATTTTGAATTCTTCCTTCGACATACATTGAACTTCCCTTTTTAGAATACTGAGCGATAATATCAGCCAACTGACCGAAGGCGACGATGTTGTGAAAATCAGTTGATTCTTTTTTTGAACCATCTTTATCTTTCCAAGTTCGACTTGTTGCCAATGAAAATGAGGCAACCTTTGCTCCACTTGGAAGTGCTCGTACTTCTGGATCCCTTGTTAAATTTCCGATAAGTTGTACTTTATTTAAATACATAATTAAGAGTTTAGTGCGAATAATAATCGACGACTTTCTATAATCAATTTTATGACTCTAAAACCATCTCGTCAATTTTTTTGTCCACCTCTTCTTCGTTTATAACCTCAGATACTTCTTCTTCATCGGAATCATCTTTATCTTTCTTTTCTCTTCTTTTCTTTGGAGCAGCCAACTTGTTGCCAAAAAGAGTATTTTCAGCAACTGTCTTAATAAAAAGATATCGAATTATTTTTTCGTCTCCCTTAAGAGCAGTTTCGATAATAGAAATATCTTTTGGTTCCATTTTGAATTTCAACCATCCGAAAATTGCACCAGAAAACCAAGTCTTCTTGTTGTTTATTTCTCTACTCATTTCATACTGAAGTGTTATCTCCTTTGGAGACTCGTGAGCAACATACTCACCACCAGCACCCTCAACCTTTGCTCGCAAACCAGCAACAAAATCTGTTGTCTCGTCAGCTGAAAGAGTTGGGTTCAACAAGAAACCAGCTTCGTAAACAGTAAAATCTTTTTCTTCCATAATTTGAATTTTTAATAATAAATTGTATGTTTTGCCAAAATTTGGCAAAACAAAATATCCCGCCTCGGACCAAGGCTTAAGGAGTAGAACCCCTTAAGGACGGAATTGCTTTTAAATTAACACATAAACCCTATAAAGACAAGCTTTAATTTAGAATAAAATATTGAAGAATTTTGAGGCATTTTCGTTTAGGGCAATTCGGACTTCTTCCTCGTCTTCTCCTCGAATTTCCGCAATTTTTCTATATACAAATTCCACCATCCAAGGCTCAGCACGACCGCCTCTATGAGGCTCTGGGGCCGCATATGGCGAGTCTGTTTCAGCCATTATACTTTCGAGTGGAAGAGCTCTCAAAACCTCATTATATTCATCTGTGAATGTTATAGGGCCATCAAAACTCATTGTGTGACCTTGATCTAAGGCTCTTTGTGCAATAGACGTACTACCTACAAAAAAATGGAAATTCGCCCTTATTTCATCGAAATCTTGAAGTATCCCTAAGGCATCCTCATATGCATCCATCGATCCTTTACTTGGCCTAGCGTGAATCATTAAAGGTTTGTGAACCATTTGAGCAAGTCGTATTTGAGCAAGAAAATTTTCCCTTTGATGATCGTAAACATCTATCTTTGGGGTTCGAAAATAATCGAGACCACACTCACCTATCGCCACAACTTTTGGATTACGCGCTAGTTCTTCAAAATCTTCAACTTTAAAAGTATCTTTTGTATCAGTCGGATGCATGCCAACAGTTGCCCAAATAAAATCATATTTCTCAGCGATTTCTACTGCGCGCTTTGAGGTTTCCAAATCTGTACCAACGCAAATTGTCGCAACTCCACGCTCATGCATTTTTTTTATTGATTCATCCAAATCCCCTTCGAATTGCTTCAAGTTGAAATGTGAGTGAATGTCTATGTATTTAATTTCCATAAATAGAACTATATCAATTTTTGTAAAATAAAAAAGCCAGCCCACTGGGATAGCTTTTTCTTAGATTATTCATTTTATTTAAAATAAAAAATATAAAACCTGTAAACGGAACTTTCATTTGCTTGAGGGGGGAAAGAGCGCCTGTTATTTAAAAAAAGGTTTTCAGAAATACTCTTTAGTTCTTCCTCAATAAAAATTAAAAGATCCTTAAACTCCATCTTCGGAAAACTATTTTCAATCTCATCACCCTTCACAAAAAGGAAAGACTTTTTCTCCTCTGTGGAGATAATTTTATTTCCAGCTAAATAAACTCTCGCTAAAGCCGTAGCAACTCTTTCATCCCCCTCTCCATTTTCGAGATTAAAATCACAGGGGAGAAGTATGAATTTTTTAAATTCTTCAGAAGAAACTTTTACAAAAGAATCTTCAGTTTCTTTCAATAGTTCTATAAATATCTTGCTTGTCTCAAGCCTAGCATCACTTTCACCCTCGATTGCTTTACGATATTTTTCAATAGTTTTTTTATTCAATTCTGACAGTAGATTATCATTCATATATTTAGTTTTTAGAGTTTTGTTGATACTACAATATAAAAAAATCCCTGTAAACAGGGATTTTTTTAAACTCTCTTAAACAACGGCTCGCTTGGTTTTTTTCCGGCTTTCAAAAGTTCTCTTATTTTTTCAGCTGTGTCTGGAATTACAATACTTAATTCTGGAACTAAATTTGCAATTTCATTTAGTAAATATTGCACATCCTCTTTAGCTCCTTCGGGGTCAATTTTAAATTTCTTGAATGGTTCATTTACTTGAATGTACTTATCGAGTTCAGCTAATCGAGCCCAAAGGTTGTCAGTGAATTTTGAAATTTCATAATCCTCTAATTCTTTTATCACTTCAATTCCCTCTTTTGCCTGGACACCTTCGACTCCATAATTTTCCGCCATAGTTAAAACACGAGAGAGTAAATTTCCCAGTCCGTTTGCAAGCCCTGCGTTGTAGGCCTCTGCAAAAAGCTCCTTAGTCATTGGAGAGTCTTCAAAAGTATTTATATGACGAAGTATATAAAACCGAAATGCGTCCCCTGCCAAATCTCCAGCGTATTGTTTGTATTCTTCTATTAGTTCACTTGGATTTATAACATTTCCCAAACTCTTAGACATTTTCTGAGCACCAGCTGTTATATAACCATGGATTACAACCTTTTTAGGCAAGGCAACACCAGCAGACATAAGCATCGCTGGCCAATATATAGTATGGAAACGATTTATTCCCTTTCCAATTACATGAACAGTTTCTCCGTCATTCCAAAATTTACTGAATTGATTTGTATTGTCAGCAAAACCAATTCCATTTATATAGTTTGATAATGCATCAAACCATACATACATTTTTTGAGAATCATCTCCAGGAACACTTACTCCCCAATTTTTTGCCCGCTCGTTTGAACGGCTAACAGAAAAATCCTCAAGACCTCCTTTTATAAAAGAAATAGTTTCATTTCTTCGACTCTCCGGAATTATCTCGAGCTCATTACTTTCAATTTTTTTCAAAAGCGCTTCTGAGTAATTACTCAATTTAAAGAAATAGTTTTCTTCATCAATTACTTGAAGTTTTGCGCCTGGATGTTCTGGGCATTCACCATTCATTAAATCTTTTTCAGTTTTAAATTCTTCGCAACCCAAACAATAAAGACCTGAGTACGATTTTTTATACAAATCTTTTTCACACTGTGACCAAAGTTTTTGTGCCCCCCTTTTGTGATCCTCATCGACAGATGTTCGAATAAATCTATCAATCGAAGCATTAAGTTCTTTTGCTAAAATCTCAAATTTTTCCGCACTCTTATTTATATAAACTGAAACTTCTTCATTTTGTGCCTCTGCTGCTTGAACATTTTTTAAAGCATTATCATCAGTCCCCGAAATAAAAAACACTTCTTTGCCCATTAGTCTCTTATAACGCGCAATAGCGTCAGTCATTACAAACTCAAAAGCAAAGCCCACGTGAGGGTCAGCGTTTACATAAGGTATTGCAGTTGAAATATAAAAATTTTTTTTCTCCATTTTTTGTTTCTGAAATTAAACCTTGTGATGAAACTTACTTTCTTCGACATCTCCCAAATACTCAAGCACCGCGACGGTAACAGGTATAGCAAGTATCACCCCCCAAAATCCAGCGAGCTTTGCTCCGGCCAAGACAGATACTATAACAATAATTGGAGAAATTCCAACTGATCTTCTTAGAACTAAAGGTTGTAAGAAATAATTTTCAGCCTGTTGAATGACAACAAAAATTGCAGTAACAACAAGCCCCTTTGTAAGACCTCCGTCAGTAAACCCTACTGCAATCGCCGGAACAGCTGCAAGCAGTACTCCAAAAGGAATAAGTTCCATAATCGCTGTTAACAGGGCAAAAATTAAAGCATATTTAACTCCAGCAATAACAAGGGCGATATAAGTAATCAATCCAACAATAAGTCCGAGTATCATCTGACCTCTTATCCAAAGAGTGATTTTTCTTTGAGTTCTTTCCCATAGATTTATTACATAAGCTTCTTGTTTTACAGGAACAACAATCTTCAAAAACTTTTCAATTCCCTTTTCTTGAATTGAAAGATAAAACGATATTACAATAATTAATATAAAGTTAACTATTCCACCAAAAACATCAACTATAGTTGTAAAGAAGCCTCCAGAGAATTTAGAAAGTAGTTGTTGTGTAGAACTTGCAAATTGAGATATTTCGCTTGTAGTATTTGGAATACTTTTAAATATTTCACCTGACCCAATAGCCAAACCTGGAAAATATTGAGACAGAGAAGAAATAAGCATCAGAGACTCTTTAATAAAGATTGGAACAAAAAGGTAAAATATACCCGCCAAAACCAAAAATAGTAATATATAAATTATTCCAATAGAAAGACTTCTTGGAACCCTAAACCTTTTCAGCATGTACATGTTTGTTGATTCCACAAAAGAAGCAATAACAATGGCTGTCAAAAGAACTAAAATTATGTCTCTAAGTTGATATAAAACTATTAAAGAAAGGCCGACAACGACTATTTTTAATAATCCGGCCATTGAAAAGTTTATGGTAGTTTCTTGTTTAATCATAAGCCAATAATACAAGAAACTCGTCTATATTCAAAATTAAAGATTTTCAATAAAAACAGAAGCACAATCTTTGGCACCTTCTGGTCCAACTACTGAAATTTTTGCTTTTTCTTTGACAAAAACCTCTTTTGCCAATTCAAGTACATCTTCTTTTGTAACCTTTCTTATTTCAGAAATTCTTTCTTGAGGTGTCAAAAGCTTAACCCCTGCCATAGCACGCGCCCCAACATAATTTGCAACTGAATCGGTTGTCTCCATGGCGATAGCAATTTTTCCAGACAAAGATTCAATTGTTCTAGACATTTCAATATTAGTTACAAATTCAGACTTAAGATTATTTAAACATTTTGCAATTCCTTCCATTGCCTGACTTAGCAATTCTGTTTTTATACCTGCGGCAATTTCAAAAAGACCATAATTTTTTAAAGCCTCATTATCAGCATAAACATAATATGAAGCACCAAGCTCTTCTCTTAAAAGTATTGAAAGCCTAGAAGAAAGCCCTCCTCCCAAAATATATTTCAAAACTGTCATTTTTACATCTCTTTCTGTGCCCACCCTAAATGACGGAAAGGCTATAACAATATGAGTTTGTTCTGTTTCTTTTTTGTGATGCCTTTTAATTTCAGCATCACTCAAGACAACCTCTCTGGCGTGTATTATCTTTTCTCCTGTACGTAAATCTCCTAATTTTTCTTCAACTAAATTTATTACTTCATTTTTATCTAATTTTCCAGAAACGACAACGACAGTATTTTCTACACAATAATATTTATTTCTAAAATTTTTCAAAATTTCTGGTGTAATCGAATTTACACTATCAATGCTTCCAGCAATAGATCTTCCCTCAGGTGTATCTCCATAAGCAATTTCTCTTAACAATAAATTCGCCAAAGCATCAGGTTGGTCGTTGTGCATTCTTATTTCTTCTATTACCACACCCTTTTCTTTTACTAATTCCTTTTCGTTGAAATTAGAATTTTTATACATATCAGATAATAAATCAAAAATCTTTTCTAAACTTTCTGGGCGAGACTTTGCAAAATAAGTCGTGTATTCACGAGAAGTAAATGCATTATAAAAAGAACCTAGATTATCAAACTCTTGAACAATTTCTAGAGAATTTGGTCTTTTGGGTGTCCCCTTGAACATCATATGCTCTGCTAAATGTGAAATACCTGAAAATTCTTGTTCTTCCATGTCAGACCCAATCCCAGCAGAAATAGACACGGTTATAGACGTGGCATTTTCATTTGGAACAATTATTACTCGTATTCCGTTTTTTGATTTTAATTCTTCTATTTTCATAATCCCATTCTAGAAACCTTAATTAAAGACCCTGAAACAATTTTTGACCAAGTATCCGGATGTACAATCAAATCTTGAGAGATTAGATCTCGGGCATTTAGTCTAAAATCATCTCTAACTCCAACATTTTCAATCAATTCCAATATCTTATTAAAAATTTCATTTGTTTCATTGACCCCGCAAACATACCTTTCATATTTAAGTCCTGAAAATATTTCCCTAACAATTCCTGTGTCGGTCGAAACAACAGGAAGACCAGAAAACAAAGCGTCTACAACGTATCCGTCTGAATCTTCGTAATTTGAAGTAACCAGAAATAAGTGAGATGTTCTTAATAGTGAATGAAAATTCTCATCTATTTTACAATTTGCAATTTTGCCTTCAAATCTTCCACTCGATGAAATTCTTTTTATAAACCTAACGCCGGGACCATCCCCTATCAACAAAAGATTTGTTCGTGGATATCTCTTGAGAATTCTTTTATAAATATCAAAGGCAATTTTAATTCTTTTATTTGCCAAAAAAGGCCCCACCATTGTGATAATAAATCCAGGTTCGGTGAATAAATTTTTTGCGTCTTTTGTAACCTCAAGTTTACTTATTTTTTCTGGATCAATAGCACGTGGAACAACCTCAACAACATCTTTCATGAATTTATATTTACTTAGAATAGATTGTTTTATTCTATTTGAAGACACCACAACATAATTTGCGTGTGAAATAACAAAACCAGCAACCAAAGAAGCAAAAAAATTAGACACACTTGAAAAACGATAAAGTGGAGCTAAAACATCTTCACCAACCTGAACAACAAGAGGTCTTCTTTTTCTCATAGCAATGAAATAACCAGAAAGCCCTGTCCAAACAGGATCTTCTACGCAAACAAGTTGAGCTCTAAAATGAAACCTCCATGTGACCTGGAAAAATGCAATTCTGATTGCTTCAATAATAAAACCCAATTTAAATTTAAATCTTGTTGGATAAACAAAAAAATGTTCTCCTCTTTTTTCAACCTTTTTACTCATTCCGCCTGGGTAGACGACATGTAGCTCTCCTAGATTTTTTGATAGAAAATTAATTTTAGAAGAAGATAAAGAATTTAAATTTGTAATTTCTTTGTCTTTCGCAAGATATAAAATATTACAAAAATCTTTTTGTTTTATCTTGTCTTCCATAATTATTTATTTTGATCAGCCAAAAAACTAGTCAATTCGTCAATTGGAATTCTTTTTTGTTCCTGTGTGTCTCTGTCGCGAACTGTTACTGTGTTATTTTCTAAAGTATCGTTATCAACTGTAATACAAAATGG
>CAYLKL010000001.1:42284-70755 GCA_964384645.1 uncultured Candidatus Saccharibacteria bacterium
TGCCTTCTGTATCTTATTCCAATATTTCCATTATCGTCATATTGCACCCTAAAACCTTTTTCTTTCAAAATACCAAAAACGATACGCGCTTTGTCTGTTATGTCTTCTTTGTTTCTAACAAGAGGAAAAACAGCCGCGTTTACTGGAGCAATATTTGCTGGAAGTTTTAAATAAGTTCTAACTTCCTCTCCCAAATCTTGCTCCCTATATGCAGAAACTAAAACAGCCAAAATAGCTCGGTCTAAACCAAAAGAAGGTTCGATAACGTGCGGAGTTATGCGTGATCCATCATCAAAAAGATACTCTAACTTTTGACCACTTCCATCTGAGTGCGCCGAAAGATCGTAATTTGTTCTATACGCCAAACCAAAAAGTTCTTTTTGTCCAAACGGATAAACAAATTCTATATCAACTGTTCTTTTTGAATAATGAGCCAAATCTTCTTTTTCGATTTCTTTTATTTTTCCCATATCAATACCGACAGATGAAATCCATTCCATCATTTCGTCTTTCCAGTATTCAAAATATTTTTGCCACTCTTCTTCTTTTACAAAATATTCAATTTCCATCTGCTCGAACTCTCTTGAGCGGAAAATAAAATCACGCGGAGTTATTTCATTTCGAAAAGCTTTACCGATTTGAGCAACACCAAAAGGAAGTTTTGGATGAAACGTATCAATTATATTTTTGAAGTTTAAAAATATTCCCTGTGCGGTTTCTGGTCGAAGATATGTTTTGCTAGATGAATCTTCAAGTGCACCAACTCTAGTTTCGAACATTAGATTAAATTGTCTAACTGAACCAAATTTTCCACTGCACTCCGGACATACATCGCCCTCAATTTGATCTTCTCTAAATCTTTTTTTACATTTTTCGCATTCAACCATTGGATCAGCAAAACCTTCTGCATGACCTGATGTCACCCAAGTTTGAGGGTTCATCAAAATAGATGAGTCTAGTTCATACATGTCATTTCTACTTGTTGCAAACTTTCTGCGCCACGAAGCTTTGATATTTTCTTTCAAAGCAACTCCAAGTGGTCCATAATCCCATGTTCCAGAAAGCCCTCCGTATATTTCAGAACCGGGAAATATAAAACCTCGCCTCTTTGCAAGGTTTACAATCTTTTCTAAAGTTAAATCAAAATTATCTTCCATAATATTATTGAGTTACTGTGGATTCATTCATTTGGAATCCTGGGTCATTTACAAGATTAGTTGTAAGTTGACCTCTTGTTACTGATAAATTAGCTCCTGTAAAACGATCCACCGCTCTTAGAGTTGAATCATAAATTATTACAGGCTGTGTTTCTACTTGTGAGATAGACGGCCGAAGCTCTATTTGAAACGAAACTTCGCGAGTCGGCGCGGTAACACCTGTTTGGGCTGAAATATCTCCTATATCCCATGTTACCTCACGAGTTGAAGCATTATAAGACAAAGACTCGCTTTGTGGAACTGTATTGCCGAGATAAGTTACATATGGTGGAATTCTCGTAACCAAAACGCCGTTTTTTGCCTGATTTGAAGTGTTTGTAATTGTCCAAGTTACAGAATAAGTTGTTGGCTGTTCAGCTCGTGGCGGCAATGGTCCAGAATTTTGTATTGGTCCTGTTCTATGTCGCGCCTTCGCTGCAAATTGTAAATTTGAACTATATACAACTTCAGCTGATTCTTGATTATCTATTTCAATAATAGAATTACCCAAAGAAGGATCTTTTGCTTTTACGGAAACATTTATATCTATATTTGGATTAGTGGCTGTTGAAATAAGACTTCCTGCTTTTACAGAAAAAGAAACTGTGCCACTATCCCCTGGTGAAACTGAAGAAAATTTAGGGACAGAATTTTTATCCCACAAAATACTATCACTTGCCGAATCAAAGAAACCACCAGTTGCAGTTGTAACATTTCCGTCCGAATAAACAGATCCAGCAAGGTTTACTCTTATTTCAAGATCTCTCAATGTTTTTTCTGTATTATTTGACCAGCTAACTACACCAATAATGTTTTCGCCAGATGATGCAGTATATTTATCATCATTTGAACCATTCAATGAAAGATTTACGGCGATAACAGAAGAATCAATTGTTACTATCTTTGAAGTTGAGTTAAATGAATATGCCAATTGAGAAGAATCTTTTAAATCTTTTTCTCCAATCGATGCGTGAAAAGCCCGCTCTTCCCCTGCTTCACCAAGCAGTCTTCCTGTTATTAAAATAGACTTTTCTTCTCCTTGTTTTATATTCGAAAGATCAAAAATATTATTTCCTGAACTAGGTTTTGGCGTCGCTTCAGTAAATTCAAAACCAATTGGATAATTCATAAGCAAAGCTAAATCTTTTGGAGCTTTTTCAGAATTCAAAACTGCTTTAATTTTTAGAGTCACCAATTGGTTAGAGGCACTTTTCTCTGGTGCAGACAAAGACAAAGTTACAGGGACTTCACTTATAACAACTTCCATATTTGTTTCTTTCTTGAAAATAGCGTTAGAATCTTTTGTCCTGTACTCAAGTCTGATATTTATATTTTTTATACTATTTTGTTCTCCAAATAAAACAATCGTAATTTCTTTTGAAATATTTTTTCCACTTTTAAGTTCCCCAAGATTTTCCTCGAGTCGAACCTTGTCCCCTGAATCATCTGAACCTTTTGGGTATTCAATAAAAAGCGTGGTTGCTTCCAAATCAACAGGATTTCTATTTGTAAGATTAATTGACAACGGCAGGTCTTGCCCACCAGGAGAGAATGAACTACCAACAACTTCAAGATCTATCATGTCACTAGAAAAAGTACTCGTACCTTTTACGAAAAACTTATACGCAAACAAAAGGCCTGAAAACAAAAAAAATACCAAAGCTGCGACAAAAAACTTTTTAAAAATAGATTTAGGTAATGTAGGCATATACTCTTTTGTTTTCTCCAACTTGCTCTCCCAATTTTTTTTAATATTAGTAAAGTCTTCGCTAGTTAATCTTGCTCTAGGTCTTGGCTTAACAACATCCAACCTTTCAATAGTATCTGACATTTTGTCTATCTTTGTCTCTGAAGGTATTTTATTTTTATCATTCATCTTGTCGTTCATAAATTCAATTTTATCACATTTTAAACAAAAATAAGATGTTTATTATTTTACAAATGTGACTCTCTCAAAGAATTATTTACAGTCTTTACCAATTCCCTTCTTTGAATAAATGCATCTGTTAACAAAAGTTTTGAAACAGAACCTGTCGCAAAAGGCAAAACAGAAGCATTGTGTTCTATATAGCCAAGATGAAATAAAATTCTAATAGCTGAAACAAGTTCTATGTTTTTGTAATCATTTACAAAAAAGTCTTTGTCCTTGTTTTCAAAAATTGAAACTATATCTTCGTACAGCTCTTCGTGTTTTTCATCTGGTGGCGCAAGTCTCTGTAACAACTTGGCGCTTTTTGAAAAAATTTCTTTAGACAAAATACCCGCGTTCTCTAAAAACAATAGCCCTTGAACAGAAGTAATACGCCAACCAATTTTTGTTTTTACTAAACTTATTTTAGCGCGAGAAAAATCACTCAAAAATGTTCGAAGCTTTGAATCATGTTTTCGCACACTTCTCGCATCAGCTCGAATCACACCAAAATCACGCGAAAAAATCCAAAAGTATTTATCTGCTTCTTTTGAATTTCTTGAACCAATTATTATTCCTTCTGTGTGAAATATTGGGTGCATGTATTTAGGCAATAGGTTATAGGTTATGGTTTATAGAAATTAGGAATTTTTATTATTAATATTTTCTACCAATTCTGGAAAAATCTGTTGATTAATATGCCCTCTATTGTCGAAAACAAAAACCTTAGCCAGAGGTATTTCCTTTTTATACTTCTCTAATTCACCAAATGGCACAACTTGATCATCCTTACTGTGATATAAAAATACATTCGATATTTGCTTAGAGATATTTTCCATAGAGACATCCAAAGAAAAATCCATTAAAGGCTCATCGGTTTCGTCATCAAACGGAGCCGACACTAAATGTAAACCAGAAACGCTTAATGGGAAAATATTTTTAGATAGATATTTAGCTAAAAATATTCCACCCAATGAGTGACCAACAAGAGTGACACCATCCATTAAGAAAGGAGTTATTTTTTCAAACCAAATTTTCCATTCTTCGTACCTAGCATTCATATTGTTTGGCATCCTTGGACAAATAACCTCAAATTCTTCCCCGAGTTCTTTTTGCAAAGAACTTTTCCAACCCATCCCATTAAAGTAATCTAAACTATCAATGGTAAATTCTTTAAGAAACTTAATGTAATCTTCATAAGTACTAAATGCGTCGCCTCCGTGTATAACTAAAACCTGTTTTTTCATCCATGAATTATACCAAAACAGCCTTATTTTTATTAGGTTTTATAAGTTGACAATAACACATATATGTTATATAATCACTCAAACCTTTAAATAAAAAACTTATGAAAAAAATCCTGTTATTACTTGTGATTATTGTTGGTCAATTTACTAACCCTGTTATGGTTTCAGCTCAAAATGAGATTACCATCAAAATGCAGAGAACCGCTCCAGACAACGAAGGCGACAACCTTCACAAAGTTGCGAATGATTTTGCAAAACTTGTTGGGGATACACTCAAGTCACTTTATCCCGCAACAATAACAAGCCTAAGTATCTCCATTACCGAATCTGATTCCAAAATAACACTTACATATGTCGCAATTATTTCACACTGCGAAATAGAAGACGTTGTTTATTATTTTGACCGCCGTGGATCATTAAGTGCCGGCAATAATTTAAAGAAAACTGAAAAATCTGCAAAGAATAACGCTTTAGAACAAAGTATTCCGACTTATCATAAATTTGTTGAACAATTTGGTCCGCCATACAGAATATGGTACATGAACGCCAAAACCACAACAAAAAATGTGGACTACAAATACCTGTACTTAGCAGAAAATTTCATTGGTGCTGGACCAAAAAAATAAAGCCCGGCACCAAAAAAGCCGATGTATTAAACATCGGCTTTTTTTATTTTATCTTAATCTTAAAAACTTGATCGTTTACTTTTATTTCTTCACCTTCCGTGTCTTTAAATTCAACACTCGAAACTCCAGCTGTTTTCTTGAAGTCTTCTAAAAATGGATTTACTAATTCTTCT
Organism: uncultured Candidatus Saccharibacteria bacterium; assembly: GCA_964384645.1. Classification (GTDB taxonomy): domain Bacteria; phylum Patescibacteriota; class Minisyncoccia; order Phycocordibacterales; family UBA9973; genus DAORIO01. The sequence goes on from CAYLKL010000001.1 coordinate 47,436, forward strand.
GCTGTATCCGAAATATCTAGATTAATTTTATCGTTTGGCATAAGTCCTGATTTTTTTCTCATATCTTGAATACCTCTTAGAAATTCTCGATAATCACCTTCTAGCTTTAAGTCTTCTGTAATTTCTGTATCCAACTCAATATCAGGTTCTAGGTTAGAGGTTAGAGGTTCTAGAATTACCTCTTTTACGTTCAATTCATCCTTGATAATTTCCATATATTCTTGCTTCAAGCTACTACCTATCACCTTTAAACTACCTAATGGCTGTCGAACTTTTATATTTGATTTTTGTCTAAGCTGTAGAGCCTTGGTTACAATTTCTCTTACAATTTCCATTTCTTCAATCACCTTAGATTCTTTTCCAAAAATATTTTGGAAAAATCCACCCGAACCAAACTCTGGCCACGAAGTTAAATGAATACTTTCTTCATCTTCATCATTTTTCAATTTCTGCCAAATATCTTCTGCGGTAAATGGTGCAAATGGCGCCAAGATTTTAGAGATATTTTTCAAAACAAAATACAGTGTTTGTTTTGCCTCAACATCTCCTTCTTTTATTCGGTCACGAGAACGTCTCAAGTACCAAGTAGAAAGATCGTCCATAAAATCTCGAATCGCTCGAGCTGGCTCCATCAGTTTGTAATTGTCCAACTGCTCTGCCGTTTTTTTAGATAGAGTTTTTAATTTTTCCAATATCCACTGGTCTAAAATATTATTAGCTTCCAACTTTTCACTTATAACTTCAAGTGTTTTGTCACGATAAAGTTCATAAAAAGCTAGAACATTATAAAGAAGCCCGAAAACTTGCCGATTTATTTCAACCACAGTTCTTTCATCAAAGTTTTTTGAATCTCCAGGCTGAGTAACGGAGAACATCCACATACGCAAAGTGTCAACTCCGTATTTTTCTATCATCTCCCAAGGATCAACAACATTTCCAACCGACTTCGACATTTTCTTTCCGTCTTTATCTAACAAGTGACCCAAACAAATAACGTTTTTATACGGTGTTCCCTTGCCTGTCAAAACACCAATAGCGAGTAATGTATAAAACCAACCTCGAGTTTGATCGATTGCTTCTGAAATAAAGTCGGCTGGATACACTAGCTCTTTATTTTCGAAGGGCTTGCCCTGAGCGAAGTCGAAGGGATAATGATCTTGCGCAAAAGGCATCGCACCTGAGTCAAACCAAACATCCATCACTTCTTTGACGCGTACAAATTCTTTTCCATCTTTCTCTAAAACAATTTCATCTATGTATGGTTTGTGTGGATCCAAATCAAAATCATTATTGTGTGGAAACGGAGTAAATGGTAATTTTCTAAATTCAGAATTATCAAACCTCTTAAAATCTTCTACGAAAGCATGAGTATTTGCGACCTTATATTCTTTCTTGTCTGGCAAATGAAGTCCCGACGCCACAAAAGAAACCCAGGCAGGTCCACCATGAGTAACAATCAAAATATTTTTACCTTTATATTTTTCTTCTATTTCAAAAAGAAATTCTGTAATTCTTTTATAAACATCTTTCAAGGATTCTCCATTATTTACTTTTCTGTCGAACCAATTTGGTCCTGTTTCGTAAATATACTTGTGGTACTTTCCCCAATCAGAACCGTCGAATTCTCCTGGATTTACTTCAATAAGTCTTTTATCAAAAATTAACTGATCATCTTTTAGACCGAGCTCCTCTTTTACAATTTCTGACGTTTGTTTTGTTCGAGTAAATGGTGAAGAAATTATTAAGTCAATATTTTCTAATTTTAATTTTTCTGCAGATTGTTTTGTTTGACCAATTCCGTCTTGTGTAAGTCCATCTCCTTCTTGATTCTTGAAGGAAACAATTCCCTTCTTATTTCCTTCTGTACCGCCATGGCGCATTATAAAATAATTATTTCCAGATTTCTTTACATACTTTCGAAGTGTATCAAATGAATCTACAACAATTCTCTCGCCATCTTTCGCTTCCCATATTGGAAGCGGTGTTCCCCAAAATCGCTCACGTGAAAGTGCCCAATCTTTTATTTCTCGAATCCATTCCCCAAACCTCCCTTCTTTTATGTGAGCAGGTTCCCAATTTATTTTGTTATTTTCCTCTACTAATTTATCTTTGAGTTCAGACATCCTGATATACCAAGAGTCTCGAGCATAGTAAATAAGTGGAGTTTTACAACGCCAACAAAATGGATAAGAGTGTTCGTACTTTTCTTTCTTCAAAAGTATTCCTCGCCCAGCCAAATCTTTTATGATGTCGATTGCGACTTCTTCGTCTTTTACAAAGCGTCCGTCTAGAAAATCTGTTCCGCTTATAAAATTCCCTGTTACGTCCACAAGGTGAAATTTTGGAAGTCCAATTTCTGTACCAAGAACAAAGTCATCTTGCCCATACATAACAGCCGTGTGTACGATTCCAGCTCCATCAGTTATATTTACAAAACTTGCTTCATAAACCTTATAAGCCTTGTTTAGTTTTTCTTTTTCCGATCCTGTTATTAAATTATTTAAATATGGATAAAGTGGTTCGTACTCAAGTCCAACAAGTTTATCTCCTGTCATTTCTTCAAGTACGGTAAACATTTCTGGAAGCACAGAAAGTCTATGCTTTGCCAAAATATATTTTTCACCAACTGATTCAACTTTTACGTATTCAATATCTCGCCCAACAGCAAGTCCAACATTCCCAGGTAATGTCCACGGAGTTGTCGTCCACGCAAGCAAATAAGTATCGGCTTCGCCTTTTAATTTGAATTTAACGTAAACAGATAGATCTTTTACATCTTGATATCCTTGAGCAAGTTCGTGAGAAGAAAGCGCTGTTCCACAACGTGGGCACCAAGGAAGAACTTTGTAATCTTTGTACAAAAGCCCCTTCTCTTCTACCTTGCCTACAATATTCCAAATACTTTCAATGTAGTTATTTTCATAAGTTATATACGGATTTTCTTGATCAACCCAATAACCAATTCTGTCTGTGAATTTTTCCCACAAATCTTTGTAAGACCAAACACTTTTTTTACACTCTTCATTGAAGCGCGCGATTCCAAATTCTTCAATTTGTTTTTTTGAAGTTAGGTTGTGTTTCTTTTCAGTTTCAATTTCAACTGGTAGGCCGTGCGTGTCCCATCCACCCTTTCGACGAACGTGGAAACCTTGCATTGTTTTATAACGAGGAATAACATCCTTGAAAGCTCGCGCTTCAAGGTGGTGAATTCCTGGCTTTCCATTTGCAGTTGGTGGTCCTTCATAAAAAACAAACTCACCTTTTGGAGATTCTTTTTCAAGAGATTTTTCAAATATCTTCTCTTTTTTCCAAAAGTCTAAAACCGCTTCTTCTCGAAGTGCTGATTCTGATTTATTATTTTGTGTATTTTTTTCCATTTTGACTAACTTTAATAAATAACTATACTTAATAAAAATTCTAAACTAAATAACGTGAGAACAAAAAATGAATTATCAGAAATGAGTCCAGTTGAAGCATATAATTTAGCAGTAAATGACTGCTTAGAAAGTGCCTCAATAAAATGTGTAGGGGACCGTGAGACAATGTCCTTAAACAACTGCTCACCCAAGGATGAAAGATTCTTTGATGTTGACCCTGCGTCAATCACTCAAAACTTAATTACTGAAGGTGTCGCGCCTGCTTAATTAAAAAACTCGCCCACAGATTACGAATAACTTCATAATCCAAGGGCGAGATTTTTTTATACCCGCGGTACCACCTTAGTTTTTTTCTCATTACAGCTTTGTCGGGCTTACCCGTCGAGTTCTACGCCTTTAGTGGTTTCTTCTCGAAGCTCTGGGGTGATAGCCCCTTCATTGCTTGTATAAATATACCGGAAAATCACAAAACTGCAAATAAAAAAACCCGCATTTACGCGGGGTTTAAAAATCATTTAACCGAATATACAGTTTCTTCTAACTTACGGTGCCGATACAGTTCCATATTAAACAAGCCTTTATTTGATTTCTCAAAATCTTTTGGCAAATGATAGATACTAATATCACTCAAAGCATGAGCAATATCGTGCTCTTCAAAAGCGCCGACAGAATCCTCAAAACCGTGGATAAATGGAGTGCTTTGGATCATTTTTCTTTCAAAAAGTACCCGAAAGAATCTATCAATAATTGAAATATCTTTTGGGCCCCAATTCAGCTCTTCTCGCCAAGAATCAAAAACGGGTACAAATGGTAGCTGGTCAAAGACAATTAATCCATTTTTCTTAAGCTTAAGAATTGTATCAAAAAATATTTTCAATCTTGTTTTTTTGTCTCCATAACCATTGTTAATAGGACCGCAAACTTGCCAAACGAACCGCTTCTTTTCATAACCTTGATTCATGCGCAATATTATTCTTTCTGCCAAAAGAAGCGCTTGGTCGAAATCACCCGCTTCGATTTTGTATAATGTCTTAAAATCTTCCATTGTCCAACCTGGATGATTTCTCACATCTTTGTACAAAACAATGTCTTTGTTTTTTTGAAAAAAAGATTCCTTACTTTCTCCAACGTTACGAAATTCAACCTTTGTTGCACTTCTGGCATTGTCAGCCAAAACTGCGACACCTGCAATTTCATTCACATAATCAAGCTCTTCCTCAAACGCAGACCACTGCATACTTGGGAATGGATAAGGTTTAGACAAACCAAACATCTGACCTGTCAATAATTCAATTTCTTCTTTTTTGCGACTAAATGAGTTCATATTTATTGTGTTTTTAAAGGTTCAACATAAAAATTAATATACCACAAAAAAACAAAAAAGGAAGCTTTTACTTCCTTTTTTGTTTTTACAGTTCCAAGATTTTTTACATCTTACTAGGGATTTTTATTCCCAAAAGATGAAGTCCGTTTTTCATAGTCCTAAGAAATGCTTTCGCAATTTCAATTCTATAAGCAGATCTATCAAGATGATTTGGGTCAATAAAAACATTTTCAGCATAAAAATGATTAAACTTCCCCGCCAAGTGGACAAGAAACGAAGCGATAATATGTGGTGCATAATTTTTGAAAGCTTTTTCTGTTGTTTCTGGAAATCGATGGATCAGTCTTGCGATTGATATTTCGTTTTCCGTTGGTTCATATTTCAAAGCATCACCTTCTAAAACCTCCTTTGAACGTCCAATTACCGACTGTGCCCTAACCGCCGAATACTGAAGATATGGCCCAGAATCCCCTTCAAAGGAAATAGATTTATCGAAATCATAAGCAATGTCAGTACCCGTATTTGATTTCAAAATAGAATATTTTATAGCAGAAACTCCAACTAGTGAGGCTATTTCTTCTTTTTCTTCAATTGTAAAATCTCTGTTTTGAATTTTATTTATTATTTCCTTTTTCGAATCCTCAAGCAGAGACTCGCCCGTAATAACGTTTCCAAGTCTTGAGCTCATTTTTCCTGTAGCAAAACGCATCATTCCGTGATTTATATGCTTCATTCTATTGGCATAATTTTCATCTTTGAATAATTGTTGAATCGCCTCTGTTACAACTCTCATATATTCTTGTTGTTCAACAGCGGTTGTCACGACAGACAAGTCGGGATTAAATTCCTTAAATTTTCTCAAAGTTAAAGCTACTTCTTTTGCCTCATAAAGTGGTAACCCCTTTCCTGTAACAAAAACTCTAGTATGAAGTTTTGGGTTGTATTTTTCTCCATGAAAAACATACGCTCCATCTGAAATTTCAAAAATTCCTTTTTTCTCTCCCTCCATCACTATTTCTTTTCCTTCTTCACCGACTTCTGATTCAAAATAATATTTATCAAATTTTGTGCCGAGGGTTTTATAAATTTCTTCAAAGGCCTCGAGAGTCACGTCACGGCCTTCTTTGTAGATTTGAGAGAATTCCGTATCGTCTTTGTAAATTTTTTCATTCATCAAATCGATTTCAGATTTAATTTTTTCATCTTTTTCATATAAATCACTTCCTTTGGCATAGCACTCTCCGATAAATTGCGCTTTTTCACTTGGATTATTTCCTTTTATAACCCCACCTTCAACTTTTATTCCATAAATTGCCTTGGCAACATGAAGACCTTTGTCACCTTGATAGTTTACTCGAACAACATTTGCCCCCTGCCAATCTAAAATTCGAGAAATTGATTCTCCAATAGTGTTACTCATCAAGTGCCCAATATGAAAAGGCTTGAAAGGATTTGGCTGAGTGTATTCAACCAAAACTTTTTTTCCAACCATTAGTTCCCCTTTTCCAAAATCTTCCGTTTCATTTATTTTTTTTGTTTCTTCGGTGAAAAATTTATCTGTTAAATAAAAATTTATAAAACCCGCTCCAGCAATTTCTATTTTTTCAATTTCGGCAGGTTTTGATTCCTCAATTTTATCTTTTATTTTTTGAGCGAGTTCGCGCGGTGAAGATTTTTCAGAACTCGCAAGAACCATAGCCACATTTGTCGAATAATCCCCGTGATTCATATCTGCCGGAAACTCAACATTAAAATCGACTTCGGGTAGCCCAAGGTCGGTTATTGCCTTTTTGACGATATCGGCGATTCTTTTATTCATTTTATGAGTTTATCGCGAAATGGTGGAAATATAAAGGGCTATTTGACATACTCCTTTTTTACGGTAAAGTTACTTCAAACTAAAATTTAAAAAATGAAATCAAAACTAAAAGAGCTTGGTCATTCTAAATCAAACGAAGTAGCCTCACCGGGAAGATTTAGGGCGTGTGTAATGCTAGATTCATGCACCTACCAAATTGGAGAAGATACTGCCGATATAAATGAAGCAGAAAAACTAGTGCGTGAATATTGGTCAGAAATGCAACCTGTTCAAATTTTTAATGACAAAGGAGAAAGTCTCATTGTTAACGGAAAAATTCAGAAAGAAATATCTATTCCTTCTGAAGACGAACACGACGGAGATGGTCCATGGCATCGAAATGAACCGCCAGTATAAAAAATAACAGGTTAGCTTAAAAGCTAACCTGTTTTCTTTTTTAGAAATCCTAATTCTTCACTGGTTCTTCAACCGCACCTAATAAGGCCAGGCATGGTTTCAAAACTTTTTCATGAATAACATCACGAGGTAGAATATTCTCCCCATCATCAGAACACCCAATTCTTACCCAATTATCATCTATCAACATTTTGATAGCACTTTCTCTTGCGTGAATCTGGTGTTCTGGATCCATTTCATGCTGATCTGTGCTTCGACGCTTTGGTGATGATGCTTCTTTTTCATTCCTTTCGTTAATAAGTTTTAAACTTACTGAATACGGAACATCGAGAAGGCATACCAAATCCGGGCGAGGAATTCCAAATTCCACATGTTCCATTTCATCCAACCAAGTAAGAAAATTTTTCCTTCCTGTTTCATCTTGAATTTTTCCTCCTTGATGAATTTGATTTGCTGAAACATATCTGTCAGCAACAACCGTAATTCCAGAATTTAACCATTCCGAAATTTTCTTACTCGCCACAAACCTGTCTGCTGCATACAGAACTGAAGCAATTTTTGGATCAAGTGATTTAAAATCACCACACTCCCCGTCTTCAAGACACCTGTAAATAAATCCTCCAAAGAAGGCTTCTCTTCTTGGAAAATCAATTGTCTCAACTTGATGACCAAGATTTCTTAATTTCTCTACCAGAAGAGATGTTTGAGTTGCCTTGCCGCTTCCATCAGCACCATCGATAACTATTAGTTTTCCTTTTTTCATTTTTAATAGGTTTTGATTCCCATCAAACATAGCAATTGAGCAGAACTCGTCAATTTTGACAAATCCCCAAAAAACTGTAAATTGATGAGGAAACAAAATAAATAATTTGAACTCTAAAAACTGAAAAATATGAACTTTAAAAAACTTCTAAAACTGTTTACAGTAAAAGAAACCTACTCAGGTGCAAAAATTACGATTTTTGACGAACTTGAACCGGAAGAAAGTGCCATGGTTCAATCCTTAAATTCCCGCAGTGCTGGAGGTTTTTGGATGAACCTAATGAAAGTAACCAAAGAAGGTGCAGAGAAATTTATGTCCGCATTTTACAGTGGTTATGGTCATAAAAGTATCGCTGATTGCGGATCAACATCTGCAACGTTTGATGGTATTAGTATGCTAGCTGCCAAAGAAATTCAAAATTGGTGGGCATACAATGGCCAAGAAACGAGCACCCGCTACATCGACACAACCGGACTTGGATACATTGATCCTCTTGGCACAGAAGTATCAAAAAGAATTATGGGAAAATGGTTTGCTTTCTATATAAAAGCGATTGAACCACTAAAAGAGCACTTAAGAATTGTTCGTCCTAAAAAAGAAGATGAGGATGAGGAAAAATACGAAAAAATGATTTTCACAAGAACTTGTGATATTTTAGGATCCTTCTTACCAGCTGGGGCAAAAACAAATGCCAGTTGCCACATGGAGCTTCGACAATGGGATGACAAACTTTCATGGATGAAATATCACCCATTAGTAGAAATTTCTCAAATTACAAACGCAACCCTTGAAGGAATGATTGAACGGTACGAAAGTACGTTCAAAAGAAAGCCCACAAAAAACGATGCCGAATTAATAGCTCGCGGTAAAAGAGAGGCGTATCGCCAAAGTTCACAGGAAATAGTTGCATATCAATATGCGTCCGACTTCGAATCTATTGAAATTTATCAGAAAGTTACTGATGGATTTAAATTTACGGTAAATTTCTTACACGACTCATTTCTAAAAAGAACATATCGTGAACTTGTTGAAAGCCGTCCGGAAAAAGTTGAAATTCCTAAAATTGTAAACGAGTGTGGAAGTTTTAGAATCCAGTTCCTTATCGACTTCAGGTCACATCGTGACTTACAAAGGCAAAGAAGTGCCTTACAAAGAGTTCCGTTACTGACAACGGAAATTGGTTTTGAACAGTGGTATCTTGATCAACTACCAGAATACTTGCGTATCGAAGCGCTTGATTTGATTAAAGAACAATGTGCCGAAATAGAATCACTTGATTGTGACAAATTTACCAAGCAATATTATATAGCAATGGGTTTCAAAGTTTTAGATACTTTTACAGTATCACTTTCAGACCTTATCTACATAATAGAACTTCGTACACCAACGACTGTGCACCCAACAGCTCGCGCAATTGCTCTTAAAATGTACAGAAGCCTTAAGGTAACCCTTCCTGATTTTGTAAAAATTTACGCAAATGAAAGTGAAGATGATCTTGATATCAAGAGAGCTGACCAGGATTTATTTATTGGAGATAAAAGATTGAATGAAAAATAAATTAATCCTTAAACCCTACCCTAACCGGTGGGGTTTTTATTTTATAAAATAAAAAAACACCCGGATATTATCGGGTGCTTAATTTTTAACAAAAATTACGAGCAAGCGTTGGACCGTGTTGGGATTTGTAATTTCCGGTAATTTGAGCGTAATCAGATCCAGGTAAACAGGCCATTTTTTCAAGATGAAGACTACAAAATAATTGTCCATGTCTTACTCTCATTTTCTCCTGAACATAAACCTCAAGTGTAATATTATTACCTCTTTGATTTTTACCAAAACCAGGGTCAAAAAAACCAGCCAGATGAGACCGGAATTCTCCAAGCCTCTCATCAATCGCCTTTACTTCACCAGCATAATTATCCGGCATTTGCACTCGTTCAACACTGGAAAGAATGTAAAACCTACCAGGCTCTAGGTCAATATAACCCACACCCTTAATTGGCTCAAAATAATCTACAGCCTTACAAGAATTAGATTTTCCAATTGGTACCGGGTTTGAGTTTTCCTTAGCAACATAGCCACAAACTACACTTTCACAATCAAGTGAAAAAAGTAAATATCCATGATCACCTCCGCGAATAAATTCTCTTCTGGCGTCTAGCTCATCTCCCTTATTACTTCTCATTATTGACTGTGTTTGCTGGAGACTCATGAGTTTAAATTCAGAGACCCTTGAGTCTCTAACAAAAATCCGCAACTGATTAAGTGGATCCTTGTTGGGTTCAAAGGTTATCGGCCAAGTCTTTGGTTGAACAAGGCTCCAAATACGCCCCCTGTGTTCTCTTGGTAAATGATCAAACATGTCGACAAAATCAGCAATCATTCTTGTGTGACTAAAATTTCTTCCGGTGGTTGATTTTGGGTTTGCGTAACCATACAGAGAACTAGGCAACCTAAGATTTTCAGAATGAGCAATCATGTATAATTTTCCGGTATCTAATTTGTTGCTGTTAAATTTTCTACCATTCATGCCACCCTTGATTAAATCAAGAACGGTCTCATTTTTTCTTGGAAGCATTACTCTGTCAATCTCGTAGATTTCGTCCGCAAGTGTAATGTCGAGAGAAGCTGGGCCAGATTTTATGTTGGAATTTTTAATAAAACCAAGATCCTTAAGGACATCCAATGCCTGATTTGGTAAAACACCTGTTCCGTTTTTTATCAATAATTCTAATTCTTCTGTTTTCATTTTTAATGTAGTTTTAGTTTGAACCCAGACTACCACAACGAAAAGATGCTGGCAAAAATAAAAAGCCACCTAGGTGGTGGCTTTAAACTTTTGCTAATTTTTCAAATACTCTAGATTATTTGGATTTGGCAAACTTAAAGTATTTAAAAAACTATCAATACCCTCCTCTAGTTGATCAAGAAGTATTGTTCTTCCAGGCCTAGAGTTAAAAACAATTTCTCGAACACAACAGAGGCTTGGTGTAAATTGTTCCGAATTTTCAAACAACAAAGAAAGGGAAAAATAAAAATCTTTTTTCTCTGATTCTCTAACAGATTCTATAATAATAGAATTAGAAGATTTTCGTACAAAAATTTTGTAATCTTTTTCAAATTCAGGAAAAAAATTAAAAATCACCCTTTTTACACGCAAAAGTATTGCGTCTTTATCTATTTTATCTATGTCTTCCATGATGTTAAGGTTTTTATTAATTATACCTTTAACAACAAAAGTGCCCTGTTGAAAAATAAAAAAGGCTGGAATTCCAGCCTTTAAAGATTACACAGAGCAAGAAACTTGATGAGTTAAATCGTCCACAAGATTGCGATAAGAATCATCCGACGAAAAAAGTTCATCGTGTTTTTCTAAGCTTTTTTTTATAGCTTTAACAGGCAGACCACCCAAAAAATCACTCATGTCTTTTTCTGTTATATTGCCTTTTGAATATTTTTTTGCAACAAAAACTACAGCATACCTCACCTTCAACTCGTCTTTATTTGGATAACGCCCAAATACTTTAATAAAATTTCCACTTGACGGAAATCTTCTTTCTACTATCTTTTGAATTACTGCAACTAAATCGGCAAATTGAAAACGTATTTTTACTTCTTCTGTTTCTTCTGTTCTCATTTTAAGTTCGGTTTTTGGTTCAATATAAATTAACATAAACAAATTTTAATGTAAATAAAAAACCTCTCAGATGAGAGGTTTTTTATTTTATTAGTTATTCAACAGTTATTCCGGCTGATCTTGCTGAGCCTTCAACGATCTTCATGGCTCCTTCAACATCTTTTGCGTTCAAGTCTACCATTTTCATTTCAGCAATTTCTTTTATTTTAGCCTTACTCACCTTTCCAGCTTTTGAAACATTAGGTTTTCCTGATCCTTTTTCAATTCCCGCTGCTTTAAAAAGCATTGCTGAAACTTCTGGGGCTTTAACCTTAAAGTCATAACTCCTGTCTTCGTAAACGTTTATGTGAACAATGACTTTTTGACCTTTAAAATCCTGAGATTCGGCATTGAACTTTTGAACGAAATCAGAAATGTTTATACCCGCCTGCCCCAAAGTAGGCCCAAGTGGTGGTTGAGGTGTTGCCTGTCCTGCTATTGCTCGAGCTTTCACTCTTTTTACTATCTTTTTTGTTGCCATATAATGTGTTGTCTAGATTACCTTAAATCTTCTTAACCTGCAAGAAGTCCAATTCGACTGGGGTCTCTCGTCCGAAAATCGAAACCAAAACCCTAATTTTACCTCTCTCTGTATCAATCTCTGAAATACGCCCCTCTAAGTCCTTAAATGGCCCGTCATTGATCTGAATCGACTCACCTATCTCATAATCCATAGCGTGCTTAGTGGTGTCTTTTTCCATCTTAGAGAACAAGTAGTTAACTTCTTGTTCTGATAGTGGAACTGGATTAACTCCGGCTCCAACAAAACCAGTAACTCGAGGTGTGTTTCGGACAACATACCAAGAATCATCTGTAACAATCATATCTACCAAGATGTACCCAGGATATATTTTTTCTTCAACTTCTACACGCTTCCCTCCCTTAATTTTTATCTTTTTTTCAGTTGGAACAATAACGTTAAAAATTTTGTCTTGCATACCAAGAGACTCAGTTCTTTGTTTTAAATTTCTAAGAACTGCATTTTCATAACCGGAGTAAGTGTGTATTGCATACCACTGTCTTTTTCCTGTAACCTCTTGCTTCATAATTAATTAACAATTAAGTTGATAATCTTAATAAATAGAGTGTCGAAAGCACCTAGAATAATCGCCAAAATTAGAGACGCAATAATAACAACCAAAGTATACTTGATTGTCTTTTTTCGAGTAGGCCAATTAACGTGCTTCATCTCATTTTTAGTTTCTTTTATAAAGTTAAACATTGCCATAAAATTTTCATATTAAAAAGCCCCGGGGGGCCCTAATTACCCATAGGATACCAAATCAAAAAAGAAGTGTCAATTAATAGAAAAAATAAAAAAAGGCGTAAAAACGCCCAATCTTAACAAGTTTTTCTCCTAAAAGAAGGATTAAAACCTATAGATTTATTATTGAAATTATTTTTACCCCCTGTTGGGTTTTGAAAATGGTTAAACTGCCACAAGGTACGGCTACTGTCCCTAAACGCCGACCGCGCTATGGTTTTTTTAGAACTACTTTTTTTCTTTGCCATGATATTTTATTTAAAGTTCGAAACAAAAGTATATATCACAATAAAAAAACTCGCAATTTACTAGTTGGTAAATTGCGAGTTTTTTGTGATTATTTTATTTCGTAAACAATCGTAATATCTGATGTTATCTTCTGTTCCCCAGTTGAAAGACTTGGGGCTTGTGGAGCGTCTGCTTTGGCTTCGTTTCTTACAGCCATGTCTCCCCCCATCGCGTAATACATTGGATAATTTCCACCCTCAGAATAAGAAATTATTCTGACCAATTTTACTCCTAAATCTTTTCTCAAAACTTCTGCTTTTTCTTTTGCATCTTCAATTGCAAGTCTTCGAGCTTCTTCTCTCAATGCGTCTACATCATCAACAGAAAATTCTGGACCACTAACCTCACCAATACCTACGGCTGTTATTCCTGCAATAATTTCTCCCGCTTTGTCAGTCTCTCTAACTTTAACTTGAATTGTTTGACTTGTTTCGTATCCAACAATTTGTTGATTTTGATTTACAGGTGGGCACCACTCTGGACTACAAATAGTCATAGACTTTGTGTAATCATACTTTGGAGAAGTATTGATCCACAATGTTTTTATATCTTTTTCCTCTATCCCTTTTTCTTTCAAAAAACTAAGCGCCCCAGATTCTTTTTCTACCATCTTGTCAGTTGCCTCTTTACTTGTTTTAGCCTCTTCTTTGATCGTAAAAGTAATCATTGCAATATCTGGTACTGCAAAAACTTCACCCGATCCAGAAACTGAAATACTAGGCATTGCTTCGCTTGTACTTGGTTTTAGTTCTTTTACAAAAAGAATTACCAAAAATGCAGTTGCTACCAATAAAAACAAAGACGCTGAACTAAAAAAATTGTCTTTTGAACTTTTTTGATTTGTTTGATCCATAAATTGATTTTAATTAATAATTATATTTATAAAAACGAACAAGCTCTACTTATGTGACTTGTTAACCTTATCTTCCTTAAGTTTACCATCTTCTAACACTAAAGTTCTATGTCCCAAAACAGCATATTCCTGTTCGTGAGTTACCATTATTATGGTTTGTCCATTTTTATTTAACTCTAAAAAAGCTTCCAAAACCGAGTTTGATGTTTCAGAATCCAAGTTGGCGGTTGGTTCGTCGGCGAAAATTATTTTAGGACTATGAGCTATGGCTCTTGCGATTGAGACTCTTTGCTGTTCCCCGCCAGACATCTGAGACGGCAAATTATTTATTCGATGTCCTAATTTTATTTTATTTAAGGCTTCTATTGATTTTTTTTCGGCTTCTTTGTCTGAGACACCTTGCATCAAAAGTGGCACCATAACATTCTCTAGTGCAGTAAGTGATGGCAAAATAGCGTAATCTTGGAAAATATAGCCGAGCTTATTTAGCCTCAATTGTGTTCGTAAATTTTGAGACAAATTATCAACCCTAAAATTATCTATGTATACCTCTCCACTTGTCGGATGATCAAGAAGCCCAAGCTGATACAAAAGCGTTGACTTACCAGAACCAGAACGTCCTGTAATGGTCAAAAATTCACCCTCTTGTACATCAAAAGATATATCGTTTAAGGCAATAGTGGTATTCTCTCCATTTGTAAATTTTTTTGATAAATTTCTGACTTTAATCATATTATCTTCCTAAAATTGCTGATAGTGTATTTTGTTTAACGACGATTCTCGCAGGTATATATCCAGCCACAGCTGTAGCCAAGAAAAGAATTAAGGCGCGAACAGATGTTTCTCCAAATTTTGCAACCAATATTCCGTCTGAGAATGGAAAATCTATTGGGTTGGCGTCCAGTGCCGGCTTTATCAAAGCATAAACTAAAATTCCACCTACAATAATTCCAGCACCTGCAAAAAACAAAGATTGAATAACATAAGAAAAAGAAATTGCTCTATTTGATATACCAATACCTTTTAAAATTCCAATAAATCTTCGGCGAGTAATTGCGTTGACGAAAATAACAATAAAAATAGTAATGCCCCCAACAACAAGTCCAATGGAACTAATGGCGTTCCCTAAAATAGCAAATGTAACTTTTATGTCTGTTAAGAATTTTGGCTCAGCTTCTGTTGAAGTTTGAACCCTTCCGTACTCACCAGCACCAGAATCGATAAGAGAATTTTTTGCTAAAATTGGATCACTGCCAGACTTTAAGCGCACAGAAATTTGATTGGCGTTGTAATCTCCACGGCCCAAAATTTTTCTTGCCTCTATATCTGTCATAACCACGGAAGTATCAAATTCATCAACCTTTGATCCGATAATTCCTTTAACAAAATATTCTTTTTGTATATCCCCTACGGTAATCAAAACCTTTGAACCGATTTTTACGTCTTTTAGTGTTTGAAATCCTGGTGATTCTATCGGAGTATATTTATACAAAAGATTTTTTCCGATCATTACCCAATCACTATCCTCTTTTGATAAAAATGTTCCTTCGATTAAATATTTTGATATGCCAGAAAAATTTTCCTCAATCTCTGGGTCGATTCCCAAAACCTGCGCACCTGCACCATCACGCAAATCACCCTTTTTTATGGTTTGTTTATAATTTGATTCAATTCTTCCCGAACCACGATACCTAATAGTTATATTCTCAAAACCTGGAACTTCTCGGGCAATACTTGCAACCCACTGAGTATTGTCTACAAATGGTCGATTTAAAAAAGGTGTAACAATTACATCTCCTGTATAAATTCTTTTGTTCGCCTCTACAGACCCTTCAATAAGACCAACCAAAATACCAGAAACAACAACTAAGTTCAAAAAAGTTAATGTCATAACAAAAACAATTAAAGCTGTTGTCCAAATATTTGCGCGCTTTATGTCTCTTTTCGCCAAGAAAAAACCAACCTTCAAGTCTATTTTTAATTTATCTCCAAATGATTTTTCTTCTGGCATTATTTTTCTATTTTAACCAAAACGACATCTCCAGGTTTTAACCCTCTTTCTATTTCAGCAATATCCCCGTCACCAATTTTACCTCTCACAATTTCTACTTCTTCATTCTTTTTTGCCTTTTTACCGGTTTTAATCAAAACATAAGTTTTGCCATCTCTTTCATAAATTGCTCTATTTGGAATAGTTATAGCTCCTTCCATTTTCCAAATATTTATAAGCAGATTTGCGGTAAGTCCCGGTCTAACATTTTCATCTAGTTCTAGTATGTCAGCGCTTACTTTATAGTTCACAACACCACTAACTAATGTTTCAGAAGGTTCAACAAAAGAAATCTTTCCTCGATAAATTTTTCCAGGAAATGCATCAAACTCTATATCTGTCATCGCGTCTTTATAGACAAGATCAACATTTGCTTCATTAATATTTGATTCAACATACAAAGATTCTGTATTTTCAATAACCATTGCAACATTTTGAACTTCAGAAAGCTCACCTGTTTTAATATTAACCGCAGTTACAGTGCCACTTTCCGGGGCTTTCAAATATGTATCTTCAAGTTCAGCTAGAGCAGATTGATACCTACCCCTTGCCTGAAGAACATTTGCTTCTGCTGATGATATTTCAGATGGTCTTGCTTGTTTTTTCTTAAGCAAATACTCCGCTTCTTTTTGTTTTACATTACTTTCAGCTGAAGAAATTGTTGAACTAGCGGTTGCGAGAGCTGAGTCATAAGCCGCCTTGTTGGTGGCGTAATTTGCCCCCTTTGTATTTGGTATTTCAACTATCCAAGGAAATCCATACGGCAGAGTTTCAACCGAAAACCTTATGTATAATCCCGTATTACCGATTGGTTCTGGTGTGATACTTGAAACACTCCCAGAAAAAGTTTGCGGACCAACCAACTTCCAATCAGGGCTAACTGGCGATTTTTCCAAAACATAAACACCTGCTTTGTCAGAATTGAAACTCCCTGTTATATAAACATCGATACTTGTCTCTTCATTATCTTCAGGAACAGCTTCTAAATCTGCACTGTATAAAGTTCGTCTTGCATTTAAAACATTTGTTTCCTGTTCGTTTTTTGTTTCCTCTAAATCATTTTGTGCGGTCTCTAAATTAATTTCAGCAAGTCTTATTTCTTCACTTGTTGCACCTTCCAAAACTTCTTGAAGTTTCGCCTCAGCTGAACGCAAAGACCCCAGAGCTTCTGTAGTAGAACCACTTAATGTACCTGGATTTATTGTTGCTAATATTTGACCCTTTTCAACCTTGTCTCCAATTTTTACTTTTATTTCTTTTACTACGCCAGATTTTGGAAAAGATAAATCCAAATCAACAGTACTTACAACTTCCCCAGAAGACAAAACAGTTCTCGCCAGATCTCTTTCTTCAACAGTTATTTCTTCAAAATTTTCTTTGTTACCACCCAAAATAGAAATAACTACAAGTAAAAATATGCCCGCAAAAACGAAACGCCATGGTTTTTTCAAAAACCAATCCCAAATACTTATTAATCTTGTTTTAATACTAGATAAAAATTTCATTTATATTATTTTTTTATTTCAAACATTTCAACTTCAAAAATCAATGTTGAATTCGCTGGAATTGAACCAATAGCCCGATCGCCATATCCATACTCCGGTGAAACTGTAAGCTTTCTCACTTCTCCTACTTTCATACCAACAATACCCTCGTCCCAACCTCTAATAACCTGCCCTACCCCTACTTGAAAAGTAAATTTACCAGTTCCATGATTTGCTGATTTATCAAATTCTGTTCCATTTGTAAGTGTTCCTACATAAGTCACAGTTACAGTATCTCCTGAGACTGCTGGCTCTCCCGCTCCCTCTTTCTTTATTTCTACTATTAATGGATCTTGTTTTGGTGTTGTATTTGTTTCCATATTTTTTGGTTCTTCTTTAATTTCTAAATTTTCTTTGTTTATAGATGCGACATTATCATCTTTTTTTGCCTGTGGCGAGAACATCACAAAAGCAAATGCTCCTAATAAAACTAATAAAAATATAACAATTGATATGCTTTTTTCCTTCATAGTTAGTCAATTATATAATATTTTTACACTTTGGACGAATTCTTCCACCTTGCAGTAACTCCCGCTGGAAGAAAAAAAGCACGCGGAGAATTTTCTGGGATCAAAAGCTCCAAAGATTCTACTTTTCCGCCGAATTTTTCAACGAAAACTTTTAGATTATTTTCAAAAACTATTTTTGAATACCCCGATGCATACCCTGACACAATAAAAAATAAAGGGTTCTCGCTTAAAACTTCAAGACACAGATTCATAAGTTTTATAAAATCCTCTTCAATTTTCCAAACCTCCCCTTCTGGTCCATGACCAAAAGCTGGCGGATCCATAATAAGCGCATCGTATTTATTTCCTCTTTTTACTTCTTTTTTTAGAAATGCAATTGTGTCATCAATCAAAAATCTAATCTTTTCATTTTCAAGTCCATTTAATTTGGCATTTTCCTTTGCCCACTCAACAACAGGCTTTGATGCATCAACATGAGTTACTTCCATGCCAGACCGAACGCATGCAAGCGTTGCACCACCCGTATAACCAAAAAGGTTCAGGGCACGTTTGCCTTTAAGATTTTTAATATCTTTTATAAAATTCCAATTATCAATTTGCTCTGGAAAAATACCGACATGCTTGAAAGACGTTGGCATTATCTTAAATTTAAATTCACCATGATTTATGACCCAAGACTCAGGAATAACACCGTTACGTTTCCAATTTCCACCCCTAGTTCCAACTCTTTTAAAAGAAAGGTTGGCTTCTGCCCAAAAATTTTCATCTTTTGATTTTTGCCAAAGAGCCTCAGGATCTGGCCGTCTAAGCAAAAGCGTTCCAAAACGCTCTAATTTTTCTCCGTCACCAGAGTCTACTAATTCATAATCTCCTTTTTTATTCATGTATTTCAAGTAGAGGCTCTATCCAAACGTATTTAACGTCTTTATACTCTCGCAACTTACATATTGCCTCAAATTCGTTTCCTGTGCCAACTTTTGCAACAAACCACTTTTGATTTGACTCAAACTTGGTTTCTACGCTTGATTCGTTTGTTATTGAATAACCCAAATCATTTATTATCTTTTTTGCTTCAACAAATTCAACATCTGCCAAAAAAGAAACCAAAACAGCACCTTTTGTGTAATCAGTTTTTTTGTCAGTAATCTCTTTCAGAACATCCTCTTCGCATTTTTGAAGTTTTGTCATCACGACTTCTTTTGGTGCAACAGTTTTTATTTGCTGACTTTTTGTGTCGGCAGAATTTTCAACATCTTTTGCTTCTGGCACAAAAACTTGTTCGGAATTTTTATTTGCATTTAAATTTATTTTAGAAAAAACACCTTTGTCATATAGAATATATCCTACCAAGGCAACTATTATGACTATAAATATAATGTTTTTTCTATTTCTTTTTGCCATAGATTAATTTTAACATAAAAAAGCCCCCGGTATACGAGGGCTTTTACTAACTTTGCATTATTTTTTGGGGTATCCTCTTTGGCGGCAGCTTAAAATTTATTTTTCTTACAATCGCAGTGCGTTTTTTAGATACGCCAAATTTAGTAAGTCCATTTTGAAACGAGTTAATGAGTTTTTCCTTTTTTATAGGAAGTTTTTTAATACTAATTTCTTTTACAGATTCTTCCTTTTGCATAATTCGCTTTTCTAAAAAATTACCAACATTCACCCCATAAATAAAACTCTTTGAATTATTTTTAATTTTCTCGAAAAGCATCAATGCAAATTGATTTGAATTTTTCAGAAACTCAACTCTGTGTTTTTCCTTTTCATGAGCATCAGCGTCAGTACTTATAGAGCTTACTTTTTCCAAGAAATAAGGCATTAGGTCGCTCTTATACCTGTGCATTTTATAAGCCATGTGTACAAGCAGTAACCCAGAAACCTCAACATCATATCCAGCAAAATAATGTATAGATTCTTTTAGGACCTCTTTTTTAGGTGGACTTAAGCCAATCAATACTTCAAGATGTTTAAGTTTTGAAGTATGTTCTATTTCTTCAAGTCCACCATTATAAAATGGCGAAATTGATTTTAAAAAATCAACATAACCCAACTCCTCAATTCTAGTTTTAATGCTTTTTTTTCTGAAACTGAACTGTTTCTTTGATTTAAAATTCATATATGTTCGTATTTAAAGGTTCCTGGAGATTCTACCACTAATTTGAAAAAAGTAAAAAAACTGCTAGACTCCAAGATATGGCAGAAATTTTCGAAAGATTGTTCAAAATACTCTTAGTATTATTGTTCGGGGTCATTTTTATCCCGGCCTTTTTGATAGTAAATTTCGGAGCAGATTTCTGGAAAAAACTCCTTTCTGATGTTGGTTTGTAAAAATACAAAAAGTATTGTAATCTTCTACAAAACCTCTAAAAACTAAATATATGGAAAATACTCTTGAAAAACCTAAATTGATTACTCTTGAATTTACTCCGGGAGAAAACCCCACAGAAAACCTACTAATTTTAAATTTATTAAAAGAACTTGTTCAGATTGATTCCCGTAAAAAATTTACAATAAAAAAGAAAAATTGGCCCGTGGTTATTATTGAGAGCGACAAGGAAAAAAAGAGATTAGATATTGAAAAATTAGAACACTATCTATCACCTCAACTGTCTTATGTTGAATTTTATTTTGGAGAGGATCAAGAAAAAAGTATTGAAACTTTAAGTAAATTGAAAAAATTCCAAAAAGCAAACTCTACATGCGCATTGCTCATACAAATAAATCCTAGTGTCAAAATTGAAGGCAGAATCACTGAACTCATAACCATTTCAGAGGTTACACTATTTGTTCAAATAGAAAAAATGAAAACTGAAAAATTTGGCATATCCAGTATAGAAAAAGTCGCCAGTATAACAGAAACCGACAGATTGTTTAATTCATAAAAAAGCCCGCATTGCGGGCTTTTCTTTATACTTCAAATGCATTATCGATAATGCCGTCTTTTATTTTTATTTTTTCAGACTGGAAAACTTTTTTGTAAGTCCCATCAGATTCCTTATTTTCAATCGTCACATAATACTCCCCTTTTTGGACAAGGCAGAAAAACTTGCCTATTTTATCTGTTACTTTTTGAGAAATTTCAGTATTAGTTTGAAAATCAAAAACCCTAACGATTGCATACGGAAGTGGAATATCGGTTCCTTTTCTCGTTACCCTTCCAGACTTCTTTTGTCTAAAACCTATCTCTCGAATAACCATAAGTACGATATATAGTGCAAAAATTAAAATATTGTAAACAATTGGAGCTGAAACAAAAGCTATTATTGCTATAATAAATCCAAGTGAAAAAGCAAAGTCTCCAATTTTATTCATAACGATATCTCTCTTTGAGTAAAAATTAGTCAACTTTTTTTCTTCCTTAGCAAATTCATTCCAATCAAAAGTTATAGGGTCCATTGGAATGTTTTTAACAATAACCCCGCCTTCTTGTGTTATTTCAAAAACATAACCAAAGTAAAGATCTAGATATATTTCATCTCTTGTTTTACCAACCATCTTAAGAGACGGGAAAGAATAATTTGTCTTCTTTGGAACGATTCTGTATTTTCCTGGCTCAACCAAAAATCCATATCTTCCGTCCATGTCGGTTATCGAAGATGCAATTTCTTTTCCTTCAGCATCCTGCAAAGACACGTACACTGGGTCAAGCGGACGCTTTGTAACAGAATCATAAACCACTCCCCACTTTCTTACTTTCTTTTTTATACCAAGAGCACTCATCAAGAGAGACCATAGTCTTACTGGAATAAGTAAAATTTCAGAAAATGAAAGCGGGTTTATAAACAAAACAGGTAGAACTGTAAAAATTGCACCGAAGACCAAGCTTACGACTGATATTGTTTTAGTTAATGAATTACCATATGGAGAATCTATAATTTCCCAAGCCTGTTCTATGGATAATCCTAAAACTTCTTTAGTATAATCCAGGCTCTCTTTTGTAATACAAGTTGCTGAATTAAACAAACCAGGAGGGCAAAAAGATAAATTTGTTAAAACCTTAGTATTTTTTGGATCTTCTGTTATAACTTCGTCGCAACTATTGTCGCTCGCAGTGCAAGGAGCTGGATTTTCATCTTCCACACCTTGTTCTACTATTAAATTTGCCTCGTCGTTGTCTGATTCATTAGAACAACCAATGTCTCCCATATCTGTAAAACCATCCTCATCATTATCGACACCATCAGAACATACTCTTAAGGTATTTGTAATTTCATTTTCTGAGTCATCCTTCAAGCTAGAACACCCTAAATCACTTGGAAAATCAACGGCTCCGTCTCTGTCATTATCCTTATTATCAGAACATTCTTTTTTATCCACTTCATTTAAAATAACAATTGGAGATTTAACAACAAAAGTTATTTCTTGCGAATTTCCAAAAGCTTCGTCGTCATCATATGCTCGTGCGAATATTTTATATATACCTGGCGATAGATTATTAAGTAAAAAAGTATAAGTTTGATCAGTATTTTCAGAAAATAGTTCACCGTTTAAAAACAACTCGACTCGATCAATTTCTCCGTCAAGGTCTACAGCTTGAACTGACACATCAATATCTTGCCCTAACTCAAAATCTTGATTTTGTTCTGGTTTTACGATTTCTATAATTGGATAAACATTATCATCTGGCCCCGAACTGCCACCTCCACCCCCACCAGTATCAACACCTGTACCAATAACAACTAAAGAAAAATCTACTGGGTTAGAATAAAAATCGCCAACACCCACAACTGTATCTTTTGCGATTATAGAAAAATTATATATAGAAGAATTGGCAGTAGCCGTAGGAATGCCCGTAATTTCATTCCCTATCAAAGTTAGCCCCTCTGGAAGCACCCCAGAATAAAGTTCATAACTAACAGCACCCTGAAAAGAAGAAGAATTAATTTCTTGAGTATATGCAATTCCACCCGTTGCCCCCTCTAAAGAAGAAGTTGTTATCTCAACAAAGCCAAATTCTAAAACTCTATTACTCCCTGAATCAGCTACAAAAATTCTATTTGTTTCAGAATCCAAATAAATACCCTTTGGTGTATCAAAAGACGTCTGTGACACATCAGAAACCGAAGAAGTAAAATCATCTTGACCGATAACAGCAACTGCTGGTTCCCCGTCGGTAATACCTGAGACATCAAAAACCATTACGCGGTTGTTTCCAGAATCAGAAAGAAACAATTTTTGGTTAAGAGAATTAATCTCAACGTCAGGTAATTCATAAAATCTTGCACTAAAATTAAAAGAAGAATCAGTTGTTCCACTACCAGAATCTGTAAAAGTGTCTGAGCCCAAAACATTTACTGCTAGTTCCCCGTCGGTAATACTTGAGACATCAAAAATCAAAACTCGAAAGTTTTGTTTATCTGATACATATAATTTTTCATTCAAACTATCTATTGTAATTGCATAGGGCAAATTCATACCTGTAGCAGTCAGCGCTGTTCCTTCACTCAAAAAATCTACCTGTCCCAAAACATTTACTGCTGGTTCTCCGTC
>CAYLKL010000001.1:70855-134371 GCA_964384645.1 uncultured Candidatus Saccharibacteria bacterium
GGTAATACTTGAGACATCAAAAACCATTACGCGGTTGTTTTGAGAGTCGGCAACATAAAGTAGATTATTTTCAGAATCAAAAGAAAGTCCTGTTGGGTAATCCAGTGTAAATTGATCCACAGTATTTGAATTATTACCTATTACAAAATCTCCCTGCCCCAAAACATGAATCGCTGGTTCATTGTTTGAGATACTTGAAACATCAAACACCAAAACTCTATCTGAATTAGAATCTGAAACATATAGATAACTATTGTCTGCATCAAACGCTAAATCATGCGGGGCATCAAAACCAGCGGAATCATCAGAATTCCCTGAACTAACAAAATCCACTTGCCCTAAAACATAATCGGCTTCGTAGTCGACAATTTCATTGTCAACATTTAGGTCGAATACTAAAATTCTACCGACATTATTAGTAGAAATTGCAAAAAGTCTATGGTTAACTGTATCAATTTCAACAGAAATTAAATCTTCAAAACCATAAGCATTCACAGTGCCTCCACCACTATTTACAACAGAATTTTCAAAAGAAATAGCCCCAAAAACATCCACTGTTCCTTCGGAGTAAAAACCTAAAACATTGCTGGCTTCTTCTCCGTCCACGATATCACTTACATCAAAAATAACTATTCTGTGGGTCGCTTGATCTGATACAAAAAGTTCATCCGTATCAAAATTAAAATAAATAGCAGGAAGATTACCTGTAGAGAAAAAAGATCCGAATATTTGTAAAGAGTTATTTGGCCAATCAAAATCAAGAGAATCAAAATCCACTTGCCCTAAAACATTTACAGCCGATTCACCACTCACAATATCCTCTACATCAAAAACCATTACGCGGTTGTTTCCAGAATCAGCAACAAAAAGTGACCCTCCGGCAACTTCCAAACCTTGTGGAACATTTAAGCCAAAATTTCCAACACCACCAGAGGTTGTTTCAAAATCCGTCTGTCCCAAAACATTTACTGCTGGTTCCCCGTCGGTAATACTTGAGACATCAAAAACCATTACGCGGTTGTTTTGAGAGTCGGCAACAAAAAGAGAGTCTGTGGATGATTCATAAGTAAGATCGTATGGCGTGTTTAAAAAAGTATCCCCACTACCCGATGTCCCAACCTCAAAACCATCGATCTGTCCCAAAACATTTACTGCAGGTTCTCCATTTGATATTTCTGTGACATCAAAGACCATTACACGGTTGTTTTGAGAATCGGCTACAAATAAATTTGTACCACTAGAATCAAGCGCTATACCCAATGGCTGATTTAATCCAGTATCCTTCAAATGACCTTCCGCTGATTCAAAATCCACTTGCCCCAAAACGTATGCCGCAGCCTGACCGTTTGAAACATTTGAAATATCAAAGACCAAAACACGATTATTATTCGTATCAGAAACAAACAACCGTTCATTATCTTGATCAACAACAAGGTAAATTGGAGTGTTTAAACTTATAACATCTACGCCCACATTATTAGTTGAAAAATCCACTTGCCCAAAAACATAATCAGCTTCGTAGTCAACAATTTCATTACTTTCATTTAGATTGAATACTAAAACTCTATTGTTTAAAGCATCAGCGATAAACATTCTATGGTTTACATAATCGATTCCCGTATCTCCAGGCAGATCAAACCCAAGAGGGCCGATGGCGCCTGAATTATTTGAAGCAAAAGCGCTCTCGGTCAGGTCTGGCGAAAAAGTTGGAGTTGTACTATGTTCAAGTTGCCCTAAAACATTTTGTGCAGGAATTTGCCCAACTGCCCTAACCAAATCAAACCTTATTGCAATTTGACCAAGAATTATAAACAAAACTATAGCAAAAGCTAAAGCTCTTAACATTTCTGTTTGTCTTGCTCTTTGAAATACAACTCTCATGTATTCAAATTTTAACATAGTGATGCGTTAATTTTACCAGAAATTACAAAAAAGATGCGAGTTTTTCAAAAATCAAAGTATGTTAAAATTATAAAAACCTTAAAAAAACTAAAAATATGGGAACGCGAACAGTTAAATACAACAAAGAAAGCAACTCGGCGTTTTCGAAAACGCTGAAGGCACGAGTAGATTATTACTTTGAAACCAACAATATCAAAAAAACTGGCGGAAAAGACTTACTCCTTAAGGCGATAATTCTACTAACTTTAGGGTTTACTACTTATGGATTGATTATTTATTACCTCTCCAATGGATACATTCTAATTCCATTTATTCTGAATTTCTTTATGGGATTTATTCTTGCGGGTATTGGCTTTAATGTTATGCATGACGCAAGTCATAAATCTTTTTCTGAAAAATCTTGGGTCAATGATCTTATGTTGCTAACACTTGAGCTTATGGGGGCTTGTTCTGTTTTTTGGGTAATAAAACATGTTTTTCTTCATCATAGTTTTGTAAATGTTGAAGAATTAGATGACGATATCCATACAGGAATTTTAAGAATGGGCCCAGAGCAAAAACTAAAATGGTTCCATCCTTACATCCAAAGATATTGGCTTCCGGTAGTCATTTTATATGCCATGCTTTATATCTACTGGGTTTGGGTAAATGATTTTAAGAAATATTTTTCTAGAAAAATCCACAACTACGAAATCCCTAAAAAGAAATTTACATTTCAAATGCATTTTATTTTTTGGTTCAGCAAAATAAGTTATTTTTTCTGGACAATAGGTCTTCCTTGGATTGTAAGTGATCTTGGTACAGCTGTTTTGTGCTACCTTCTAATGTCTAGCACGACTGGAATCATTATTGCTCTTGTGTTTCAATTGGCACACATTGTTGAGGCTAGTAAATTTACGAAATCCTTTGATGGAGAAATGTCTCATTCGTGGGAAGAACAGCAACTATTTGAAACTATTAATTTTCAAACCGATAGCAAAATACTACGCTTCTATATCGGTGGCCTTAATCATCAAATAGAGCACCATTTATTTCCAAATATTTCTCATATTCACTATCACAAGATCCAGCAAATCGTAGAAAAAGTATGTGAAGAGTTTGGAGTTCCTTATGTAAATTTATCCTTAACTAAAGCTATGAAATCGCACTTTCAAAAACTAAAACAGCTAAGTAAAAAATCTACTTAGCAAAAACACCCCTTTCGTAGGGGTGTTTTTTAATTAAGAAAATCTAAAAAAGTAATTTCTGTGCAAAGTTATGAATTATAAACAAAGCTTCTTTCTGCTTTTCGTTTGCTATCTTTTTTGTATTTTCAATTATATTTTCTAAAGTATTAAAATTTTGTTCTGTATTATCAAGTGGACTAATAGAAATATTGTAATTTTTATAAAGGTTTTCATATTCTCGAATCACTCCCTCAAGTGGGTCTTTTTCATTTCTTGCTAACTTTTTAATTGTATTAAAAATAAAACAAATAAAAAAATCTATTCGATAATTTTTATCTACTGCTACTTTTTTAGAATTAAAAGTAGTCTCCCCTACAGGAAGATCAATTCCAAATAATTTCTTCCCGTCTTTAATTTTATACGCGCTTGCTAAGGGACATAAATATATATCTACAACCGAAATCACCTCCACTGTTTTAATAAGCATTGCCGTATGTACACCGTTGATTGGTGCATTCTGTGGCGCCTCACAGGAGTGAATTAAAGTCCCTAATCTTCTGTAGTTTTCAAATCGATTTTTATAGACCTCTTCATACTCTTCATCTTTAAATGTAAACCAAATATCTATGTCACTATAAAAATCAGCATCTCCACGTGCAACTGACCCAAAAACATGAGCCTCGATTGCGCTATCAATAAATAGATTTCCTAACTTTTTTAAAATTTCCTCTCTTGTTGAAACTAGAACATATTTATCCATGGGATTGATTATAACACCCTGGATTATTCATTCTCTAAAATATCAGACGGTAATATTTTTATATTATCTGGATTAAAAACTACATATTGATCTGTAAAATCGCTATCGTGATTTACTATTATTCCGTCATATTGCTCTTCTAATTGTTTTTTTGTAGCCCCACCATAATAAAGGTCCATTAGCTGTTGGTGGTTTTCTAAAACAAGAGGTTTGGTAATTTTAATAAAACAAGAAAATGTCTTAACATTTGATTCGTGATTGTTTAAATATTCTGTCCGATCTTTGGAAATCAAATCATTTTCTGAATCCTCTCTAGAAAGAAGTCTTTCAAATCGATCTGTGGAATCAATATAATTCTGCTTCATATAATCTACGGTAGCTTTTCTATCTGAAGAAAAATAAACACCCCAGGAAGACCAATCACCCTCTTCTGAAGACTTAAGGTTTAAACCTTCAAAATTTTTAATAGTTGTTGCATGGAAGACCTTTAAAGGTCTTCCATTATTATCAACAACCACACTACCTT
Source organism: uncultured Candidatus Saccharibacteria bacterium (assembly GCA_964384645.1). Taxonomy (GTDB): domain Bacteria; phylum Patescibacteriota; class Minisyncoccia; order Phycocordibacterales; family UBA9973; genus DAORIO01. Next base: position 75,210 of record CAYLKL010000001.1, read on the forward strand.
TAAACCATTTTTCAAAATCAGGATCTTCTTGTTTCTTTGTCTCTTTTATTTCTAACTCTTTATTCGCAAATTCCATTTAAAAACTATACCAGATTTTAAAAATATAGGGTAAGCAAAAGTTTTACTGCTTAGTTGCCTCAACTAAAAAAAGACCACGCAAGAATGTTTAATATTGAGAGAATTGATCCTTACAGGATCAGTGCAGGTTTCCCATTTTTTAAAAGCACAGCTTTTAAAAAATAAGGGAGAACCTTTTCAATTCTCTCGCGCAAGCAAAGCAGTTTGCTTGCTTAGTCACCCCATAAAAAAATCTCCCATTTGGGAGATTTTTTTATGGGGTGACTAGAGAGAATTGAACTCTCGATACCGGTTCCACAAACCGGAGTTTTACCACTAAACTATAGTCACCATGAAACTCCTTTTTACCACAAAACTTAGCGAAGGAAAACCCCCTACCCCTTAAGGAGTCTTTTTTCCATAATCCTACTTACCAAATAAGCCACAACCAAAAGTCCGACATAAACAGAGATCAAGGTTTCAAATGGCCATGGAATATTCCTAATTGAACCCAAAATAAATATAAAAACCCAAGAAGTTATAGAAATCGCCCCTGAAAAGAAAGCCAAATGCTTCAAATGCTTTAGTTCTTTTTGATCATCTTTGTAATCCTCGTCAAAACTTATTTCAACAAGTCTTGGGGCGATCAAAAAATTCAACATAAATCCATTTATAACAAGAACAATTACTGCAATAATTTTTGTAAGGAACTTTCCAGAATCAAGTAGTCTTTCAGACTGTGGCCAAAATAATCCTACACCAGTTACAATCAAGACAATAATTGCTGACCAAATAATATTAGACAGGGTTCTCAAAGTGTCTGCTTCTTCATTTGAAATTCTCAAATCTTTTAGAAACTTAAAGAAAAACAAATCTGTAATAACCGCACCGCCGAGCCCCAAAGAAACCCCCAAAACATGTAAGATAATCAAAGAGTCTCTATTCGCCAAAAACACACTTGCCATTGGGACATCTATAGAAAAAGCGGTTGCTATAAAGATAATAGTAGAAGCAATTGCAGAAAATACACACCAGGTACACCACTCTTTCAAAATAAATCCCTGAACACCGACCAAATACATTGAAAACATAAATGCCCCCAAAGAAACAGTGTAAATAGAAAAATAAATATGACTATCGTATGCGATTGGAAAAATTAAAAATAATAAATGAAAAACAATAACAGCTAAATAATACAATACCCCAACTATCTCATTTCTTATTCCGAGTGTTTTTGAATATGCGCTATGAATAACGCTATCACAATTTGCCCTCATTGGACAAACCAAAGGTTTTTTCTTTGTCTTTTTTATAAAAATATGACTAGCAATTGCTATACCAAAAACAGCGGCGCAAATTGCTAAAATATGAAAGAATTGACTATCCATTTGAAATTTTATTATAAATATTATTAATTTTAGCAGCTAAGATAAAATCATTTTCTGAAAGTCCTTTTATTGCATGTGTCATCAATGTAAGGTTAACTAAGTTAAAACTAACAAAAATATCGGGGTGATGCCCTTCGCTCTCAGCCAAGTCCGCAACCGAATTTACAAAATCGATTGAATTAATAAACTTTTTAAATCTAAATTTTCTTTCAATCTTTTTGGAATCATTATAAATTTCCCAACCTGGCGTATCCAATAAATAAACATGTGCAGTTTCAGCATCAAATGGATCAACACCACCCTCACACGGTTTGCATTTTTTTGAAAGTAAATCCATTATATTACACAACCAAGAACACAATCTTGGATACTTTAATTATTAATTTGCCGTTATGGTTAAGCATTTTTATTAAAAACTATTTGCACATAGCTCCTGTGGCCGGCTTTGTTAAAACGCTATATTTACCAGTAGCATCAACACAAGCGTATTCACCAGTAGAAAGAGGGCTGAAGACAGAATATTCAGACGCAGTGCTTACACATTGAGCAGTTTTACTAACTGCAGACTGCAACCCCCTGCTAAATATCAAATAACTCTGACTTCCACACAATCCTGAAAAAGAATTTTGATTTTCAGTTTTGTAAATTTTTGCAATATTAACAAAAGCCGTTATTGTTTCTTTTGTATAAACATCTTCTGAAATAGATTCCTTAGAACTAACGCAAGCAAGCGTTGAGCCTAAAACACCCGCTTCGTCTGAATCGGTAATTTTTGACTTGTCTACACAAAGATATTTATTGTCTGAATATTTAGCCCCAACCAAAAAACCAGAAGAACCATCTTTACAAATCGGTGTTATGTTTGGAGAAATAGTTTCAAGCTCTTTGAATCTACCTGAAAAACCCGAAGATGCATCTTGGCAAATTCCTGTAAAATTATTTTTATTAAGATTTTTAAAATTATTTGAGATACTCTGTAAATCAACAAAAATTTTTCTTATTGAATCCTTAAGCTCCCCTTCCGCAAAAGAAATGTCACCGTTTGTAATTTCTGGCTTTATAAAATTACCAGGCAGAGAAATATCTTGTTTTTGATTATAAGAATTTATTTCTATATTCAAAGAACTAGTTGCAACATTTCCCATAGTGCTCAATACTGCAACAATCCTAACAGGTAATCCATTTTGATCAATCCATATTGTTCCCTCTTTTACCTCAACAGAACTTAACAAGTTTTTTATCTGATTCACAGAAGATTCATAACCACTCGAACCACTAGATAAAACAGACAACTGCTCTAGATACAAACTTAACGCCTCCTTATTTAGCTCAAAAGAATACACATTTACATTATTGCCATTTATTTCTTCAGAACCTTTTTCGTAAACTAAAGTTAGAATTGGAAATTTACTAAAAAGTTGCCTAATACTAACTGCAGTTTTTTCGTCCAATACAGCGCCACTATCAGCAACTACCCCATTTGGCAGAGTTCCAGAAAGCATGCTTGGTAAAAATGATTGAAAGAATGGCCCACCCAATTGAATCCATTGATTTTTGAAGGAAAAATCTTCGTATGTTGTGTACGCATAAGAAGCAGTATTAGTACTAACCACATTAAAGTTTAACTCTTTTCCATTTTTAATATTTACCTCAAAATTTGAAATTTTATTACTGGAATCAGAAACGTCTACAAATGCTTTTATTTTAGCTGTTAATAAATTTGGATCTTCTGATGTTGGGAAGATTCCGCTCAAAACTGGACCACTGGCAGTAATCTCAAAATCAGCAGAAGAAACATTTTGGAAATTTTGCATAAACTTTGAGTCTTTAGATATACCTCGGTGGAAAAAAGTTAAATAACCATAACCAGCCCCACCTAAAATAATAAGAACTGCTAAAATAATTCCTATTTTTTTTAAAAAACCCCCTCCCTTTTTTTCATCCTCGATAACATCATTTTCAATAATATTAGGATTTGCCTGACTAGCCATCTGAATTGGCATTTTAGCTTGCGCCTCTCTCAATGTTGTACTCTCTGGTTTATTTTTTTGATACAAATCAGAAGGCACAACTCCAACAGGAGAAGCGACTCGTTCGCCCGAGGCAACACCCTGAGCTTCAGGTGTTGCAAATTTTCCATAACTTGATGGCTCCATTTTATTGAACTGAGTCTGTAAATTATTTCCAAAAACTTTTGGACCAAATGTTTTTGGTTTTAACATTGGTTGACCAATAGTCCTCCCCGCCTCTGTTGTTGTTTCTGGTTTTTTGTCAGAAAAAGTTAATGGTCCTGAGTCTTTTTTAGAAACTTCTGATGTATTTGTTGTTAGTGATTTATAAAAATCATTATTTGCATCAACCAGTGATTCTGGCTCTATCTTTATTTCTGGCTGTTTAACTTCGTTTGGTTGTATCACGGCACCAAATTGAACTTTTTTATCTGTCTGTATTTCACCAAGCGGTTTTGAACCAAAAGTTTTTGGCATAAAAACAGGACCTTCAGATTTTACTTCAATTGGTCGTATAGTATTTTTCTCATCAGTAACTGGCTCGGGCTGGGTGTCAGTTTGAAATTGTTGCTGAAGTTTTGGATTTATTTGAAATATTGGTTCTGGTCGACTAACGGCAACCGGCTCAACAACCGCCCGTGGTTGAATTTGTGGTTCGGCTATTGGTTCTGATTTAACAATAGGCTCACTTGCCTGTGTATTTTGTGCAGGTTGTGGTTGAAATGTTGTTTGTGGCGATTGAACTGGCTGAACACTTACTGGCTCGACTCGTGGCTGACTTATTTGTGGCTGAGAAAATCCTGATGTTTGCTGTGGCTGGGCACCTGAAAATCCTGGTCGCATAATGGACGCTACTTCACCTTGTGTATTTTGAGGCTTCGCACCTAACACTGTAGAAAAAGCCTGATCAACATCATCTTGTTTCCATTTATGATCTATTAAAATTTTTCTAACAGTTTCTTCAGAATGCCCAATCTCCAACTGCTTTTTAATATACGATAGTAATTCTTCTGTAATCATCTATATATAGTATAAACGATTTTTACTTTTTTTATTGTGGATTTTCGTTAATTCGCACATAAAGTTCAAATAACTGCATTGCTTCTGGGTCTTGATTGTCTGTATAAACTGGAATTTTACCCAAACACAACTTCTGATCTTTTAACTCATCGCAATTTTTTTCACCCCCTACTGTTACATTTATTTCTTTATTTGCAGAATTTTTATTGTACACAAAAACACCAACAACCTCTTTTCCATTTTTGCCACCAAACATTTCTTCAAACGCCCAAGTTGGTGGATACGGAAATTCTCTATTTTGATATTTAAAAGTCTCCCAAGTAGAAGTGAGTCCGTCTGTTGGAATAGTATCTTTTCGCTGCTTTAAAATAAAAGCGAAAATTCCAAGAACTACAATCACTAAAATAATTATTAAAAATTTTTTTGTCGAATCCATTTGTAATTTAAATTATACACACAAAAATAAAAAACACCCATCTATTAATAGGGGGTGTTTTTTATTTGTGCGCAGAGGGAGATTTGAACTCCCACAAGATTACTCCCGCTACCACCTCAAGGTAGTGCGTCTACCAGTTTCGCCACCTGCGCATATTATTGAATGCCGGTATAAAATTCATAATCATATCTTCGTCGCACTACCGTAGTGCGTACTATAAGTCATTATGAGTTTCGCCACCTGCACATTGCCTTTCTATACTAACCGAATTATTTATTTTGTCGATAAAAAACCCGCTAGATGCGGGATTTTTTATTCTTCAGTATTTACAACTTCTTCGGCTGGTACATCTACTTCCTCCATCTTACTTGCTCCAATAGTTACCGCTTTCATTTTTCTTTTTACTTCTCTAGCAGCCTTGTCTCGGATGTAATAAAGTTTTGATCGTCTTGCTCTAGATTTCTTTACAACTTCGATTTTATCAATAAGTGGTGAATATAGAGAAAAAATTCTTTCTACACCAACACTGTTTGAAACTTTTCGAACAGTAAAAGTGGCTCCAATTTCAGATCCGTGCTTTCTTGAAAGAACTAGACCTTCGAAAGCCTGAGTTCGAGTTTTACCTTTTTCTTCAATTTTTACCCATACACGAACTGTGTCCCCTGAATTGAACTCAAGTTTCTTTCTTTCGTCTATGTTTACTGGTGTAAGCGTCATTGCCATATAGAATAGGACTTTATCACACAAATTAAAGCTTTACAAGTGCCAAGGCTTTTTTGAAGTCTTCTGGCATTTCAGCCTCATAAGAAACCTGTTCTCCTTCCATTTCCTTGAAATATATCTTGTGCGCATGAAGTGCTGGTCGCTTAAATCCCAAAACCTCTGGCTTACCTTCGGCGTACAAAGAATCAGAAACAATTGGATTGCCAATATGCGCCAAATGAACTCGAATCTGATGAGTTCTTCCTGTCTTTGGACTTGCTTCTAAGTATGTAAAAAGATTCCCCTTGTACTCAAAACTTTTAATAACTCTAAAGTTTGTAAGTGCATCCCTTTTTTCACCTCTAGTATTTTTTCCTGTTTTATATTTCCTAAAGTCCATCGTACTTCGAGCAATAGGAGCAGAAACTGCAAAAGTTGGTTTATTTATTTTTCCCCAAACAATGGCTTTGTAATTTTTTATAACTCGTCTTTTTTTGAATTGTGTTTTGAAATATAAAAATGATTTTGGGTTTTTGGCGACAATCATAATACCTGATGTATCTTTATCAAGTCGGTGTACTATACCAGGGCGATAAATTTTCAAAATAGTTTTTAGATATTTATGTGATGGCAATTTACAAACAGGAGATCCCTCTGTTATATCTGTTGAAATTTGTTCCCCCACATTTATAGGAACCATTTTTTTCTTTATTAAAATATCAGCAAGTGTTTCGTCGCAACTTCTTCCGTCGCCATGAACAACCAAACCAGCTGGTTTGTTCAAAATAATATAATCTTTTGTTTCTTTTATTATCATAATCTCAAAACGCACCTTGCGGTGCGTTTTACGTTACTACATTGCTGCTTCTTCTGTTGAAGATTCCTCTTCCTTGTTTTCTTCTGGCATAGCTACGCCTTCAGCTTGGTTTTCAGCACCCATGTCTGCTGTGTTTTCATCAGCTGGCATTGTGTTATTTAGTTCGTCTGTCATTTTTTTGAAAGTTAAATCGAATAATCAGTCGACTTTCCCATATTACATGAAAAAAGATATTTTACAAATAAAAGAACCAAAATAAAAAGTCTAACGGTTTTAAATCACGTTAGACTTTTTTTACTAGATAAGCCTTATTGTCTTCTTCGTCAACATAAAGGAATTTAATTTTGGTATCTTTTACCTTAAGATTTTCCGAAACACTAACACGTAGGTTCATCAGTTTTATTGATAGATGGTAATTTAATTCACTAACACCCTGTTCCTTCATTATTCCTATTATCTTTTGAATAAAAGGTTTCTTTATTTCGAGTCTTAACATTTTAAGTTTTTTATATCTGTCGATATTCTACACTTAAACTAAAAATTGTCAAGCTACATTTCGATTGAGCCCCATTTTATTTTCTTTGTCATTACAAAAATTAAAAATTGTATTTGAAGCAACGTCACCTGACAAGATATCTGGGTTTTTTTCATAATCTTCAATTTTTTCTTGCATTATCGCACTTATACGATCAAAAACGTCTGAATAAGCTTTTGATACTTCTTTTGCGCCATGCGCGTAAGCTATTTTACAAAAAGTAGAGCATTGTTGCTGAATTTGCCAAAGAAATATAAGTTGTATTTTATGATCTGCTATTTTTTCTTTTTGATTTTTATCCTCTAAAGAAAAAAGATCCTTAACATACTCCTCATTTATAGCGATGACAATTCTTGGTACAACAATCTTTCCTTTTATTTCTTCTGAGTCAAAATACTTTATTTCCGAAAAAGTATTTGGTGCAACATTTTGTTTTATTATTCTAGCTAATTTTGCCTCCACGCCAGCTTGGTCACTTGAAAAAGTAATATCCATTCCTATGCCCATGTATTCGTTAGGGGTGCCTTCTTTTGGAAACTCGACAACCATATCTACCCCATTTTTATAATCATCAAATTTTGATGTTGGTGTACACACACCCTTATTTTCAAGCCATTTACCTGACAACTGATCAATAACGATACCTTCTGTTATATTAGAAATTTTTTTATTTTTTTCTATTTTTTCTCTTTCAAAATCAGATAATTTTAAGTTTTCTTCTGCCCATTTTTTCTCTAAACCATCAACAAAAGAATTATCTACATCAACTTGCTCGCCATAAAGATCTCTAAAATCTTCAGTCTTAGGTCTATATATCTCTATTTTCTTTTTAGCTTTTGCTTCTAACTTAGAAAGAACTTCATCCGAAAAAGGATTTCTCTCAAGTGAGATTCTATTAGAAAAATCTTCCATGCTCATGTGCGCGGTAAGGGATTTGAACCCCTGACCTTCGCTGTGTAAAAGCGCTGCTCTACCAACTGAGCTAACCGCGCGCACATATCTTCATAATTACAACCAGTAATTACAAAAGAACTATAGCATAAAGTGTTATTTTGTCACGAAAAAAGCCCCTGTAAATCCAGGGGCTCCTATGCAAAAATCTTTTTAGTTTTTCTTTTTTAATGCATCTTCTTTTGCCTTTTTCTCTGCTTCATTTTTTTTCCTAACAGCTTCTTTTATAGCAGCTTCTTGCTCTTTTTTCTTTCTAAGAGCCTCGGCTCGAGCACTAGAGATTGAATCGGCTTTTTGTTTTGCTTCAAGCTTTTTCTGCTCTTCAAGAGCTTTTTTGTCTTCGACTATTTTGGCACGAGCCGAAGCAATTGAATCATTTTTAAACTTATTTGTTTTTTCAAGCTCAATTCGAGCTTTTTCTTTTTCTTCAGCGGCCTTAATAATAGCCTCAGTCTTTTCCTTGCTCACTTTTTCAATTGAATCAATTTTAGCTTGAGTAGCTGTGTCTGTTTGAGCATTAACCGATAATGCTAGCAACAACATTGCACTTAATAGTGGGATTATTTTTTTCATTTTATGGATCTTTTTTAGTTTATTGTATTATATAATAATAAATATAAAAGTCAAACAGAAAGGGTTGTAATTTTTTAAATCTCACAAAAAGAAAACCCACCGAAGTAGATTTTCTACTGGTGGGTCAATGTCTTCTATAAATATCAACTTCACTTTCTTGGAAATCTTCATTTTTAAAATATTCCGCAATTTGAAATTGTAAGCCGTAAGCTATCATCTTGCCTTTTTCATCGGGAACTTGATCGTAAGACCGATAAACATATAGTTTAGTTTTATCGGGGTTAAGAATACCAAAATGGTAAACTTCATCTTTGCCGTATTTATCTGGAAAATTTACGAGACGCACAAGTTCTTTGTCATTTTCAGTGAGGATAGAATGGAATCCATTTTCTTCACTCCAAATGAATAAGGTTTCACCTGCACGAACCAAGTGTTCTTCAAAAAATCCTTGATTAGTTAAATTAGCAACTTCAATATTTTTACCAAGCTTCCTAGCTTTTCTATTGAAAGAAAGTAACGCTAGATTATTCAATGTGCTATTCATTTTTTAATGTATTTTACCGCAACGTGCGATGCCGAGATTATTTGATTGCGTCGTGCCATTAAGTGAGTTTGTCTATTCTCACAATATCTACTAATTTAAGGGAGTAGAAAAACCTACTATATATAATAGCATAGTTTATCTTAAAAGTCAATATCTCCCCCAGTCCCGCCAGGAATCGCTTCTCCCTGTGGTCGAAACGCTTAATTTTTATAGTCGCTTCGCTCTTTAAAAATTAGCGCCTTCGGTTCGATTCCTGTCGGGGCTTAAATCTAAAGTCCGAATGCGTTGCATTCGGACTTTAGTATTTTTGTGCCCCCGCCAGGAATCGAACCTAGAGCTACTCCTTAGAAGGGAGTCGTTTTATCCATTGAACTACGGAGGCAAACACCTTTACTGCTCCAAACTATAACTGTTTACGACGCTCGGGTCAATGGCCTCTGACTTACTCTGTTTCAAAACTTCAACTAAATTTTCTTTCTCTTTATAAAAGATCTCGGCCTCTTTTATTTTTACCCTATCTAAAAATAACGTTTTTTCAGACACGTCTAAAACAACAGATCTTTCAAATGCTTTATACAGGTACAAAAATAAAACCACAGACACTAAAAAACCAACGACTAAAAACCAAAAGGTAAATTTTAATATTCTTCCCCATCTATAAGCCAAAATTTCTGATATTTCATTTTTTACAAAAACTTTATTTTTATTCATATATTTTATTTGTTAAAAACTCAGCTTCAAAAAACAATACCCACAAATCTTGAGAATTACCATTTGATTTAACCAAGTCTACTTTTAAAATTTTTATTGGATAAATATGATTCTCAATAATCTGTAGCTGTCTGGTAACTTCAGAAAATTTACCGGTTGATTTTCCAGAAAAAACAAAATTTTCACTATTTTGATTTACCACCGGAACAAAATCAAAAGAATTTTTAACTAAGTTTAAATCGTTCTTTATTTTATCCAACTTATCTTTTAGAGAGTTACTATCTACGAATAATTGATCTAGGGTGCGAACAACTTCTTTTGTTTCTGATATATCTTTTACAGCTTTCTCTACGGACAAATCGATTATTTCAGATGCACCTATTTCTTTCTTTAGACTATCAGCCGACTTTATTCCTGAAAAAATCTCGCGAATAAAAAAAATACTTGAAAAAACACCAATCAGTGCTATCAGTAAAGCAATTATAAATAAAATATTTTTCTTACTATTTTTCATAAATAACTCTGATACTAAAAGTAAAATTTTTACCTGCATTTTCTTTTGAATCAACGACGACGACCTCTTTAACTTTTGGAACCAACCTTAAACTTTCTACAAAAAGAGAGACGGCTTCTATTCTTGGTGAAACACCCGAAACATCAACGATAGAACCATCTTCCCTTTTTTCAAAGTAAAAACCATTCAATCCAACACTGTCTGGTTTATTTTTTATAATTTGTGAAAAATAAACATCTGAAACACTAATATTTTGTTTATTTTCAAGATACAAGTTAGTTGTTTGGTTTGAATAAGCGACTTCTTTTTTTGTATCCTGAAGTGTTCTGTTTCTTTCTTCAATAGAAACAGACAGAGTCTTATTAAAATTTTCTTTCTTTAAGTTTAAAAAATATATAGAAGGAGCCAAAAACAAAGAAAATACAAAAAATGCAATTCCTAAACAAAAAAATAATATTATGTAAGCCCTTCTTTTTAGAAGAAAATCTATTTCTCTTTTTTTATTTTGTGGTAAAAAATTTATCATATTATTTTTCTGCCATCGCCAGCCCTACAACCTGCGCAAAAGATAAAGAATCTTCGTATGTCATTGTTGAAACAAATGACTCGCTAGTTTGTAAATTTATCCAAGGATTAGCTATTTCAACGGGAATCTTTAGAGTAGTGGCAAGATAATCCTTAAGCCCCGCCATATTAGCAGTCCCCCCTGAAAGTATTATCTTTTGTAATTTAAAATCTAAAAACATCTGCTCTTTGTTTTCTGAAATCCATTCTAAATATGTAGAATTAATTTTATCTTTTAATATAGAAATGTTGCCGACCAAAAATTCAAAAAAATCTTTGTTTTCCAAGCTCTTATTTAGTCCAACAGAAATCTTTTTATTTTCTGCCTGAGAAAAACTAAGACCAAGTTTAGCCACCAAAGCTTTTGTGACAAGTTCTCCTCCAAAGAAGATTTCAGTCGAATATATTTTTTTACCCTTATAAACAAAGAGTAGATCGGTCTTTCTTTTGCCTATATCGACTATTATTTGCCCACCAGAACCTCCTCCAACAGCACGAACCAAGGCGTTCCCCACAGGTTCAAGTGAAATAATTTTTATTTTTGCTTTATCAAAAATCGAAATGTAACCACCTATCGTTTGCTTCTTTGAAACAAAAACAGAAATTTTTATACTCTTTGTACTTGCTTCTATTATTTCATAATCAACTACAAAATTTTTAAAAGAAGTTCCAGATTTCTCTTCAACACTTGCCTCTACTATTTGTTTTATATTTTTTGACTTTTCAACGGGAATCTCCAAAATATATTGGAAAATATTTTTCTCATCCACCCCAACCCTTGCAAAAGATATTTTTTCTTTATTTTTTATATCTCTTAGAATTTCGACAACTTTTTCTGGATTTAAAATTTCACCGTTTCGTATTACACCCTCTGGCAAATCAACAACGCCAAATTTACCCAGCTTATCAAAAATGCCATTCGAATTTATTTGAACATACTTAATAGAAGTATCTGACATGTAGACACCAAAGCATGGAATATTTAAATAATTTGGAGATGGAAAAATCTTAGATAGAATTTTCATAGTATTTATTATAGCGCAATATTTTATTTTATTTCTTCAGTAACTTCAGTTGTTTCGGGTTTTTTATTAAAAAATTTATTAAATATTCTTGGCACAAGCGGCGTAATGATAGATATAAATATAAAAGCAACAAGAGCGCCGTGTAAAATAGTATTTTGAGGCAAAATACCACCTAAAAAATATCCCAAACCTCCAATACCCAAAACCCACAAAAGCGCCCCGAAAATATTATAAAAAATAAAAGTAGAATATTTCATTTTTATAACTCCAGCAATAATCGGTGCAAAAGTTCGAACTATTGGAACAAATCGTGCCACAACAATAGTTGCGATTCCATATTTATTATAAAAATGCTCTGCTTTTTCAATATAGCCCCTCTTAAAGAAAAAAGATTCTTTTTTGGTAAACCAATAAGCGCCCATCTTTTGTCCACTAAAATATCCAACAATGTCACCAATAATAGCGGAAATTGCCAAAACAAAAAACATGGCGGCAAAAGAATAATACCCCTGCGAAGCAAAAACTCCCGCCGTCAAAATAAGAGTATCTCCTGGCAAAAAGAATCCAAAAAACAAACCCGTTTCGGCAAAAATAACAATACCTGCCCCAAGCAGACCAAATGTCCCTATTATGTTTTCGGGTAAAAATATTTCCACACTATGAAGCTCTTGTGCCTGGGGCAACATTAAACTCTGGATGAATCGGAGCAAATTCTGTTTCGCCAACTGCGTACATTATCATTCCTTGGCTATCCAAACCTTTCAATTTACGAGTTGGCAAATTTGCAATAACTGGAACCATTTTTCCTACTAGACCTTCCCAGTTAGCATATCTCTCGCGAATACCTGAAAGAATTTGGCGAGGATTTTCTTCCCCAAGATCTACCATAAATTTAATAAGCTTGTCCGCCCCCTCAACTGTTTCTGCTGAAAGAATTTTTCCTAACTTTATTTCTATTTTTGCAAAATCATCAATACTTATGTTTTCCATATATATAGTTTATCAAGAATTAGCTCTCTCTAAAAATCTCTGTAATATCAAGGCGGCTGCTTGAGAGTGATCACCGCCATCTCCCCCCCTTGCTTCATCTAAAACATGCATAGACGAAAAGCTTTCATTTTGCCATTTAACAGGCAACTTAATATCTGAAATTAGCGCTTCTTTAAAATTTTCAATTTGTTTTTGAATTTGATTTGGCTGTCCTTGGTCATTTATCGATTTGCCCAAAACTATTGTTTCCACTTTTTCCAAATGACAAATATCTTTTATTGAAGCTATAAGTCCTCCTTCATTTTTTAAAGTCTTGAAAGGAAAAGCTATTTGTCCGTCATCGTCTGAAATAGCGACTCCAATATTTTTTCCTCCAAAATCAATTCCCAGGTATTTCATAACCTGGAATATACCACACAATATGGCGCTTTGAATAACACCTTGCTATAATTGCCCCGTGCAGAACGATACAATAATTTTTATAGTAATTTTTCTTTTAAGTTTTTGGACACTTATTTGGAAAATTTTTTCTGTTTGGACAGCAGCTCGAAACGGAGACCGAGGATGGTTTGTTGCCCTGCTTTTACTAAACACACTTTCTATTTTAGACATTTGGTATCTTTTTAAAGTAGCTAAAATACCAAAAGAGAGAGTAGCTCAAGTTTTCAAAAGACCAATTCGAAAACTTTTTGAAAAATCAGTCGCAACACCAAGAAGTGAAAACCAAAAAGAAGAAGAGAGTTTTAAGTTATAAAGTTGAAAGTAGAAAGTTATAAAGTCCGAAACTAAAAGCGCTCCCTCACGGGAGCGCTTTAAATTTTACATAAAAACTTGAGAAAAATACGAAAATACAGTAATCTATTCAACGGAGGTGTGGCTGAGTGGTTGAAGGCGGCAGTCTTGAAAACTGTTGTATGGGAAACCGTACCGCGAGTTCGAATCTCGCCGCCTCCGCAAAAATAAAAAACCGTCCCAAAATGGGCGGTTTTTTATTATGCGGAGGCGAGAAAGCAAACTGCTTTGCTTGCGTGCGAAATTCGAATAGGATAAAGTTCAAAATTTTCGCCATTTACATCCACCTACCTCAAATATTTGATTTAGGCTAAAATACCTACATGGAAAGATTTGAAATGCCTCATGTTGATAAGGTTGTTGGAATACCAAAGGAATACCCTAATGGTCAAAATGAATTAGAAGTTCATCTCGCAAATAAATTTAAAGAAGAAGGAAAAAAAATTGAGGGACACGAAATTGAAAAAACAGACAAGGATATTCTTTTAATTGATTTCGCCCAAAATGCCGTTGATGATTATCTTAAAAAATATAATCGGAAAAAGAATGTAATTATACCTCTTGAAAATATTCATCTACTAGAAGAAGGGGGCGTAGATAAATTAACACGAGGGAAAATAAGCGCTGGAGCATCTGCACCAGTATATGGAGGTATTATTGTGGACAGGGTGGTTTCAGATGTGGAATTTTCTCTTGTGACCTTTCATGAATTAATGCACGCGAAATCTTATAATTCTATACAAATAACTAAAGAGAAGAACAAAGAAAAAGGAGTGATTAAATCATTTAGAACCGGTTTTTGTGTGACCACTAGAGACGGAGAGAAAACTTTTTTTGAAGATGTAAACGAAGCCATTGTTGGCTTTTTAACTAAAAAATTTTTTGAAGAATATATAGAAAAAAACGATATGTTCAAGGATGAACTAACCATGCAGAAAGAGAAAAAAATATCTTTCAACCTTAGCCGACAAAAAGAAATGCGCGAGGGTTTGAATTACATGTTTAAGATTTATGAATTAAATAAAGATAAATATTCCCAAGAAGAAATTGTGGATATTTTTATAGATGCCGGCATAAATGGAAATCTATTGAAAGTTGCTAGATTAGTTGAAGAAACTTTTGGTAAAGGAAGTTTTAGGGTACTAGGAGAAACAACTGCAGTGAAAAAGTAATTTAAAAACACCCTAACCCTGCAAGGATCAAGTCTCTCCCCATCCCATCTTATGTTATATTAAATCCATATGGCAGAAATAAAAACAAAACCAACCAAAGTACCACCAAGGTCATTTCTTAAAACCATTAAAGACGAGCAAAAAAGAGATGACTCCCTAAAACTACTAAAAATTTTTGAAGAAACTACAAAACTAAAACCTAAGATGTGGGGCGAAAGCATTGTCGGCTTTGGTGAGTATCACTATAAGTCGGATCGCTCTACACAACATGGTGACTGGCCCCTTATAGCATTTTCGCCACGTGCAACTGGAATAACAATTTACATAATGCCCGGATTTAAAAGATACGGCGATTTACTTGAAAAAATCGGTCCGCACAAAGTAAGCGGTGGATCTTGTTTATACATTAAAAAACTAGAAAACATTCACATTCCCACCCTAAAGGCCATCATCAAAAAATCTGTTGCTGATATGAAGAAACAACATAAAGTGTAAAAATGCTACAATAATAAAGAATGTCGGGTCGAATTTATTATTTAATTTAAAATAAATATATGCTTACGACAATCGCTACTGTTTTATTGATATTGTGGCTACTTGGTTTCTTGGGATTCCACATACTAGGAGGATTTATACACATCCTTTTGGTTATAGCTGTTATTTTATTTTTGATTCGAATTATTCGAGGGGAAAACCCCCTAAAGTAAATCCTTTATTAATTAAATTCTAATTTATGGAAAATCAAACAAATTACCCACAACAACCAGCGCCAAATAGTTCAGGCGCAAATACTGTACTAATAGTTATCGTTATCTTAATACTCGCTGGCTTTGGGTATTGGCTATACAATAAAGAAACAAAACCAGCACCATCTGACAACCCTGGAATAAACATAGATGTAAATCTACCCGCCGACAACAATTCTGACGAATCAACTCAATAAATCAAATATAAAATAGCCACGACCTTTAGTTGTGGCTATTTTATATTTAGACTTACCCAATTTTCCTTCTTCCCTCCATCACAAAAGCGGTATAATATGCGTTAATATGGCTGAAAGAGCAAATGACCACGAAAAACTCAAGAACCTGTTTGATGAGGCTAGAAATGGCTCGCTTACGGCGCAAGATGAGATATATAAATATTTCTACTCCCCGCTCTACCGCTACTTTTTTATGCGAACCCAAAACGAAGACGAGGCCATAGATTTGACCCAAACCTCCTTCGTTAAATTTTACGGAAACCTCGCAAAAATAACTCAAACGATTTCCCTTCCAAGCTTCATTTTTACCATCGCCCGAAATACTCTTATCGACTACTGGCGAAAACGTGGAACCCGAAATACGGTCGTGAGCGACGAGGTGGTAATGATAGAAAGTGAAAATCAAGTAGAAGAAAAAAAAGAATTAGGGCTTGAGTTCAAAGACATGATAGAAAAACTCTCAGAAGAACAAAAAGAAGCTTTAACACTTAGATACGTCGAAGACCTCCCCGCCAAAGACATTGCCGAAATTATGGGAAAGAGTGAAGAAGCAGTCCGGCAACTACTATCGCGTGGAATAAAAACTTTACGAGAAAATATAAAAGAATATGAATAAAGAAATACCACAAGAAAATATTGAAGAATTAGATGCACAAGATTTGCAGGTAATTTCAAAGTTGCAAAATTTAAGAAAAGATATAAAAGCCCCACACGAATCTTTTTTGAAAGCTATGCAAATTCTAAATCCAGATACTTCTTCCACTCCAACAAAGTCTCCATTTTATATTCCAATGTTTTTTAGAATCTCTGTTCCAGCTTTGGCGGTAATACTTATAGTTGGCCTTTCTGTAAAGAATAATCTAAACCCAAATACTGATTCTATTTTAGAGCCGTCAGTTGAAAGCCCTGCCTCTTTTGCATTACTTCAAAATGAAACAGTAAGTAATTCAGATGTCGGCCAATCGCAAGACACAGCACTAATGAAAATGTCTACGGTCACACCCGAAAATCTTAAGCCGGAAGATTTTGAAGCAATCACCGCAGAAGAATTTTCAACATATTCAACTTCGTCTGATGAAAAATTTGCGTCTTATGATGAAACTGGGGTTAATAATTTTGTAAACTACTATGGAGAAAATTTTTAATAAAAAAACAATAATTGCTTCTTTTGTACTTATTTCAGTGCTTTTTGCACCAATTCAAAGTTTTGCCTCAAATGGCGGATCAACGTCTATTTGCCAAAAAATATCTAAAGTTGAATCTGATATCAAGAAAGAACAAAATAAAATAAAAGAAGAAGTTCAAAAATCTCGACAAAAAAGGACAGAAGACATAAAGGAAGAATGGACAAAAAGAGACGAACAATTTAACCAAGAAAGAAACCGAATCGACTCAATATACAAAAACTTTGTTGTTTCTTTGAAAGCAAAAGCGCAAACTGACGCTGATAAAAAAGCGGTAGAAAACTTTGAAAAAACTATTTTTACCCTTTTGTCTGACGCCAGAAATAAAACAGATGATGTTTGGGATAAATATGAAAGTGAAACACTTCTCTCTCTTTCAAGGCAAGATTCTTCTAGTGAAACATATTTCAAGGAAATAGAGGGCGAATCCACAAGTCGACTCGGCACACTCAAGACTTTGTGCGTTGGAGTATTTGAAGAAAAAATTAAAGACGAATTGGATAATATAAAAAAGATGAAGGATCGTGGAATGGCAAAATCTTCATTTTTGAGAAAATCAAAACTTGAAATAGCCCAGCTAACATCTACTCGAAACAAACAAATAGAAACAATCAAAAAAGAATTGTCTCAAAAAATAATTGAGGCTTACAACGCCTTGCCTACAAACCTGAGAAAATAAAAACTCCGTACGTGCAAAAAAACAATAAGTTTTATACAATTAGAAGAATGAAGGATGAAATAAAATGGTTTGCTCTAGAATACCGAGAAGTTCATCGGTCTAATGATTGGTATTGGGCTGTTGGAATAACAGCTTTTGCCCTTGCTGTTGGTTCTATTTTGATAAAAAACTTTTTGTTTGCGATTTTTATAATACTTTCAGTATCTATGGTTTTTTATTTTTCAAAAAGAAAACCTAAAGAAATAGAAGTAGCTATAAACAGAAAAGGAATTCGAATGAATGAATATATTTATCCTTACGACTCAATAAAACATTTTTGTATTGATCACTCTGACGACGAACCACGACTCCTGTTTATGTCTTCTCGCCTCGTTGACCCCATCGTGAGTGTGTATATAGAAGAAGACGATGTTGACGATATCGCAAACTATCTAAAAACAAAAATAAAGGAAAAAGCAATTCAAGAACCGAAACACAGAATGGTAATGGAGAGGTTGGGGTTTTAAAAGAGTTTGAATTAAGTTAATTAAAAACACCATTATTTTACTAATGGTGTTGAAAATTCTAAAATTTCATTAATCATAGAAATGTGGCATTCTAACCAGGACTTATCGCTACTATTTGTTAAACTGGCTGCCTGTTCTTTAATATTAATTGAACAGTACCCATATTTATTTGATTCCACAATAATGTATGGCCTATTAGAACCCTTTTTTCCTTCCTCATAGGGACAATTTTGTTTTATCGACCCTAAAAGATACTCCAACACAATTGCTTCATTTCCTCTTTTATAACAATACAAATATTCTCTAAAATCCCGGTGTCGAGAATTTTTCATATTAATTTTTACAAATATTGCCGGATAAAAAGAATCACACCGATGTTTCTTTATATCTCCCTCTCCATATTTATCATACAAGTACGCAAGAAGGTGTAAGGGAAATAAATGTTGGTTAATATTACTATTTATTACTTCGTCTTCTAGACCCAAAAAACGAAGTATCGTTTGGATACTTTTTAACTTTCCCATTTTTTAATTGTTAGATTTCGGATTATATTACAGATAAAAAATTGTTTGTAAATAGCTGGTTTTTTAGCCGGTAGGAATCTTTCGTTACGCGAACAGTATACCTTTTCGGTGAATTCAGAATAAATTCTTTATTCACAACGAAAAGCTTTTCAATTCCTACCCGCAAGCAAAGCAGTTTGCTTGCTCGGGATCACTTGTGGTCACGAGTTACTAAGTCTACTCGTATTGCTCCGCAACACTGCGTGGACTAAGTACTCTCGACCCCGCCTCGCCTGTTTTCGAAACTCAAACATGGCTCCGGCCATCACAAGTACAGAAAAAAGCGGAGCAGTCCGCTTTTTTCGTCTTGTGATCCCGGTAGGAATCGAACCTACATTTTAACTTCCGCAAAGTCATGTCCTATCCATTGAACGACGGGACCAATAGATAGTTAGACATTATCAGAAATGTGAAAAAATAAAAAGGCGGAGAATTTCTCCGCCTTTGAACACTTTAAAAACTTTCTTTTTATTACACATTTTCCCAACCTGGAAAATCTTGGTAACTACGTTTTAAATCAGCCGGAAGTTTAGGATCTTCTTTATACCTTAACCTGTACTCCCTTCCCCTGCCATCAATTTTGAGCTTTTTTATAGCCTTACTCGCTTCTTCCCATGTCGCGTATTTTTCTGGCTTCTTTTTTCCATAAAAATAAATAGAGAACCCGGGAAAATTCGGATAGTATTGCTGAGGGTTTCTTGGAAGCTTAGGATCTTCAGTATAACGGTCATAATAATTTTTATAAGTTAGACCGAGATTTCTTACAGAGACAGAAGCTTCTTCCCATGTGGAATATTTTACCCCTACAGCATTTTTTCCTAAAAAATTACTCCACCCGGGAAAATCTTTATAGTACCTAGATGGTAAACTACATAACCGTGGATCTTTTTTGTAATTCTCAGAATAGTTTTTCCTAGAGTAAATCCCGAATTTTTCTACAGCCTTCCTTGCTTCTTTCCATGTTGGATACCAGGATACCTTGAATCGACTATTGTGACTAACGCGACCTTTAGTTAATTCATCTATAGTGTGAACGTCATAGATAATTTTAAGTCCATCAATTTCCAATAATTCTCTTGGGTCACGAATTGCACCGCCTTTTAAATTCCTACTTGTTTTAAAATGTTCCGGCAACACAATCGCGCCGCAAGTAATTTCGGAAAAAAGAATTGCAAGCTTGCGTCGAGTGGATTCCTTATAAATAAAATCAACTACATGGGCGATTTTATTTGGGTTGTCCGGATCAAGCCGTAAGACCCTTCCGCCACGTTGTTCAGCGAAAACCGCAGATTGAGTTGGTCGCAAGTTTAAGCAAACTGAAACTCTTGGCTCATCAAATCCTTCACTAAGAAGATCACAATTTACCAACACGCTGAATTTTCCAAGATGATAATCATGAAGAATTTCCCCACGAACTTTCTTAGACAAACCTCCATGAATTCCGCGAGCTTTAATACCGCTTTTTACAAAAGTAGCTACAACATCGTGAACGTGTTGTACGGAGTTTGCATAAATGATTGTGCATTCTCCTTTGAAATACTTTTTGTATACCTTAAGTGCTGTATTATTTACCTCATTTGTATTAATCAACTTCTCAAGATCTTTGGTCTCGTAATCGCCTCGCTTTGATGCAGTATTAGATAAATCGACATCAAGTTCCACAAGCATAACCCGAACCCCCACTAGCAGCCCTAAATGAATTGCCTCTCCAAGTTCCATAGTATAGATTTCATGAATAAGCAATTCGTTTAAGTGCTTATAAGCACTAAATCCAGGAGTTGCAGAGAATCCAAGTATGATTGATTTTTTCTTTGCCTTTTCAACAAGTTTTGTAATGTTAGGAGTAAGCGCACGATGACCTTCATCAAGAATAATATAATCGTAATCATCAATCTTTATCTTTCCTGATTGAATTTGAAGCACCCAAGAAGTATAAGTACAAACAGTAATTTGATTTCCGTATTCCTTATAATCTGTATTGATGCGTCCCACACTTAATTTTGGTGCAAAGGTTTTTAGACTCTTATACGTTTGTTCTACTAATTGAATTCTGGGAACTAAAATAAGTGCCCGAGATTTGTGATTGGCGACTGCACGTATGATTTGCCCAAACAAGACTGTTTTACCAGTTCCTGTAGGTAATTTGATGTAACCACTAGTTAAGTTCTTTTTTAGAAAACCATGAACTGCCTCAAAGACATTCATCTGCTTTTCACGAAGAACTTTTTTACCAGTGCGATAATGACTGCGTATGTACACAGCCATTCGATGGATAGTTCCAGTGAGGAGCTTTTGAAGAATTTGGTTCATATATTTAGTTTTAAAGGTTTAACTATTTTTCTTATACGTTACCACTAAACACACAAAAGTCAAACAAAAAAGCCGGAGTTTCCTCCGGCTTAGCAAAAACTTAATCCAACATTGAGTTTCCAGTCTCAATCCTATCTTTAATGTAGCCCTTCCATAACATATTTTAGTTGCCGGCAAGCAACCAGATAGAAATTCGTTGTTTAAGATTCCTTTACCCTTACTATGGCGAATAACCATTTATTATTATCAATAAATGAAAGATTGATAATTTCAAAATTATTTTCAATTAGCACAGACTCCAATTCTTCTTTGAAATAAAATTTGTAATATCTTTCAGCGCCCATTTTTTCACTACTGACTTCTTCTCCAACGCCTGCTTTTACAGAAAAAGCTACTAACCCACCAGTCTTGAGAACTTTTGGTATATTTTTAATTATACTTTCAAAAATTTCCAAAGTTGCATGGTGAAGTACGGCATTTGCAAAAAATCCATCGAATGAATTCATCCATTCTGACCTGAACTCTTCTCGAAAATCAAAAAGGTGCGTTTCAAAACCTTCTTCTTTAAGTCTTGAAATTGCTTCTGGAATAATATCAGTACAGACAACCTCAAAACCTTTGTCTTTAAAATATCTAGCATCGCGACCGGTTGCTGATCCCAATTCTAAAATTTTTCCGCCCGGCCTAAGATGTTTTGAAAACTCATCAAATAGATCTTTGAATTCTCCACTTACCACACTGGGTGTCCCTTTTGTGTATTTGTCGAAGTTTTCCCTATATGTTTCTATTGTCTTGTCTTGGTTATTTTTCATATTTAAAGTTTTTTAAAATACTACTCCTTAGATAAAAATTGTCAAAAAAAACACCTCTTTCGAGGTGTTTTTTATTTTGCCCACTCTTTTAGTTCGTCGATTGTTGCTTCTCCGCAGATTCCCTTTCGAGATACATCATTCCAAAGAAATGGAACTCCTCCGCAATCTTTCTGCTCTGGAATAGATTCAAGTGTATGAAGGTTTTCATCATTGTGCCAGACTTCTACCCTCTCCACTTTTACATCTGTTTCTTTTTCAAGCTGATCAATCAGCGGCATCATTTTTTCACAGTGTGGACATTCTGTCCCGTAGTAAAAAAACAAAGACATATTATTTGATTATTTTAGCTAATCGAGATTTCTTTCTTGAAGCGTTTCCTTTTTTGATAACTCCAGCCTTTCCTGCTTTGTCGATTGCTTGAAATGCAGTTGAAAGAGTCTTTTTTGCATCTTCAACCTTTCCACCCTTAACTAGTTTTTCAACTGTCTTAATAGCTTCTCTCATCGCTTTTCTTCGTCGATCGTTAACAGCTCTTTTTTTACCAGACTGTCTTAGTGCTTTTTTAGCTGATTTTGTAATTGGCATAATTTTTATGAATTAAATAATAATTGTAATAATTTTGATAGATAATTTTGAACCTTTGACACGGTGCCTTCAGTGCCAAATGGCCCCCTGAATGCTTGAAATTTACCAGAAATTCCTATTATTGGCAAGATTTGATAGGATATACAATATGATCAGACTAATAAAAGGAAAGGTTTTGGAGATAAATGAAAAAAGCCTAATTCTTGAAACAGGAGGAATCGGCTATGAGATATTTTGCACAACTGACGACCTAATAAGAACAAAGCCTGGGAACGAAGAGATTTTTCGAACAAAACTAGTAATTCGCGAAGATGCCCACGAACTTTATGGATTCACCCAAAAGGACGACTTGGTGTTTTTTGAAAACTTACTCCTTGTCTCTGGTGTTGGTCCTAAAAGTGCCGTATCAATTATTTCCATTGGTTCAACCGAAAGTTTGAAGAAAGCGATTGGCTCTGGAGATGTTGAATATTTGAAAAAAGTTTCTGGTATAGGAAAAAAGACAGCGGAGAAAATAGTTATCGAACTAAGAGACAAGCTTCACTCACTCGGACATCAATCTCTCGACGGAGAGCTAGGACGAGAAGCTGATGCGATACTTGCACTTGAATCTTTGGGCTATTATCGCGAAGACGCACGAGAGGCGCTAAAAAATATTCCAGAAAACATTACAGATGTTGGCGCTAAAATAACTTTAGCTTTAAAAAATTTAAACACTAAAAAATAAAAACCCCGCAAAAAAAATGCGGGATTAGTCTACCTCCTTAGAGGAAACGCTTTTTGCAATTCAACAAACTCACGTTGAACTTGAAGTTTTACATCAAATGAAAAAAGAAATTTTTTACCTTCTTCAATATAGACAAGGCTTTTTTCCAGATCGCGTTGAGCTTTATCGTTAACAGAGTAGCTTAAATTAATTATCCAATTATCATTTTTGTTTCTTTTGTACCACAAAAAATTTGTAATAAATCCATTTCTATCAAAAACAATTGTTTTCAAATCGTTTGTTGTGTCGGGGAAATTCCAAAAGAATTCAAAGCTTGAAGGATAAAGAATCCCAAAAACAGAAACTTCCACAGTACCACCTTCTGAAGTTTTAGCTTCTATTTTTAAATTTGCTCGCGCAATTGGATTTTCCAAACCCCAAGACTTCCGATCTGCATCTGTAAACGGAAAGAAGTTGGTTTTGTCATTGGAAACTTCCTCAAAAAACTTCCTTGAGTCTCTCACGTCAAAGACTTGGATACACCTCTGGTATTGGCAATCTTGAGCTTGCGCCCAATTCAAGCTGGCAATAAAGCCTAGCAAGATAAGAAGATTTTTTTTCATATGCTATTTATTTTTTAGGTTTATCTATCTTTAAAATTACATTTTTTATTAACTTTGTCAAATTATGCTAAAATCAATCAATGCCGGAATTACCCGAAGTCCACACAACAACCCTTGGAGTCAATGCAGTCTTGAAAGGACGCACTTTTTTGGATGTTTGGACAAGTCTCAATTCTAACGACAAAAGACAGCTCGATACAATAAAGAATCCCCTCTTTTTCAAAAAACTCCAAAAAGAAATAAAAGGTAAAAAAATTTTTAAAAGCAGAGCGTGTTGGAAAAAATATTCTAATCCATCTATCTGAAAGTAAAACGATCTTAGTTCACATGAAAATGACTGGGCACTTGATGTACGGGAAATATGAATATGATAAAAAAAATAATTCTTGGAATCCACACATAGCTGAAAAAAATGAAAAGCTTCGTGATCCGTACAACAGATTTGTTCGTGTAGTTTTTATTTTAGACAACAAAATGCATTTAGTTTTTTGTGATACTAGAAAATTTGGGAAAATTACAATTTTAAATACAGACGATATAGAAAATTCAAAACATTTAAACACATTAGGTATCGATGCACTTTCAAAAGACCTAAATGCTAAAAAGTTTGGAGAATTATTAAACACGCGTCCAAATGGAAAAATTAAAAGCGTCTTACTTGATCAAACAAAAATTGCAGGTATTGGAAACATATATTCAGATGAAGCACTTTGGCTTTCTTCTATTCACCCACTTTCGACTGTTTCAAAAATACCTAGTAATATTATTACTGAATTATACAAAGCAACGGTAAAAGTTTTAGAAAAAGGAATTGATTTTGGCGGAGACTCAACAAGTGACTATCGAAACATTCATGGAGAACATGGAAAATTTCACCACGCTCACAATGTCTACAGACTTAAGGGAGAAAAATGTAAAAAGAAAAATTGCGAAGGAGTAATAGAGCGCTTAGTTATCGGCGGACGAAGTGCTCACTTTTGCCCAAAGCACCAAAAAATATTTAAATAATTCTTACTTTATAACTTTCAACTTTATAACTTTTTACTTATACTATATTTATGGCAGATAAACCAAAAGCACCAGACGCAATGAAGGATCTAAAAAACCTTTTACTAATACTTATTGGTATCTTTTTCTTGTGGTATTTAACTGGCGGATACGAAAGAGCTCAAAATCTAGAAAGTCCTTACCTAAATTTAAATACTTCTTCTATTTCTTAAGTATTGAAAAAAGCGCAATACCTGTTGCCACAGAAACATTGAGAGATTCTTTGTCTCCCGCCATTGGTATTTCTATTATTTCATCGCTTTGTTTTTGTGTCTCCGCTGAAATTCCACTCACCTCATTACCTGCAATCAAGGCAATTTTTTCTTTTATTTTTAAATCTCGATAGTCAATAGAGTTTTCATTTTGTTCGAGTGAAACAATTTTATAATCATCTTTTTTTAATTTCTCTATAACGTCACCAATATTTTCAAAATGCTCCCATGGTATGTTTTTTTCTGCCCCGAGTGATGCTTTATTTATTTTTGGATTCGGTCTACCAAAACGATCAACGGGATTAGGTGTTATGCCGATAAGATAAATTCTCTCTACCCCTCCTGCGTCAGCGGTACGAAAAATAGACCCGACATTTTCGGAACTACGGATGTTATCGAGGATTAGGGTTATTTTAACTTTGATTTTATTGTTCATATATGTTATTTTAACACTACCAATTTCCGTATTTGGAAATTAGATCCGCCCATAGCTCAGCCGGTAGAGCAGCTCCCTTTTAAGGAGAAGGTCCTAGGTTCGATTCCTAGTGGGCGGACATTGAGAGAAAATAAGAAATGCTTCTTATTTTCGATACATGTCCGTGCCAGAACGTTGTTTTTGTTTTATGAAATAAAGGCAAAAACCGTGAGGCGGGCTCGCGAGAAAATTCTGTCAGGAATTTTACTTGTGAGGACAAATATTAATGCCCATGCGAATGAACGTGGCTGTGCCCTTTGCCTTTATACCCCTTAAGATATATTGTGGCAAAAAATGTTACAACTGGCACAGTTAATATGAGTCCGACGCTTCCCACTATTGCTCTTATTATTTCAGTGGCAAAAACTTCAGAATTTACTGACATTAATAGAGTTGAAGGTGATGCATAAAAGTACAAAAGTACAGGCAATGCCGATCCTGTGTACGCCAAAACCAATGTATTAACCAACGCACTTACATGTTCTCGCCCTATTCTAATGGCTCTTTTGTAAACTTCTCTTCTGGTTAGATTTGGATTAGCGTTAAATAATTCTGTAACCACTGCTGATTGAGTGACTGCAATATCATCTAAAACACCAAGAACTCCAATAATTATTGCCCCCAAAAGAAGGCCCTTAAAATCAAGAGATCCTTGTGTGTTGAAATTTAGATAGACAGATTCTTCTGTCGCAAAACCTGAAAGATTGTTTAAATCAACCGCTAAATAGGCCAAGACTCCAGTTAAAGCCACGGCAAACATTGTTCCAAAATAAGAAACAGCTGACTCTCTATTAAATCCGTGAGTAAAAAAGATTGCAACAAAAAGTATAATTCCTGCAACTAAAATACTAGAAAGCACGGGCGACCACCCAGCCAAAAGCCCAGGCATCAAAACATAAAAAAGTGCAAAAAAACTTCCCGCCAATGCCATAAGAGACCTTACCCCCTGAAATCCACCAAAAATTATAACAACAAAAACAAAGAATATAATAAAGAAAATCAAAGTATGCATTCGGTAGAAATCTTTTACTTGAAAAAATCCTCTTCCTTCTAATGTTAGAAAATAATCAAAAAATAATTTATCACCCTTTCTAAGCTTTAAATAATCATCTTTTATAATAATCACTTCTTTAGCTCTGGGCCCATTTAAAATTTCTACTTTTATAGACTGAAGCTTTTCGTTTGTTTCAGTTCCTTCTATTTCAACAGACTCAACAGACAAAACCTCCAAGACTTTACCCTTCCAAGTAGCTTGATACTCATCATAAGCCTCTTGGGCAAATGTTGTATTTGTCGAAAAAGCACAAACCAAAAAGACAGCTAAAGTAAAAATTTTTTTGAAGATATTCATACTCTAATCTTATAATTTAAAAAAATAATGTCTAATAAAAAAGCGCCTTACTAAGGCGCTTTTAGTGACCGATGTGTAAAAAATTAAGAACAAAAACAAGAATTGACCCAAAAATAAGGAACCCCATTTTTATTCTTCCGCCATGATGTTTGATGTAATAAAACAAATCAGTCGCAACTGCTACAAACAATGCACCAGAAACCAAATGCCCCAATCCTTCGTACTCACCAATTGAGATAAACGATGAAAAAACAAAACCTAAAAATATACCCAAGACCGAAACACCAAAAACAGAAAGTAGTGCTATTTTCTTTGGGAAAGACATTGCCCTTAGGACATTATAAAGAACTGTAGTTCTTATGATTTCGTGACCCAAAATAGCCAACAACAAAATAGTACCTTCTGCAATCGATACAGAAAAACCTTCGTGAACAATTGATCCATCAAAAAATGTGTGAACCAAACTACCAACAACTACAATGACCAAAAACCAAACATCTTTAGCATCATCAACATGATCATGAGTGCAAAAAGACAAGTGCTTTGCCAAAGATCTACCAATTAAAAAACCGGCAACAATAAATAGCAAAGAAATCAAAATAGAATCTACTGAAAAAGCAGACTCTTCTATTTCATGCCAAAAACTAGAAACAGAGATTGTGGCAAGAAACCCCAACCCTAAGGATGACATGTTTAGAAATTTAAATTTTTTTGTTTTTTGTTCCATAATTTTCTATTTTTAAAAAGATTATCACCAATCTAATTGCAAGTCAATTGCATTTGCAAAAAAAGCACCTCTACCCTAAAATAGTGAGATGGAAACAAGTCTCCGGGAAAAATTGAAAAAAGCAGGAATGAAAGCCACTTCTCAAAAACTGGCAATTCTTAATATTTTTGCCAACAACCACAAACCACTATCCATCAAAGAAATTATGGAGAAAATAAAAATAAAAATCGAAGAGTCTACCGTCTATAGATCTATAGATCAGATGGTAAGCGCCAACATTCTAACAATGGTTCAACTTAAAAAAGACTCAGCGCTTTATGAATTAAATGACCCCGAGAACCACCACCATCATATTCTTTGTAAGATTTGTGAAAAAATAGAAGACGTTCACAGTTGCAATATGGCAGATTTTCAAAACAATATACTTAAAAAATCTAAACATTTTTCAGATATAAAAAGCCATTCTCTAGAATTTTTTGGTGTTTGTAAAAATTGCTCAAAAAACTCTAAATAAGACAAAATCCTTAAACTTGATATAATGCCAGATATGGAAAAAAAGAAAATAATATATACAATAATTTTTATAATAATAGGTATTGGACTAGCGGTTTTTTTAAGCATGTATCAAAGTAAAGGTTCTGGAAAATATGACGAGCTTGCCCAGTGCGTAAAAGATAGTGGTGCAAAATTCTACGGTGCTTTTTGGTGCCCCCACTGTGCAGATCAAAAAAGATTATTTGGTCAATCAGCAAAATTACTTCCTTACATAGAATGTTCAAATCCTGATAGATCTCAAAATCAAACCTGTGTTGATGCAAAAATTACAGGATACCCAACTTGGGAATTTAAAGATGGAACAAGAAGAGTTGAAACAATCGAACCAGAAAAATTAGCGGAACTAACTCAGTGCTCTCTTCCAGCAACAGAATAATAAAAAATGCCGGAATGGATTTTAATTTCTAATAAGATAATGGCGAGCGGTGTTTTAATACTGCAGTTTATTTCTTTGTATATAATTTTTTCTCTACTCATAAAAAAAGATCCAATTGGAATCTCAACTTTGGTTGGAAAATATTTTAAAGAAGTTGGTATAACGATTTCTTTAATGTCTATGGCTTTGTCATTATTTTATTCAGAAGTTATTGGATTTCCTCCATGCAAACTTTGTGTCGTTCAAAGATTTCTTATGTATCCACAATTGTTGTTTTTCATAATTGCAAAATACAGTCCAAAAAATATTTTTATAAAAATTCCCGTTGCGCTTTCTGTTATTGGATTTTTTGTTTCAATATTTCACTACTTAGTAGAACTTGGAATTTTTTCTAGTTCACTCATCTGCGGAGCAACAGGGCCATCATGTGCAGAAAGATATGTATTTGAGTTTGGGTATATTTCAATTCCTATGATGGCGTTTGCTGGTTTTACCTTTATTTTACTTGCCTTTTTTGCCAACAAAAGGTTTTCCCCAACAAAATAAAACTAACTCTTAAAAAAGTTTGTATAATAAATACGAGCCACATTTAAAGCGAACGCGAAAATTCCTTGTCCAGAATAATAGGACTAATAAAATTTCGTTGATTCCCTTCATCTGTATTTGTTCCTTCAAAAGAATCTGCCCTCGTTGCACTTTTTACAAACCAATAAAACTCGTCTGTTTAACAGACAACAATCTATAAAAGCCCTCATTTTTTTGGAGGGCTTTTCTTTTTGTCTTTATTTTAAATTTAAAAAATTTTTTTTAGAAGAAAATTTTCAAGAACAACGTTTGTGTCTGTTCCTTTAAATCTTGAGTCACTCAAAAGAAAAGTTAATTCTTTATAAATTTCTTTTGTCCTATTTTGCCCGATAACATTTTGAGCATTCTTAAGACCGCTAACAACATATGGATTTATTCCGTGATTAAATTTTTCTTTTTGACTTTGCTCATACAAATATAAATTTTTAAAAAACCACAACAATCCTCCGTGAATACTTTCGGCCGACTCCCCCATTTCTAAACTTTCTAAAAAATTTAACCAAACCTTTTTTTTATCACCCGCTGAAATTGCATTTGTAATTTTAAAAACTGCCGGAGTTTCTTTTTTTTCAAATTGAACTTTTTCTTTTACAGAAACAATTTCTGCTTTTAGTTTTTCTAAAACTTTTGTAAACACAACTGCCTCTTTACCAAAAAGAAAAAACTGGTTTGTGCTTTTGGAAATTGAGTCCAAAATATCTTTAGGAAATTCACTTGCATCGTCACCAGAAAAAACAACCTGCATGGTATCGCCGAATAAACTTTTTGAATCAAGATACACGCGCCAATTTGAATCATCAATTGCAAAAGAAATTGGCAGTGTTTTAATTTTGCCAATTTCTTTTAAAAGTTCGTTTCTCGCCAAATCTAAATTTTTTGAAATATAAATCTTTATCATATTCTAACTTTCTTTTTGTAGTGCCTATATGCTTCTCCGTATTTTTCTTCCAACATTTTCTCTTCTTTTTTTATAAAAACAATCTTTGTAAAAACAAAAGCAATAATAGAAGTAAGTGCAACAACAAAAGAGTTGTCTAATACGGCCATACCAGCACAAAGTAAAAATACACCCAAATGAGTCGGTGATCTATAAAACTTATACGGACCTGTCGCGAAACCTTGTTTAGAAATTTCTATATCATCATGACCTCTTTTTGACTTTGTTTTTCTTGAAGATTGCTGAGCCCAAAAAACCAAAATTGTACCCAAAATAAGCACAGTAAAGCCTAGATCATTTTTAACTTCTGGAAACAAATTTACATCCCAAAAAAGAGAAAGTAATAATCCAACCAAGATAAATAGAAAAAATACAAAATAAGACCGAGCAAGAACTTCGTGTATACTTTTGAATATTTTTTCTTCCATAAAATTATCTTATCACAATCTCTTTTAGCTCGCCCAAGCTTTTGCCACTATACGCATTTACCACCAACGGGACGTCTGTTTTTAGTGCTAAAAACGATCTTGGAAGAACTTCTTCCATAGCTTTTTTGACTACACTTACAAGTATGTCTATCTCAGAATCATCTACCTCAAAAACTATTTCGTCATGGATTTGAAGTATTAACTTTGCACTTTTTATTCCAGCTTTTCTTATATCTTCCATCGCAAAACGGATTGAAAGCTTCATAATATCAGCTGAAGTCCCCTGGATCGGTGCATTTGTCGCCATCCTTTCAGCAAAAGCTCGCAAGAAAGGAATTTTTGATTTTATATCTTTAAAAAACCTTTTTCTCCCAAACAAAGTCTCCGTGAAACCATTTTGACTTGCTTCTACTTTAATATTTTCTAGAAAGTTTTTTACTCCTGGAAGTTGCTTGAAATAGTTTTCATAAAATTCCTTTGCTTCTGCAGTTGTGCAACCAATATTTTTTCTAAGTGCCAAAACCCCCATACCGTAAATAATTCCGAAATTTATAGTTTTAGCCTTGCGACGCATATCTTTTGTTACCTCTTCTTTTGGAATCCCAAAGATTTTCATGGCAACTGTTTCGTGAATATCCTCTCTGTTTTTAAAAATCGAAACCAAAACTTCTTCGTTTGATAAAATAGCGAGCGATCGTAAATCGATCTGACTATAGTCAAAACTCACGAGAGAAGTGTTTTTCTCTGATATAAAGCCTCGTCTTATTGCCATTCCCCTTTCGCCCTTTATGGGTAAGTTTTGCAAATTTGGATTTTGCGCCGAAAATCTTCCAGTAGTTGTCCCATGCTGTAAAAATTCAGCATGAAGTCTACCGTCGGACGCAACAAGTTTTGGAATAGTGTCGATATAAGTCGAAAGCAATTTTGCGAGCTCTCTGTGTTTTAAAATATCTGCAATTATTTCATGCTCTTCTTCAAGACTCTCGAGAACTTCTTGTTTAGTTGAAAAATTACCAGATTTACCTACCGCACCCTTAGGTTTAAGGCCTAAATCTTTAAACAAGACTTCTGCCAACTGCTTTGGCGAATCGACATTAAATTCTCGTCCTGCAAATTTATAAATCCTACTCTTTAGTTCATTTAATTCTTTTGTATATTCAACAGAAAGATCTTCTAAGTATTTAGTGTTTACTTTGATACCGTTTTCAGTCATCTTGAAAATATCATCAATTATCGGCTCTTCTATTTCTTTAAATACAATTTCATTTTTCTTATCTTTCTTTATTTCTTCTTCAAAATATTTCTTTGCTTCATCCAGTGTTTTTCTCTTTGACCAAAACAACAAATCTTCTCCTGTAGAATTTGTCCTCTCAGAATCTATAACCCAAGCAATAATTGATGTTCGCAAAATATCTTCTCTTTTGTATTCCACACTAGTTTGCGGATTTATTTCTTCCACAGACAACTCTTTGTCTACACCATTTTTTCCATTTTTTATTTGCTCCCCGTTGTGAATCACTTCTCGAACTTTACCAACGAGACTCCTAAACTCAAGTTCAGAAAAAAGTTTTTCTATTTTTTCTTTTGCTGCACCGTGCGGAAATCTCTCTGGTAAAACAAAATCAATCGGAGCATCTCGCCTAATTGTCGCAAGTGTTTTTGAAAAAATTGCCTCGTCCTCTCCTTCGGTAATCAGATTTTTAACACGTAAAGTAAGCCCCGCTTTATCGAGTGCACCAGGATCTTTTTTTATTTTCTTATACATCTCCTCCAGTGTTCCAAATGTTTGTATCAAATTTGTAGCTGTCTTTTCACCAATCCCCCTAATTCCTGGAATATTGTCTGACGAATCACCCGCAAGGCCTTTGTAGTCAGGAACGTGTTTAGGGAGAAATCCATATCGAGACATAACATCTTCTTCCCCATACATTGCCACCTCTCCAATTCCTTTTTTGAAAGTAAAAACCTTTACTCTATTTTTTACAACAAGTTGGAATGTGTCCATATCCCCCGAAGCGATAACTATTTCAACATCCTTCATTTCCTTATTTTCAAGGACTTGGTGCACAATTGTTCCCAAAATATCATCCGCCTCAAAACCCTCAGCTTCAAGAATTGGTATATGAAAAGCATCAAAAATCTCCCGAGATTTTATAATTTGTGCCACAAGATCGTCATCAGTCTTTTTGCGTCCCGCCTTGTAGCCGTCATATGCCTCATGCCTAAAAGTCTTTTTTGGAAGGTCGTAAGCCGCCACCATATAGTCAGGCTTTAGATCCGCTATTATCTTCATCAGCATATTGGACAGGCCGTATAGTGCCCCTGTGGGCGTCCCGTCGCCACTCTTGAAGTCAGGAACAGCATGATAGGCGCGGTGAATAATCGCATGAGAATCGAAGAGTATAAGTCTGTCCTTTTTGGTCGCCATTAGAGAGATTATAGCAAGTATCTTAGTATGTTAGTAATTAGTATTTTAGACCTGTACGGAACCATTCGCACGAATGGTTCCGTGGAATTATTGTAGGAAAATAAAAAGATCAGAATATTAATTCTGATCTTTAACTTATTGGTGAGATTTTAAATTACTCCTTAATAAAAATATTGTGAACTTTTAAAAACTCCTTCAATTCTTTAATACTTTTTTCTCCTATATTTCTAAATTTCATAATATCCCAAATTGAATACTCTAAAAGTTCTTGTATTGTTTTTATTCTTTCGTGATTTAAGCCATTATAGATACGCCTACTAAGACCTAAATCTTTTAATGGGGTCTTAAGAAATATTCCTCTGTCCTGGATAACTGGGGCAGGTATTTTTTCCTGACTATCAGTAATTTTTTCAAACTCAATTCTTAATGTGTGTGAGGCGGGTATTCTAATAATATTTTTAAGAGTTAGGTCTTCGTCAATATAACATTTTTCCCTCAATATGACTTCTAGGTCTTTGAAATCTAGTGTGATTTCTGTAGGTGTGACTATTTTCATTTTATGAAGTTTTAAATTGTTTATTTCATTCTAACATAGAAAATAAGTCTGTCAATATAGGTGTTATCGTTCGCCTTGAACTGTTTTGAGTATACGAACAAACGAGTACGAATGTTACGAAGTAAAAAATAATCTGTTTGAGTGAAGCGAGTTATTATTTTTAATGAGTGCGAGTTTCGTGAGTATTCAAAACAGTGAGTGGCGAGAGCATTTTTGGTTACTTTTTGGCGGTTAAAAAGTAATTAGAAAAATCTATCGATTTCAATCAATCTCTCGTTTTCATTTATATGTTTAATTAAAACCTTAAAACTTTTTCTTGGTAAAATCTTTTTTATTTTCTCTGGCCATTCTATAAGAACAAGATTTTTAGGACTCGTTATTATTTCTTGAAAACCGAGTTTTTCAATTTCTGATTCTGATTCAAGCCGGTACGCATCAACATGAACTAAAAGCTCAAAATCCTTATTTTCTAATTTGTAGTTTCGCATTATTACAAATGTCGGTGACTGCATTAATTTTTCAATTCCAAACCTCTTCCCGATTGTTTGCGCCATTGTAGTCTTCCCGGCCCCCAAATCGCCCGACAACAATACAACGGTTGCACCTTGAGTATTGGCTCTTAGTTTCTTAGCGAAGCCAAGCGCCACACTTTCGAACTCTTTTAGATTTTTAGTTTTTATTAGCACTTTGTAAATCTATAACAAAAAGCCCCGGAAATCCAGGGCTTTTTGTTTCGATATAATTATCGATATGTTTGTGGTGGAACTGGTACGGTCATCGGCTGCGCTACATTTTTTCTTCTGAACATTCTATTTGCAATATAAATGATCATCAAGAATATAATTAGAAGAATTAGCCATCCGATAAGAGTGTTTGGCCAAAAACCTGTTCCCAGAGCGAATGCTCCAAGACTAGACCCTTCTGTAACTTTGTTTGTAAGAATATCAATTACTTCTTCTTTCTTGCTATTTTTCTCATAGTTTAGAGTTCCAATAGTAACCAATAATTCTCCGCTTTGCGCTTTATTACCTACTAAAACTTGTAGGGTTATTTCTCCTTTTTCCTTTGGAGATACATCTTCTAGGTCAACAAAAATTGTGTGATCACGAAGATTGTATTCACCTCGAGAAATTCTTTGAAATACCAAATTCTTTGGCAGAACAATAGTTAGAGTTGTATCACGCGCTGTAACAGTAGATGATGTGTTTTCGTAAGCGATATCAATATCATATTGTTCACCTACTCCAACATTTTCAAAAGCTGATGTTATTTCTAGGTTTAGAAGAGATTCACCTGTTCCAGAATTTACATAAACAACAGTATTTGTATTTGTACTAGTTGTTCCTGGTGTTCTAAAAGAGCGAATTATACCCTCCACTCTTCCGGTGTCAGAAGCTGTTGCAACTGCGCGGAAGTAATAAGTTGTATTCGGCGCAAGGCCAGAGATTGAATTTGTATAGGCGGTATTGATTGGACCAATCGCTGCTGATGGAGCTGATTGAGATGTCGTACTACCTAAGGCCGTTGTTGTACCGTACTCGAACCAAGCACTTCTAACACCGCTTCCTGTGTAGACCAACACACCAGCTAAATGGGCAGATGTTTGGGTAACATTTTGAACGCCAAGAGTTGTAACAGAAATTGTTCCCAAAACCGGCGCTTGCCTTACATAAACAGTAACAGAATCACTATCACTTCCATTGTCGCCATGAGCGGTAATTGTATAAGTTGTAGTTGAGTAAATATTGTCTACTCTTTCATTTCCATCATCATCGACATTTCCAACACCGTTTGAAATGTAAACATCGTCACAATCTGTAGTTTCCCAGTAAAGTTTTGTATCGTCACCGTATGAAACAGTTGATGGGCTTGCATAGAAGTCATCGATTTCACAATCGTCATCATTGTTGTTATCTTCATCTACTCGAACTGTAATAGTTTTTGAGTCACTTGAGTTGTTTCCAGTTGCTGTGATTGTATAAGTTTCATCTTCAAACAAATCGTCAGTGTCAACGTGACCATCGTCTGAAACATTTCCAATACCATTTGAAATGTAGACATCGTCACAATCTGTAGTTTCCCAATATAGAGTTGTGTCTTCCCCTTCGTCTATTTCGTCAGGTGATGCATAGAATGAATCGATTTCACAATCATCATTATTATTTCCATCAACATCAACAGTTACTGTTTTTGAAACAGATCCGTTGTTTCCATAAGCGGTTAGTGTGAAAGTTGTGTCATTGTATAGTGAACCTGTAGATTTAGATCCGTCAGCATTAAGATTACTTTGGTTTATATTCCCACCTACGATTCTTACATAATTACAATCTGTTGTGTTCCAGTTCAGTGTTGAATAATAACCATAATTTACAGAATTTGGGTTTGCTGTGAAAGAATTAATAACACAACTATCTTGAGATTGACCGTCGACATTTACAGTTACTTGATCAGAATCACTTCCGTTTTGACCAGTAGCATTTATTGTAAATGTTGTATTTCCATAAAGAGAATTTGTACTTATGTGTCCGTTAGAAGAAAGATTATATTGATTTATATTTCCACCTACAATTGAAACGTTATTACAATTTGTAGTTGTCCAGTACAAAGTAGTACTCTGTCCGTAGGAAAGATTATATTGATCAGGATAAAAAGAGTTTATAACACAGTTATTTGCTGGTTGACCTGTAACGGTAACAACTTCGGTTTTTTGAACCATTCCATTGTCTCCATAACCAGTAAGTGTGAAAACATTACTTGGATTATATAGAGCTCCTGTCGAAACAGATCCGTCTTGGTTTATACTTGAAAGGCTTAACCCTCCACCAACTAAAGTTAGATTGTTACAGTTTGTAGTGTTCCAGTTTAGTGTTGAGAAATATCCATAATTTACAACATTTGGATTTGCTGTAAATGAATCAATTGTACAGTTTACTTGAGGTGGTGGAGTTTGTGTATTTGTAACTCTAAATCTCACCACAACAGAACCTTGTGTTGAAAAACTTCCAAGTGGTGCGTCAGGTGAAATGTTTCCAATACTCAAACCACTTCCACTCAAAACTTCACTGCCATTTTGACCAGAAAGTAATGTTGCTGAATTTGTAATCTGATGATTTGGATACCACCTTACATAGTTATCAAAAACCAAAGATTCTGATTGACTAAGGTTTATAGAGGCTGAACCGTTTGATGCGCTAGCGTTACTTGCAGAAACAAATCCTGAAATATTGTGATATTGAGAATCAGCTCCTTGGTTAACGTTTAATTTTACTTTTGTGTTGTTAGCTGCAACTGTTCCTGTGTTGTGATAATAAATATAAACAGAAACAATATCTCCTGGATCAGCAGATACGCTTGTTGACCAACAACTTGTACAACCCGGATTATTTGTATAATTAGAAACCTGGATTGTAGGTCTGTCGTTGCCCAATGTATTGAATTGTGTTTGCTGAGCAAATGCATTTGATGGAGAAAAAAGCCCCAACGAAATGATTGTGACAGCAAAAATGAAAAATAATTTTGAAATCTGTGTTTTCATAAATAAATCTAATAAATCTTTTAACCCCCATATAATATCATAGATAGCTATCCTTGTCAATAGAATAAAAAAAGCCCCCACTTGGTGAGGGCTTTGCTAAAAATGTGTACTTTTTTACCTACGTCCACCAGAGTTTCCTCCACCAGAATTTACACGCCCACCAGATGGAGGGTTGTTTCCTCTTGCTGGTTGACCTGCATTATTGGCAATTTGCCTTGAAGGATTACCGTTACTATAACTTGGTCTTGGTGATTGTGGGGTTCTTGAAACTTGCCCCTGATCAACACTTGAACCACGAGAATTTGGTTTGTAATTGTCTCTACTTTCTTGCGTTTGTTGTGTTGTGGGTCTATCGACTCGAGCTTGACTGTATTCCGGTGGAACTTGTCGAGTGAGTTGATTTGGTTGATCTTGCGCAGGCGCATATCGAGATTCAGACCTAGGAACATCCGTAGATGGCCTTAAGTTTAAATTCGAGTTCTCTGGCCGAGGTTTAGGTTGTTCTGCAATTACTGCTTCAGAACCTAAAGCTGGATTAAACTTCGGACCAAATTTACTTGGACGCGAACCAGGATTCGAACGAGAACCTTTAACACTAACGTCCGGCTTAGAACCTACAGCTGCTGGATTCATTGGTCGAGGGTCTGAATTATTCGCAAGTCCTTCATTTTGATTTCCCTTAACACCTTTAGATGGCCTATTGTGCGGATCTATTGGATCTTTAGGATCATCTCCGTTCGGTGGATTAGGACCAGGATTACCTGGAGGATTTCCGGGGTTCGTTGTTACTGTTGCTGTGTTAGTGTTGGTAATATTATTTATAACATTCACATACACATCTGTATTTGTCACAACAGGTTGAGTAGGTTGATTATTATAAGCCTGAGGCTGATAACCAAACTGCTGATAACCATAACCGTGACCACACTGACCAGCGTTGTGACCCCAACAACCATCACTTGCACCAAAGAGAATCCCAACCGAAAACTGAAATTGAACCTTAGGCTTCTCATAATACACTTCCTCATCCTGATCGTAACTTAATTTTTCACGATCGTAATAATTATTTGTAATGTTCACCGCTCCGTCTTCAGTTTTTTCCACAAATTCAGATTCTGGATAATTCTCAACTCCAGTACTTGGAGGCATCTGAGAATATCCTTCGTTATTGCGATTAACTCTCGCATAACCTCCACCAACTCGCGCTGGATAGAGTGGATTTCCGCATTTTGCAGAAAAAACATTTACAGGCTCAACATCGGCACCCAAAAAAGATATACCACTCATGTCTTCAATCGCATTCCAGTCATATGTGAAAGGAAGTTCAAAAGAATAAGCGTTTCTTGTTAGTGGGTCTACAGCTTTTTTGGAATTTATACCGGCGGTTTTTACTTGTCCAGAAAGTGATTCTACGCCTCTTTCAAGATAAGGTAACATTGCCCGAATTGCCTCAGCGTCTCCAAAATAATAAACTAATCCGTTTTGCTTCATTAAATCGAAAACACTTTGCGTAGGCGATACTTTCGTATTTTTTGCACTCCACAAAAATTGTCCTCCGACATAACAAACCAATTCTTCGTCTGATTTGTTTGACCAGAAGTCGATAAATTCATCGACTGTATAGTTTTCATAACCGGTTTTTTCCGGCATGAATGGTTTTAGTGTTTCGGCATTTGTCTGAGCATTGAATCCCAGAACAAAAGCACACATTGTTAGAATTTTAAAGATCCTTTTTTTCATATCTGAGTTTTTTTAGTTTGGTATCAGTTTATCACACAAAGAACCTCTTGTCAATAGACTTTCTCCCCCTTTTTACCCTTATTTTAAAGGCTTAAATTGCTATAATAAGCACATGAGTGACATAGACGAAAAGAATAAAAAGTTCATTGACGACCTACATTCAAAGGAAGAAGAGGAACTTGTAGAAACTTTGGCACGTGATAAATACGGAATTCCCTCAATAAACCTAACAGGTGTCGGTATTGAGAATGAAGCTTTGAAACTTGTTGATGAAAAAAGGGCTCGCGAGCTCGAAGTTGCCCCTTTTAACATATCTGGAAAGATTGTTTCTATTGCTGTTCGAGCCCCAGCAAGAGACGATATAAGAATTCTAGAAGAAGAGCTAGAAAGGAAGGGTTATTTTATAAAATGGTTCATGGCTTCTCGCGCCTCGCTCCTAAAAGCCTGGGCACGTTATGAAGAAATCTCTTATGCAGCAAAAGTAAAATCTGGCAGTCTTGATGTGTCTGAAGAAAGTCTTAAAAAACTATCGGAAGAAATAAAATCAGTTGAAGATGTTTTGAAAGCCGTAGAGGAAGTAAAAAACAACGACAACACACACAAAGTATCACGAATGCTTGAAATAATGATCGGTGGGTCTATTGGTATTGGAGCCTCTGACATCCACTTGGAACCAGAAGAAGTGGATGTTCGTTTTCGAATGAGAATCGACGGAATACTTCAAGAAATTCTTAGAATAGATTACCCTACATTTAAATTTTTAAATTCTCGAATAAAACTTTTGGCAGGAATGAAACTTACAACCACTCAATCTTCTCAAGATGGAAGATTTTCTATTTGGCTAGACAAAGAAGAAATATCTCTTCGTGTTTCTGCAATGCCCGGAGCATACGGAGAATCAATAGTAATGAGAATTCTAAACCCAAAATCTATTCGTGTTCAAGTTGAAGAACTTGGTATGACTGATAAGCTATACAAACAAACACTTTCAGAAATTAAAAAGCCAAATGGTTTGGTTTTGATCACTGGCCCTACTGGATCTGGAAAAACAACAACTCTTTATGCTTTTATGCAAAAAATTTATTCTCCAGAAATAAAAATAATTACAATCGAAGATCCTGTTGAGTATCATTTGCCTGGGTTAAGCCAAACTCAAGTCGAACCAGATAAAGGGTACACTTTTTTTGAAGGACTAAAAAGCGCACTTAGACAAGACCCTGACGTAATAATGGTTGGAGAAATACGAGACCCCGACACAGCAAAGACAGCTGTAGAATCAGCCCTAACTGGACACATGGTTTTCTCAACACTACACACAAACAACGCAGGCGGTGTTGTTCCCCGCTTAATAGATCTTGAGGTAAATCCGAAAATTTTAGTTTCAGCACTAAAGATGTCTATCGCGCAAAGACTTGTGAGAAAGCTTTGTGTTAATTGTCGAAAAAAAGTTCCCGCAAAAACTGAAGACGAAACACTTTTGAAAAAAATTGTTGACGACGCAAAAGCTGAAGGAAAAGATATGACAGAGTATGGAATAAACACCCAGCCACCGTATGAAATATTTGAAGCAGTTGGTTGCGACAAATGCAACAAAACAGGTTACAAGGGGCGAGTTGGTATATTTGAAGCAATTATTACAGACGAAGCTATGGAAAATTTAATTCCACAAAACCCATCTGAACACGAAATAAAAAAAGTTTCAGAGCGTCAAGGAATCTTGGACATGAAAGAAGATGGGGTTTTGAAAATACTAAACGGAACAACGTCTATAGAAGAAGTAAGAAGTGTGGTGGACTTAGAGGAAGAATAAAATTTCTTTGTTACTTTTTAACCACCAAAAAGTAACCAAAAATGCTCTCACCAGAATAAAGTTTTATTATGTAAACGAAATTCGTCCTCGCAAAAACTTTAAACTCCACTTCGACAAGCTCAGTGTCAAACAGAAAAGTTTTAGCCTTCGGACTCATTGGTTTTCATATATAAAACTTTATAAGGCGAATTGACGACTATTTAATTTTTATCGTCTTGTTAAAATCGCCTCGTGAGACACAAATTGAATAAATGGGCTTTATTTTTTTCTTACACAAATATTCCGAACTATTTTCCTTACGTTCAAAATCGTTTTTTAAAAACACATAAACAAACCCTTTAAATTCATTTGTGATTTTTTCTGACACCTCTTTTGAAACACTGAATTCTAAAATTCCGTTTTTATTACTCACCCCCGCAGTGTAACCTTGTGGTAAATTTGATTTGTTTATTAGAGCCATAAATATTGCGTAATCTAAAATATCCGAGGCAAAAACTGCCGGTTCTCCGTCAGGAATTTTCTCTCCGTTTCTATAGTTATGCGCTTGTCGTGGTTCAAATTCTTCTATTTTTTCTCCCGAACCATGAAAAACGTATAGGCCACTCGATTCAAGTTCTCTTAATTCTTCTAAATTAGACATATTTATTATTATACATTTTCACCTTACGAAGTTTAAATACACAAATATTAATCAAAAACACATCTACGCCGTAGCGTAAATGTGTTTTTAGATCTATCTACTAATATACTAATTACTAGAATACTAGAATACTAGAATACTAAACAAAAAAAGCTTAAACCTCTAAACAATCCTTCCGTCGCTTCCGACAGAAGTAAGGTCGACGGTAAGGATAGCCCCAGCGAAACCACCGAAATGGAGCCAGAACGTCCTTTCCAAAAAACCTATTGACAAGTGCCCGATTGCTTAGAGATTTAAGCCTTTTTAATCTCTTTCTGTTATTATAAGATAAGGTCAAGTAATATTTTGGACAATATGTATACAACCCTGTTAACAAGGTGTTAATTACCCAAAACATTATTCTTTTTGACTTCAAATTAGATTAATTCAAGTTCTGAGCCGATTGTAGCATACAAAAATTTTTATGTCAAGCACTGAAGAAAACTACAAAAAACTAAATGATGACGAAGTTTTAGACAAAACTTTGCGCCCTTTAAACTGGGACGAGTATGTTGGACAAGATTTAATAAAAGAAAATGTAAAAATTTTAATACAAGCCGCAACAGAAAGGGGTCACACACCTGAACATATTTTATTTTATGGACCTCCTGGACTAGGAAAAACAACCCTTGCCCATGTTATTGCAAAAGAAACAGGACGAAATATAAAAATAACTTCTGGTGCCGCTCTTTTAAAAGTTGGAGACTTGGCGGCAATTCTTACCAACCTATCAGAAGGAGATATTTTTTTCATAGACGAAATACATCGACTAAATAAACAAATTGAGGAAGTTCTCTACCCTGCTATGGAGGCAGGCAGTCTTGATATTGTTATAGGTAAAGGTGCATCAGCCAGAACAATTCAGCTTGAACTTCCTAGCTTTACACTAATTGCCGCAACAACTAGAGTTGCGCTTTTATCATCCCCTCTTCGGTCAAGATTTTCGGGTGGTGTTTTTAGATTAGATTTTTACAGCAATGAAGAAATAAACAAAATCCTTAATCGTTCAAGCCAGCTTCTTGGTGTTGAAATTAAGAATGACGAGATACAAGAAATCGCAAAACGAAGTCGCTTTACTCCACGTATTGCAAACCACCTCTTAAAAAGAGTTCGTGATTTTGCGCAAGTAAAAAAAATGGATCTTAAAAAAGAAACAATTGATGATGCTATGCGTCTTTTAGGAATAGACAAACGCGGTCTAGGTAAAACAGAGAGAGAATTTTTAAAAACTCTACAAAACAAATTTAGCGGAGGCCCAGTTGGACTTAAGACTCTTGCTGCATCTTTGCAAGAAGAAGACGAAACCCTAGAGGACGTTGTTGAGCCATACTTAATGCAAATTGGTTTCATAGAAAGAACACCAAGAGGAAGAACAATAACTGCAAGTGGCAAAAAATACTTAGAAGATGAAAACATCTAAACACTCTCCTAAAACTATTTTAGGGATCGACCCTGGATACGAAAGACTTGGTGTGGCTATAATTGAAAACACACAAAAACCTAGTCTAATATTTTCTTACTGCGTTAGAAGCAAAAAGGGAGATGAATTTATAGAGAGGCTTTTTAGTATAACAACAGAACTTGAAAAAATAATTGAAAAATTTAAACCAGAATTAATTTCTATTGAAAATCTTTTTGTGGTTAAAAACCAAAAAACAGCCATGGCGGTATCTGAAGTGCGCGGTGTTATAAAGTATTTAGCAAGAAAAAATAATATCCCGATAGTAGAAATGACGCCTCCTGAAATAAAACTTTCAATCACTGGATACGGACACGCATCAAAAGATGCAATATATAAAATGATTTCCAAAATATTTGTTTTACCTAAAAAAGGAATTTTAGATGACGAAATAGACGCTATGGCGATTGCAATTGCTGGTAGTTTTAAAAAAATTTAGTTTTCCACCCTACTTAAATAGTTGCATATTTTTTATTTATTTTGTATAAAACTATTATCTTAATAGTAAATAATTTTATTTTTTAAAAAATATGGCACGAGCAGATCAAGAAGACGAGTTATTCGAAAAAGACATAGAGGAAATTCTACCTTCTGGTTTTCATATTGTAGACGAAGACGGTGAAGACGAAGAAGAGACAGACGGGGCTCTTGATGAAGTTTTGGCAGTAGAAGTAGGCGAAGTAGATGACCCATTATTAGAAGCAGTTTCTGGAGATTTTGGTGGAAATGAATTTGATTTTGAACACCAAGAAGAAGAGAGTTAGGTTAGAATTTAGATAATTTTAGATAATTAGAATATAGATTTTAGACAAACAAAAAAACCAGCAATGCTGGTTTTTTTGTTTATATTATTTTAAGAAATCTATGTTTCCCTATTTTGTAGGTTCCTTCTTTGGTTATGTCTGTCCAGTTTTTAACAACCTCTTCGGTATTAAGATTTTTAACAGACCATAATGTTATTAACCTTTTAATTTCTGATTTTGTTCCAATCCCTGCATTAAACAAACTTTCTATAACCGTCTCCCCCTC
Source organism: uncultured Candidatus Saccharibacteria bacterium (assembly GCA_964384645.1). Taxonomy (GTDB): domain Bacteria; phylum Patescibacteriota; class Minisyncoccia; order Phycocordibacterales; family UBA9973; genus DAORIO01. The sequence goes on from CAYLKL010000001.1 coordinate 118,889, forward strand.
TTTCATTTTATAAGTTGGTGCGTCTTGTGGAATTCCGCCACCCCCAAAAACTGATGAAAAGTTAAACTGTGCTTTTTGGGCTTGTTTTTCTCCATGAATGTTTTTTACTACTTCTAGAGCTATTTTTTCCTTTGCCTCTTTTGGCCCTAAAGAGAATATATTTTCTTTTTGTTCAAGTGGAATTCTTGTGTTGTTAACAAAAAATACTTCAGTCATTTCATCGGGTTGAGACATTATGGCTCCAAACATATCTTCGGGTGATGATGCCAAAAAAACACCAGTACCTTCTGATTTTGACATAAGTTTTCCTGTTTTTGGATTTTCTCCGAGCTTTAAGACTATTACAAACTTTTCTTTGTTATTTATTCTTTTTTGCAAAACCCTACCTGCCATAGCATTAAATGTTTGATCCGTTCCACATAATTCAATATCTACATCCATCGCCACACTGTCGTAACCTTGCATCAAAGGGTATAAAAATTCGTGTAAATGAATTGGGGTATTTGATTCTATTCTTTTTTCAAACATATCCCTTTCTAGCATTTGCTGAACAGTAAAGTTTGAAGCCAAAGAAACTACATCTTTGAAAGAAAGTTTTTCGAGCCACTTAGAATTATATTTTATTTTGGCTGGGTTAGTTTTGTCTTGAAAATTTATTATGTTTTTTAGATTTTTTTTCCAAGAAACGGCATTATTTTGAGCTTCTTTTTTTGTAAGCTGTTTTCTTGTTGATTCCTTTCCTGTTGGGTCACCGATTTGAGCTGTAAAATCCCCTACCAAAACGATAACTTCATGGCCCAACTGTCGCAATTCTTCCAAAAACATATAATTTTTGGCGTGATTAAGGTGTAAAGAGTTAGATGTTGGGTCTGCACCTAGGTAAATTCTCAGTTTTTTACCGGAATCTAGAACCTTAAATAGCTCTTCTTTTGAGGGCAAAACCTCTGAAACAACTCCTCTGTTGAAGATTTCTTCGATTCTTTTTTTGTCACTATTGATTGGCATATTTCGTCTAACTAATTAATATACAAATACTCTATCATTTTTTTGTTAAATTTGGTAATAGTACGTGATATCATTAAAGAACAATATGAGAAAATACTTAAAAAAACATTGGGAGAAGCATTGGGTTAGAAATATAATTTTTTTTATACTAGGAGCTGGTTTAATTTTTGCCAGTTTTGTATTTATAACAATAGCAACTATAAAAATACCAGACCTAAAGTCTTTTGAGGAGAGAAAAATTGTTAAGTCTACTAAAATATATGACAGAACTGGTGAATTTGTTCTTTTCGACATTCACGAATCTCTAAAAAGAACTGTTATTCCTTTTTCTGATATGGGAACAAATATTAAAAACGCAGTTGTTGCGGTAGAAGATGCCGAATTTTATAGCCACAACGGTGTTCGAATAGACAGAACTCTAAAAGCGATATTCAACAACCTCACAACAGGAGGCCCAACACAAGGTGGGTCAACTATCACACAACAGCTTATTAAAAACAGTGTTCTAACAACTGATAAAAAGATTTCTCGAAAAATAAAAGAGTGGATGCTTGCTTATAAAATTGAGGAAGAAATGACAAAAGATCAGATATTAGAAACTTACCTAAACGAACTACCTTACGGAAATATATACGGAGTTCAAGAAGCATCTCGTTCTTTTTTTGGAAAAGACCCAATTGATCTAACCCTTACAGAATCAGCTTATTTGGCGGCTATTCCACAAGCTCCCACTTACTACTCCCCTTATGGTAGTCATTTAGATGATTTAGAAAATAGAAAAAACTTCGTTTTAAAAAGAATGAATGAACTAGGTTTTATAACAGAAGAGGAATATCTAAATGCATTAGCAGAAAAAGTGGTTTGGAAAGAACAGGATAATATAAAAATAAAAGCCCCTCACTTTGTTTTCTATATAAAAGAATACTTAGAGGGTAAATACGGTAGAGACACAGTTGAAAATGGTGGTTTAAAAATAATATCAACTCTTGATTGGGAACTTCAACAAAAAGCAGAGGAAATTGTAAAAAGAAACGCATTAGAAAATGAAGTAGATTTTAATGCTTCAAATGCCGCCCTTGTAACCATAGACCCTAAGACTGGGCAAGTTTTAACAATGGTTGGTTCAAGAGATTATTTCGACACAAAAATAGACGGTAAATACAATGTTGCAATAGCAAAAAGACAGCCTGGTTCTTCTTTTAAGCCATTTGCTTACGCTACTGCTTTTAAAAAAGGATTTACACCAAATTCTAAACTATTCGATGTTTTTACAGAATTTAACACAGGATGTTCTCCTTACGGAAAACCACTTCGTTCAGGTGCTGATTGTTATAATCCTGATAACTTTGACGGAACATTCAAAGGACCTATTACAATGCGCTCAGCTTTGGCTGAATCTATAAACGTTGTTGCCGTTAAAACTCTTTATCTAGCTGGTCTTAATAATGCTATTGCAACAGCAAGAGACATGGGAATAAAAACACTAACAGATCCTGACAGATACGGCCTTACTTTGGTTTTGGGAGGTGGAGAAGTTACACCTCTTGAAATGACTGGGGCTTATGCAACTTTTGCAAATGAAGGAGTACACAATCAACCTACAACAATTTTATCTGTTGAAGATTATGAGGGTAATGTTTTAGAAGAATTCGTACCAAACCCAAGAGAAGTTTTAGATAGAAATGTTGCATTAATGATTTCAGACGTGCTATCAGACAACATAGCCCGATCGCCGACTTTTGGTCTATACTCTTCACTTCATTTCCCAGGAAAATCAGTTGCTGCAAAGACAGGAACAACAAACAATAACCGAGATGCGTGGCTAGTTGGGTATTCTCCAAATATTGCTGTAGGTGTTTGGTCTGGAAACAATGACAATACACCCATGAAAAAATCTTCTTCTGCTATTTCCGGCCCGCTTTTTAAAGAATTTATGAACGAAGCACTAAAAACTGTTCCAAACGATAGTTTTGAAAAACCTTTTATAAATGACTCAAACTTACCCGCTCCTCTTAAGGGTGAGTGGCAAGGTGGCGAAGCTTACACAATAGATACAATCTCAGGAAAACTCGCGACAGAATATACACCAAATGAAACTAAAAAAGATTTAGTTGTAACAAATGTTCATTCTATTCTTTATTGGATAGACAAAGACAACCCAACTGTTTTAAAAACAGGAGATTTCGACTCTGATAACCAATTTAAAAACTGGGAAACAACTGTGCAAGATTGGTGGAGTCAAAATAAATCTAAATATAACACTGTAACTCAAAGCCAAGTACCGAGTAGCTACGACGACGTACATGTACCTTCAAAATTTCCAAGCGTTACAATAAGTAGTCCCAACAATAATTCTGTTTTATCTATAAACCAAAATGTTGCCGTAAATTTTAATTACAATGGATTTTACTCTTACAAAAAAGCAGACATTTACTTAAATAATTCATTTTTAGGTAGTATAGACGCACCGCAAAATAGTTTTTCTTTTGACCCTAAAAACATAGCCAAAATAGGTGAAACGAACGAATTATCTATAGTTGTAACAGATGTAGTGTTTAATAAAGATACTGAAATTATTAAAGTTGAATTTTCTGAATAAACTTAAAAAATATTAGATAAAAAAATATTACTTTCTTTTAACTCTAAAAGTATTTCTTCTTTTTTTATTTTAATTTCGTGTTTTACAGACGGGTGAATATTTAACTTAACACTATCCCCCGTTAAGATTATTTCATCTTCTTTAATTTCAAAGTTTATTTTTTTAGAAATTATTTTTCTAATTAAGTCTATTTTGTCTTTATTTTTAAAAACATTAGTTTTTAAATTTTTAAAAATATCAGATAAATCCATTATCTTATCATTGGCATAATTAAATAAAGGAAAGTTCCGTCTGTTATTCCTTTAATAATTATAGGTTTATTATTTCCATTAAACATAAACTCAACTGAATCTGCATTTATAATAGACAAAACATCTGCTAAATATCGATAGTTTATAGATATGTTGATTGGTTCACCTTTCATCGCACAATCAATCTCTGTTTTCTGTTCACCTAAATCTGAGTTTTTTGAAATCAAAAAACAGGTTTTGTTTTTTGGGTCTACATCAAAAGTTATTTGATTAAATTTATCAGAAAAAATATTAGAGATCTTAATTGATTGTTCCAAGTCTTTCAAAAGAAAGACGGCGTCCGTTGTTGAGTTTTTAGGAATTATTTGTTTATAGTCTGGATAACTTCCATTTATTATCCGAGTGGTTAAATAAATATTATCTATATTATAAGAAAGCTGATTTTCGTTCCATGTTATAGAAACACTGCCTTCGTAGTCGCTTAAAATTCTACTTATATCTAAAATATTCTTAAACGGTATTATGATTCCATTTATTTCATTCTGAATCTTAATTTTTATTCTTTTTTCGGAAAGTCTAAACGAGTCGGTCGCAACAAAAACTAACCCATTATCGTCGCTATACATATAAACACTTGATATTTCTGGTCTTATTTCTGTTGTTGCAGCACTATTTACAACAGACTTAATACCTTCTAAATAAACATTTACTGGGACAGAAAAACTAAAACCTTCAACAATTGGTATAGTTGGAAAATCTTCATGAGGTATAGCTTTAACGGTTGCTTTATGGTGTTTAGTTGAGATATTTAAATTTCCATTAATCTCCTCTAAACTTACTTCTTCATCTAAATCAATTGAAGATAGAAATTCATTTATAATAGCCCCTGGAACAGCTAAAACGCCCTCCTTTTCAAGAGTACCTATTATTTCCATCTCAGAACCTATGTTGATGTTTGTAGCTCGTAATTTAAGGGTTTTCCCTGATCCTATAAAAAGAATACTCTCTAATACAGGTAACGTTACGTTCTTCCCTGTAATTCTAACCAGGTTACCAATCGCCTTTTTTAAGTTTTTGTTTTTTGTAGTGAATTTCATATTAGTATATTAATTATTTAATTTAGATATTTTTTATTAGTATTAGTAATTACTAAATTGTTAATAACTTGATTTTTTATTGTAAATAAAGGGTTTTTTAGAAAAAGAGCTGTTGAAAAGTGCTGGGGAATCTTTAAATTAAGAGTAGTAACGTTGGGTATAAGTTTATTGTTTATAAAGTTATTAACTTTTAGTTTTAAGTTTTTCATATTATATACAATGTTTTTCCACAGCTATTTAAACATAATTTTTAACTGCTCTATCTCTTGAGCAAGTAGTGGGTTGGTTTTAAGGTCGTCTTTTATTTTTAAGTAAGAGTGAATAACAGTGGTGTGATCTTTTCCCCCAAGTTTTTGACCGATTAATGGGTAAGATACGTTAAAGAATTCTCTTAATATGTACATAACAAGTTGCCTAACCTTAACAATTTCCTTTCTTCTTGTTTTTTCGTAAATTGAATTTTCATCTATGTTGTAATAGCCAGAAACAGCCTTAACTATATCTTTTACTACAACCTGTTTTTTAGGTTTTATACTGTTTTTAATTAAACACTTTACATCATTTAAGGTTACGGTTTTGTTTTTTAATTGCCCATGACACACAACAGTGTTTAGGCTTCCTTCTAGCTCTCTAACGTTTCCTTGAACTATTTCAGCCATATAACTTAGAACATCTTCAGTTAGTTCTATTGGTGAAATTTTGGCTTTTTCTCTAAGGATAGCTAGTCTAGATTCAAACTCGGGTTGGTTAATGTCTATTATCATTCCAGCTTGGAAGCGAGATCTTAGTCGGTCTTCTAACCCATGTGCTTCCCTTTTTCGTATAAAGTATTGAATAAATGAAATAGTTCTTCTTGAGTTTTTTCCATTTTTCCAACAAATTGAATGTCGTCAACTATTAAAACGTCAAACTTTCTAAATTTTTCCTTGAAAGAGTTTGTTGAGTTGTTTGTAAAAGAAGTTACGAGTTCTGTCGCAAACTTCTCAAGAGTTGTGTAAATAACCTTTTTATCCTTGTGTTTTTCTTTAATAGCATTACCAATAGATTGTATTAAGTGAGTTTTTCCAAGGCCAGTATCTCCGTATATAAAGTATGGATTGTAGTTTAATCCTGGTTTGTCTACCACCGCATTAGCTGCAGCAAAAGCCATTTCGTTAAAAGGTCCAACAACTAAAGAATCAAAAGTGTATTTAGGGTTTAAATTGTCTTCTTTGTTTACATAAAGGTCGTGTAGAGGTAGTTCTCGAGAGCGATCGGTTAGAGAAGGTCCTTTAAGTAAGTTTGGTCTATCAAATTTAACAATTAGATACTCAACGTTTCGAGTATCTTCAGAAAAGTTTATTAAAGTTTGAAGTATTAGCGTGTGGAATTTATTAGAAATCCAATCTCTTACGAATTCATTCGGTACTCCTATAAAAATAACACCAGATTCTTTCTTTACCAAGGATGTGTTTTTAAACCAAGTGTTAAAATTAGCTTTTGAAACGTTGCTTTCTATAACGTGAAGGCATTGATTCCAAAGAGTATTGTATTCATTCATAATTTATCCACAGAAAAACTAATTAATAAGTAATTTGAATTATATCTTTTAATAAGGAATGCTTCCAATCTAAAAATTTTATAACATTGTTAATAACATGTGGAAATCTTTTAATCGTTGCAAGATAATCGATTATAGTATAAAATCGCCTCATGTCACAAACCTATAATCCTAAGAAGAGAAAAAGAGCCAAGACCCACGGCTTTTTGACTCGTACTAAAACAGTCGGGGGTCAGAATATTCTTAAGAGAAGAAGACAAAAAGGAAGAAAAAAACTTACTGTTTCAGGATAAAATCTAGATGTTGCCTAGAGAAAACAGAATATCGAAGACAGAATACCCTACCCTACTTAAGCAAAGTAGGTATTTTGTTTTAGATGGAACAACTATAAAGCATGCGGTTTCTGAAAAAGGGCCTAAATTTTCAATAGTTATTTCTGCAAAAGTTTCAAAAAAGGCGGTTAAAAGGAACCTAATTAGAAGGATATTTAGCGAAAACATTAAAAAAGCAGACTTACTAGCTAAAATAGGTAAAAAAGCTTTATTTATATACGTTTCTAAAGAGCTGGGCCTTATGTCTAGGTATAAAATTAACCAAAAATCAGAGGATTTAGTCAATAAAATATGTCTGTTTTTTCAAAAATCTTAATATTTTTAATAAGAATGTATCAAAAAACTCTAGGTAAAATGATTGGCACCCTAAGGGGTCACGCTACTTGTCGTTTTTTGCCAACTTGTTCTGAGTACACCATTCTTGCTATTGAAAAATATGGCTTTCTTAAGGGTCTTTATAAGGGTATAAATAGAGTTTTAAGGTGTCACCCGTGGAGTAAACAAAGGGTCGACTTTCCATAAAAACAAAAAAATAGATAGTCAATATATTAAATAAAGGGTTTTTTGTGTAGAATAGACGAATGATTACCCTTTGGAACATAATAATTTATAAACCCCTTTATAACGCACTGGTCGCACTAATAGATATATTGCCGGGCGCAAATATAGCCATAGCAGTAATACTTTTAACTGTAATTGTTAAGGTAGTAATGCTTCCTTTAAACAAAAAGTCTATTAAAAGCCAGATGGCAATGAAAGAAATCGAGCCTGAGCTTAATAAAATTAGAAAAGATTACCCAGACAAGCAAGTTCAAGCCCAAAAAACAATGGCGCTTTACAAAGAGCGAGGTGTAAATCCTTTTTCAGGCTGTTTGGTTATACTTATTCAATACCCTATTATCATCGCTCTTTATTTGATTTTCACAAAAGGAATAAACGGAGGAATTATAGACCCAAGCTTACTTTATTCTTTTATAAAAATGCCAGCAGAAGTTGGACTTAATTTTTTAGGCACGCAAATAACAGAAAAGAGTTTAATTATCGCTATTTTGGTTGCAGGTTCTCAATATTTTTCACTAAAGCAAATTAACGATATTAATAAGGTTAAAAATGAAACACCGGTAGATCCAAACGAGAAACTAGATTTCGCTCAAGAGTTTGGTAAAAATATGACAAAAAACATGACCTACACCCTTCCGGTGATTATTGGTATTGTCTCTTATCAAGTTTCAGCAGCTGTCGCATTATATTTTTTAACAAGTAATATTGTTTCTATAGTTCAACAAACATTTATATTAAAAAATAAAAATGCCAAAAAGTAGAATACAAAATATAATAACTGACATTTTAAGTACTGTGGGTTTTTCAAATCCTGAGATTTCTTTTGATGAAGTCGACGGCACTATGATTTTTGTTTCTTTAAAAGTTGATTCTCCAAATACTCTGATTGGTCAAAATGGAGAAACTTTGAATGCTATAAATTATTTAGTATCTAAAATTCTAGAAAAAGAATTTACAGGACAAGAAATACCGCATTTTATTGTGGATGTTAATAATTTTAGAAGAAAAAAGATTGAAAACATTAGAACAAACGCCCATATGCTAGCTGAAAGAGTTAAGTATTTTAAGTCAGAAATAGAAGCTGAGCCTATGTCTGCGTATGACAGAAAGATAATGCACTCATACTTACAAAATATTAAGAATATAAAAACAGAGTCTGTTGGTTTTGGAAGAGATCGACATATTGTAATTAAATTTATAGAAGAGTAAGTTTAATTTTTCAAGTCTATAGTCCAAACAGATCCATCGCGTTTGTTTACAAAGTATAAGTAGTCTTCTTCTTTTGAGAGTGATGGGTAAATAAAGTCCACTTGTTCTTCGGGGAATCCAATTATTTCTTTTGTTCCATCTAAAATATTATATTTTTCTATTGAATCAGCAAAAGATACTTGTCCTTGGTACCAAACATCCGGATACGCGCCGTCTCTTGGATTTATCGGCACACCACAATAAACAAAAGTGCCGTTTGTAGACCACACACATTTTTCAGGGATTGAGTTTATTGAAGTGCTGGTTAGTCTGGATGTTTTTGAGTCATACAAAGATATTTTCATGTATGAAGAACCAGCTTCCCCTATCAAAAATTTATCACCCGTCTTGTTTGGTAAAACTGTTAATCCTTTTATTCCTCCAATTATTTTTTCAAAAACGTTATTTTGAGTGTTTAAAATATAAGAGTAACCTGAAACAAATCCTGAAGGTTTTGTTGTGAAAAGTATTTTTGCAGGGCTTATGAAATTTGTGGTCCATTCTGAAAAAGTGTGAGAAAAAATGCTTTTTTTATTGCCCCCATTCGGGTCTGCAAAAGATCCAGAAGCGGAACCGTCGAAGTTTTGTAAATAAAATAATTTACCAGCTTGTTGATCTACAGATACTGAGATTAAGTCTTCTGGTAAAAAAGAACCTTTAATAGAATTTTCTAGGTCTGCACCTGGAATAAATGTTGCAGCAAATGTCTCTACTGTTTCTAGATCAGAAGAAATGTATCTCAAAACAAGACTGCTTCCTAGAGGTCCAAATATTGCTTCATGTATTTGAGGCATTCTTTTTGATGAAACAATAACCTCTTCTTCTGTGTCAGGAAAAATATCTATAACTTGACCAGTTATTCTGTTTACAGATCGAACAGCAGAATAAATAGCTACAGAGTTTAAGTTTTGTGCATCAGTTCTTGTTTTTTGTATTGAGGTTATTCCAGCAACGGGTCCTTGGTAGATTTTTCTTATTTTAGGTTTTGTTAATTCTTTATTGTCTGCCTGAGAGGGTGTTTCGTTAGTCGTGTTGCCCGTGTTTTCGTTTGGAGTGTTTTCTGTTGGCGGTTCTTCTTTTTTGCCGAAAGGTAAAAACTCTCTAAAGGTAATACCTCCACTATTTGTTGTTTCGTTTGTGTTGTTTTTACCTTTTATACCTAAATAAGCAGAAAGACCTAAGATTCCAACAAAAATTATTATAAAAATTATGATTAGTATTTTTTTCATATTATCTAGGCTCTACTCTTTTTATAAATTTAATTTTATTTTTGTACTCTGTAGTATTGTAAATTCCAACAGCATTGCCGGGTTCCCTACCGCTACCTCCGTGTGAGTCTGCTATTTTGCCATTGCCTACATATATAAGTACGTGGCGATTTCCAGATGTCCAACCGAGTAAGTCTCCTGGTTTTAGGGCTACCCCGTTTACTTCAGTGTTTGTTATTGAGTTTACACGTTCAGCATTACTAAAAATTGTTTGCGTTCCTCCATTAAATTCTTTATATCCAGAGTATCTTAGAACAAAATTAACAAATCCAGAGCAATCTAAACAAATAGTACCTGGTGGACAAAATGTTTTACAAGGTCCTATTGGAGGGCATTCTTTTGTTTCGTATTGGTATGGAGGGGGTGTTCCCTTTCCGCCAAATCGATAAGTTGTTTTGCCATTTAGTTTTGAAACTATAGAATAAACCAGATTTTCATTTGGAGTGCTCGGTATGTTGCAGTCTATTCCAGTCGGACAACTAACCCCTGTTTGAGGAATTCCTACGTTCGTATCTCCAGAATATTCAATTTTAATTGTTTGTTTATCAAGTCTAAAATCAATTGTTACAAGGTCTGGGTTTATTGTTATTAATATAAGATAAGACCCAAGTAATAGGACAAGCCCCTTTATTGCGTTTAGTATTTTTTTCTTACCTTCACCTTTTGAAATAAAAGAATCAGACATCATCCACTCTATTCCACCAAAAACAATCATAAATACAGCCATTGCAGCAGCGAGTCCAATAATAACTTTTATTAAATTGTTTACATAAGTACCAAGATTAAAGTCTGGACCAACCACGTTGCCTGGAACTACGCCAGGAATTGGCGCGAGTAACTCGTAACTATTGTCGTAACTGCTCGATCCAGTTGTGAAAGGTGTTGGTGGTGGTGGCGTCGGTTCAAATGTTAGTTTGAAAAAACAGCGGCCGTTTGTTTCGTTTCCAGTTGTTGTTTTAAAATCAGCACGTGCTTGGTTGCAGGCTGTAATATCGTCATAGGGTCCTCTTTGGTCACTTGGGCCTGTTCCAAAGAAAAACCAAACAGCTTTTGCGTTTCCATAGTTTGTTCCAACAAATTCAAAATTTTCATCACAAAAAGCGTCACATTCGTATTTAAGCTCTCCGTTGGGTTTGCCCTCAGAAACATAGTTGTTTTCAACGTCGCCCTTTACTTCTATGTAAAAATAATCACAATCTAGGTTTGGCCTAATTTCGCATTCATCCTCTCCGGCCTTTAGTGTAATTTCCGTGAGGTTTGATGTAATAACTTTTAATTTTAGGTTGTCTACCCCAGCAACCGCATCATCGTTTCCTATACCGTAATCATCTTCAAGTAAGCTTATGTCCAATTCTTTTCCGGAACAATTTTCTGTTTCAATAACCATCTTTATCGTAGGCCTGTTCGTGTCAGAGTACCAAGCTTCAGGTTGTGTTCCCGCTGGTTGGAAATAAGCATTTTTTACATTACACGGCGCCGTTGTAGATTGAGCGATTGAGGAATTATTAAAAGAAAGAAATAGTGTAAATATTCCTAAAACTATTAAACTAAAATTTAAAATCTTTTTCATTTAATTTCCTAAAACACTAATGTTTAAACTCCTGGTAGCCTTTTGGAAAATTTTCCCAAGGTTTGAAACTTCTAGTTGTATGTTTGATAAACCACTCCCCCCATCTCCTCTTACAATTATAAAACTTTTATAAGGTGGAGTTTCGATTGTTGTTCCATTAACTTTCCAGTTGTATTTTAAAGTTGGGTCGTTTTTGTTTTTTGGAGTTATAAAAAATGGTTCAGCTATTAGGTTGAAGTCATTTTGACCAACACTTACGCCATCATTCAATGCGTTCCAGAAATCAATACCTAGACCATCTTTTTTTTGGTAGAACAGTATGATCGGGTTGTAAAATAGTAAATCTGTTTTTGCAGAAGAAACATAAGCGCCAGTAGAGTCTGTTGCCCTTACTTCTATTTTTTCGACTTGTTTTAGTGGGTCGTTTCTAAATGAGAAACTCTGTTTAGAAAAACCAGAAGAATTTGGAACATTGTCAAAATTTCGCTTCCAGCTAAAAGTTAGGTTTTTTTGAGAAGTAGTTGTTTGGTTCTTTCTATTAGGGATGGCTGTTATTTCAAGCAACGACTCTCTTGTCGGTAAAATTTTTCCTTTGTAGAGACTGTTCGTGTATCCATCGACTGTTTCCCATAGTATATCTATACTAGAAGGTTCTATTGTTACAGTTTTCTCGATCTGTAGTCCAGTACTTATATCTACTATTTTTGCTGTTACTGTTGTTTTTTTACCTAAAGGTCCTGTTGTTATAAGTAATTCCTTTAGCCCGGTTCCAGATCTTTCGATTTTGCCATCTATTCTCCACTCTATTTGTGTGTTATCTAAATTAACAAGAAAACTAGAAAGACTAATTTTTACTTCTTGGTTTTCTTCTGGAACTTCTGGGTTCATACTTATTGAGATATCGTTATCGTCTATAGCGGCGATATTTTGAGCTGTCGCATTTCCATAAAAAACAAAAAAAGAAAATAGTGCGAAAAATATAATTAAATTTCGTTTATACATTACGTTTATTTTATCACGCATTTTATTCGTTTGCGAACAAAAAAGTAGTACTTAACCCCCAGAAGCTTCTAGTTCTTCTTTTGATTTTTTTATTGCCAAAATTTGAGATGGGTCAGATGTTATTATTTGATCTTCTGTATATGAGGCAACAATTTGTATTGCCACATGCTTTAGCCCTGCAAAGAAAATTCCCTCACCTACTCCAGACTCTAGTAGTAGATATTTTTCTTCGTCTGTTAGGTTAAATGTCTTCTGAAGAACTTCCATGGTAGACGGAGATTGTTTAAGGAGTATTTGAATTGAAGAGTTGGTTACAATAGGTACTCCATAGGGGCTTTTCATAAAGTCTCCAACGTCTTGAGTGATAGTACAAAGACCTAGGAAGTATTTTCGCCCCCTTTTGGCGATGGAATATAGAAAAGAGGCCGTGTCTTCAGATTTCATCATCCACCAAGCCTCGTCAACAACCAGAAGACGTTTTTTTAGTGTTCGTCGAACTGCATTCCAGATGAAGTGTGTGACTATATACATAGCTACAGGCTTTAGTTCGTCTTCCATGTCTCTAACAGAAAAGACTATAAATTTTTTGTTTATATCAACATTTGTAGGCTGGTTTATGAAAGTTGACCAACTTCCTCTTGTAAATTTTTGAAGTCGGGCAAGTATAGACTCAGAGCCTTCCATTCCAGAGAGAACCATTTCAAAATCTGATAGGAGTGGTGGCTCTACGTTTGCAAAGTCTGATTCTGGGGTAATGTCTTTTATTGCGTAAGTTTCAGTAATAGCTCGGTCTACAATAGAATCTTCTTCTGGAGTAAGGCCTCCAAGCATTATTCTAAAGAGACCAACTAGGTTGATTATGTTTGATCTCAAAACATCAGCCGCTGTCTCATCCTCTTTTGGGACAGGTAGGTCAAAAGGGTTTATGTGATGTTCTGATGAAAGTGAAATATTAAAATATCTACCACCAACAGCTTCAGATAAGTATTCATATTCCCTTTCAGGGTCGATAACAATAACTTCAGTGTCGAACATTAAAGTTCGCAAAATTTCTAGTTTTGTTGCGTAAGATTTTCCAGAACCAGATTTTGCAAAAATTATAGAATTGTAGTTTTCAAGAGAAAATCTATCAAACAAAACAAGTGAAGAATTATGTCTGTTTATTCCGTACAAAATACCCTTGTCAGAATTGAGGTCAAAAGAAACAAATGGAAAAATAGAAGAAATTGGCGCGGTGTTTAGTTTTTGATGAACGGCAAGTTCGTCTGTTCCGGTTGGAATTGTAGATTTAAAACCTTCAACTTGTTGGTAAAGTGCAGGTTTTATATATACTAGTTTTGATTCAAGTCTTGATTTTATTTCATTCTCAACTTTGTATAATTCTTCCTCTTTGTCTGCGTAGATGGTTATATATACACCAGCGTCAAAAAGTTTCTCTTCTGCCATTTGAAGCGAGTCTCTAAGTTCTTCAAGATTCCTAAATGCAGTATCAAGTAGAGGGTCTCGAACAAGACCTTTTTCTTCACGAACCATTATTTGACTTTGAACTTCGGCAACTTTTTTCTGGAAAGCCCGAAGAGCTTGAGAGGTATCTACTGGGTGAACAAAAATTGATATATCGAATATTCTCTCCATGTTTATAATTGGAGTAAACCAATCTTCAGAAAGAGTGCTCGGGAAAGAAATAATGAAATAAGTCCTAAGTATTTTGTCTCCAAGTCTTAGGTATCGAGGTTCTATTTTAAGAGCTTCGGGAGCAATTAGGTCTTCAAAACTCAAAGATGCAGCTCTGTACATTTCAGCAGGCAAAACAGGCACAGGTATTGTGCTCGCTTCCCCTTTTTTCTTTCCGAATAATGAATCAAAAATTCCCATTTTTATGTTTCTGTTATATATAGTATATCGTATTTAGGGCAATTGATTAGTTTATAACTTTATAAATAATCTATTTTTCTACTATTCCCCGCGCATTATCTCCGGGGTTAAAAGATTTATGGAATAGTTCAACTAATTCGTCGCTACCAAGTTGCACAGCACGAACACCAACTCTTTTTAGTCCTGAAATAATAACAGCAAGTCTTTGTTCTAATTGGCTTCTTTTTTCTTCAAAAACGGCCGCTTCGTCTTCTTTTTCCTTTTTAGCGTCTGTTTTTTTGAATGGGTTTGAGGGTAATATGCTAGACATACTTGTGTTTGATAAAGAAGAAGTATAAGGAACTATTATATAAAATCTCTTTTGCATAATATTGTGAGTGTCAGTGAAACCTCTTATGAATTCTATATATTCTCGAATTTGAACTTTCATTAGTGGTTCTAATTCTTCTTTTTGTCTGTCGTCTAGGACAGATAGGTAAGGCAATATGTCGTAGCGCCTTGATTGAGTTAGTATTTGTAAAGAAAAATCTATGGAATTTAGGAAAGCTTGATAGTTATAGTAAAGGGCTTGGCGCTCGTCGTAAGATTTTAAGGCCATATTAACAGAAGAAGCAAGAAGTACAGCTCGAATTCCTCCGTCTTTTAGTACGATCAATCCGTCGCGGATTTCTTTTATGGGTACAAATTCTTGGGTTGGTCTTGAGCTTGGCATATTATTCTTCGGTTGGTTTGTTTATGTCTTGGACGTCTAGATTCCAAGAAAGGTCTTTTAATTTACTATTTGATAATTTCGGTATGAAACTTTTTATATCTCCCGGATCAAGGTCTGATGTTTTTGTTTCTTTCTTCGGTTCACTCTTTTTCCAAAGGTATAACTTGCTTTGTAGTTTGTATGTTACCCATGCGTTCACTATGAAAATAAAAGGTTTTCCATTTATTTTGTAAAAAGCTAAAGCCAAAGAAAGAAGGACTATTGGAGCGCCAACAATAAAAGCTAGAAAGCCTGGTAGAAATCTGAAAATTATATAAACCATCCCTGCCCCTCCACCTAAATAAGCAAATTGTTTAAAAGTAAGAGGCCCAAAAAGTTTATCTTCAACGTCTATGAATTGAGGAACTTTAAATTGCATGACAT
>CAYLKL010000002.1:0-45950 GCA_964384645.1 uncultured Candidatus Saccharibacteria bacterium
AAGAAGACGCTATAAAATGGAGCTATGAATTTCTTACTTCCAAAGAAGAAGGTTTGGGTCTTGATCCAAATCGTCTTTATGTAACTGTTTTTGAAGGAGATGAGAACGCGCCCGAAGATACAGAATCTCAAGCTATTTGGCAAAGTGTTGGAATTCCACAAAACAGAATCTATAAACTCGGCGCGGAAGACAACTGGTGGAGTCCGGGAGAAAATGGTCCATGTGGTCCTGATACTGAAATGTTTTATGACATGCAAGGAAATGTAGGCGATTTATCGAAAGAGGAATTTGTACAAGCTGTAAAAGATGAACGAATAATTGAAATCTGGAACGATGTTTTTATGGAGTTTGAAAAGAAAGATGGAAAAGTTGTCGGAAAATTATCTCAAAAAAATGTTGATACTGGCGCAGGTCTTGAAAGAATGACCGCTGTAATGCAGGGTAAAAAGACCGCTTATGATACGGATATTTTTTTGGATGTAATTGCAAAGATTAAACAAGAGTCAAAAAATTATGATGAACAATATGCGCGCGTGGTAGCTGATCACTTAAGAACAGCGCTTTTTATGGTCGCCGACGGTGTTATGCCTGCAAATAAAGATAGGGGGTATATCTTAAGAAGATTAATTCGTAGGTCTGTTGTTAGGTCACTTAAATTAAGTTTTAGTGGAACCGTTTCAGAAGATGTTTTGGATATTTTTATTAAAAAATATGAAAATGTTTACCCAGAAGTAAATTTTCAAAAAAATATTGATATTATTCGAGATGAGATTTTTAAATTTAAAAAAACAGTTGAAGATGGAATGAAAGAATTTGAAAAAGGAACTGAGCCATTTATTTTGGCCACTACTTATGGCTTCCCAATTGAATTAACACAGGAATTAGCAAAAGAAAAAGGCACAGAAATAGATTTGGAAGATTTTAAAAACAAGATGTCAGAACATCAAAAGCTTTCTCAAACCTCTTCAGCAGGAATGTTCAAGGGTGGTCTTGCAAATACAAATGAAAAAACAATCCGTCTCCATACTGCTCACCATTTACTACTGAAAGCTTTGCAAGAAAAGTTCGGAAACTCTGTAAAACAAAAAGGTTCAAATATTACAGAAGAAAGACTTCGAATGGATTTTTCTTTTGATCGAAAAATGACTGACGAAGAGAAAAAAGAAATTGAAAATAGGGTAAATGAACTTATTCAAGAGGGAATTCCTGTTGTAAAACGAGAAATGTCTCGAGACGAAGCTGAACAAATCGGTGCTGAAATGGAATTCGGTGCTAAATATCCTGACAAAGTAAATGTTTATTTTATAGAAAAGGAAGACGGTACTGTTATTTCAAAGGAATTTTGTGGCGGTCCGCATGTAAATAATACAAAAGAAATTGGAAAATTTAAAATTCTAAAAGAAGAGGCAAGTTCGGCCGGAATCAGGAGAATCAAGGCGATAGTTGAGTAAAATAATTACTTAATAAAATGCTGACAATTTTTTGTCAGCATTTTTTATTTTCTAATATCTATATTCAAATCGTCCAATTTCTAACAAAAAACATTCTATTTTCCAAAATACTAAGTTATAATAATAAATATGTTTTTTTCTCAAAAAGAAAAAAGAAATCACCATCTTTGCGTAATTGATATTGGTTCGGGTACCATTGCCGGCGCTTTTGTCGATATTAGCCCAAAAGATCAGCCAAAAATTAATTTTACTTTTAGATCAAATATAAAAGAAGCTAAATCAGGAACTCCATATAAGAGGTATTATTTATCTATGGTTGCATCTTTAGAAGAGGTTTTACGAAAATTGGCTCAAAATACTAAAGAATTACCAGAAGAAGTTGTTGTTTATCTGCGAGCTCCTTGGATAGACTCGTCTCTTCGTTCAATAAAAAAAGAATCTAATAAAGAATTTATATTTACTCAAAAGGATTTTAAAAAACTTATAGCCGAGGACAACACTCTTTTTGGGAAAGAGCTTTTAGATTCGAGTGTAAACGAAGAAGGTTTTACAATAGTCGACCAAAGAGTTGAATCTTTTAAAATAAATGGTTACGAAGTAGAAAAAATGCCAAAGAGTGTATTGGCCAAGAAAATCGAGATTAAAACTTTCACAACTATTGCACCAAGTGATTTTATTCAAGAAATAGAAAATGTTATTTTTTCTGAATTTGATATCGAACTAAGTTTCAACTCTTTTTCGAGATCTATTTGCAATTTATCAAAGCAATTTATGCCTGATTTAAAGGATTATCTTCTTTTTGATGTTGGGGCATTGGTGACAGAAATATCTGTAATAAAAAATTGCCAAGCAATAGAAACTATGACCTTACCGCAAGGATTTACTCATATAAATGAGAAACTTTACGCTAATAATGTCGTAACAAATGGGTTATTGGATGCTTATGTGAATGAGCACACTACATCTGCTGTAAATTCTCAAATAAAAAATTTAGTAACTGGTGCAAAAGAAAAATGGGTTGATTTGGTGTCAAAAACATTGAATAGATTTTCTGGTGAATTGGCGTTACCATCGACAATAGTTTTAATGACCGAAGACCCAAAACCTATTTTCTTTGCAAAAGCTTTAAAAGATGAATCATTTGCACAGTATTTAGTTACTGACAAAAAATTTAATGTTATAATTATTAGTACAAGTGCTTTCGAGAAAGTTTGTAGTCTCGAAAAGTGCAAACCAGACGCCTTATTAATGGCCGAGGTTGTTAATATAAAAAACAAATATTATGCCTAAAAAAATATTAGAAGATATAAAACCATTAACTAGAACAAGAAGAGTGTCGGCAACAAGGAAAGTGCGAGCCTCAAAAGAAAGTGATGATACTTCAGAAGAAGAAATGGATATAAAAATAAATTCTTACGACTCAAACGTTTCTTTTGAATCACACAATGGTGGTGGTACAAAAAAACTATCACTTACTCTATGGTTGGTCACATTTGCATCTTTAGCTTTTTTATTTATTGTTTTATCTTCTTTTTTTGCAAAGGCTACGATTGAAATAAGACCAAAATCAGTATCAGGTGCACTGGATACAACTTTTATTGCTAAAAAGGATACAACCGAAGATCTTGGCTTTCAGGTAATGTCTATTTCCGACGAGGTTACAGAAAAAGTTACATCTTCAAAAAAAGAAGTTGTTGAAAATAAATCAAAAGGAAGGGTTGTAATTTACAATGAATTTTCTACTAGTAGTCAAAATCTTCTAATTGACACAAGGCTTGTTGCAAGTGATGGAAAAATATACAAAACAGAAAAAGCTGTTGTTGTGCCAGGTTTAAAGAAGAGCGGAAAAGAAACAATCCCGGGTTCTGTTGAGGTTGCGGTTTACGCTGATGTGGCTGGTGCTGAGTACGACAAAGAAACAGCAGATATGAAAATATTTGGATTTAAAGGTTCCGCAAAATATGACAAATTTTACGCTAGAACAAAAGGTTCAATAACTGGAGGTTTTAAGGGTGAGAGATATGTTGTTGAATCTGAAAAGGCTCAAGAAATATCAACAAAATTAGAGCAATCTATTACTGAAAAATTGAATTCTGCAGTATTAGCACAAATACCAAATGGATATGTTGTTTTTGATAACAGCTTTGTTTACGATATTGATACTTTTGATTCGAGTGCTGTTTACGGTACAACAGAAGAGTTCGATGTCACACTAAAAGGTAGTGTTGTTGCCTATATATTCGAAGAACAACAAATTGCAGGAGAAATTGCTGAAAAATTAACAAGTCAGTACGATGGGTCTCCGGTAAAACTATCAAATAAGGGCGGAACTCAAATGAAACTCGATACTGGTATTGTTGAAGAATCTCAATCTATTAAATTTAAATTAGTGGGAGAACCAACGGTAACTTGGATTATAGACGAAGAAGCGGTAAAGAATTCACTAATTGGTGCTACTAGAAAAGAGTTCGACAATAAGTTGGCAGAATTTCCTGGTGTAGATACTGGTAGGGCAACAATAAGGCCACTTTGGAAGAAAACTTTTCCAAAATCTTCTGACAAAATAAAAGTCATAATTACAGAAGAAAATGAATAGTCTTGAAAATAACAACAAAGAAGATTCGCATATAAAAGAAAGATTCTATCATCGATTTGCACTTTTAGTTGTATTGTTTTTTGTCGCAGTTTCTGGTTTTAGGTATTTACAAACTAAAAACTTTCAAGTTGCTACAGGTCTAAAAAGTGGTGTAACAGTTCCAATTGAAAATTTGGCAGATAGTAAAATTTTGGTTCTTGTTGGTGATACAATTGGCCAACATACAAATATCTTAACTTCAGAAGACGGGCGCGATTGGAAGATATCAAAAACAAATGCACCGTGGTCTCCAAAGTCCTTTCAGTCTGCAACATTCCATAATGACTCTATCTTTATGGCTGGTGGGTATAGTGGTGACAGCGAACAGCAAAATAATTATTTTTGGAAATCAGATGATGGTCATTCTTGGATTTTGCCATCAACACAGATACCTTGGGAATCTAGAACAGGTCACGGTTTCTTGTCTTTTAAAGAAAAATTGTGGGTTATAGGAGGTGTTAAGTTTGATAGCGATAATAAAATTAAATTCTTTAGTGATGTTTGGAATTCAACTGACGGTATAACTTGGGAAAAGATTACCGACTCAGCCTCATGGGGAAAAAGAGATATCAGAGCTTTGATTTCATTTGAAAATAAAATGTGGCTTTTCGGCGGAAGTGTTTTGAAAGATAATAATTTTGATAATTTCACTACATATTCAGATGTTTGGGTAAGTACCGATGGTGTAGCTTGGGAAAAGAAAAATGTTCCTTGGGGAGATGTAGGTATTTCTGGAGCTTTTTCTATTGGTGGAAGTTTGTTCGTTTTAGTTGGTGATGCATTTAATTCTGACATAAGTGTTTACAGAACAGATGACCAAGAAACATGGCAACAAATAGCAACAGACGTTCCATTTAGAGCTTATAATTTTTCTATAATTAATACTCCGTATTTTGCATATATTGTTGGTGGCTCAAATGATGAAATGCCAAATAGAAAAGTTTGGAAAACAGGTGACGGAATAAACTGGTCACTGATGGGGGAAACACCGGTCGATATTGGAGAAGGAATGCCAACTATCTTGGTTCCAAGTGGATTTTAATTAGAATTAATTATTTAAATATCTAAATATTAAAAATAAATATACAAATAAAGATTTAATTTCAGTAATAGGGTTGACATTGGTCTTTATTTCTAATAGTATTTCAAAGTCAACAAATGAAAGATTCAAAAAATAACGAAACGAAGATGGGTGTGGTGGTTGAGGCTTTACCTAACGCGATGTTTAGAGTAGATTTCAGTAATGGTACTGAAACAAGCGAAGAACCAGCAATAGCCTATCTTGGTGGAAAAATGAAGTTCAATAGAATCAGAGTTTTGGTGGGCGATAAGGTAGAAGTTTTGATAGATCCTTATGGGGGTAAGGGACGTATTGTCAAAAGATTTTAAATAGTTTATAATACCCCAAGTCCTTAGTTTAGGGCTTAAGAGGAATGACCTCTTATTTTTTTCTGTATTAAATGAAAGTAAAAACAGCTGTAAAGAAAATATGCGCCGATTGCAAAATGGTCCGAAGAAAGGGCCATCTTTATGTCATTTGTAAGAACCCTAAACACAAACAAAAACAATAAAATTATATGCGTTTACTAGGTATAACAATTCCAGATAAAAAAAGAATCGATATTGGCTTAACTGCAGTATTCGGTATTGGGCGATCAAGAGCTCAAAAGATTCTAGATGAAGCAAAAGTTAGCTACGCAACTCTTGCAAAGGATATCTCAGAAGAAGACGAAAATAATATCCGAAAACTAATAGAACAATTTACACTAGAGGGAACACTTAAACGAGAAGTTGCTCAAAATGTAAAAAGACTAAAAGATATAAAGTCTTACCGAGGAACAAGACACATGAAGAAGCTCCCAGTTAGAGGACAGAGAACGAAAACAAACTCTCGAACTGTAAGAGGAAATGTCAGAAAAACTATGGGTAGCGGACGACGTAAGCTAGAAAAGACTTAAAGAATAATTTATGGGAAAGAAAAGAATTACAAATCAACAAGGTTCAGATTCGAAGTCTGGTTCACAGAAATCTTCGAAGTCTGGAAGAAAAAAGCTCGATGCGGGTCTTTTGGTTATTGAAGCAACATTTAATAACACAAAAGTTGCATTAACTGACAAAAACGGAAACGTTTACGCTTGGTCTTCTTCTGGGCACATGGGCTTTAAGGGTGCAAAGAAAGGAACTCCTTTTGCTGCATCAAAAGTCGGTGAAATTTTAGCTGAAAAAGCAGAAGCCTTGGGTGTAAAGTCTATAGACGTAAAAATCAAAGGTGTCGGTAGTGGTAGAGAGCCTGCGGTTCGAGCATTTATGGCAAGAGGAATTGAGGTAAATACAATTAGAGATTTAACACCGGTTCCACATAATGGACCACGAGCCAAGAAAGCTCGAAGAGTATAAAAAATATATGCAATTAGGACCAAGATATAAAATTTGTAGAAGACTAGGAAGTGACGTATTTGAAAAATGCGCTACTCAAAAGTTTGCGCTTTCTCAAGCTAAAAAAGAGAGAACAACTCGCGGTAAACGCCGTGGGCCTATGTCTAACTTCGCATCTCAACTTATTGATAAACAAAAAGTTAGATTTTCTTACGGTCTATCAGAAAAGCAATTTTCAAATTATGTTAAAAAAGCAACAAGTACTCATGGTGTAATGCCAAGTAAGAAACTTTATGAACTTCTAGAATCTCGTCTAGACAATGTTGTTTACAAAATGGGGCTAGCTGTAACACGAAGATTCGCACGACAGCTTGTTTCTCATGGCCACATCACAGTAAACGGTGTTAAGAACAGAGTTCCCTCAACAGCAGTAAGACCTGGAGATAAGATTGGAATCAGAGAAGGTAGCCAAAAGAGTGTAGTTTTTTCAGATTTGGATAAAAAATTGAAAAATCATGCTTCGCCTAAGTGGATGACATTCGATGCATCACTTGGAAAAGGTGTGATTAAGGAAAATCCGGAGCCAGAAAATGCTGGAATGCTGAATTCATTTAATACGATATTAGAGTTTTATAGTCGTTAGTCGGCGATTTAATAATTTTTTTATAATATGTCATTACAAAATATAATTTTACCATCAAGACCAAAAGCAATCCTTGAAGAAACAGACAAGGGTATATTTGAGATTGATGGATTGGCTCCAGGGTACGGATATACTTTGGGGAATAGTATGAGAAGAATAATTCTTTCTTCTCTTCCGGGCGCAGCGATCGTTTCTGTTAAAATCGATGGTGTTTCGCACGAGTTTTCAGCAATTGAGGGGGTAAAAGAAGATGTTATTACAATTCTTTTGTCTCTTAAAAAAGTTAGATTTAAATTAACAACTGATGAACCTCAAACTGTAACACTAAGTGTAACAGGACCAAAGGTTGTTACAGCTGCTGATATAAAGACAACGGGACAAGTTGAGGTTATGAATCCAGAACTTCAGATCTGTGAAATAACTGCAAAAAAGACTTTAAATATAGAAATCAATATCGAAAAGGGTATTGGATTTGTTCCAAAAGAACAACACACAAAGGCAAAAGTTGATATTGGAACAATCTCAACAGATGCTATTTTTTCACCAGTTAGAAGAGTTTCTTACGAAGTTGAAAACATGCGAGTTGGAGACAAGACAAACCACAACAGACTTAGAATCCATATCGAAACTGACGGAACAATTTCACCACGTGAAGCCTTAGAAAAATCAATCAGAATCATGATCGATCAACTAAAGGCTGTAGCGAATATTCAAGAAGAAGAAATTGAAGTTGCACCAGTTGTTAAAAATGAAGTTAAAGCAAGTGAAGACGACGAAGCAGACGAAAAAGATATTTCTGATGTTTTGAAGACTCGTATTGACACTTTGGATTTATCGACTAGAGTTCTAAATGCACTTAACAATGCAAATATCAGAACTTTGGGAGGTCTTTCAAGAAAGAAAGAAATAGACCTTATGGAACTAAACGGTCTTGGTCAAAAAGGAGTAGATGAGATTAAGGAATTAATGGAAAAATACGGCTTACAGACTAAAGACTAATATTTAATATATGAGACACGGTAACAAAAACAAGAAAATGGGTAGAGATAAAAAGGGCAGAGTTGCGCTAAAGCGTTCTTTGATTTCTTCTCTATTTATCCGAGAAAAGATAAAAACTACAGAAGCAAAGGCGAAGGCTATCAAACCTATTGCTGAGAAACTTGTTACCACAGCAAAAAAGGGAACTTTGGCATCTCGCCGAAGTATTGCTGCAACATTAATGAACGACACATCGCTAACAGAAAAGATAATTGCTGATGTTGCAAAAAGATACGAAGAAAGAAACGGAGGTTATGTTCGAATTATAAAATTGCCACCAAGAAAGTCGGACGGTAGCAAGATGGCTATTATTGAGTTAGTATAATTTTATGTCAGTTACAATTGATGCAAAAGGAAGAGCAATAGGACGAGTAGCTAGTGAAGCTGCTAAAATCCTGATTGGAAAGCACAAAGTGGATTTTGCGCGAAACAAACTCGTTGGAGAAAACGTGGAAATTTTGAATGCAGGACTTGTAAAAGTGACTGATAAGAAGTTGATCCAAAAAGTATATGCATCGTATTCTGGATACCCAGGTGGTCTTAAGAAAGAAACTTTGAAAAAAGTTAGAGATGTAAAAGGTATGAAGGAAGCGGTTAAAAACGCAGTTTGGGGAATGCTTCCAAAGAATAAATTACGAGCTCAAATGATTAAGAAATTAACTATCTCTGAATAAAATTATGTCAGCAACAACAACAAAAAAAGAATACTTTGAAGCGGTTGGACGAAGAAAGACTTCGACAGCTCGTGTTCGAATTGCTCCAAGTACTAAAGATTCTTTTACAGTAAACGATAAAGAAATGAAAGATTACTTTAAAACTGCAACTCTACAAAATGTTGTTACAGAAGCATTTGCAACCGCAAAAGGTAAGAAACATTTTGCTGTTACAGTAAAAGTAAATGGTGGAGGTACAAGTTCTCAAGCTGGTGCCGTAAGACACGGTGTTGCAAGAACACTACTACTTTGGGATGCTGAAGAAACAAAAGCTGACCTAAAGAAGGCTGGTTTCCTAAAAAGAGACCCAAGAGCTAAGGAAAGACGTAAATTCGGTCTTAAGAAGGCTCGTAAGGCTCCACAGTGGTCTAAGAGATAATACAAAAACACCCCAAAATGGGGTGTTTTTTGATTATTGACAGAATTGAATAATATGTGTTAATATGGTGTAAACAAATTAAAAACTAAAGATATGGATGTAAGACAGCAGATAACCTTAGCTTCAGAAGAAGTTAAAAAGATTGTAGTTGATCACTTAAAGCGATTAGGCTTTCGAGTATCAGAAGGAAGTATAAATATAGAAAGAGATGGAAATTTCCGGGCTTTATCCATGTCTGAGGATGAAATTTACTTAACAGACACAGAGGTATTACTTCAAAAACCAATTTCTCAGCTTGAGTTAACGAATAAAAAACTGAAGGAGAAAATTATTAAAATATCACCCAAAGACGCTGTGTTGGGGAATATTATCTGTAATAAAATTAGTAGACAGCGTTCAAAAGATTCCTTCTTAACAAATAACTCACTAGAAGATTTTCTTTTTTCTAACTTCGCATCGCCTACGAGTAAAGAAGACTTACTAGATTCAAATGATGAGGATGAGTTAATTGAAGTCTTCGGTAGTTTAGGTATTAAGTTGAACAAAAGACAGTAGTGTACTGTTAATATAAAACCACTCTTGATTCAAATAAGAGTGGTTTTTTTATTACAATATTTTTTACAGGGAGGGATTTGCGACCCACGGTCGCGGGTACTTTTCGATAAAATTTCCCTTTGGTCAATTTTATAACGAAAAGTCTTTCAAATCCCACTGCAAGCAAAGCAGTTTGCTTGCTACCACGCTGAAAAACTGCGTTTTTCTGTGCGCGGTGAGGGATTTGAACCCCCGGCATCGTCAACGTCAATGACGCGCTCTACCAACTGAGCTAACCGCGCATATATTTTCTTTTACTTTAAAGTACCGGCGTTATCAGCCAAAACAGCATAACCTCGCTTATAATTGAGAATTATACTTTAAAAACACAAATTGACAATAAATCTCTTAAAGGTAGTATGGAGAAAACATTCTAAACTAAATAATCTATGGAAACTAAAGAATACACTCGCCCAACAGTAACTTCCTTGGAAAAGTTAAGAGGCAACGATTTATTTATCTCAGGAAAATGCCTTATACCCAATGGTAGATTTTCTCAATATTTTTTATCAATTGAACAATTGGGAAAGCACGATAAGCCTTTTCTTAAACCCATATTCGTACTTCAACCAGAAAAATCGCAAGAGAAATTTATTTTATTGCCGTGGTGTGACGATATTGAGTCTTTAAGAAGAAATGTTGGAACAAATCCATTCTCTGTATTTCTTCACAATACTCATTCAATCATGTATATCGTTAAAATTTCAGACTTAACAAAAAAAGAAATATCTGAGATTGAAGGATTACAATTTGAAGAAGATTGGTTGAACAATACTTGTGGTGAGACTTTCCATAATCTCAAACAAAAAATCCAAGAACTCGGCCTTATGCAGTCAACTGTTGTAAGAGTAGATTTCACTGCATTTTTTAAGAATAAAGAAGATTCAATTGGTGAATTCAGATTATTATTTGAACCAAGAGAAAGCCACAGAACTATACTTAGATCTTGGGAAAATGGAATTCAAAATGGAAATTAGTAAAGAACTCGGAAAGACTTGGAGTTTTTTGGAACCAGGAGAGGAGGAAGAAGTGGTAAGAATTGCAAACACAGTTGTCGGCCCATATGGCCTTAAGGCGGAGATGATGCCCAAAGAACATATGGCTCGTGGAGCGCAGGGCGATGAGCCGACTTACACGAGGATGATTCTACTTACAGGTCCAAAAATTAACCAACGGTTATTTATGGAACTATCTACTCGAATAACAAACCTTGTTCCAGTAAATAAAGTTTTATTTGAAATACTAGATGCCCGAGAAAAGCCTTCAGTTTAAATACTGAAGGCTTTTTAATTAAACTACATAAATGAATCTTCGCTAATCTAAATGATTTATCAGTTATATTGCGATATGGCTTTTTACAACCCAAGAAGTCTAAGCACAAAAGGTGCTATTGGGTCAGCGGAAACGCCGTACACAATAACCCCACCAAGCAATCCTGTTATAGATATCGCAATTAAACCAAACAAAGCTAGTGTCTTTGAAAGTATGTTTTGGTTTATAATTTTCTCGATTGATATTAGTATTTTGTTTATGGGTGTTTGGATGTTTTTTGTAACAAAATATCTATTCAATAAAAACAAGATTTCTCCCATAAGTAATATTCCGTAAATCCAAGTTGAAGCTCCGGCAAAAAATGCGTGCATTTCTACTAAATCATGATCTGCTTTTACTAAATGTTCCGCCATTTCACCAGTAGTATTTGAAACAAATGCACCTAGCACACCAACGACTAACAATAGCCTTTGGATGGGTCTCCAAGAAATAGAAGTAATCCATTTTTCTACTGGTAAAAATTTGATAACTGAATAAACTACTAAAAAAGCAATAGGGAAGTGAACAAAAAGTGGGTGTATGTTGTAAGTCATGTTCATATTATATATTTAAAATAAACATGACACTACCAACAAAAGCCTGTTTTTGACTTTAAGCCTATAAAACAATATAATATAATCCCATCGATTTTGTTCGGGTTTTGAAAATAAATTATGGAAAAAGAAACAAATCTACCACAAAAGAAAGAGCAAAATGAATATTCTAGAAGAATATTCATTTTGGGTATTGAGGTTATATTTTATTTTGGAATACCAGCAGTACTGGGAACTTTGCTTAGTAAGTGGTTAAAAGCAAGATACCCAGATCAAAACTACTGGACTTTTATAATACTCGCGGTTACATATTTTTTGTCTTGGTTTATTGTTTACTGGAGATACAAAACTATTAAGAACAAGTACAAAAAATAACTACTTTTATGAATTTTTTCCAATTTGAACGTCCAATATCAGGAGTTGGACCAGAAACTATTATAAATATTTCTGGATTCCATATCGCAAATACAACATTGTTTTTGCTTTTAATCTCTGTTTTTTTAATTCTATTTTCGTATTTAGTTGTAAGAAAATTCAAATTGGTTCCAATGGGCGCCCAAAGCGTAGTTGAGTCTGTTTATGAATGGATTACAGGTCTCGTGACTCAAATAACAGGCAACGAAGAGCGTTCTAAAAAAATATTTCCAGTTATCGCTGCTTTATTTTTGTTTATACTCTTTTCAAATTTTATAGGACTTGTTCCTGGGTTAAGTAGTTTTACGTTTGAGGGTAAGGCCATTTTTAGAACACCTACTTCAGACTTTAATACCACTGTTGCCCTCGCTCTCGGTTCTATTTTGACCATCAATATTATTTCAATGAAAGAATGGGGTTTTTTTGGTTATTTGGGCAAGTTCTTTAAATTCAAAGAAATTTTCTTGGGATTTAAAAAAAGCTTTAGCGATGGAGCTTTGGCTTGTGTCGATTTCTTTATTGGGCTTTTGGACATTGTTGGTGAACTTGCCAAAATCGTATCTCTGTCTTTGCGTTTGTTTGGAAATATGTACGCAGGAGATGTTTTGATGGCTATTTTGATAGGTTCTTTTGCTTATTTTGTACCTTCTCTTTGGCTTGCGATGAGTATGCTATCATCTGTTGTACAAGCTATTGTTTTCACATCTTTGGTGACGGTTTTTTATACACTTTCGGTCAAAAACGAATAGGGGTCAGTGATATCTTTGTGTAATAACATAAGGATATCATTGGCCCTTATTGGTCAAATTTATTAATTAAAAGTATTTGTAAAATACAAAAGTATAATTATATGGAGTTAGAATCAGCAAGATATATAGCAAAAGGAATGACAATTCTCGCCATGTTGGGTACAGCAATAGGTGAAGGATACATTGTCGGAAAGGCCATGGAGGCAATTGGTAGAAACCCGGAAGTGGGAGATTCGTTGTTTACTAAAATGATTATTGGAGTTGCGATGTGTGAATCTACTGCGATTTACGCATTCGTCGCCTTTTTCTTGATTTAATTTAAAGTATTAAATAATTTATGGAAATTTTGAGCAAAATAGGATTTGATTGGCAAGTTGCATTAGCAAACTTGGTTAATTTTCTTATAATTTTCTTTTTACTTAAGCGTTTTATTTTCAAGCCAGTCGGTAAAATTTTAGAAGAAAGAAAAAATAAAATAGCTGACGGTTTAGAAAAAGCCGCTCTTGCCGAAACAGCCTTATTGAATGCCAAAAAAGAACATGAATCTATTGTTCGTGATGCCAAGATGCTCGCGGGAACAATCACAAGTAATGCTGAAAAAGAAGGATCTGTAATAAAGGACAAAAGAAAAAAAGAAGCAGAAAGGGAAAGAAATGTTCTTTTACAAGAAACAAGAGAAGAATTACTAAAGGAAAAAATAAACGCAGAAACTGAACTAGCCTCAAAGGCAGTAATGTTAGCTATGGCGGGTGCAACAAAAATAATTACAGAAGATATGACGAAAGAAAAACATGAACTAATAGCTAAAAAGGAAATTGATTCCTTGGTAACTGCTTTGTAATTTATGCCAATATCACAAGTTTTAGCTAATACAATAATCTCTTATTGCCAAAATGGAATAAGCCCCAAAGATTCAATAGACAAGGTTTTTAATTTTGCTCAAAAAAAAGGCCTATCTGGATTTATTCCTGAAACCTTTAAAGCTTTAGATAAAATTATTTCTCAAAATACCGAAAAAGCGCAAATAAAAGTTTTTACTCCTTATCCATTAACGGAATCTCTGAAAAAAGATATCTCTAAAAGCCTCAAAGACACAAAAGATGTTTCTCAGATACAAGAATACGTAGACAAAAAATATATAGCAGGGTTTAGAACAGAATACAATTTTATATTTAACGATAAAACTGTTCTATACAAATTAAACAAATTAGAAGAGTTCCTAAAAGAAAACACTAACGTAGCTTAAATAAATTTATGAATACAGAATCACTTATAAAAGAATTACAATCAAAAATAGAAAGCTTTGACAAGACAAAGACTTTCGGTACTTATGGTATTGTCCAGTCTGTATCGAGTGGAATTGCTCGTGTTTCAGGTTTACCTGATTGTATGGCTTCAGAAATGCTTTCATTTGAAAGCGGGGTTACTGGTATTGCTTTAAATTTAGAGCACGACATTATTGGAGTTATCTTGTTGGGCGATAGTACAAAAGTAAAGGAAGGTGAAAAAGTTACAAGAACCAAAAAAATTCTCTCAATTCCGGTTTCAAATGAGGTTGTAGGAAGAGTCGTTGACCCTATGATGAAGCCACTCGATGGATTAGGAAGTTTTTCTGATGGATTGCTTATGCCAATAGAAAAAACAGCTCCAGGTGTTATGACTCGCCAATCTGTAAACCAGCCCGTTCAGACTGGGATAATGGCTATAGACGCTCTTGTGCCGATCGGTAGAGGGCAAAGAGAGTTAATAATCGGAGACCGAGGAACAGGTAAAACAGCCGTCGCAATAGACACTATTTTAAACCAAAAAAGCAAGGACATTGTTTGTGTTTACGTTGCTATTGGTCAAAAAAGATCAAAGGTCATGAGGACTGTAACAGAGCTTGCAAAACATGGCGCGATGAAATACACAACTGTTGTACTAGCTAGTGCATCTGAGAACCCAGCGCTTTTGTATTTAGCGCCTTATTCTGGTTCAGCTATTGCAGAATTTTTCATGGATCAAGGGAAAGACGTTTTGATTATTTACGATGATCTTTCAAAGCATGCTGTTGCTTATCGAGAAATATCACTTTTACTTAGAAGACCGCCGGGAAGAGAAGCGTACCCTGGAGATATTTTTTATTTGCATTCAAGACTTCTTGAAAGAGCTTGTCGGGTTACCGAAGAATACGGCGGTGGTTCTATTACAGCTTTACCGATAATAGAAACACAAGGAGGAGATATTTCCGCTTACATTCCAACCAATGTTATTTCTATTACTGACGGGCAAATATTTTTGGAATCTAGTTTGTTCCACAAAGGATTGCGACCAGCGATAAACGTCGGAGCCTCAGTTTCTAGAGTAGGAGGAGCTGCGCAAATAAAGTCTATGAAAAAAAATGCAGGACCTGTGAAATTGGGACTTGCTCAGTATAGAGAACTCGAAAGTTTTTCTCAGTTTGATTCTGATTTAGACGAAGATACAAAAAGAATTCTAGAGAGAGGAAAGAGGGTGACAGAGCTATTTAAACAAGATCAGTATTCACCTGTTCATGTTTCGATTCAAGCAATTTTTATTTATGCGGTAAACAATGGATACCTTGATACTATTGCTATAACTGAAATATTAAATTGGAAAAATAAACTAAAAGATTTTCTTGAAAATTCAAAACTTTCTTTGTTGGAATCTATTGAAAAGGATTGGAGTGAAAAACAAGAAGGTGAAGTCAGGGATGTCCTAGAAGAATTTACAGCAATTCAAAAAAATTAATTTTTATGTCGCTTTCGCAAAAAAACATCAAAGATAAAATAAAAACATCTTCAAATATAAAGAAGACCACTAAAACTATGGAGATGATTTCTGCGGTCAAAATGCGGAGAATGGTTTCGCGCACTTTGAATGTACGAGAATACGCAAGATATGCTGTTGAACTAATCGAAAGTTTTTCAAAAAATAAAAGTATTTCACATCCACTTATTCAAAAAAGAGTATCTGGAAAAACATTGATAATATTAGTGGCCTCAAACAAGGGGTTGTGTGGCGGCTATAATGCTAGAGTTGCTAAAGCCTTAAAAAACTATATTGGTGATTTAGACCCAAAAATATTTGAAGTTGTTGCAGTTGGAAAACACGCCGAAAAGATGGCGACTAGAAATAAATTAAATCTACTCGCAAGTTTTGTTTCTATAAATGAAATCGTATCACCTTTTCAGGTAAATAATATATTAGAAACCGTGGTTGAAGAGTTTAAGAAAAATAAAGATTATAAAAAAGTAGTTTTAATCCATACATCTTTCATAAAACCCTTAGAATATGCCCCAGTTGTTAGAAGATTTTTGCCAATTTCTAAAGGTGCGATTCATGACTTATCGGATGATAAAAAAAATACTTTACCTCAAAAACAAATTAATACTTCTCATTATGTTTTAGAACCAGATGCCTCTACGCTTTTAAATCAAATAGTTCCACAACTTCTTTTGTCGATAATGTTTGAAGCAATTTTAGAAAGTCTCGCTTCAGAGCATGGCTCAAGAATGGTCGCAATGAAAAATGCTACAGATAATGCCAAAAAAATACAGGACGAATTAGTTTTATGGTTTAACAAAGCAAGGCAGGCAAGTATTACAAGAGAGATAGCCGAAATATCTGGGGGAGCAGAAGCATTAACTGGAGCATCGATAACAATTTAATTATTTTAAATACAAATGAAAAATAAAATGAACAAAGGAATTATTACACAAATTATTGGACCAATTATTGACGTCTCTTTTGAGAACGGATCATTGCCTGCAATTCGAAATGCTCTCACAGGGCAATTAAACAACGAAACTGTTGTGTTTGAGGTTGAACAACATATTGGTATGAATGAAATACGAGCTATTGCTATGTCTTCAACTGACGGACTTGTTCGCGGCCAAGAGATACTAGATACAGGTAGTCCAATTTCTGTTCCGGTCGGAAAAGAAGTTTTAGGAAGACTTTTTGATGTTGTTGGAAATCCAATCGACAAAATGGACGCCCCAGACACGAAAGAAAGAATGCCTATTCACAGAGAAGCTCCTTCTTTTGAAGAACAAAGTACAAAAACAGAAATACTTGAAACGGGTATAAAAGTTATCGACCTCATATGTCCTTTCTTGAAGGGTGGAAAAATTGGTCTTTTTGGAGGAGCGGGAGTTGGAAAAACTGTTGTCATTCAAG
Organism: uncultured Candidatus Saccharibacteria bacterium; assembly: GCA_964384645.1. GTDB lineage: Bacteria > Patescibacteriota > Minisyncoccia > Phycocordibacterales > UBA9973 > DAORIO01. Next base: position 17,040 of record CAYLKL010000002.1, read on the forward strand.
AGCTTATAAATAATATTGCCAAAAACCATGGAGGATATTCTGTTTTTGCTGGTGTAGGTGAGAGAACTCGAGAAGGAAATGACTTGTATCGAGAAATGAAAGAAGCTGGGGTTTTGGATAAAACTGCTTTGGTTTTTGGTCAAATGAACGAACCACCAGGTGCTCGTGCTCGAGTTGCATTGACGGCTCTTACTATGGCAGAACACTTTCGAGATTCTGAAAACAAAGACATTTTGCTTTTCGTTGATAATATTTTTAGATTTACTCAGGCTGGTTCTGAATTATCTGCACTTCTAGGAAGAATCCCTTCTGCTGTTGGATATCAACCAACTCTTGCAACTGAAATGGGGGCACTTCAGGAGAGAATTACTTCAACAAAAAATGGATCCATTACTTCCGTGCAAGCAGTCTACGTTCCGGCTGACGATTTTTCTGATCCTGCGCCTGCTACAACTTTCTCTCACTTGGATTCTACTGTTTCTCTTTCTCGATCACTTGCAGAGCTTGGTATTTATCCAGCCGTTGATCCACTAGATTCAACTTCTACAATTTTAGATCCAAAAATAGTAGGGCAAGAGCATTATGACGTAGCAAGAGGTGTACAAAAGATTTTGCAAAGATACAAAGAACTTCAAGATATTATTGCAATCTTGGGTATGGATGAACTCTCTGACGACGACAAGCTTGCCGTAGCAAGAGCTCGAAAAATTCAAAAATTTTTGTCACAACCCTTCAACGTTGCCGAGCAGTTTACCGGGCAAAAAGGAGTATATGTATCAATTAAAGATACAGTACGAAGTTTTAAAGAAATTTTAGAAGGGAAGCACGATGCAGTTCCTGAATCAAATTTTTATCTAAAAGGCGCAATTCAAGATATATATAAAGACGAAAAATAAATGATGAAAAAGCTTCACTTAAAAGTACTAACTATAGAAAAAACTGTTTACGATGATTTTGTTGATGAAATAAAGATCCCGACTCTTTCGGGTGAAATTGGTATTCACGGAAATCACACACCAATGGTTAGCATTATTAAGGTTGGTGAGATGGTTATTAAAAAAGATTCAAACGATATACCTCTTTTTATTCAAGGTGGAGTAATTGAAGTTCGCCCTGGAAGTGAAGCTGTTATTTTGGCCGACGAAGTAGAGCATTTGAAAGACATAAAAATAGATGAAGTAGAGAAAGCTTACGCTCGAGCAAAAATAGCTATGGAAAACCAAACAAAAGAGCTGGATGTAGATTTCGCACAACTAGAAGTTACTCTTAGTCGAGAATTGGCTAGACTAAAAGCCGCCCAAAAGTGGAGATAACTCGTAAATAAAAAAGCGCTTTCTTTTGAAAGCGCTTTTACTAAAAACTAAGTTTAAATTTTCACACCATATCGTTTTGCGATGACAGGAATATGGCTTTTGTATACACTGACAACCTTTGCCAAATGTTGGATATATTTTTTCTGGTTTGAAGCCAGCTGTTTGTCTGTTAACGGCTCAACAGTGCCTTCAGATATTTGCTTCGCCAGATTTTGATGCATCATTTTGATTTGAACATCATTTTTTCCTTCTTTGAGCATTTTTCGTATTTTGTAGAAATCAGAACGTTTGAAGATATCATCCTGGTTGAATGTTTGGAAGAAGTGCCCATGACAAAAGCGTGCATTTTCCAACTTATTATTTGTAATACAACGTGTTGGCCCGCTCAAATTAGGGCATAAAATTTTACCTGAAACCCAGTCGTATTTCGTAGCTTTTTTAAAACCTTCTTTTCCAGAAACGTAAATCATGACTTCGTCGCCAATGCTGAAGTAATTCGGGTCGCGTAATTCTGGTAAAACAAAACTTCTCTTTTTTGTTTCAAAACGAAGCCTTTTGAGTAGTTCAATTAAAGCGCTCATGTTTCGCCTTTTTAAAATATTTTCCGCGTTTCGGGCTTTAGCTTCGTCGATCAGAAGTTGCGATTTTGTCTTATTTGTTTCTTTGATATCCCAATTGATATCAGTAATGTCTTTATTTACCTCTTTAAGTTGCCCAGAGGCTGAAGACATAATTGCTTTGATATTATCAATACCTAGTGTTTTACTAACAACTTCTAGGCGCATTTGGGGTATAGAGAAAACGACAGTTGCGTAATCCCATAAAGCTTTATCGGTTTTAGTCATCTTGTATTTGTTTTTAAATGAATGATTTTATATTTTGTATAAAATACCATAAAAAACAAAAAGAGTCAAAATTAAGATTAAACCCATTTTTTAGCTTTGCCGTTTATAAAATATAAAGTATAGTACAAGAAAAGTTCATCAAATATAAAACTTAAATTACATATCTATGTCTGACAAAATGCTAATTATTACGGTACTAGTAGCAATAGCGCTTATTTTCTACTCTGTGTTCTGGATTGTAACCTTTATTCAAACAACAAAACAAAAAAGAAGGGCAAAAAAAGAACGTTGGGGAGAATTTATTGAGCCAGAATCTGGGATAAGTTGGGATTTAAGCCGGGTTGTGGTTACTTGGGGTGTTCGAAATGATAGTTTGCCGTATCTTGAAAGTTGGGGATTCAAATTTTTGGGATACGTAGATGAAGTTATGTTACGGGTAGAACCACCAAAAGATTGGAAAAAAATACCAAACGGAAGATTTTGGGAATCAATACTCGATGAGAATAAGAAAATAATATTTAACCATTTATGCAAAAATAACCCCGAGAATCGAGCGGGCAATAGGGCAGAGATTCGGGTCTAATTTTAAAAGCTTTTCGTTTTATGAACGAAAAGCTTTTTTATTTATCGTGAGTGTAGGTGAGGACAATCAATAATAAATTATAGTAAAAATTGACTTCGTACGAGCGTACGAATATACTTGTTATGTGGAATCAAAAAAACAAAAAATAAGAGTCTTTTACAGCGCTCACAAAAGATTGCCGACTTATAGTGAAATGCAGAAACTTTTAGGCTACGCCTCAAAAGGTGGAGTCTTATATTTTGTTAAACAGCTATTAAATGATAAATTTTTAGACCGTAATTTGGGCAAGATCGTGAGAGGAAATAATTTTTTCAATATTAAACTTCTGGGAATAGTTGAAGCTGGTTTTCCAACTATTGCCGAAGAAGATGCCTCAAATTTTCTCTCACTCGACGAACTTCTGATAGACAACAAAGAGGCCACATATATGTTATCAGTCAAAGGTGACTCGATGAAAGACGCCGGTATTTTAGACGGTGACATGGTTCTTATTGATCGGACTAAAAATGCAAAACCTGGAATGATAATAGTTGCCGAAATTGATGGAGACTATACTTTGAAATATTTACGAAAAGATGGATCTCAGTTTTTTCTTGAACCAGCAAATAGAGCCTTCAAGCCAATATATCCCAAAAATGAATTACGTATTCAAGGAGTCGTAACTTCTGTTATAAGAAAATATTAGAAGATATATGAAATCTTCTTTTTTACCAAAAGCTATTCTTCACATGGACGCGGATTCTTTTTTTGCTTCAGTGGAAATATCCAAAAATCCAAAACTAAGAGGTCACCCTGTTGTGACAGGGCAAGAGCGCGGTATTGCCACTTCGATGTCTCCCGAGGCTAAAAAGATCGGTATTACCCGCGGTATGCCCGTATTTATGATAAGGAAAGAGTTTCCTCAAGCAGTCGTTGTTCATTCGGACTACGAGGCTTACGCTATGTATTCCAAGCGTATGTTTGAAGTAGTAAGACGGTACACCGATATCGTCGAAGAATACAGTATCGATGAATGTTTTGCAGATATAACAGAATATGCAATTACAAATAAAATCTCTTATGATGAAATACTTCGCAATATTCAAGACGAAATAGAGCGCGAGCTTCATATCTCTGTGTCACTTGGCTGTGGACCAACCAAAGTCCTTGCTAAAGTCGGGTCCAAATGGAACAAGCCTCACGGAGTAACAGTTATTTCCAAAGATAAAATCCCAGAGTTTCTATCCAAAGTTCCAATTGGTAATATTTGGGGGATTGGTCGGAGTTCTACAAAAATGCTTCTTCAAAAAAGAATTAATACCGCCTTAGACTTTGCTTTGTTTCCAAAAGAAAGGCTCGGTGTGTTTGTGAGACCTCTAATAGATATTTGGAATGAATTAAACGGACGAGAAGTTCTTTTGATTAATAGCGATGCAGAAAAACCAAAATCAATTGCCCGAACACTTAGTTTTAATCCTTACAAAACAAAAAAGTCTGAACTATTCACCGAGCTAGTCAGGCATACTGAAAATGCCTGCATTAAAGCGCGCAGTCACGCACTAGCTGTGAGTCATATAACTTGGTTTATCAAAACTTCAGAGTATCGTTACCAAAGTTTTGATATTACCCTCGAAAGACCTACAAATACTCCGTCTCTCATAGTAGACAAAATCTGGGATCAATTAAAAGACCACCAAACGACAGGACACAAATACAAAACCACAGGAGTTGTCTTTTCTTCTCTTTGTGAAGAAAATTCTATTCAAAATGATTTGTTTAATTTTCATGGGGAAGTAAAGAAAGCAGAAAAGATTTTTTCCGTGATCGATACTCTGGCTCAAAAGTACGGCAGACACATGGTTCATTTAGCTTCTAGTCTAAAGCCACACACAAGTGATAAGAAAAATTTTACCGAAGAGCGAATACAATTGAATTTTTTTAATAACATAAAAAAGACTGGCAAGAAACTTTCTATACCGTATTTAGGGGAGACGAGGTGAGCCTGCATATAGAGCATTAGAACCATCCTAATAACAAATTATTATGATAAGCCTTTTAATATACCTAATATAAACCCGGATTGATAAATTTAGAACTTCTTAGTAATTAAATCATCTTATCCATTAAAACAAATTCATATCCACCTGTATGGTTTGGCAAAACAGTTCTTATCTTATTATTGTTTTGCAGGATATTCATCTTCGTGAACTTCCACCTGAGATGGATTGACCAAAATACCTAACTCCTTTTGAATCCTTTCTGCATCCTCTTTAAACTTTTCAGTCACTGTAGGTATGTCCATAAGGCAATAATCATATGCACTTATTCGCCTTATCTTTTTACCAGTGGCAACACCAATAACCTTACTCTTTCCAAACTTTATTCTACAAACCATACAAAACGCTGTAAGCATACTGATACGGTCTTTTCTATTACTTTGTTGAGCATCCATAAAGAGAAAGCAATAAGTAACATCGTCATCTGGCATTACGCGTCGATACAGGGTATATTTGTCGCTTTCGTGTGAAATCTTATAGGCATCATAAAAAGCCTGAGCAAGTATTCTTCTTTTAAATCTGTCTGGTCGAGCCAGTTCACGAGCTACTCGTTCATATTTTTCTGAACCCTCGTGGGCTCTATTAATCAAGTTATACCAGCCATAACTAATTCGGTCAGCTTCTTTTTTCCTAAGATAATCATCTCGCTTGCTGAAATGCTCCCAAGCTCCACCATTCAAGAAAAGCATATCCGCTTTCTCATACTTTTTGAAACTTCTTTCTTCCATCAGCCAGTAAGCCATAAAGTCTTCTTCACCACCTGTGATGACTACACTTGTCTTGGTCTTAGTGTAAAAATCTTTCTTTGCCTTTAGATATGTAGTGAAATCGCCAATGGTATCGAGCTCTGCCAACATAATTTCCAGAGTCCTTCCTGAAAGAACATTTATGTACATTCCTTTGTAATTTTCTGTTGGAATATAAGACCATTCTCCCTCGCCAATAAGAGCAGATATATAATAAGTTTGTTTTATGGTCGATGGGTCAAATTTCTCTTTAATTCTTCGAGCATTCTCCAATTCGATAGGTCTCTTTAAGTCAAAAAGACTGCGTTTTGCACCATATAATTGGCTAAGATTTTTCTCCTTCTCACCAGTTTTATAGTGACCATTTTCATCCAACTTTAAATTCTTTATCTGCCAGACAATTGCGATATCATCAAAAACTACCAAAAGGTCACAAAGTTCTTTCCCGTCTGGTAATTTAGGATTCAAAAAGCACCAATCTGTAAAAAAGGTTTTTTCGGCAAGTCCGTGAAGTACTTGTTCAGCATTTTTGCCCTTAAGTTGAAAGTAATGAGGTGAATAGTCTCCCTGGGGTTCATCTATCTTATTCAAACAACATTTTTTATATTTTTTACCACTGCCACAAGGGCACGTTTCGTTTCGACCTGTTCCCATAAGTGTAATTGTATCTTCATCAATCTATTTTTACAAAAAAGTGTTCATGAAAAATGAGTATCATAGCAAAATCCCCCTAGATGAAGTTTGTTTGAAAATTAAATCTCATCATAAATTGCCGAAATACTATTTGCGTAAAAAATTCCTGAGTTTTCACCCAAATTTACTGAATCACCTAAAAAACCGCTAACTACTCCAATTAATTTAATTATATTACCTGGTCTCATAACGACAACCGGGCCACCAGAAAATCCTCTATTATTATGCCCATCCAAATAAATTTGTTTTTTATTAATTGAAGATATGATACATTTCTTCACAAAAGGAAAAGGGTATTTATTATTAATTTCTCCTGAATCAGTAAATAAACCATAAGGAAAACCCAAAAAATAAGCATCTTCTGCAAATTGTACCCCATGCATACCTATCTCAATAGGGTGAATGGGTGTAATTTTTTTATCACCTATATCAAAGGCAATGATATCTAATTCATTATTACCAGAAAAGATTGGAGTGACTTGTAATTTTTTCCATGAACCATCATTAAATACTTCAATTTCATCAGTTTTTATTAGTCCAGGAAAAACATGTTTAGCAGATATTAAATATTGCTTACCTTCTTTTTCAAGTGTAAAGCCCGTACCAACTCCATTCTTAAATTTTACGAAAAGCACTCGTTGAATTATGTTTGTAGTTAACATTTTATTATTCACTAATTGCTTAATAATATCGCTCAAGTGGTAAATAAGCAAAATAGCCAAAAGTGGCAAAAAGGCTCTCCTAAGGTGACCCTACAGAGACCGCTTCGCTTATCGAATCTTACAGATTCTGTACAGGCCTCATATGTTCTCATTTTACCACGTAAAATTGTGAGCATACACTCGACCTTTTTGATTCTCTGCCACAAGCAAAGCAGTTTGCTTGTTTATGGTCACGCAAAAAAAAGGCCACATTTCTGTGGATCTTTTTTCTACGCGTGAGCCCCCATTGCGTGGCTCTCAGAACTATCAAAAGACAAGAAGTGGGATTAAAGAGCTGGATTTGATAGTTAGATAAATTATTACATTTTCTGCCTATAATAACTTGACTTTATCAAGCTTTCGTGATATCATATAGATGTGGTTTTCAAACCGCACTTGTTCTTTCAAATAGATTATAAGGGTTAGGTTGAGAGAATAATTTTGTAAATCAGTCATTGGTTTTCAGGATTATTCTTTCAATCATTAGCTAAAAAAATATAGACGAATGCAAACATTTCTTCAGTTCTGGGGTGCATACTCAATATGTTGCGCCATCGGGTATATGCTACTGGTTCCGCCCGATCATTCAGAAAAAGAACCCCAGCACAAACCAAAAGAAATGCATTGACTATTTGTTCTATGCTTCTCTTTTAGTTTTCTCAACAATCAAATTGTTTAACTCTTAAAATCAAAAAATAATGAAAAATCTATCACAGATCAGGCAAGAAATTATTAACAATATAGCCTACAGAAAAGCCGTATTGGAATACAAAGATCGAGCTTTAATATTCCGTACGTCAATCGTTATAGGAATATTCCTAATCCCCGTAGGACTTGTTTATCCTTTAGAATTTTGTATTAAAAATAGTTGTTGCAATATTCTTCCTCTACTTGGAGGACTTATAGTTATGCTTATGGTATTTTACAGCCTACATTACTCTAAAAAAAGAATAAAATTTCTAGAAGATTATAAATCTTCACCGAATGAGGAAGAGGTAAACAAGGAATATCTTGATCAGGTAAATAAACTCCGAGCTGAAACTATAAATAAAATTATGGAGACAAAAAAAGAGCTCGATAGTTATGGAGAAGATTTGAAACTTTACCAGGATATAATTGAACGAAGTAACTAATCCTATTTTGGATAAAAATTGCGTAACCACCACTTAATTGAGGTGGTTATTTTTTATCAAAAAATTCTGATCTCTGAAGAGTGTGCAAAAAGTAGATTAATTAATAAGAATTAAAACGCTTTAACCCTCCATATACCGCTTCGTATCTTAACCTTACAGGTTCAGTACACCATTTCAATTTATTCAGAGCAAAGCTCCTCATAAATAATGAAAAGCTTTTCGATTCTCTGACGCACGAGAAGCAGTTCTCGTACTTAGGGTCACAATATACAAAGCCGCCTTTCAGCGGACTTTTTATATTGTGAACCCATTGCGTGGCTTTCAGAACTGAGTAAGGATAGGGAATTGATTAGAAGTGGGATTGAAGAGTTGAGGTTAGTAATTTGTTTGACTAAACCATAAAATATGTTACTATGCGGAAAAGGTAAATAGTAACTTAAAATCCAAAGAAAATGAAAAATAAACTAATTGCAGGAATTTCTGCCGTATCGCATTATCTTCCGCAGTTAGTTAGAACTAGCGCAGAAGTAGAAGAATTGATTAATGTTCACTTAAAACCAGCAATTCAAGCCGGAAGTATTGAGCGCCTTACAGGAATTATTACAAGATATGTTTCTCGTGAAGATGAATATAACTCAACACTAGCAATAGAAGCATGTCGTCTTTTGTTTGAAAAAGAAAATATAAATCCAAATAAAATTGATTTATTGATTTTCGCTTCAACTGGTCAAGATATCCTTGAGCCTGCAACAGCTCACATTGTTCAAGAAGGTATAGGTACTCATTGTAGGGTGATGGATATAAAAAATGCATGTAATGGATTTATTGATGCTTTTGATGTTGCTGTTTCGCTTATTGAAACTGGCAGACATAAAAATGTATTAATCGCCACAGGCGAAGTGCCCAGCAAGGCTGCAAAATTTGATGTAGTAGATCGTGATTTATTGCAACAGTATCTCGTAGGGCACACATTTGGTGATTGTGGCACAGCTGTACTAATTACAGAAAACCCTACAATTGCTTCTGTTCTAGATTCTTACTTTTTTTCGGAAAGTAGCAATTGGGATGTCGCAATGTTTCCAGGAGGTGGATCACGTTTTTTAAATCAACGAGATGCATACTTCTTTAGAGGAGATGCGACCGCACTCATGGAGCCATTTTTCATTCATACAAAAAGACTTCTTCAAGATTTTTTAAGACGAAATAATATTTCTTTGTCTGAAATTGAACATATTTTTGTACACCAAGTTGCTGAATTTGTCTTAGACAAAGTTTGTGACGATTTGCAGATTCCAAAAGCAAAGATACAAGTTACAATCAAAGAGTATGGGAATGTAGCAGCTGCAAGTCTACCACTTGCTCTGGATTTACGTTTAAAAAGCCAGATTATATTTTCTGGAACTCTTGGGTTATTCATTGGCTTTGCTGGAGGTTTTAGTATCGGTTTTACGTTAGTTAAATTTTAGTTGTTCTTCATAAAAAGTATAGTAAATCTGCATCAGAAACGGTGCAGATTTTTTTTATGTAAAATTGGTATAATTGCACCACAGGAGATGAAGCACACCCTTTATTCAAATATTATTTTAGATAATTTAAAAACAACACTTTCAGACACAGAAGGTGCTCTTATTTTTGATCATAAAAATCGTAATATCACAGGAAAACAAGTTTTAAAGTCTATAGATATTATAGCCTTAGACCTTGTAGAAGCTGGTGTAAAAAGAAATAATAGAGTTATTTTTTTAGCTAAACCTTCTATAGAATCCATACTTTATTTTTTTGCCCTACTACGAGCAGGAGCTGTTATTGTTCTTGTTGACCCTGAAATGGGACAAGAGAATTTTATTAGTAGAATAGAGTTTTCAAAAGCACGTTTTATTTTGCAAGATAAAATTTTAAATAAAATAGAAAAATATTCTTTTATAAAACCAATACTTAGATTTTTTAACATATGGTTTCCTGATAATCTACCAATCCCTACAAAAAACAGAATCACGATAAAAAATTTTGAATGTATATTAAACCAAAATATCACGAACAGCATTGATGAAAAAATAGTTGAAGCAAGTGAAGATATGGTAATTATATTCACTTCGGGTACAGTAAATAAACCCAAAGGGGTTGTGCATTCTTATTCGTCTTTATTTAATGCACTTAGTATAATTTCTTCTGAAATTTCAATCTCAAAAAAAGATTTTCTATACGCTTCGCAATTCTATTTTTTACTTATTGGACTTATGGTTTCTGCTCGTACATACATTCCTAAAAATAAAAAGTTTAATCCTGAAAGTTTTTCAAAAATTGTTTCAAAATTAAAAATAACAAGCACCTTCCTTTTGCCGTATGAAGGTGAAATGATTTATAAATATTATATAAAAAATAAAATGATTCTCTTTGATTCGCTTAAGACTATTTTATTTGGTTCTGCTCCGGTTACTAAAGGCTTTTTGTCTAGATTTTCGAATATCTGTAATGCATCATTGAGAGTTTATGGTGTTTATGGAGCAACTGAAATGCTCCCTATTTCATTAGTAGAAATGCACGAAAAAATAAATTATAAAGGTGAAGGGGATTTGCTCGGCAAACCAGCCAAGGGAGTACAAATAAAAATTTCGGAAGATAAGGAAATTGTTGCTTCGGGTTCACAGTTATTTGTTAAATATTTAGGTGACATCGAAAATGCAAAATATTTTTCTTCGGGAGATTTAGGAGAAATTGATTCAGAGGAAAATATAATATTATTGGGGCGAAAAAAAGACATGATCATTAGAAGAGGATTCAATATCTACCCGACTTTATTTGAAGTTAGTATTAGTAAAATACCTGGAATTATTGAATGTAGTATGGTTGGTGTATATGACAACAAAACAGAAGATGAAAAAATTGCACTGTTTGTGGTTTCAGATGCGGAAGCCTTAATTTTAAAAGATAAACTTAAAAAATTGCTTAGTGCAGGACAATACTCCATCGATAGCTATGCTTATCCAGATGAAATTATATTTATTGATAATATGCCAAGATCAGGAAGAAGTAAGAAAGTAGATAAAAAGGAATTACAAATTATGGCTCGTAAAAAATTATGCATACAGTAGCCATAACAGGGGCAACAGGTTTTGTTGGCAATTTCGTTGCAAATTATTTGGAATCAAAAGGATACAAAGTTTTTAAGTTTGGGCGCAAAAATAAAAAAGACATATTGCAATGGGATATTGCTGGGGGTATATATCCAGAATTCATAAAAATTGATTATGTCGTACATTGCGCAGCTTCTGTTGATGACTGGGCGTCATATACAGAATCTTATAAGGTTAACGTAAAAGGTACTAAAAATGTATTACAATCTTTTCCTGAAGCGTCAAAATTCATTTACATAAGTTCAGCAAGTGTTTACGATGCATTTTGTAGTGACATAATCGTTACAGAAAATAAATGCATTGGTGGTAGATTATTGAATGCTTATAGTAAGACTAAATTACTTGGAGAAAAAGAAGTTGAAAAATCTAATATTCTCTCGAGAGTTATTTTACGACCACATATAATTTATGGACCAGGTGATACAACTATCGCGCCGCGAATTAAAAATGGAATAAAATTCGGATACTTTCCTATACCTGGGAATGGTAAAAATAGAATTTCATTTACTCATGTAGAAAATCTAGCGCAAGCGATTTGGCAATCTATTAAGTTATCTAAAGATGGATTTTCTGTTTACAATATTACTGACGCAGAGCCTATCGCTTTCGTTAAAGCATTAGAAGAAGTCAAAACCCTTAATAATTTAAAGTTCGAAGAACTTTTTATACCTCGAAAACTATCATTGATTCTTGGACGAGTTTTTGAGTTTGTTTATATTTTTTTGAGAATAAAAAAATCCCCATTATTAACTAGATATATTGTCGACCAAATGTCGAGTAATCGTATTTTTGATATTTCAAAAGCAAAACAAGAATTACAATACAATCCCACTAGGAATATTAAACATGACTTTCTGTTATAATTAAAAAATGAAGATATCTATAAACACTTCAAGTTTTTCTTTTTACTTCATAGGCATATGGTCCGTAGTAATATCTATTATCGTCTTTTTGTTCCTCAATAAGGTTATTGGATTGATTGTTTCTATAATAGCGATATTGTTATTGTTTCAGAGATACAAATACATAATCCCTAAAAAAGTGACTCGGGTTTCGGCGCAAGCTGAAAAAACATTAAAATCACTCGGTTTAAACTACAAAGAAATATCTACAGGTTTTTCAACCAAAACAGTCGATATCAAAGTCATTAACTGTGTATTATTCACAATACTACAATTCAAGTTTGAAAAGGTGTACACTATACAAGGTAAGTATTTAGCTGAAGCTGTTGTAAAATATCAGCGTTATATTTAAAATTTTTATTAACCTTAATGGTCACAATGACCTAAAAAAAATATGGAAAAAATAAAAGTAGTTAAGAGCTTAGAAATAAATGCATCGCAAGAGCAAATTTTTAATTTTATTACAGACCCTTCAAAAATTCCTTCAATTTTGCCTGGTTTAATTGAAAACAGTAATGTACCAGAACTTCCTCTTGTGGCTGGAGCAAAATTTGATTACAAATATCAGATGTATGGTGTCATGTTAGATGGGGAATGGATAGTTGACGAAATAGAGTTCCCAAGGCTGTATAAAGCACACACCACGGGAGGAAGTGATAGTTTGTGGACTCAAGAGATTTCCGGTGAAGGTGACAAGTCTACAGTCACATTAACTGTAGAATATACAATGCCTGAAGGTGTATTGAGTAAAATCAAAGCAAATGCTCTGATATCAATAAACGACAAAGAGGCGGATCATATGTTACACAACCTTAAAACAATTCTTGAAATGCAATAACTATTTAAATTTTGCATTCAACAATCTTCTCCAAAAGATTTTTGTGAACCAATTAAATCCATTCCATTTATAAACAAATTCTACGGCATCCTGCAAACAATTTTCTGAAAATTTTTGCTTCAGTCCTCTATATGCTGGTTTATAATATATTTTCGGATCTAATCCTATGTTTTCAAAAATTTCTTTTCTAACATAAAGTGTTCTCATGAAATAGATGTTTAAACAGACAACCATACTGTAAACAGACCTTCTAAAAAGACTGGCATTTTCTGTGTATCTTTTGAGCAACAAATTAGCAAAAAATATATGTCTATCTTCTTCTATTTTGTGAAGTTCGGAAATCTTAGCAAGAACAGGGTACATATTTTCTTGTTTAACAATCTCTGCACCGTACATTTCTGTTACAAGTTCTATGGCGAGTACGGACATAAAAACTACGTCAGCGGGTAAATATCTTGTCGCAAACCAGCTAACAAATCTATGTAAGGGTCTTGCTGGAATTGTTTTTATTTTTAAAGTTTCTATAGCTCTTGAAAACATTTGCTGATGACACGTCTCTTCAAAAATTTCAACGAGTAAATAGCGATATTCAGCGGACACATTATCACGTAAGGTTACAAGGTATCTATAGAAAAATAAACACGCCAATCCTTCTGACCAACCATACGAATACATAGCTTGTCCGACTTCTGCTTTAGCTAATTCTATTTTTTGTGAACTAGTCAGTGTGTCGTAAAGTTTATCTCCATACAAAGAAAACAATGCTTTAGGCATAAATTCAAAAGTATCTCTTGGTGGTATTTCCCAAGGAATAAAAGTATCCGGGTCGATTGGATTATCTTTGCTTATCTTTATTAAGTGTTCTATCTCTTCGATTTCGGATGGAACTAGTTTTCTCTTCAACATAATATTTTTAATATAACACAAAAAAGGTGTCTGCGAGTTCTGAATATCCAATAGGGTAAATTTAAAAAGCTTGAAAAATAAGGGGGGATTTTTGGTGTGACCCTACTGCGTGGCTTTCAGAACTGGTGAGGCAGCGGGATTATATCAATTTGGCAGTTACTAATCTATCTGCTCTTATCACTTAATAAGCTTACAACGTTTACACGTTCACTGACATAAAACATCTTTGAGTTGTTTACGTAAATTATGTCAGCTAATACAAAAAGCAACACTGATCCAAATAGAGATGAGCCATTAGTATTATTAGGCCAAAAACCAAACAGAGTTAGGAGCCGTCACTAGTGTTGTGGCTGTTACCTAATGTCGCACTAATCATAGCGTTAATGACTAATTGCACTGCTTAAGTCTCCCCAAAAAATATCTTTATTTTCATCACCTGTCACCTCAAGCACAGCCCATGCACCTTTATTCATTCTCGCTAACGCATGATCTACAAGTAAGTACTTGCCAGGTACATCAGCTGTAAATTCTACAATACTTGCACCGCCTGGAAGGACAGCGGTCGCTTGGGTATTATGTTCAAGTGCTCCTCCAATACTCGCATTTGGGTAAACAGTATCAAATATCTCACCAATAACATGAAATGAAGATATTAGGTTCACGCCACCGTTGCCGACATATATACGAATTTTTTCACCAACTTTTGCCTGCATTCGTGGCATTGTCTCGATACGACCATTAAAAGTTACATAATTAGGCTGTCCCTCCAAGAGAGCGTCAGAATCGAACGGCACTAATCCTTTTTTACCAAGTTGCCCTATGGTGTAGAGTTCTCCTTGCATGACATAAAATTCTTTATCAACTTGGGTAAGCCCTTCTTTGGGATCAACCAAAATCATTCCATATTGACCATGCGAATTATGGGTAGAAACATTGGGCATTGCGCAGTGATATATATAAAGCCCTGGCGCAAGAGCTTTCCATCTAAATGTTTTTGTTTCGCCAGGTGATACATGAGTTACTGACGCTCCTCCTCCTGGGCCTGTAACTGCATGCAGGTCTATGTTGTGATCATGGAGACTTGATGGGTCGTTTGTCAGCGTTAATTCTACTGTATCACCCTCGCGAACACGAAGCATTGGACCTGGAACCTGTTTATTGTAAGTCCAATAGTTAAAATAAATTCCAGGAGATATTTCTGAAATCACTTCTTGTGCAGTCAAACTAATACGCACGATGCCATCTGCGTCAGGTGCCTGTGGTTTTTCTGGAACAGTTGCAGGGTTTGCGCCGATATCAGCGACTTTTTCAAAACGATTTTTATGTCTTAAAAAGTCTATAATTTTTACAAATGGAATAGATGGAGGAAGTCCGCCTGGCGCATGAGCGTGCGTAAATGCTGGCATAGCAAAATCAGGAGGGTAGGTTTTGTTTGCAATAAGTCCTGTAAAAAATGCAATGACAATAAGTGCGGCTGGTATATAGAGCCATTTCTTCTTAAAAATTGAATGGAAATTCCCTTGTTTCCATATATATCGCACAAGTATGATAAAGGCTGCGAATCCAACGATTGCGGAAATAATTTCAAAAATAATATATATAAACATAAAAAATCAGACCTAGATTACTAATAAGGTATTTTGCATTCTTCAAAGCAATGAGCATCTCGATTAAGCCTATAGACCCTCTCTCTGCCCCTGTCTTCGCTCGTGACCGCATCTACAGAACGTAGAATATTCAGATGATGCGTTACCGTAGGTTGGCGTAATTTTATCCTTTTCGTTAGCTCTCCAACGGTCAAACCCTCCTTTGTTTTACCAAGCATGCAAACTAACGTATAGCGATTTTTATCGCCTACAACCTTGAAACAATCAGGGCATAGCTCCTCCTCTACATTCTTGACCCAGGAAGGCCGTATATATACTTTTTGTACCTCCCCATCCTTTGGTGTATTTATCCCCAACTTTTTATT
Source organism: uncultured Candidatus Saccharibacteria bacterium (assembly GCA_964384645.1). GTDB lineage: Bacteria > Patescibacteriota > Minisyncoccia > Phycocordibacterales > UBA9973 > DAORIO01. The sequence continues at coordinate 32,842 of CAYLKL010000002.1, forward strand.
CATAGATACTTATCTATATTATACTATTCATAGATACTTATCAATATAACATATCAAATAGATGAGGAAAACAACTTTACTGTATAAGTATTTATTTAATTAATTAAAAAAATATTATGGAAATTACACCCAACGTAGAGGACATGATTTTACATGCAGAAGGAAAGGCTTTGGCTACATATGGCAAGCACGGTATCAATGTTGTGCCTGTTTCGACCGTCAGGATTAAGGACGGCAAGATCCTATTAATGAATTATTTTTTCAAAAAAACTCTCGATAACATAATAGATAACAAGAGTATTTCGCTCTCTTGCTGGAGAGGGCTTGAGGGGTATCAAATTAAAGGACAAGTAGAGTATGTGGATACAGGGGATCAATTTGAAGAGGCGAGGGCGTGGATAAACAATAACGTGCCCAATAGAATACTTTTAGGTCTTCTTATTATTTTGCCGATTGAAATACACAACATATCACCCGGTGCAAATTAATCTTGTATGCTGGACCCACACAAAGTTGTTTATTGTTTTGTAAGTAAAAAGAAGGAAACTCCATCAACTTATACGCTTTATCTTTCCTTATTAGACGACAAACCTATTACGTATTCAGCCGGACAGTGTATAACCGTCTATTTTTCTGATCTTAACGTATCGAGTGGAAAAATCTATAGTATCTCAAGTGCACCACATGAATATGAAAATGTATTTTCTATAACGGTCCGTGCAGTTGGAGCGTACTCAAACAAGCTATGCTCTCTTGAACTTGGTGATACGATAATGGGTTCAGTACCGTATGGATGCTTTAATCCACCTGAGGACAACCTCAGTCTTGTCATGATGGCAGGAGGTATAGGTATTACACCCTTTAGAAGCATAATTTTTGATAGTCTATTTTGTAAACAACAGAGAAAATTACTACTTTTTCATAGCAGTCAGACATTGGAAGAGTGTATATTTAGAAATGATTTTAGATTAGCACAAGAACAAAACAAATCCCTACAAACAAAGATATTCATTACACGAGAGAATGAACATCATCCGCATATTACAAAAAGGAGAATCAACACACACGATATTGAACTAATTAAGTCAGAGTACCCGGAGTCTATATATATGATTTCTGGATCTGTCTCATTTGTGAGAAATCAGTACCAAAACCTTGTCGAATTGGGTGTTGCCAAACAACTTATACAGACGGAGACTTGCATGTAAAGGATGAATAGGTGACCAAAAACTGGTTTTTGGAAGCTATACAAATAAAAAATCGCTGCTAGTGGGAGTTTTTTATTCCTAAATCTGTGACCCTACAGAGAATCGAACTCTGATTACCGCCTTGAAAAGGCGATGTCCTAACCGTTAGACGATAGGGCCATAGTATTTTGTTTTTAAGGACACCGCCTTTGCATTTTGACTTGAAAAGGCTTACCTTATTGTCTCATAAATATCGACAACTCCTTCGTGCCTCAGGACCAGATAAAAAGTAAAGCAGATTACTTTTTATTCCAATAACCGTTACGATAGGGCCATATATTTACAAGTAATAAAATAACATAATTTTGAAGCTAAAGCAAGAAAAAAGGTCAAAACAGCAGGGAGGTGTACCGATTGCCAACTATAAATTTAAGTGGTAAAGTAATCAAAACTTAAACAACTAAACATATGGCAAATATATTTGTAGTATTCTCCAAAGTTATCCACGAAGGATACGAAGATGACTTTATTGTAATTGATGAAGCAACTTTTTCAACCATAAGTAATCCTCGTAACACCTTTTTTAGTGTAAATATTTTTATAGGATTATTGGAAGGGGATGTTGATTCATTAACAAAATCTTTGATTGATATAATAGTTAGTCAAATAAAAGAAAATGAAAATAGAGAAAATTTTATTATTATTGTGCCAGTAAATGAAGTTCAATTTGAACACTTCAAAGATAGGAAACTTTTTCTAAAAAATCAGCATAATTTAGAAAAAGAAATTTTTGCAACAACTAAGTTAAATGATCTGAATGTTAAATTCCACAAAGAAGACGACTTTGTCAGAATTATTGGTAAAGAAAAACTTTTTATTTGCAAAGCATTTGGATATCCTGATGTAACATTTCCTTATCCAAAAGAGGAAATAAAGCAAATAACCGAAAAACCTGAATTGATTTTATCTCTGTACAACTCCGCCTAGTGCGGAGTTTTTTTTATGCAGGTGTGCTTTCAGTTTCGACTTCTCTAACTTCAACGATTTCAGTAGGAGCTTCTTCAACTATTGGCATGATTCGGCCTGAAATTTGACGATAGTACTTTGCAAGCATCAATTGAGACAAAGGAATAGAAGCCAAAAGTCCAATACCGAGTAGTAGTGCACCCAAAATGTTTATACCTAAAATCAAAAAGAATAATGTGATTGTTTTTCCATTTCTGTTTTTTGTTATTGAGTAGCTAGTTTTTATGGATTTCCAAGCCGTTGCGTCTGTGTCGACAATTATCATATTTGAAAACATAAGTCGTGGAATGACAAAGAATAAAAAGACGATAATTAATCCAGCGATTATAAAAGGTGACAACAATGGTGCTTTGAACAAGAACAGAACACTAATAAGCGCAATTGGAATAGTGACCATTATAGACATCAAGATAATCATCAAGAAATACTTAAAGAACTTATCTTTTTGACTAATTAATGTTTTTATATCTGGTTTTTCATTGTCCAATATGTCCAAAGATATTTTTATAGAACCCATTTGTAAAATTATGTTCAAAACAAAAGCTAAAAGAGCCAAAAGTGCGACTTTTGTTTGCCCGACAAAAGAAAAAATTCCTAGTATTAAAGTTACTAAAATTAGCAGTTTGTAATTTGTTTTAAAAAGCGCCCATGATTCTTTTAAGTTTTGTCTAAGTGATATTTTTTCCATAATATTTTAATTATATAATAATTCTCTTTACTTTATAACTTTCTACTCATTTTCTGGTTTGTCGAGGGCAATAGTTTCTATATCTATACCAGTTCCAGCAATACGCATAACATCCTTGTCGACTTTCTTTAATTCCTTATTTGAAGCATTAAAGTGATTGATAGTTGTCCCCAAAGAGGCTCCGAGCTTTGCATGATACTCTTCGTAGCTCTTCCAATGCTTTCCAAGCTCGCCAACACGCTTGATGATGCCTTTTGCACTTTCCTCAATCTTTAGCGCCCTAAGCCCTTGCAGAACTGTCTGAAGGTATGCCAAAAACGAAGTAGGGGAAACAATAATGACTTTGTACTTTCCAGCCGCTCTTTGAATCAGGTTTTCAGTATCCTCACCCTGTATTGCTCCTATTTTGTTTATAAGTAGATCATAATAAATAGCTTCATGGGGAATAAACATAAAAGCAAAATCCATCGTTCCTTCATTTGGGCGAATATACTTTGCTGTTTCCATTATTCTGTTTTTCAGATCATTTACAAAAACTTTTTCAAGTCTATCTTTCTCTTGTTGATCGTTTGTCTCAATTATTCGATTGTAGTTTTCAAGAGAAAATTTTGAATCAATCGGTATTATCTGATCTTTTATTCGCACAATAGCGTCGACAATTTCTCCATCAGCAAATTTGTATTGCATTTCAAAGCTTTCTGGGGGCAGAGCATTTTTCAAAAGTGTTTCTAGGTAATATTCACCCAATATTCCACGTTGCTTTGGGTTTTTTAATATATCTTGCAAGCTTTTTAATTGCTCTGTAAAAGAAACGACTTGTTTGTTGGTTTCATCAAGTCTCGTGAGTCTTTCAGTAATGTCGCGAATAATTTCTTGAGAGTTTCGACTTTGGTGCATTAGATTTTCACGCATACTTTTGTCACTTTCTCCGAGTTTTGTGTCTATTGTATTTCGTAGGTCATTGATTTGATTTATCAGCAAATTCAAACCCGTCCCGTCAGTTTTCGGGCCTGCGCGTTTGAATAAAAAGGCAACAATGAGACCTAAAATAATTCCCCCCAAAATATATAAAGCAATCATGTTTAGAATTATAACAGATTAACAAAGAGGAAATTGCCAACATTGACACATGTCTTTGTTTAATAAATAATACGAAAAATCTTAAACAATATACCCATGAAGAATATTCTAATTTATTTGCAATGTTTTTACTATAACAGATTCACCTTACTAGGCTTTTTTTCATTAATCATCTTATTATTCTTGCACTATTATGGATCATTATTGCCAACTACCCTAGATTGTTCACTACTGAAGATTCTTTGTTCTTTTTCTTCGAGTTCATGTTTGGGGGGTACATTATTTGCAAGAGAAACTTATATATGTTACATAAGAACAAGAAAAAGTTTGAATCTTTATGGATCAAGACTCATTCAGCACAAGTCACCTTATACGACGTATTGTTCAATTACGGGTTACGATTTAGCTATTAAGCATTGGAAGAAATACCAATGCTTTTTTTATTTCTTTAAATAATATTCAAGTGTATAAATCCAATCTTCTTCTCCTGTTGGCGCTTTTAGTTTTTCATCTAATAGCCATTTTAGATATCCGGAGTCAATTTTTGCTATTTCTTCAACGGTTTTACCTTTATGCTTTCCAAAATTTATCCTTTTCATCAAAAGTGGTTTTTCCGTAATTTCTATCATTTTTTCAATAGTTTCGTTCCAAGATAAATTATCTTCTTTTTGAATTTTTGAAAAAAGTCGCTCAAATAATTTTTCTAGAACCAAAACATCACCAAGCGCATCGTGAGCAACAGCTTCAATTTCAATTCCCAAAAAATATCTCAAATATTGAAGTCGATAAGAAGATATTTTTTCTTCTGTATCTAAAAATCTTGACACCTTCAATGTGCAAATATATTTTTCAGGAATCAAGCCTTCTTTTTTAAACATCGCCAAATCAAACTGCGCGTTATGAGCAACAAAAATAATATTTGGATCGTGAGCCATTTTATGAAGTTCGTCGAACATTTTTGAATATTTAAACTCTGGTTTGTCCGCAACCATTTTAGTAGTTATGTGGTGCACTGCCATAGATTCAAATGAAATAGGAATTTCGGGTTTAAAAAGCTCATTCCCGGTCTTTTCACCAATTTTATAAGCAACTTGTATTAGACGATCCTTTTCTTCATTGCCCGTTGTCTCTGTATCAAAAAATAGAATTTTATGCTCCATGAGTTTAGTATATTAGTAAATTAGTAATTAGTATACTAGTAATGTGAATAGTTTTTTATGATAAAATTGTAACATGCAAGTCCATCAATACGAAAAATTGACGGTATGGCAGAAATCTATGGATTTAGTCGAAGAAGTGTATAGATTAACTGATAAATTTCCTAAGTCTGAATTATACGGACTAGTCTCTCAAATGCGTCGATGCGCCATATCAATACCATCAAATATAGCTGAAGGAAGCCGTCGAAAAACATCTAAAGATTTTAGTCAATTTTTAGCAATAGCTTTTGGATCTGGAGGCGAACTCGAGACCCAGAATAAAATCGCTCTAAGATTAAATTTCTTAAACGAACTAGAATACCGAACAATCGACACCTTGCTTCAAGAAGTTATGAAAATGCTGAACAAATTAATACAATACAATCAGAATAAAGTCTAATTTACTAACATACTAATTACTAATATACTAAATATATGCAAGATAAGATAAAACAGCTTATTGTGGAGGCTATAAGGGCCAAAAACCAAGTAGAACTAGATACTTTACGTTCTATTAGTTCTGCGTTCACAAATGAGCTCGTGGCTCTAAAAAGAACACCTCAAGACAAGCTAACTGACGAGGAGGCTCTAAAAGTTATCCAAAGAATCGCGAAACAAAGAAAAGAGTCTATTGCTTCGTTTGAAGCCGGAGGAAGAAGTGACTTAGTTGAAGTAGAAAAGGAACAATATAAAGTTTTAGAGCAATTTTTACCTCAAATGATGAGCGAAGAAGAGGTAGAAAAAGCCGTAAAAGCCAAGCTTGAAAGTATGGGAGAAATAGACAAATCAAAATCAGGACAGATTGTTGGAATGTGCATGAAAGAACTGGCGGGTAAAGCAGACGGGAATTTGGTCAAAGAAATTGTAAATAAAATTATTAATTCGTAATTATTTTTATATGAAAATTGTTTTACATTGGTTAATACTTACAATCGCCATATTTGTTGTACCTTATGCAATAAATGGAATTGGCGTTGATAGTATTATAGTTGCAGTTATAGTTGCTGCTGTACTTGGATTTATCAATACTGTCATTAGACCTGTCATTGGGCTTTTGACCTTACCATTAAATATAATAACTTTCGGTTTATTTTCTCTGATTTTAAACGGTTTGTTTTTTTGGTTTACCGCAAAAATAATTGACGGCTTTGATGTTGCTTCATTTTCTGCCGCATTTTGGGGAGCACTTATCGTTTCAGTATTAAACTGGCTGGGTTCAAAATTTATTCCTAGTAACGACTAATATGTTTTTCCAAAAATCAGTAATTGTTGCTCACGACGGATCATTCCACACAGACGATGTTTTTGCCTGTGCCACTTTATCTTTGTTTTTAGAAAAGGAAAAAAAGAATTTTAAAATAATTAGAACTAGAAAGCCCGAAAAAATAGCTGAAGGCGATTTTGTTGTAGACGTCGGATCTGTTTACGATGAAGAAAAAAATCGTTTTGATCATCACCAAACTGGAGGTGCAGGAAAAAGGGAAAACGGCATTCCATACGCATCGTTTGGCCTTGTGTGGAAAAAATATGGAAAGGAAATTTGTGAAAGTGATCGAGTGGCAAAAGAAATAGACAACCTTTTGGTTTCATCGATTGATGCCGTTGATAATGGTTTTGATTTGTATACTCAGAAGGTAAAAGGCGTGATGAGTTTTAGTGTTGGGGATACAATTAATTTTTTATTTAATGATGGCGAGAAAGATAAAAATTTTTTACAAGCTGTAAATTTTGCTAAAAAAGTCCTAAGTAATATTATAAGTAGTATCAACCGTTCTGTTTCAAGAAGAGAAAAAGTTGAAAGTGCTTATAAAGAATCTACTGATAAAAAAATTGTTATTGTAAAAGATAGAGTTACTCGAGGAGATATATGGCTTGCTCTTGTAAATTTCGAGGAGCCATTATTTGCCATTTTTCAAGGTTTAAATGATGACGATTGGAATATTGTCGCAAATAGAATAAATATGGACTCATTTATGAGCCGAAAACCCTTCCCGGCTTCTTGGGGTGGTCTTGAGCAAGAAAATTTAGCGCGCATAACAGAAGTGCCAGACGCTATCTTTTGCCACCGATCTTTATTTTTAGCAAAAGCAAAATCACTAGATGGAGCTATTAAACTTGCGCAAAAAGCGTTAGAATAAAATCATGGGACAAGAAAGTTTAAATTTTGAAGAAATAAAAGAACCACGTATTTCAAAAACTCCTAGTATTACAAAAAATATTTCTAACTCTGAAATTGCTCAGGCTAGAGAATTACAAGTGCGTCTTTCAAAAGAAAATAAATATAAGTTTATAGAAGATGTACCTGATTTTGAAAAGAAATTAAAAAAGTACAAATTAAATGAACTCGTTAACGAAAAAAGTGAAAATAAAAAACTATTTTTTTATGACAGTATGCAAGCGGCAATGCTCGTTAGAGATATAAACGATGAATTTGGAGACAGAACTGCTATTTACAAAGACTCGACAGATCCCTACGGAAGAAGAGGGTTTTCTGTAAATATATCAAAACCATTTAGGGCTGAATTTGAAGAAATTTTAGACACCGAAGGAAGGATACTACCAAACAGAGAAAATGTTGTGGATTTAGTTAAACCAAAAGAAAACGAGACTTTTGAGGAAGATTTTGGTAGTCTTCAGAAGGCTTCATAAAATATATGGCATTTATAGACGAACTAAAATTTAAAGCGAAGGCAGGACGCGGTGGAGACGGCGTTGTTCGATGGCGACAAGAGAAATTTATAGCCAAAGGTGGACCAAACGGGGGAGACGGTGGACGAGGTGGTGATATTATCATCGAGGCTGTTCGTGATGTTGGGGCACTAAACCACATAAAAGGAAAAGTTGAATTTGAGGCTGAAAATGGCTTTCCGGGGGAAGGCGCAAGTCGTCACGGAGCAAATGGTGAATCTTTGGTTATCAAAGTCCCTGTTGGATCTGTTGTTATAAACTTAGATACTGGTTGGGAATATGAGTTTACAGAGGTAGGTCAACAAGAAACTGTCCTAACAGGCGGGGGTGGAGGGCGTGGAAACGAGCACTTCAAAAGCTCCACAAACCAAGCACCTAGGCAAGCTACAAAAGGACGTCCGGGAGGCGAAGCGAAATTCAAAGTTGAACTCAGGCTTTTTGCCGATCTTGGACTTGTCGGATTCCCAAATGCTGGAAAAAGTTCTTTGATTAACGCACTCACAAATACAAAATCAAAAGTAGGGGATTATGCTTTTACAACACTCGACCCAAACTTGGGAGATTTCTTCGGGCACATAATTGCCGATATTCCGGGAGTTATTGAAGGTGCTCACGAAGGAAAAGGCTTAGGATCAAAATTTCTCCGACATATTATGCGAACGAAAATGCTGGCTCATTTAATTTCATTTGAAAATGCGTTGACTGGTGGCGCAACTGGAATGACAAAAGCTTACAAAGCAATTCGTGAAGAATTGAAACAATATGGAAAAGGGCTAACTGAAAAAGATGAAATTATAATACTGACAAAGACTGACGTAGTCGATATAAAAATAATTGATCGTGAATTAAAGAAATTCCAAAAAATATCTAAAAAAGTTTTTACAATTTCATTGTATGACGATAAGTCTGTAAAAGATTTAACCAAAAACATTTCGCAAATATTGGACGACAAAAAGAAATAAATTGTGAATATAAAAACCCCCTGCGTAAGGGGGTTTTAAAGTTAATAGCTACTTGCAAACATCTTTTTTTGGCTTTTTTGCAGTTGTGTCCACATTGATCTGTTTTTCCAACAAATCAAAACTCATCAATGGCTTGCAAGGCCGAGCTGTCAGACCCGTTTGATGTTGCTGGACAAATTCTTCTTTAAGAATAACTTTTGGAGCTTGTTTTCAACCAATCGATTTTTGAACCCGGTCGTTCAATGGCAATGTCTTCGTTAAAGAAGCGCCTCCATGCTTGTTTTTTAAATCTCTCATTTAGATAAGATTTTACTGTTAGAACACTTATGTACTGATCGGTATTATTTTAGTAAAAATTAAAAAATAATGCAAATAAAAAAACCTCGCGCATGGCGAGGTTCTTACCCTTACTTATATATTTTTATTTATTTAAGTAATTTTTTGTGTAACGTGGCCGCATTATGGGCTACGACACGAAAGAGTATATTTGTGCATATTTTTTAGATAAGGTACTAAAAGTATTATGTACCGTAATTAATATAATGTCAAATACATTACACCGATATATGTTTTGTGAATTTAGTTTTTAATAAAAAACCCCGCTGTCATTTGACACGGGGTTCTAAATACGCCTTTTTCTTAAAAATAGACTTAATCCTGCTTAACAACCACTCATACATATAACAATGTTGAGAATCTGAGCTCCTTTAATCGACTCAGTTTATTGCCAGGGTATAAGAAAGGTTTCTTTAAGGTGTTTCTAACATTATACACCAATCAAAAAATATTGTCAAGTTATCAAAAAAATTGCCTCCTATAAATAAAAAAACCCGCTGTCTTACGACAACGGGGCACACCTCAAATTAAACCAACTCTTACTTTGCGGTAGTTATTTGCCGGGTGACATTTTTACCATTTGAATCAATTATCTGCATGATCAGCACTTGAGGAGCGATGTCATTTAGCCATTGTTGATCAAATTTTTCAGCATTTTTTTTATTTAGCACCACTTGTCCGGTTACGCTAAAAAATGTGAAAGTTTTTGGTCCATCATCAAGTAGGGCAACATCTTCTTCAAAACTCAATCTTCCTACTGGTGCAGGTTTTATGCCTACTCGAGAAATTCTTCCCGAACAATACATAATACCGTTTACAACCGGGAAAACTTCAACATCGTATTGCTTACTCCACTCAAGTCCACTTAATGGAATTTGAATACTTCCCACAGCTGTTTCTACAACAACTTGATTTGTATCTCCCACTTCAGTAAATATGGCTCTAAACTTTAATTCGTCAGAGACTGGATAATTTAACACGGCACCGGCAGGAATTGTTGACGAAAGATCCAAATTCAATCTCGAAGGATTTCCATGGAACCAGTCAGCCAATTGGCCATTTCGGTAGCTTCTGACAAGTAACGTATTCGTATACATCACACATCCATTTGCTGTAATTTTGCACCACACTGTTAAAGTATCAGGTCGCGGAGGTCCTCCGGCTGCTGTAAATGTGTAAAGAAAATTATGCCCAGTAGAATATCCACCTTGGCCAGTGAACCATTCATACGTAGTTCCACAATTTGATGGAAAGTTTGTAATGAGTTCTACTGTTTCAAATTTACACACTTTAACTGCAGTGAGCGGAATAATTACCGGATTTGGACTTACTGAATAGTACCGGCATTTATAGCGGGTTATTAAATTCGATGGATTGGTAATAAAACCAGTAACCGAAACACCGTAAGACCCAGAAGCCGTAATACTTATCGTAGAAGTTGTTTCGCCCGTGCTCCAAAGAAAGGAAACCGGTGTGAAATAATTCGGATAATCAGCGGTCAAAGTTTGACCGTAACAAACGTTAGTTTGCTGAGGTAAAATGTTAATGTTGCAGGCGAATGCGAAATTTGTCGTAATCGCCAAAATGAAGGTAATCGAAATCAGAAGTTTTTTCATTTGCTTTATATTTTTGTTGGTTTAACTTATTAATGAACTTTGTCCTTGCTATTATACAGTATTTATGTATTTTGTCAATACAATAAACAAACCCCGCTTTTCGCGGGGTTTTATAAGGCGCTTTATGATTACGGCAAGCAAACCTTTAAATGGTAGGTGGTCGTGCAAGACGAAATTTACGGTTCTTCATAGGGCTATATGGGTTTAAAGGTGAACTTTCTTATTAAAAGTATAGCATATGATTATATACTTGTCAAGCGCTTATTTAATCTTCTAAAAAACCCTTTGTTTTGCTATACTTTTCAAATGTCTAAAGAATACTTCCTAACTGTGGGACTTGAAGTCCACGCGGAACTAAACACCAAAACGAAGATGTTTTGTGGTTGTAAAAACGACCCCAACGAAACCAAACCGAACACAAATATTTGTCCTGTTTGCATGGCACACCCTGGAGCATTACCTGTTGCAAACAGGGAGGCAGTTCTTTCAGTTTACAAAATGGGCCTTGCAATCGATGCAAATGTCGCAGACTTTACAGAATTCGACAGAAAAAACTATTTCTATCCAGACATCCCAAAAGGTTACCAAATATCTCAATACAAATATCCAATTGTCTCAGGTGGAAAATTACACGGCGTAGATATTACTCGCGTACACTTAGAAGAAGATACCGCAAACTCAAAACATGATCGTGGAGATTTTTCTCTTGTCGATTTCAATCGTGCTGGAGTTCCTTTAATGGAGCTTGTTACAGAACCTGTAATACATACCGCAAAAGAAGCAAGTGACTTTGCAAAAGAACTTCAACTTCTTTTGGTTTATCTTGGTATTGCCGAAGCAAATATGGAAAAAGGTGAAATGAGAGTTGAGGCAAACATTTCTGTATCAGATGATACAGATAAGTTTGGAACAAAAGTTGAAATCAAAAACCTAAACTCATTCAAGAGCGTTGAGAAAGCAATTGAGTTCGAGCAAAAACGAATGATCGAACTTCTAGAGGCAGGAAGAGGAGATGAAATAACACAAGAAACACGAGGTTGGGATGAAGTAAAACAATCTACATTTTCACAGCGCAAAAAAGAAGGCTTGGCTGATTACAGATATTTCCCAGATCCAGATCTTCCAAAAATGAAACTAAGTGAGGTTTTTGATAAAGATAAAATAAAAGCAGAACTTCCAGAACTCCCATGGGAAAGACGAGCAAGACTTAAAGCGTTCGGTATTAAAGATGAAGATACCGAAATGTATGTTTCAAATTTTGTGCTTGGTAAATTCTTCGAAGATACAATTTCTGATTTTAATGAAGAAAAAACGCTAATTTCTCTTGCTTCAAACTACATAACATCAGATTTGGCTGGGATTTTGAAAAATAATCCTGAACTGTCGCTTCCAGATCACAGATCTTTTGCCAAAATAATCGAAATGGCAAACAAGGGAGAACTTACTTCTCGAGGCGCAAAAGATTTACTTTTGATAATCACAAAAGAAGGCGGAGACCCAGAAAGTATCGCAAAAGAGCGTGGAATGCTTGCACTAAACGACGAAGGAGCTATAAAAGAAATCGCTTTGAAAGTAATCTCTGAAAATGCTGATGTAATTGAGCAAATAAAATCAGGTAAAGAAACAGCAATAATGTCGCTAGTAGGGAAAGTTATGAAAGCTTCAGGTGGTTCAGCAAATCCGGCTTTGGTTCAAAAAATACTAAAGGAGAATATTGAATAAACCCCTAAACTAAGGTAACCTATTAAAAAAACAAAATATGATAGGTGGACTTATTAATGACGACTATTACTTTTGCTTTGGCGATGAAGACATCGAAACGCTTAAGCAAAACAGTAGAATTTTGGGGTATTTTTATCAGCCTGCGTATACCAAATATGGCAAGGCGGAAATACTAAAAATCGAAATAAAAATACACAACCATCAAACAGAAGAAATACCTTCAGCTAAATTAACCTTTAACGCAAAAAATAAAGTTAAAGCTTTAAATTTACTCAAGGATGAATTCTCAAAACTATTACTAAAACCAACAGATTCCATTCTGAAATATGGAGGCTATGGTGTTAGATTTGGAGATTCAGGTGTGTACATATTTCAGCCAAAATCTGAAAGATTTCAATCGACTAAAACATCAATTGAAAATCTTTTTATACAACTAAAAAGCGGGCACTAATGCCCGCTTTTTTTATTTTAAAAATTCAAAAGTTTTTTGATTTGCTCTTTGTCTATCGAAGTTAAAAATGTAGCAAGTCTTGGGCCAATTTCCCGGTCAACAAGTAGCATGTAAATATTTTTGAAAAATTCTCTTTGAAGCGGAGCGTTTTGTT
>CAYLKL010000002.1:45960-73552 GCA_964384645.1 uncultured Candidatus Saccharibacteria bacterium
AGATTTTTTGGTATGTCGTACAGTCGTGTTTCCAAATCTTTTGAATCAAAATTTTCATCAAGAACATTTACGAGAGTTTTTATGTGTTCTTTCTGGGATTCGCTCAAAGTATTCCAAAATTCAGAGTTTGGACTTGTGCGAAGGATTATTGCTTCTTCGAGATTGTATTTCAAAAGCCAGTTTTTAGCTTTTACAAGTCGCTCCTCGATAGAACCAAAATCATATTCAAATCCAGATTCTTTTAATTTTTCTTGAACCTTATTTGCATCCCAATTTAAGATTTGCCCGAATGCGACAGCTTGCCTAAAAGGAATTGGATTTTTGAAAGTCTCTTTTACAAGAGCGAGTTTTAGAGCGTGAGATTTTTCACCCTCGAGTGTGCCGGCTGAAAACGAAGCGCATTCTCGATCAAATTCATCATATTGTCTGTAAATCTCAGAATCAAAAGCTAGCTGAAATGCAGCATCAGGCATTGCGCGAGTATATAACCAAAGCAAAAGATTTGGCTCATATATATCAAGCAAATCAGCAGGTGAGACAGCATTTCCTTTTGATCCGGACATCTTGGCGCCGCCTCCTCTAATACCGACGAATTCATAGCCTACAAACAATGGCGCGGTCTTGTAAAATAGATTTTTCATAAAATCACATCCAACATCATAACTTGATCCAGGGTTTGCATGATCTTTTCCACCTGGTTCAAAAACAACACCTTCAAATATCCAGCGCGATGGCCAGTCTATTTTCCACGCAAGCTTTGCGAGATGGTCATTTTCAAAATCAATCTCGTCTTCTTGTTTTGTGTCGTGGCAATAATATTTTATTTTTGTTCCACCATCATAAGAAATGATCTTTGTGTTATCGCGTCCTGAAAATCTTGAATAGACTGTAATGGGGAAGTAGTTGGCAATAAAATCTGCTTCTGTAATATTTTTCTCATTTTTCGCAATTTCCGTCATATGAGAGAAAAGTATCTGTCCGATTCTTTCGCGATTGTCGAGCGCAAATTTTATTTCTTTTGTATAAGCACCTTTGCCATACATCTTTGACTGACGTATAAATTCCAAAGGCAAACCAAGTTCTCCGATTGCGGTTTCAAACTGTACTTCAAAATTTCGAGCATAAGATTCTTCTTTTTCTTCTGGGTCCGGAATATTTGCGAGTGGTTTTCCAACGTGTTCGACAAAAGATTCAGGAACATTCGCAGGGACTTTTCTTAAACGATCAAAATCATCCCATGAAAAAACAAAACGAGTTTTCTTACCCTCAAGCGCCAAAGTTTTCATAACAGCATACGAAGTCATAACATCTCGGAAGTTTCCAAAGTGAACTATTCCTGAAGGCGAAATTCCAGCTGCTACAGTATAAGTGTCCAGATTCGGAAATTTTTCAAGCACGATACCGGCCACAACTTGTGACCAGTGCATACCTTCTTTTCTGTATTCCTTTGGGCCAATTCGATTGTTTGTGTGTTCCATATAAGTAACTTCAATATTAAGCTAAAATCACTAAATTTACAAAGAAAAAAGCCCGCTATAAAAGCGGGCTTTGAAAAAGAGCAGAGTGGTAAATTCTTTATGCCGGAAAGTAGGCCATTGCCGCAAAAAAAACAACCATTGTTAAAATAAAAATTTTAAATGAAAATATTTTGACATTTTTGTGCTCAGCAATAAGAGCCAAACCAGCGCTTACAGCCAATAAAGGAAATGTACACCAAAATCCTGCGCCGTTTTCTATCCTGCCAGAGCGCCACAACGCTCCTCCAATAATGGCAAATGTTGCTGCAACAATAATTATCACAATCTGTAATTTTTTGTTTTGGTAATTCATCTCGTTTAAGTTTTTAATTGATTCCTAGTAATTATAGCATATATTGACCTTTTGTCAATGATATGTTGATATTTACTAATAGAATTCGTGTATAATTTATCTATGTCAAAAAAGATTAAAGTAGCAATTAATGGATTCGGTCGAATTGGACGTGCAACTTTCAAGATAGCTTATGAGCGAGATGAGCTTGAAATTGTAGCTGTAAACGACCTTGGATCTATCGATAGCTTAACTTATTTACTAAAATACGATTCAGTATATGGAATGTGGCCTCATGACATAAAAAATGACGGTCAAAATATTATTGTCGATGGTAAAAAAATAAAATTTATTTCTTCTAAGGATCCAAGCGGTCTTCCTTGGAAAGATTTAGACATTGATGTTGTTGTAGAGTCCACAGGATTATTTACATCATATGAAAAATCAAAATTCCACTTAGATCAAGGTGCGAAAAAAGTTGTTATCTCTGCGCCTTCAAAAGGTGACGGTTCTGTAAAAGGCGAAACAATTCTACTCGGAGTAAATGAAGAAAAATTTGGCACATGCGACATCACATCAAACGCTTCTTGTACGACTAATGCTTCAAGTCCTGTTATTGCAATACTCCACGAAGCTCTAGGGATCGAAAAAGCTATTTTAAATACAGTTCATGGATACACTGCGACTCAAGCCCTTGTCGATGGCCCAAGTAAAAAAGATTTACGAGAAGGAAGAGCGGCAGCGCAAAACATTATTCCAAGTTCAACTGGTGCGGCTATTGCGGTCACTCAAGCTTTCCCAGTTCTAACAGATTTATTTGATGGAATTTCTATTCGGGTTCCAGTTCCAGCAGGTTCAATTGCGGACATTACTTTTATTTCAAAGAAAAATACAACAGTTGAAGAAGTAAATGAACTTCTCACAAAAGCATCAAAGGATAAACACTGGGCAAATATTTTTTCTGTTACAAGTGAGCCAATAGTTTCAACCGACATATTGGGGAGCAAATACGCTTCTATTGCAGACCTTGCGCTAACACGAGTTGTTGGAGGGAATTTGGTAAAAGTTCTTGCGTGGTACGACAACGAAATGGGGTACACTCATATGCTTGTCGAACATGTAATCAAGACAGGGAAGACGGTTTAAGGACAGTAGCTTAGTATCTTAGTAATTGGTATATTAGAAAATATTAATAGGTTAATTAAAATAATTTTATGTCATTAGAAGAAGTAAAAAATGATAATGGGGAAATAGTTGGAGCGGTAGAACATATGGACGATCAAGGAATGCTCCAAGAAGAATACGGGCGACTTTCACTTGAAGTTATGACTGCAGAAGGCGAAGAAAAGGAAAAGATAGAAGCAAGATTAAAAGAGCTAGAAGCTAAACTAAGCCCACTAGAAGAAGCTGCTTAAAAAATGCGTATCTACATCGGCACAGATCATGCAGGATTTGACCTGAAAGAGACAATTAAATCTCATTTGTTTTCAAAAGGGCACACAGTAGAAGACTTGGGTGCATTTGAAAAAGTTGAAACGGATGATTATCCGGATTTTGTTGTTCCTGTTGCCGAAAAAGTTTCAAGAGATCCTGAAAGTTTCGGAATTGTTTTAGGAGGCTCAGGACAAGGCGAAGCAATGGCAGTAAATCGTGTACGAGATATCAGAGCAACTGTTTTTTACGGTGGACCAATTGATATCGTTGAAATTTCCCGCAAGCACAACAATGCAAATGTCTTATCTATCGGCGCGCGATTTGTAAATGAAGTCGAAGCGATAAAAGCAGTAGATACATTTATTGAAACCCCGTTTTCGGCAGATGAAAGACACATAAGACGAATAAGTAAATTTTAGAAATACTCATAAAAAGCCCTTACAAAATAAGGGCTTTTTATATTGACTTTTTATAAATAATGTGCTATTATTAAGTAGTAAGTAGATCTTTCAAAATGTTTTGATTGGTGACCATAAATTCTGCTTGGAGTTTGTGGTAACCAATTAAATAAAACTAAAAACATGAAACCAAATAAATTTATTCAGTTCTGTCTGCAGTTACGTAATCTCGCAAGTCTAAGAAATAACAGAAATCGCAAGGTATGTTTATGTTGTGGTTTTGAAAATAATTCAGTTGTTAGTAAGCAGATTTGTTTGCTGTTGAATGAATACTTAGGCGGAAACAGAAATAATTTTCCCGACAGTGACGATCTCAACATAATTTTGACTAAAGCCGAGGAAGTTTTTCCGGATCTCGAAAAATCAGAAAGAGAAGAAATGGTTCTCAATTTGATTTTCGACTAGATAGTTGAAAAGCATTAAATTATCAAAGACCATCGGAAGGTGGTCTTTTTATTTTGTAATATATATACTTAAATGATTAGACTTGACCGGCATCCTAAATGGATGCCGTTTTTTTATTGCTATACCAAACCCATCTTGGTAAACTAAATCTCATATGGCAGAAATTATTCCAGCAATATTACCTGAAGATTTTTATGAAATCGAAAAGAAAGTTCGATCTGTCTTTAGAGTTTGTCCAAACATCCAAATAGATATTTGTGACGGTGTTTATGTTCCAAGTCGAACATGGCCGTTTGTAATAAAAGAAGACAAATTTTTTGCCGACCTGATGGAAGAGAGGATGGGAATGCCGGAATGGGAAAATGTAAACTACGAACTTGATTTGATGATCAAAAATCCAAACAAGCGATTTGAAGAATTTATAAAGCTCGGACCTTCTCGAATTATTTTTCATTTCCGATCTTTTGCTAACCCCGAAGTTGCCATAGATTTTTTTGAAAATCTAGATCCATTTTATAAAAACAATATTGAACTTGGTCTTGCCATAAGCGCCGAAGAAGATTTGAAGGGAATTGAAGCCATTATTCCTCATATTCATTTCATCCAAGTAATGGGAATAAAAGTAATTGGAGTCCAAGGTTCACCACTAAATGTTGAGTATTTCAAACAAGCTCTCGAGCAAATAAAAAATATTAAAAAACTTTATCCTGACATGTTAGTTTCAGTTGATGGAAGTGTGAGTCTAAATACAAAAGATGAACTAATCGAAGCTGGTGCAGATAGGCTTGTGTCTGGCTCTGCAATTTTTCAAAGTGCGGATCCGCTCGCCACAATTAAAGCATTTAGATCTTAGCGATATATTTCATCTTATATATCCGGTATTTACTCACCTTTTTGTTATTATACTATTATTAATAATAGTATAATAAGCATACAAACTTTTTATGAGTAAGATAAATAGAGATGAGCAGTTAAAAATAAAGAAAATGGAGAAGATTATGAAAGGTGGCGCCAACCATTGGCGTATCGCTATTTTGTTTTTACTCGAAAAAGAACCAAATCTTACCGTAATGGAAGTATCCGAAACACTTGGTGCGTCATTTGTGACAATTGCTAGTCATCTACAGAAAATGGAAGCTAGTGGACTTATCTATAAAAACCAAAAATCAACTATGGTAGAACACGTACTAACACCCACCGGAAAAGAAATTATCAAATTATTAAGAATTATATAATAACAACTAAAATTTCAATTTATTAGTTATGTGCATAATATATTGATATGTAGCCAATTTATTTATGATATAATTTAGAGCATATGGCGATCCCAACCATTATACCTCCATCTATAGAAGAAATTCGATCTATTAGAACAATAGAAGGAAACGAACCACTTGTTAAAATTGCGGAAACTCAGAAAATACTGATTTTAAAAGAAAATCAATTTTTATTACCATTCGCAAGAAAATCAGTTGTAGAAAATCTCATAAATGCTTCTGAAAATTTACCAGCTGGTCATAAATTTTTAATAGTAACAGCATACAGACCACTATCTTTCCAGAAAAAACTTTGGCGCCAACGGCTTTGGCAAATGATTAAAAAAAAGCCTCTTAGGTATATTTTGAATCCTTTAAGTTTATTCCAAGATGCTAGTAAATACACGGCCAGACCGGGTGGAAGCTCGCATCAAACAGGCGCTGCGATAGATCTGACAATAATAGACCAGAACAATAAAAGATTGGATATGGGTACAGAGCTTACAGATTTTGGGGAAAAATGTCACACCTCTTGTTCAGATATTAGCAGTGAACAAAAAAATAATCGTGAAATTCTTTACAAGACAATGATAGAAAGTGGCTTTGTAAATTATCCTCGTGAATGGTGGCACTATTCATACGGAGACAGGGCGTGGTCAGTTATGAATAATAAAAAAGAATGTGATTATGGTGCATTAAAATTTGAAAGAAGTGATATAATAAAAAAATAATGAGTGACACAAAACTAAATGAAAAAGATTTAACTCTTAAGGCAAACGAAATCCGCGAATCGATCATTGAAATGCTTTTGGAAGCAGGAAGTGGACACACGGCAGGACCTTTGGGTATGGCTGATATTTTTACTGCACTTTATTTTGGTGGAATTTTAAAACATTCACCTCATAAACCAAATGATCCAAATCGCGATCGACTAGTCCTTTCAAACGGACATATTTGTCCTGTTTATTATGCAACTCTTGCTCACGCAGGATATTTGCCAATTGATGAACTAAAAACTCTTCGAAAATTTGGCTCAAGACTTCAGGGGCATCCGCACCGAGAATACTTGCCAATACTTGAAACATCATCAGGTCCTCTTGGGTCAGGTCTTTCTCAGTCTGCGGGAATGGCACACGCTATTATAATGGACGAAGGCTATAAGACTGACAGATATGTATATTGCCTAATGTCAGACGGGGAACATGATGAAGGGAATACTTGGGAAGCAATGTTGTACGCTGGAAAAAATAAACTTCGAAATCTTATCGCCATTGTGGATCGAAATAATATTCAAATCGATGGCTATACCGAAGACATAATGCCACTTGAGCCTCTTTCAAAAAAATGGGAATCATTTAATTGGCATGTTCAAGAAATTGACGGTCACAATTTTGAAGAAATCATGGATGCAATAAATAAAGCAAAAGCAGTTTATGAAAGACCATCAGTTATAATTGCGCGAACAATTCCTGGAAAAGGCGTAAAAGAATTTGAAAGAGATTTTACTTGGCATGGTAAACCACCAAGTAAAGATGAAGCAAAGATGGCGCTTTCAGAGCTACGAACACTTAGTAAGAAAATAAAAAGTGAACATGAATAAAACATTTAAAATTTTTTTTAAAATATTTTATGTGATTTCAATAATTACTTTGATTATTAGTTTATATTTCTCAGTAAAAGAATACTTATCGAACGGCGACAATAGTCTTGGGTTTATAGTTGCATCAATGATTGCTATAGGTGCTTTAATTTCAACCTTTTTTCTATATCTTTTACTAAAAGACAAAAAATAATATGTTAAACAAAGATTTAAAATTAAATAGCAAAGTTTTTAATGACGACACATTCGACCCGCTCAGTGCGAGTAGTGGTAAAATAAAATTATAATTGTATGTTAAATAAAGACCTAAAACTTAACTCAAAAGTGTTTAATGATGACTGTGAGCAAGTTCCAATTCGAAAAGGATTTGGGCAGGGACTTGTGATTGCAGGTGAGACTAATAAAAATGTTGTCGCGTTATGTGCTGACCTTACTGAATCAACTCAAATGCATTTGTTCAAAGAAAAATTTCCGGAAAGATATTCTGAAATTGGAGTAGCGGAACAAAATTTGGTAACGGTCGCCAGTGGAATGGCTGCGCTTGGAAAGATTCCATTTGTTTCGAGTTACGCTATGTTTTCTCCAGGCAGAAACTGGGAACAAATCCGAACGACGATTGCTTACAATGACCGGCCGGTAATTATTGTTGGAAGCCACGCTGGCGTTTCTGTTGGCCCTGATGGTGGAACTCATCAAGCCATAGAGGACCTCGCTTTAATGCGTGTAATGCCCAATATGGCTGTAATTTCACCATGTGATGCCATAGAAGCAAAGAAAGCGACAATAGCACTTGCAAAGAGCGGAAAACCTGCATATTTAAGACTTGTTCGAGAAAAGACTCCGATAATAACAACAGAAGAAACACCTTTTGAAATAGGGAAGGCGCAAATAATTTACAAACCAGAAGGACTTTCAGTTGTCGCAATTGTGGCAACAGGAGGCGTTGTACGAAATGCACTTATGGCTGCAAAAATGCTTGAAAAACAAAATATTAAGGCGATCGTTGTAAATGTCTCGTCTATCAAACCTTTTGACACAGAAACTATTTTAAAAGTAGCGAAGGAAACGAAGAGAATTGTAACTGTTGAAGAGCACCAAATCATTGGTGGACTCGGCGGAGCAGTCGCAGAATATTTATCATCTGCATATCCAATTCAAGTAACACGACTTGGTGTAAATGATAAATTCGGACAATCAGGAACACCAAATGAACTACTAAAACATTTCGGACTAGATGCCGACGGAATTTTTAGTAGTGTTAAAAAATTGTTTAATTAGCGCGATTTTTCTTATTTTGAAGAGCTAGACTCGCAGTGTCTTCAGCTTCTAAAATTATTTTTTCAAGGGTTTCTCTTTTTTCTTTTTCTTCAGCAAGCTCTTCCTCCATCTTCTTCAAAACTTCAGGGTCAGTACTTGGATCCATTTTCATCATGTGAATCATTTCCTCTAATGCGCTAACGGTCTCATGCTCCTTGTCATCAAAATTATCAATATTTTCAAACAGTCGACCCTTTCTTCTTAAATTAAGATTATTATCAAATTCTGCCTCTCGGATTTTCTCATCGGCAAATATTTGATGTTCTTTTAGTTCTTCAGGATTAAGCTTACTATTCCACACGCCATCTTCGTTTCTTAAAAAATTTTCCATATTAGTTTTTCCAAATATTTTCTTCAGGTTTTGGTTTACTGGTTGATAATCTATTTATAAGGGCTTTGTTTTTGATACCATCTGTCACATTTTTAGTCTCTAGTTCTACTATCATTTGATTAATCTCTTTAATGGTCCTCAATGATTCATCTAGTCGATTTTTATCATTTGCAAAAATTTCAAACTCTTTCTTTCTCTCTTTTAACTCTTCGATAATATCATTTCTATTTTGAATCTCTTTATCTTTTTCTGCTATTTTTAATTCCTTTTTAGAATTTTTAGAATCTTTTCTAATTTCAGCAATTCGCTGAGTTACTCTAAATATATTACCAGTCTTATCTTCAAGTTCACCATTTCGATTATGTGCGACATCATCCACCATACTTTCAGCTCTCAATTTTTTATCTATATTTTTTTCAAAGTTTTCCATAATTAGTTTTACTGAGAACCCTTATCTTCTAACAAATCATTTTTTTGACTCAACAGTCCCGCTCTCATATTTATTAAATAATCGTATGTCTTTTTCCTTTCTCCATCTAAGTCTGCAGGAATCCCATTAGGGTCCGCTGGGTCCCAACCTAATTTACCTAAATCTCCTTCACAATAATCTAGCTCTTTATTTAGATTTGCTAATTTTTCTTTTGCTAGCCAATTTAATTTTTCTTCTTGAATTCTTTCAGCTTCGATCTTGTCAAACTGACTACCTTCCTTGTCTATCAAAATATCTTCATTAAAGTTCTCCATATTATATTTCCTTTAGCTTATAATCTTCCGGTGCGTTTTTTAAGAATTCTTCTATTTTATCCATAGATAGCAAGCCTTTTTGAGCTCCTACTTGTTGAACAACTGACATAGAATTAATTGGTGCATAAGTCAGAGCCTCACCCAATGTCTTTCCTTTGGCAATCATTGAAACGATAGTGGAAGCATATGCATCTCCAGCGCCAGTTCGTTCTATTGGTGTATGAGGATAAATAGGCATAAAGAAATTTTTATCTCCGTCATATGCATACGCGCCATTTATTCCGTCTGTCATCACAACATTTTTAGGACCAAGGTCTGCCAACATTTTCATTAAAGTTTTTTTGTCAGCTTCGTCTGTTTCCAGAATTCTCTGTGCTTCTTCGACATTACAAAAGAAAATATCTGAACGTTTGTAAACATCAGCCAATTTAACTTTTCCCAATTTCATTTGAAAAGTTCCTGGTTGAAATGCAAGTTTTATTTCAGGATTTGATTCGAGATATTTAATTATTTCATGATGGAAAGATTCACTTGTCTCACCAAGTGATGTTAGATATATCCATTTAGGCGCCGGTAAATCAGCGGGCATTGAGTAGGGGAATGGTGCGTGATTTACTAAAATAGTTCTTTCGACGTCATACCAAAGTACATAATGATAATTTGTTGGATAGTCTTTGTTTGTAACCATAAAATCAGTCGCCACGCCATTTTTTTCAAGTTCTTCCAAACACTCTTTTCCATTTTGGTCATTTCCAACATTTGAAAGAAGGGCACTTGTTAGCCCTAGGCGAGATGCAGACACTGCGGCATTTGCACAATTTCCAACAGCCTTAACAACCTCAACAGATTCATAAGGAACCTTATCGCCAAATCTAACACAAAGTTCACAAGCAGTTTTATCTAGCTTGCAATGAACGTTCGCATCTTTTAATTTTATAAATGCATCGGTAACAATGTCTCCGATTGCCAAGACTTCCACAGTTTTTAACATACAAAGAGTATAACATTTTGCTATAATTTTAAAATATGAAACAAACTAGACTAGATCAGCTATCAGACGCTATTTTTGGAATTGTAATGACTCTTCTAGCAATTGAAATAAAGGTACCGCACCTTGGAACAGATTTAAACGCATACACCTTGAGTCTAGAATTTTTAAAACTAAAACCTTTATTTCTGAGCTATCTTCTGTCTTTCACAACATTATTTACTTTCTGGCGTGCCCATCATCTAATTGCTTCAATCTACGTAAAAAATGTCGATATACATTTTACAAATATAAATGCTATGTTTTTCTTTTTTGTCGCTTTGATTCCATTCTCGTCTCATTTCTTGGGAAGTTATAGTGGCTTTATTTTGCCGGTTATAATTTTTGCTTTAAATATTATTCTAATTGGAGGATCTCTTTATTACATGCGAACATATGCTTCGAAATCAGAAAATATTGAAAATGCAAAAACGAATGAAATTGAAGAGAGGCACGCTCACACAAGAATTTTGTTTCCAGTTTATGCTTCATTTTTAGCTATTTTTATTTGTTTTTTCTCAATTAACCTTGCCCTAACAGTCCTTACACTAGCAGTCTTATTCAATCTACTTCCGTCAAGTACAAAGATGGTAGATAAATTGCTAGGATTGAAGTAACGGAGTTATAAAGTTGAAAGTTTATAAAGTAAAAGAGCCGAAAACATTCGGCAAAGTAATCATATGCACGATGAATTAAATAATATCGCAAAGTATTTAGTAAACCCACCAAAGGGTATTTTGGCTGCTGATGAGAGCGCTACTACTTGCTGTAAAAGATTCGAAGCTGTTAATTTACCTTGCGAAGAAGATGACCGAAGAAAATACCGAGAACTTTTGATAACAACCGAAAATACAGAAAACTATTTAACGGGAATAATAATGGTTGAAGAAACTCTCAACCAAAAAGATTCAAACGGAAAATTATTTACAGAAGTATTGAAAGAAAAGGGAATACTTCCTGGAATTAAAGTTGATCTTGGTCTGGAAGATTTTGGAACAAATGGAGAACAAATTACAAAAGGTCTTGATGGGCTAGACGAAAGACTTGCTCATTACAAAACAATTGGGGCAAAGTTTTCAAAGTGGCGAGCAGTATTTTCACCTGAACAAGGACTTCCGACAGATGAACTCATAAATGAAGCAAATTCTCGAATGATAAAATACGCATTGTTGTGTCAGAAAAATGAAATCGTGCCAATTATGGAGCCTGAAGTATTGATGGACGGTTCTCACACAGAAGAAAACACGAAAAACACGATAGCTCGTGTACTTGAAAATCTATTTGAACAAATAAAAAACTCTGACTTGTATTTACCGGGAATAATCCTAAAAACAGCAATGGTTGAATCAAACAAAGACGATACACAAAGCACGACATCAGCTGAGGTAGCGAAATGGACAGTGGAAGTTTTAAGAAAAAATGTTCCAGAAAATATTGGTGGTGTTGTATTTCTTTCAGGGGGGCAATCCTCAGATGAAGCAATTGAGAATTTCAATGCGATTATGAAAGAAGGACGAGACCTTCCTTTCAAAATGACATTTTCTTACTCGCGAGCAATTCAAAATTCGGTTCTTGAAGAATACGCAAAAGGAAATATTGAAAAAGCAAAAGAAAATTTTATCGAAAGACTTCAAAGATTAAGTAAATAACTAAATGGAAACAGAATTTTTTGACATAAATAAATTACCGCCCGAAAAAGGTTTATTACTGTTTCCAATTTCAATGAGCAGAATACAAAACAGACAAAATGCAGCTAATTGTTTAGAAGATATTAGACATTTCTCTCCATCAAAAGTATCCAAACCCCTTATCGGACTTAATTTTATTTATGGGGATTTTTTATATTTATATAGTAATAAGCCAGCTCCAGAATTAAAAAATTCTTTCATGTCTTCTGTAATCAATCACAAAAACGGAATACAAAAGCTTGTAGAAAAAAATCATTTAGAATTTCAGATTCAACATGCCTTTAATTATTTAACTTGGAATCAACTTTATCTTGGTACAAAAGATTTTGATATAAAATTTAACGAAGTAAAGAAACTCTATGAATCCGATGAGTTATTCCAGAAATATGTTCAAGAAGATTGTGAAGTCTTTGGAAGAGAAATGGAAGAAAATCAAGTAAATTTCTTTTTGGAAGAATCTCTTATGCTTTACTTGCTAGCCCATAATGAGATCAATCTAGCGAATGAATATGTTGAAGGTAATCAAAAGTGGATTTTGAATTGCTACCCAGGAAGACCGATAAAAAGTATTGTTTATCTTGCTAAACTCAATCCATTCAAATTAGATTGGTCAGAAAATCCATATCAAAATTGTTTTTACGATTTAGAGAGTAAAAAACTTATTAAATACGATAATATCGATCTAGAAAATTATTCTGTAAAATAAAGATATGAAAGAAGAATTACAAAAAATTATCAAAGGAGACATATTGGACAGTGATGAAGTATTGGAAAAATATTCACACGACGCTAGTATTTTTGAAATTCGCCCAGAACTTGTAATTTTTCCAAAGAGCAAAGAGGACATAATGTCTCTTGTAAAATTTTTGAATAAAAATAAAAAGAAATACCCAAAAGCATCTCTGACTGTTCGTTCAGCGGGGACTTGCATGTCCGGTGGTGCCATAAATGATTCGATAATAATAGATGTCACCAAATACATGGGAAAAATAATCTCTATGAACCGCACAAAAGATTATCTTCACAATCTTCTTTTTAGTGGAGCAAATCCAGTAACAATAAGTGGGGAAGCAGTAGTAGAGCCTGGGTGTTATTATCGTGATTTTGAGATAGAAGCTCTAAAATACAACCTTCTTTTGCCGTGTTACACAGCTTCAAAAAGCATAAATGCAATTGGGGGAATGGTGGGGAATAATTCTGGAGGAGAACTAACTTTGAAATACGGGAAGACAGAGGATTATGTAAAAGAATTGAAAGTAATACTTTCTGACGGATATGAATACACAATAAAGTCACTCTCAAGACGAGATCTATACGGAAAGATTGCTCAAAATGATTTTGAAGGCGAACTGTATAAAAAAATTAATGATATTTATGAAAACAATAAAGATGAGATAAATTCTCGTCGTCCAAAAGTTTCAAAAAATTCTGCTGGGTACAATATCTGGAATGTTTGGAAAAAAGATATCAAGGGAGAAGATATTTTTGACCCATGCCAAATTATAATCGGCTCTCAAGGAACGCTTGGAATCGTTACCGAAATAACTCTCAGGCTCGTAGAACCGAAACCAAACAAAGCTCTAGCGGTGCTATTTCTTACGGACCTTAAACATCTTGGATCAATACTGAACGATATCCTTAAGCAAAATCCGACAACTATCGAATCTTTTGACGATAAAACTTTCAAACTGGCCATGCGCTATTTTGGAGAATTTGTAAAACAAAATGGAATTTGGGGCTCTATAAAATTTTCGCTTTCTTTTTGGCCAGAATTTTTTATGTTGCTCGGCGGTGTACCAAAGATGATGTTACTTGTCGAATGTTGGGCAGATGATCAATTTGAAGCAAACAAAATCGCAAACGACATAATCAAAAGTGTTAAAAAATATAGCGTAACAGGCAGAACAACAAGTAGCGAAACAGAAAATGAAAAATATTGGAAAATGAGAAGAGAAAGTTTTGCACTACTTAGAAAACATTCAGGGAAACTTCGAACCGTACCATTTATTGACGACATAATTGTCCCACCACAAATACTTCCAGAGTTTTTGCCACGCCTTGATGCCTTGATCGAACCATACAAAGATAAAATGATTTACACAATTGCAGGTCATGCTGGAAACGGAAACTTTCATATTATTCCCCTGATGGATTTCAACGATCCTGAATTACCGAAAATAATAAATGACCTATCAACGAGTGTTTATAAATTGGTAGTTGAATACGGTGGATCTATTACAGCAGAGCACAATGATGGAATAATTAGGACTCCGTTTCTTAAAATGCAATTTGGAGAAAAAATGGTTGGCATCTTTTCTGAAATAAAAAATTCTTTTGATCCACTAAATATCTTCAATCCTCACAAAAAGGTTAATGTTGAAATAGGGGACATAGAAAAATATATGCATGCAGGCAAACATAATCCGGTGCATGGGTCATAAGGACTAGTAATTAGTATCTTAGTAATTGGTATTTTAGTAGTTAGAAATAAAAAAAACCGCTCGAAAATTCGAAGCGGTTTTATGTTGTTAGCTTTTATTAATAAAATATATTCCTAGTGTTGCTAATAAAATCCCTATAATTTTTTGAGTGCTTATAGGCTCACTTAAAATCAACCATCCTGTAACTAATGCAACTATCGGCAACAATGCTGTGGAAATTGGTACATATTTTGTTACCTCAAACCCAGAATTAGATGATAATAACATTCCATAAAATATCATACCTACAACATTCAAAACACCAGCAAGCACAGGAAGAAATAGCATTTTATTAGTTCCTGAATTTAAAACCAAAGAAATTTCAGAATAAAATGTACCTTTTAAAAGATAAAATGCTATTGCACACACTGCCGTAACAGCACATACAATGGAAGTTATATAAACAGAAGATGCCTTTGAGGCATTGGCTAATATAGGCCAAGTTCCCCAAGCTAATGCGCAAAGAGAAGCAAGTATTAGTGGATTTTTCATTTTTTAAGTATATTTTTAGTTTTTTATATTATATATAAAAAAAGGTGGTTCGTCAATGACTAATAGTTTTCCACCTGATAACCCCAGAAGCGAAATTGCGGGTATTTAATCCTACTTGTACAATTATAATCAAGAGCATCTCCATCTTTAGCAAGAGTAAATTTGTGTACCGAAAAGCACACAAAAAATAAACAAATATACAACAAATTTTATATTTCAATTTTACGTTAGTGATACCACAATACATAATCAAATTGGAATCGTACAGTTAGTATCTAAAAATATCTTTGGATCTTGAGTGGGCGGTTTTAATAAGAGTTAAATGGTCGATCTCAAACCCCCCGAACGTATAAAATCGAATACTAGTAGTAAATTAGGTTTTAGTATTTATGAATAATAAATTTAAAATCTGCTTTCCAGTTGATGATGGCTTAATGCTATGTCAACACCGGAACGGTAGTTGGATTAAATTCCAGATGGGAAATAAAAAACGCCCTCCATCTAAAAAAGGCGTTTTTAAAAAATCGAGCTAAGATTTTTTAAACATTACACCCTATAAAGGGGTGTTTTGTTTTTCCAACTAAAAAGCTGGGAGATAGATTTAATTTTTTAAATTCATTTCCCAACCCTTATATATATCTTTAATAAATTAATTATAACAACAATACAATGTGTCTCTAAAAAATGCCTGTGGAGAAGATACTACCTTTATTGCAATAACTGTCAATTTTACTTTCTTGAGGAGTATCGTCGTATTTTCACCTTGAGAAGTTTTGATTATACAAACACGCGAGGACGAGCGTTCCGAATGAAAAAAACAATCTGTTTGAGCAAGGCGAGTTATTGTTTTTAGCGAGTCCGAGTGTTGTGAGTATTCAAAACTTTGAGTGGTGAGGGTTTTTTTGATTACTTTTTTACTGAAAAAAAGTAATAAGTTCCTTACCACTTAAAGTGGTTTAAAATAAGAAAGTCGGGTTTGACTTTAACCCCTTTTCCTATATAATCCTATTCTATGCAAGAAATCATATTAAACGCAGCTTTCAGAGACAGTAAAGACAACGTCGACGCACTACGAGCGGACGGCCTTGTTCCAGCTGTTGTCTACGGAAAAAAACAAGAAGCAAAATCTATAGTTATAAACGCTAAAGACCTAACAAAAGCCCTCCACCAAGCGGGTGAATCTAGTGTTGTTACTCTTAAAACTCCATCTGGAGATATAAATACCCTAATTCACGCTTATGACTTGGATCCAGTTAAAAATGTTCTAACACACGCTGATTTCTTGGCGATTGATATGAACAAAGAAGTTGAAGTTGCTCTAGTAATAGAATTTACAGGAGAAGCTCCAGCTGAAAAACAAGGCCTTGGAGTTCTTACAAAAGCACTTCACGAAATTGAAATCAAGGCTCTTCCAAAAGATCTTCCACACAACATAGAAGTTGACATTTCATCTCTAACTGAACTTGGAAGCCAAATTCACGCTAAAGATTTGAAAATGCCAAAGGGTGTAACTATGCTAACTGACGCAGATGAAGTTGTAGCAGTTATCTCATCTATTAAGGAAGAAGTAGAAGAAACTGCTCCAGTTGATCTATCAACTATCGAAATCTCAGAAGAAAGAGGGAAGAAAGCAGAAGAAGGAGAAGAAGAATCTAAATAATACAGTATCCATAAACACGAGAGTATGGAATTCCCCAAAATCGACAGTCATAAACTGTCGATTTTTGCGTTATAATATCTGTATGACAAAAAATAAAGTTTTGGGAATGTTTTTTGTTGCGATTTTAGGACTTACCACAATCGTAACGCCGATATTCCAAAATGTTTCAGTTGTTCACGCAGAAACAGAAGAAGAAAGAAAAGCTCGACTTGAAGCTGAGCTTGCGGGCTATGAAGCTGAAATAAAAGAAAAAGAAGCAGAGCTTTTAAAACAAAAACAACAAACAGGATCTATTCAAAGAGATGTTAGTATTTTGACGACAGAAATAGCTCAGGCAAAACTAAAAATAAAATCTAGAACACTTGCTATTGATAAAATATCAAAAGATATTTCACTTAAAAATCAGTCTATTGGCTCACTCGATGCTAAACTAAATCGAGAAAAAGATTCATTAGCGCAACTTATTCGAAAAACAAATGAAAGTGAACAATCAACTCTTGCACACCTTCTACTTTCAGAAGGTAATATTTCTGATTTATACGGAGAAATAGATCAATACGAGACAATTCAAGAAGCTGTTCAAAAATCTCTGGAAGAAGTAAAACAAATAAGAGGAAAAACAGAAGAAGAAAAAAAATCCCTTGAAGAAGTAAAAGATAAAGAGCTCGACACAAAAGCAGAACTTGAAGCTTCAAAAAGAAAAGTGGAAAAAAGCGAAGCTGAAAAGAAAACACTTTTGAACGCATCTAAAAAGAAAGAAACTGACTACAATAAAATTCTTGCAGAAAAAAGAAAAAAGGCCGCAGAAATTAGAGCAGCTCTTTTCTCACTTCGAGACAGTGCAGCTATTCCTTTCGGAACAGCTTACGACCTAGCTCTTGCCGCTGAAGCAAAAACTGGAGTTCGATCTGCTTTTATTTTGGCAATTCTTACTCAGGAATCAGCTCTTGGAAAAAATGTTGGATCTTGTGTTATCTCTGACCTAAGCACGGGTCAAACAAAAGGAGTAAACACTGGAACAATCTTTAAAAACGGTATCCACCCAACCAGAGATCTTCCAACTCTTCAGCATATCCTAAAAGATTTAGGCAGAGACCCTTTGACAACAAAAGTTTCTTGTCCTCAATCAATTGGATATGGTGGCGCAATGGGACCTTCTCAGTTTATTCCTTCAACTTGGATAATGTATTCTAAAAAGATTGCAGATGCCTTTGGAACACTTGTTGCGGACCCTTGGAACCCTCGAGACGCGATCATGGCTTCAGCGCTATTTTTGAAGGATTTAGGGGCTAATGCTCAGACCTACAGCGCAGAAAGAAATGCTGCTTGTAGATACTATTCTGGAAAGGTTTGTTCTTTGTCTACTTACGCTACAACCTACGGAAACTCGGTTATGGGCAAGGCTACATCGATCCAAGAAACACAGATTGACCCACTAAAAAATCTCTGATATACTGCAAATTATGCAAAAAGAGATACATCCGACATATTTTCCAAAAGCCAAAGCATCCTGCGTTTGTGGGGGTAAATTTGATTTTGGATCTACAAAAGAAGACATCAGAGTAGAAATCTGTAGTCAGTGTCACCCATTCTTTACTGGAAAGGAAAATATTGTTGACTCAGCTGGACGAGTTGAAAGATTCAAGAAAAAAGTTGCAGCATCAAAGCCAACAAAAGCTAAAGCTAAAAAATAACTTTTCATAACTGCCCCGCCTTTTTGTTTAAAAAGGCGGGGCAGTTATTCGTTATAATAACCATATGATAAATCTTGAAGAAATTAAGAATAATCACAAAACCCACTATCTAGCGGGGCAATACGAAGCACTCTTAAAACAAGAAGAAGAGGTCCGAGAAATTTTAACAGGAGATGACTCGATGCGAGATATTGCAATAGAAGAACTTTCTAGAATCGAAGAAGAAAAAAAAGCTGTAGAAGAAACAATTCAAAAAATCTTAGATGCTGAAAAAGAAGAGATAGAGTATCCAAATGAAATAATTTTAGAAGTTCGAGCCGGAGCTGGTGGAGATGAATCATCTTTGTTTGCAGCAGAAGTTGCTGGGATGTATCAAAAGTATGCGGAAAAATCTGGTTGGAGTAGTAAAAAAATAGACAGCTCTGACAGTGATGCTGGAGGGTACAAAGAAGTATCTCTTGAGTTCAAAGGAAAAAATTGTTATCGGCTTCTTCGATTTGAAACTGGAGTGCATCGTGTACAGCGTGTACCTGATACTGAAAAAAATGGGCGAATACACACATCAACTATTACAGTTGCGGTTCTTCCTCTTCGTAAAAAAAGTAATTTTGTTATAAACCCAGCAGACCTAGAGATGGAATATTCTCGCGCAGGTGGAAAAGGCGGTCAAAATGTTAACAAAGTAGAAACAGCCGTTAGACTGATTCACAAACCAACGGGTATGGCAGTCAGATCAACAAGTGAGAGAAGTCAGCTAGCTAACCGTGAACAAGCAATGGCTCTTTTGACCGCAAGACTTGAAGCAATGAAAGAAGAGGAAGATGCCAAGAAATACTCAGCTGAAAGAAAAGACCAAGTTGGTACAGCTGACCGAAGTGAAAAAATTAGAACTTATAATTTCCCTCAAGACAGAATCACGGATCATCGTATAAAAAAATCTTGGTCTAATATTCCCAAAATATTAAGCGGGGAAATTCAAACAATAATTGATGCAATGGAAAGTGGGGAAGTCGGAGACGAAGAATAAGAAGCTTTTAAAATAATGAGTTTTGTGTTATAAAAAGCTTCTAAATGGGTGTATAGTTCAGTGGTAGAACGCTGTCCTGATAAGACAGAGGCCGATGGTCCGATTCCATCTACACCCACAAGACCGCGTAGCAAGCCGAGATATCTATCTACACCTAACCACCCATACCCAATGAACAACAACCCCGGAAACCTATATATAGTCGGCACTCCAATCGGCAACCTTGGAGACATTTCAAATCGAGCAATTGAGACTTTAAAAAATGTCGGGCTTATTGCTTGCGAAGACACTCGCGTATCTCAAAAACTTTTAAAACATTTTGATATAAAAAACAAATTAATTTCTCTCCACGAACATTCAAACAAAAATGTAATAGATAAAATAATTTCTATTATGAACGATGGCACTGATGTAGCGTACATAAGCGATGCGGGAACTCCTGGAATATCAGACCCTGGATACATGCTAGTAAAAGAAGTCAACGAAAAATTTGGAGGAGAATTTATAAAATCCATTCCAGGCCCTTCGGCGGTGACATCAGCATTATCGATAAGCCCTGTTCGAGTTGATAAATTTACTTTTATTGGCTTTTTGCCTCACAAAAAAGGGAGACAGACAGAACTAAAAGAAGCGATAAGCAGGGAAGAGGCAACAATACTTTTTGAATCAACACATAGAATATTAAAATTAATGAAAGAAATAGATATGTTGGCACCAGAGCGTACAATCATCGTTTTTAAAGAACTTACAAAAATGCACGAACAATTTTTCTTTGGAAAAGCTTCAGAAATAACAAAAAAACTAGAATCTGACAAAGGGCTTGTAAAAGGGGAGTTTGTTG
This sequence comes from uncultured Candidatus Saccharibacteria bacterium, assembly GCA_964384645.1. Classification (GTDB taxonomy): domain Bacteria; phylum Patescibacteriota; class Minisyncoccia; order Phycocordibacterales; family UBA9973; genus DAORIO01. The sequence continues at coordinate 66,224 of CAYLKL010000002.1, forward strand.
TGTTTATTTGTTAGAAATTAGATAGTTAGAATATAGATATTAGAAAATAAAAAAACCCGGCGCATTTACTGCAACCGGGCCTGGTCTGTAATCTATCGCTTATCGAAACCGTACCACGTCTTCGAAGCACACCTCTGTTACACTTCTCCAGTGCCGAGGAACGCTAAACCTAAAGTAAAGAAAACTTGATTTGGACTACTCAGATCACGTCAATCCTGATCATATCGGACACCATTTCAAAATTCTTTGCGCTTTCAGCTGAAACCTTTAGGTTGTTTTCTGGAAAGAACATTATAGCATATTTGTTAGTACTATAAACAAATATAAAATATTTGTCAATAGATAATATTCCTTTATTTTCAAAGCTTTTATAGTACAATGTACCTATGAAAAAAATTAGAGCCATTGCAATTGCGGGGTTTATTTCCATAATATTGCCATTCTTGGGATTACCACTTGTTATCAAAAAAATAGTCTTTGTAATAATGGGCGCAGTACTACTTGGAGTTGCTTATCTTATATTTCGCGAAAGTGAAGTTCGAAACCGTGCAAGACTAGAAGAAGAATTAGAAGAAAAAGAACCAGAGTTTGAAGAAAATCTATAAAATATGAAAAAACAGCTGTTGGTCATAACTATAATAGGGACACTCATGACAGCTGGTTATTTCTTTTTACCAAATGAAGCAGTAACAGAATTTGACTCTCAAAATCTGAAGAGTGAAGTTGTAAGCACAATGCAACTCGAGGCGGAAAAAGAAGTTGTGCCGGAGAAAATAGTCACCCACATAAAACCACCTGAAAATGTAATCGGGGTTTATTTTACAAACTGGGCAGCGGGGACAAAAAGCTATCAAGACAGACTAGACACTATAATCAACACAACAGACGTAAATACTGTTGTAATAGACATAAAAGACTATACAGGAAAAATTGGGTTTAAAACTGACAATACTTTAATAAATGAAATTGGGTCATCAGAAGAGAGAATAAGAAACATCGAGGAATACTTTAACTACCTGCACAGCAAAGATATTTATATAATCGGAAGACTAGCAGTTTTCCAAGACACTCATTACGTAGAAAAATATCCAGAATCTGCAGTAAAAACACTTGATGGAAAAATTTGGCGAGATAGAAAAAAAATACCTTGGGTTGAAGCCGGAAACGAAGAATACTGGAATTATATTTTAGAAATAGCAAAAGAGGCTCATAAAGTGGGTTTTGATGAAATAAACTTTGACTACATTAGGTTTCCATCTGATGGAAATATGAAAGACATAAGTTACGCTCACATGGAAGGCAGAACAAGAAGAGAGGTGATGAAATCTTTTTACGAATTTCTAAATACAAATATGAAAGAAGCAAATATTACTCACTCTGCAGACTTATTTGGACTTGTGACAACTGCTAGTGATGATCTTGGGATAGGGCAATACTTAGAAGACGCACTCCCTTATTTTGATTACATTCTACCAATGGTCTATCCATCTCATTTTGCAGACGGTTGGTACAATATACCAAAGCCCGGCAAAGAACCTGGGAAGGTTATAAGTTTGTCTATGGCGAAAGCTTTAGAAAGAACAATTGCGGCAGGATATGACGCAAACAAACTAAGACCTTGGATACAAGATTTTGACCTTGGAGCAACTTACACCGAACAACTCGTAAAAGATCAAATACAAGCATCGCTCGACCTTGGAATTAATTCTTTTATACTTTGGGACCCAGCTATTAAATATCAACTAGGTGCTTTAAATATCGAAGAATATACTATTAAAAATACAGAAACACAACCAACTATTACGAGTGAAAATATACCAGAATAAATGTATAATAAATTTATATGAATTTTAATCAACCAGTAAAAATAATAGTCTCTATCGTATTCGTGTTTATACTCGGAACATATTTTGGATACAATCAAAAACCTGATAGTTTTTTTGTTCAAACAGTTCTTGGTAAAGAAAATGAAGAAGTTGTATCCAGTGCAGATTTTGAAATATTTTGGAATGCCTGGAAAAAGCTAGACGAAAAATTTCCTGAATCTCAAAATATAACTACTCAAGACAGAATCTACGGAGCAATAAAAGGTTTGGCTGATTCTTTTAATGACCCATACACAAACTTTTTAACACCTAAAGAGTACGACCACCTAAACGAAGATCTAAAGGGTGATTTGGTGGGAATTGGTATAGAAATTGATTCAAAAGACGGATTAACTAGAGTTTTGGCCTCACTAGAAGGTAGTCCAGCAGAAAAAGCAGGTGTGATTTCCGGAGACATAATACTTAAAGTTGACGGAATCTCAACTGAAAACATGTCTCTAGAGCAAGTTGTTTCTAAAATTAGAGGTGAGGCAGGAACAACTGTAAAAATTACAGTAATAAACGAAAAAGACAAAGTTCAAAGAGAAATATCTATAATTAGAGCTGTTATTAAAATCCCAACACTAAAAACTGAAACAGTTGATGGGGTTTTTATCATCCATTTATATAACTTCTACGATAATTCAGTTGCTGATTTCGCCAAAGCAATGCAGGGTTATGAAAAATCTGGTCTAAGTAAACTTGTAATAGACGTAAGAGGTAATCCTGGCGGATACTTGGATTCTGCAATTAAAATTAGTAGTTGGTTCTTACCAGCTGACGAAATAATTGTTAGAGAAAAATTTGCAGAGGGTAAAGAAGAATCAGCTTATAGAAGTACTGGAACACAGAGATTAATAACAAAAAAACCAACACTAGCAATATTAGTAGATGAAGGTTCAGCTTCGGCTTCTGAAATTTTATCTGGTGCACTAAAAGAAAGAGCTGGCGCCAAATTATTCGGAACACAAACTTACGGAAAAGGTTCTGTGCAAGAATTAATACCGATGCCAAATAATACAGCATTAAAAATAACAGTAGCAAAATGGTTAACTCCTGATGGAATATCTATTTCTGATACAGGTATTAAACCAGATTTTGAGATTTCAGATGATTCTGCAACAGAGAAAGACGAAATATTAGAAGCTGCAATAGATTATTTAAACAAATAAAAATGAAAGTAATTTTAAAAAAAGATGTTAAAAAAATTGGTAGAGCGGGGGATGTGGTAGACGTAAACGAAGGTTATGCAAATAATTTTTTATTTCCAAACAAGCTAGCGACAAAAGGAACTCCCGAACTAATCGAAGCTGCAAAAAAGATTAAAATAGAAAAAGAAGATAAGAAAAAAATGCAACACACTCTTTTAGAAAAAACTATTTTAGAATTTAAAGATCATGAATTTAATATTAAAAAAGCAGCTAATGAAAAGGGCACACTCTTTTCAAAAATTCATGAAAAAGATATTTGTATTATTTTCAAGAAAGAATCTGGTATAAATTTGGAAGAAAAATCAATCCTCTTAAAAGAACTCATAGACAAAATTGGAGAATACGATATTGCGATTTTAAACGAGGGAATTAAAAGTAATATAAAATTAAAAATCGAAAAGCTATAAAAATAATAAAAACCCCCGAAGGGGTTTTTATTATTTTTCCACTTTTACACTAACGAGCTTCCTTACCACCGTCTTACCATTAAAGTTTGTTTTTCTCTTGTTTTCAAAAGAAACAACTCCTTCTTTAAGAGCAAAAATAGTGTGATCTTTTCCTAGTCCAACATTAGCTCCTGGCATCATTTTTGTACCTCTTTGACGTAAAATAATCATACCTGGCTTTGCTTTTGAACCACCTGGAAGCTTAACACCAAGATATTGTGGATTTGAATCTCTTAGGTTGTGCGCTGTTCCACCTGCTTTTCTATGTGCCATAAAACTAAATAATTGTTATAATTTATAAGTACTAGCGATTATACATAATATGATTACAAAAATCAAGGACTTTTTTGGCACTAAGACGGGTATTGACCTAGCTAGCGGAATATTGCTTATTTTAGCCATGATTGTATCTTTCTTGCTTGGTAGGCTTTCAAAAGACGCTAAAAATGCGATAATTATAGAACCCTCTATTCAGAAATCCAGCCAAATAAGCCCTGATTCATACACAATAGATAATGCGACAGAAAAGGCAAAAGAACTAGGAATAGGGTCAATAGTCGCATCTAAAAGAGGGAGTAAATACTATTTCGTTTGGTGCTCAGGAGCCAAAACCCTAAGCGAAACAAATAAAATATACTTCGACTCTGAATCTTCCGCTCAAAGCGCGGGGTATAGCATAGCAAGCAATTGCAAATAAAAATGAAGAATACAAAAATAATTTCAATACTATTAATTGCCTTTGTTGGTATAACTATTTGGACCCAAACTCCGGATATTAAAAAATACTTAATCAAATCAGGTGTTATTGAAAATACAAGCGAAACCAATCAAAGTGACCTTGGGGCTTTTCCTTATTTTGAAGCCTCAGAACTTTTAGATGATTTACGCAACACAAATTTACCAGGACCACTTGAAAGGATTGAGGAGAATGAAATTCCAGAAGAAGGAGAAACTTTGGATGTAAAACAACCTAATTTTAATTTATCTGATGTAATAAAAGATACAAATATTTATAGAAATGAGAACAATCTTTCAAGTCTAGCAACGTCTGACACCTTAAATAAAATGGCTGAAGAAAAATTAAATGATATGTTTTATCGTGGATATTTCGAACACGTATCTCCGCAGGGAGTTGATATTGAAGACATTGCCGAATCTAGCCGTTACGAATATTTAGTTATAGGTGAAAACTTAGCTCTTGGCGGATTTAAAACATCAGAAGATGTTGTAAAGGCATGGAGCGAAAGTTTGCCTCATAAAAAAAACATGTTAGACCCTAGATACACCGAAATAGGAGTTGCAGTTAAAAGAGATGTCTATAAAGGTCACTTTGCCACTATCATTGTTCAACATTTTGGAAAACCAACATCTTCATGTCCTACAGTATCAAAACAAAACAAAGACAGCATCGACGATATTCAACAAGAGCTTCACACCATAAAGAAAAGGATAGAGGAGCTTAAAAAACAAATAGAAGAAAACTACGAAGAATCCTTGGTGGAGGAACATAATAAAATGGTATCTACATATAACAAAAAACTTTCGACGCTTAAAACCAAAGTAGAGGAGTACAACAAACAAGTCGAAGAATTTAATAAATGCGTTGAAAAAACAAGTTCCTAATTTATCAATAATTTATACAAGGGGAGTGCTTTTTCGAGAGTGATACAATGTCGCACAATATATCTTTTGCGACATTGGCTATAGAGGAAAAATTATCTACTGTACAAATAATACGACTTAATACCTGCTCCAAATAATCTAATTACCCGCCTCAAACACTCCCTCCGCGTATTTACAATCCTTATTTAATTTAAATATCCTTTAATCCCCCTTCTTTGGCATAAATCAATTAATGGATCAAACCTTATGATCAAACCGGCGACTCTTCCCTGCCTATTGCTCAAAAAATTGACCTAAGCTACCATTAAGTTAATTAATTAAATATTTAATTTTTTTTATGAATTTAAACTCAAAAAATAAGAAAATTGCTGCTGCATTATTAATTCTAATTATTGGTATTTTAATTGGCTTTTTTTTAAACAAGAATTCTAGGTTTTCTTTTTTAGAAAACAAGTATCCATTCGTAGCTCGTAGGGTTTTAATACAAAATCCAAATGATATTATTATAAACTTCTTCGAACTTCGAAAATCTTTATCTACTTATATTGAACAAAATAAACTAGACATGGGTTTGTTTTTTCAATATATACCTACTGGTACAACCATTGGAGTAAACCAAGATAACCCTTATGTTGCTGCTAGTCTTTTAAAACTTCCCAATGTAATCGAAACGCAGAAAAAAATTGAAAACAAGGATATTGCCGGAAAAGATATGATAACAATAACAAGCAAATGGCTTGATGGAAACTATGGAACTTTATACAAAAAAGGTGTTGGCCAAAAAATATCCGTAGACGAACTAATGAAAATATCAATTCAAGAATCGGATAATACTGCAAATAATATTTTAACAAACGATGTTATTGGTGGAACCCCGGTTAACTTTTACAACTCCATAGATATATCGCCACAAATTCTTGAAGGAACAATTGCTGTTACTCCTAGAAACTACTTATCAATTCTAAGATCACTCTTTTTTGCAGGATACTTATCAATAGATGGTTCAAATAAAGTACTTAAAATAATGACCGAAATAAACCCAAATGAAAATGACCTTGGAGCAAAACTCCCAAGTAATATTAAAATTGCTCAAAAAATAGGTGTATATGAAAAAAGTCCTGAAGAAAAAAATTACACATATTCAGACTGTGGAATATTTTATCACCCAAAAAGACCCTACATGCTTTGCGTAATGACTCGTGACACAAAAGAATCTGCTTCAAAACACACACAAGAAATATCTAAAATAATTTTTGATTATATAGAATCAGTAAATACTTATAGATAATATATTTTATCTTGCGCCCGTTTTTATCTGTCCCGCCAAAGGTACTGGCATATACAGCATTGGATCAAGATAAGCGTTAATAGCTGCAAGCGGTTGAGTCAAAATCTTACCCTTACAAGAAATACTTGGCTTAGTGTCTACTTTTACTGCATCCCCTGCGTAAACAGTGACGTGCAAATGCGGACCAGTAGAATAGCCTGTATTTCCACTATAAGCAACAATATCTCCACGCCTAACCCTTTGACCTGTTTGAGCTGATACTGCCGACAAATGACCGTATGTACTAGCAAGGCCGTTATCGTAGCGTATAAAGACCCATTTACCAAAAGAAGCCCTTTTACAAGCTGTATCGGTGTCTCCAGAGCCTTCAACAACACCATCTGCCATAGCAAGAACCGGAGTTCCAATTGATGCCCTAAAATCCACACCACTATGCGAGCCAGATGCATACAACCTTCCAGAAGCTGAAGTTTTACCGAAAAACTGAGTTACAAAAACATCGGCAATAGGCCAAGAAAAAGGTGCCGACCCAGATTTTGGAATACTATTTGGGTCTAAAATATATTTCAACTCAGATTCATAAGTACGAATTTCATCTTCAAAATCTTTTCTTCTTTTTTCATTTGCGGCCAATAGTGTTTTGTAACCAGATTCTGAATTTTTTGTATCTTTCAAAATAGCCTGTGTGTCATTTTGAGTAGACTTAACAACACGCTCTTGTCCAGCCAAAGTAGTTTGCAGTTCTTCCAGTTTTTTCTTAGCGGTTTCTCTTGAATTTTTTTCAACAAATAATTGGTCTTTAACAGAGCTCAAACTATCAATATGCTCAATCATTTTTTCTTGAGCGATTGCTGACTCTTCTATTTCATTCCAAGAATCTGACAAGCTTTCATTTC
>CAYLKL010000002.1:73562-111008 GCA_964384645.1 uncultured Candidatus Saccharibacteria bacterium
AAATCCTCCTACTTTGGGAGTAGCTACTTTCGATACTTTAAATTCTGCTGGCGTACCGTATGATAGTTATAATAATTCATTTGGAAAAGCTGACCAACTCACAAGTTTACCTATCGATTTATCTTCATTCCAAGAATCTGACAAGCTTTCATTTCTAAGAAGTTTTGTAATGAGTGGAGTTCTTTCTTCAACATCCATATCGCGTATTAAAACTGCAATTGATTTTCTTTGAGAGCTTATAACAGCGTCTTTATCGTTTATATCGACACTAAGTCCTGATATAGCATTTTGCTCTCTTTCTATTTTCTGTTTAGTGATCTTTATATCAGATGCCAACTTTTGTTGTGTTAATTTTAAAAGATTCAATTCATCATTAAGGCTTTTAACAGAACCTCCGATTTCAAGAAGTTTTTTTTGATACTCGGCATTTTCTCTTTCAAGATTTTCCAACTCCTGACTTTTTTGCTCAATACGTTGATTTATTTCGTCAACGGTTAGAGCGCTCGTTTTTGAATAAACAAAAAAACAAAGACTCAAAAAAACCAATACTAAAGAAATTTTTTTTATCTTTGTTTTCATTAAGTTAATTTAATACAGTTAAAGAATTTTTTAATCTTTTAATTGAATCTTCTTTACCCAAAACGCCAGCTATTGTGAACGGATCTGGTGATTTTTCTTGCCCTGAAAGTGCGTAGCGCATAGGATGAAGCACTGCACCTCTTTTCTCTTCCTTGTCGGCGTATTGCATAACAGCATTTTTTATCACATCCGCATTATAATCATTTATATTTTCTAGTATTTCTACCAACGAGTTTAGGTGTTTTGATGTGACAGAAGAATCTTGTTTTCCGTTCCAATTTAAAATATCTTTTTCAATAGACAAATCAGATGAGAGGAAGTTAAATTCACCAGACTCGATTAATTCTTTTATTTCAATACCGTTGGAGATTCTTTCAAAAATAACTGGAATTATTTTTTCTAAATATTTAGCATTTTTTTCAGCAAAATCACTTGGGATAAATTGCTTGACATACTTCCCTCTTTGTTGTTCTGTAAGTTTTTTAAGATGTTCTTTGTTTATCCAATTTAGCTTTTCTATATTGAATACTCCCCCACCCTTTTGTACTTTTTCGAGCTTAAATTGACTCACTAAAGCATCTTTTGTAAAGACCTCTTCATCAGTACCGGGATTCCAACCAATAAGCGCCATGAAGTTTAAAATGGCTTCCGGAAGGTATCCCTGATCCTTGTATTCTATAGCTGGAATAACTTCTGGATCACGCTTTGAAAGCTTTGATTTGTCTTTGCCTAAAATAAGCGGAATATGAGCATACAATGGTCGATTTGCGCCGATTGCTTCTTGTATTAGAATTTGCCGAGGAGTATTTGAAATATGTTCTTGTCCACGAATAACGTGCGTGATTTTCATTTCATGGTCATCCACCACAACTGTAAAATGATAAAGTGGACTTTCAATATCTCGCGCAATAATAAAATCCCCAAGCTCTTTTGTGTTAAAAGTAATATCGCCTAAAATAATATCGTTGAAAGTTATATCTTTTCCAGAATTTCTAAGTCTTATAACTTCACTTCTTTGCCCTTCTTCTTTTACTTCTTCTTTAGAAATATAAGCAACATCGCGCGCAATCAAATCTTCCAAATATTTTTTATAGATTTCTTTTCTGTCGCTTTGTCTGAAAAATTCATCATGTTCAAGGCCAAGCCATTTAAAGACTGCCAAAAACTCATCCTCATACTCTTTCTTCGAACGTTCAGGGTCTGTATCTTCAGAACGCAAAATAAACTTACCGCCAGTAGATCTTGCGTATAAATAGTTATAAAGTGCAGATCGCACTCCTCCTATATGAAAATGCCCCGTTGGACTTGGCGCAAATCGTGTAATTACTTCACTCATCCTTGGATTTTATCAATTTTCAGCCTTTTTGTCTAAAAATCGTTTTTAAAAAATAATAATATAAAAACGCCCTATAAGGTGTTTTTAGATTTCTAATTACTAATATACTAACTACCAAAATACTAGTTTATTTCTCATGCGATATTCCAATCGCCAAAAGTTCTTGTGCGACCTTTTCTCCAGCATCTAGTGGAGAAAAAGCGCGAGCCGAGACGCTCATCTTTTGCCAAAGTTCTGGATTTTCTATTACTCTATCAATCTCAGTTGAAATTACAGCTGGTGACAAATTATTTTCTTCGATAACAATTGCCCCACCTGCCCGTGCAAGAGAATAAGCATTCTTCCTTTGGTGATCTGCGTTTGAATTTGTTATTGGAATTAAAATAGAAGGAATACCCCAAGAGGCAATTTCAAAAATCATAGACCCCGCGCGAGAGATAACCACTTTTGAAACACCTGACGCCATAGATAAAGCGACTGTATTTAAATAACCAAACAATTTATACCTGTCTCTAATTTCTTCTGGAAGATTTTCAAGAACAATTTTTGATCTTGTTTCCATACTAGAAATATTTTTCACTCCACACTGATGAATAATCTGATACTTCTGCAAAAGCATTGGAAGCGCATCTAAAATTTCGTCATTTATAATTTCAGAACCCTGCGAACCGCCGACAATCAAAATAGTCGGAATATCGCTTTTCAATTTCAAAAACTCATAAGCACCAACCCCAACAGGTTTTACAACACCTCGCCTCATAGGCAAACCTGTTACCGCAGTTTTCTCTTTTGGAAAATATTCCATGGCTTCTGGAAAAGAAACAGCAATTCTTTGTGCAAATTTTGCAGAGTATTTATTTACCCGCCCTGGACTTGCGTCTGATTCGTGAATAAAAACCGGGATACGAAGAAGCCTTGCAGCTGTAACAACTGGAAAACTTAAATAGCCACCTTTTGAAAAAACCACGTCAGGATAAATAGACCACAAAATAAAGACGGCTCGAAATGTTGCGAAGGCGGTTTTAAATAAATCAAAAAAATTTTTAATAGAAAAATATGTTCTAAGCTTTCCTGAATCAAGTTTTATAAACTCTAATCCATTTTCAAAAACTAATTGTTTGTCGTAAGGATCATTTGATATAAAATACATTCGCGCACCGACTATCTTTTCTTTTTCAATTTGATTGTTTAATTCTTCGGCAACAGCAATAAGCGGATAAAAATGCCCCCCAGTTCCACCTCCTACAAATACGAATTTCATATTTTAAATTTTAACATAAAAGACTTAAAAAATAAGCTGTTTTTATTCTTGACTTTTAGATTGTTTAGTGATATAATATCTAAGAACAAGCTAAAAAATCGCTCTATGAAAACCATTATTGTATTATCACTATTTATAACTCTTGGCTTCGCAAGTTGTGATCAAAAAGTATCCCAACAAAAAATATGCGAGGAATATTCAATAAAGTGTGAAATTCTTAAGGACAATTACTTATTATTTCCACTCGAAGCTTCTTCTGAAGTGACGGATGTTTACGGGGAACCTATTATAACTAACAGTTACCAATGGTACTTTGTAAACAGTAAACATAAAGTTTTGGCTCCATGTGGTATAAATTATACTAATACCCCCTACCCAACTGTAGAAGCATTCCTGGAACTATTTGGCTCGAATATAAAAATTGATACTGTTAATTTTACTGGTTTAAAAGCTTTAATAGTATTAACTGGTTCAGGTGAAATACAAAAAGGCAGTGCTCTGAACAATCCTTATTTCGTAACAGCAAATGTAATTACACCTTAAAATGAAATCATTTAAAATGAAAGGCGTCCTATTTGGACGCCTTTTTTAATTGTCTAATTATCTATACTCTAATCTCTACTCATCTTGCTTACTTATGTCTCTCTGATTTTTGGAAATATTCAAAATTATTCCCATCGCAGCAAGAGATATCATAAGCGATGTTCCTCCATGACTCATAAACACCAGTGGTACTCCAGTTAAAGGAAACAGACCGCTCATAGCTGCGATATTTATAAAACTCTGAGCAGTAATCATTGTAATTATTCCAAGGACCAAAAGTGAAGAAAACATATCTGGAGCGCGTCTTGCAATTCTAAAACCGCGAAGCGCAAAAGCAACATATAAAATAATTACGGAAAAAGTTCCAACAAAACCAAACTCTTCGCCTAGAACTGCAAAAATTGAGTCACCTTGTGGCTCTGGTAAATAACTAAACTTTTGAACACTTTGCCCCAAACCTCGCCCAAAAACCCCTCCTGAACCTATGGCAATATGCGACTGGTCCAACTGAAAAGATGCTCCTCGAAGATCAGATGCAGGGTTTATAAAAGTTTGAATTCTTTCTCGAAGATATGGTCGAGTTAAAACAGCAATTGCTAAAACCGCACAAATAGAAACAAAAATAATTAATATTTTTTTAAGTTTTACACCAAAAACAAACAAGAGTGCACCAAACACTGCCGTTAAAAGAATTATACTTTTTGTGTCTGGCTGTTTAAACAACAACGCAAAAGAAGTGACAATCAAAAGCGCTGGTGCTACCAAAGACGCTTTATCGAATTTCTTATTTTTTAACCAAGAAAGATATTTGGCAGAATAAATTATAAAAGCAATTTTAAAAAATTCTACCGGCTGAAAAGATACTCCAAAAATAGAGATCCATCTTCTTGCTCCTCCGTGCGTCAAGCTAATCGCAGGAATAAAAACCAAAACTAAACCAATAATTGAAACAAACAAAATCGGCACACTCCATTTTTTCCAAAACCCGTAAGGAATTTTAGAAGTCACATACATTGCCAAAAGCCCTCCGACAAGTCCGAAAATTATTTGATTTTCCAATACTCCCAAAAATTTTACTTCGTTCTTTGCGTAAACACCAAGAGAAGCTGATATAAAAATAATTGTCCCAATAGCCACCAATATCAAAACAAGTCCAAGAAAAAACTTATCGACATGGCCTTTTGTTTTATCCATCGGGTTAGTGAAAAATGGCATTGGTGTGCCACTTTTGTAAATTATTTAATAATTGTATATTTGTCTTCATTTTAGTTTAAATTACCCCTTATCCCCGCACCATGTGCTATGCCATTTTCTACTACCCGATCAAATTAAATTATTGCCAAAATGACTCCTGTAGTAGCGCAAATAACAGAAAGTATCCAATATCGCATTGTTATCTTTGGTCGACTCCAGCCACTAGCTTCAAAATGATGATGAAGTGGTGCAATTTTAAAAATTTTACCTTTCTCTGGACCCCATATTTTTTTTGCCCAAATCTGTATAAAAGAAGAAAGAGATGTCATAACAAGCGGAAATCCAATAACAAGCAAAAGTAAAACTTGCCCTGTTAAAAATGCAACAGTCGTCAGGGCGAGAGTTAGAGCAAGCATTCCAGTTTCTCCCATATAAAATCTTGCTGGTGGAATATTGAACCACAAAAATGCAAGGATAGCGCCAGTGACCGTCGCGCAAAATGCTGCTAAATCTATTTGATTTTGACTGAAAGCTATAATTGCATATGCGGCAAAAATAGTTGCAAAAACTCCGCCTGAAAGCCCGTCTACACCATCGATCACTCGACTAGAAAAGGTTCCGAGCGTCACTAAAATAAAAAATGGAATAAACAAAAATCCTAAATGAATTTGAGTATGAATAATTGGGATATTTATGAAATCAGCTCCAAGTTTAAAATAATACCAACCACCCATAATCAAACCCAAAATAGCCACAATTAAAATAATAGTTTTACCAGACAAGCCGTGAATTAAACTTTTGTCATTTGAATTTATCTCAAGTAAGTCTTCGATAAGTCCAATAAAAGCTCCAACAAACAGGGCGAATAACGGCAAAAATGTTTGATTCCTAGAAACAAATTCCAACTTAGAAGTAACATCACTTGGAAACAAAACGAACATTACGAAAATAATCAACATTGTCAAAACAACAGAACCCCAAACGACAATTCCTCCCACCCGTGGGGTTCGTGTCTCTGTCGTGTCATCATGAATTTTTTTGAAAGCTTCAGACATTTCTGGATTTGTAGAAACATCCTTTCTTGAGACTTTTTTCCAAAGTTTATATTTATAAAAAATATTTGTAAGAGTTGGGGTAATAAAAATACCCACCATAAAAGCTAAAATTGCCGGAATTGCTATTTTAAGTAAACCACTAGTAATCATAACCAATTAAATAATGTTCTTTTAATTCTTCTAATGCCACCCTTCTATTTGATAAATCCTCAAATAAAACTGCGCTATTATTGTAAAGTTTTTCTATGTCAGAGAATCTTCCATCTTTTGTTGAACCAAGTACAACAATATAAACAAATCTTTCATCTATTTTTGTTTTTACGATCAACGTTCCACCAGCACCATCAGTATACCCCGTTTTTGAAAAATAAATTGGAATTCTTTCAATCAATTCATCCGTATTTAAAAATTTATGAGGAAATCCATCTTTAGAATAAAGCTCGATTTCTCTTAGGGCTGTTTTAGATGCTATCTCTGGGAAAACCGCTTCTAGTATTCTAGCAGAAGAAACAACTTCTCGGGCTGTTGAAACTCCGCCAAAACTAATTCCCCCTTCGACAGATTCGTCTTTTATATCGAGCCCAGTGGAATTCAAAAAACTTGTTTTATTAAGTCCGAGACTTTGAGCTATTTCATTCATCATCGCAACTAAGGTTATTGGCTCTTGAGAACTTCCGTTTATTAATTGAGATTTAATAACTTCATTAAAAAGTGACTCTGCTGCTACGTTCGAAGAAGAAAGCATCATTGCCGTCAAAAGATCTTCAACATCCCAAACCTCCCCAGATACAAAGTTTGCGTCCGCAGGAGATAAAATATTTACATTTCCAATTTCGGCTGTTTTAATATTATTTTGCTCCAAGTATTGACCTGCAACCAATGTCGCCATAATTTTTGTTAACGAAGCAATTGGTAAAACTTCATTTTCATTTTTTGCATACAGCACAATTCCTGTCTCACCATCAACAACCATAGCCGATTTTGCTATTATTTTATTTTCTGAAAAATAAAATGGATTTAAAAATCCAGATATTCTATTTTGAAAATCTTCTTCTCTTTTTTGAATTTCCATTAACCCATTTAAATAAAGAGAGCCTAAGATAATGACAGAAACTAAACCAAAAATAGCAACTCCGATAGTTGACCCTCGAATAAATTTAAGAGTTTTTTCATTTGGACTAGTCATTACTTTCTACAAAAGCATTTGTGAGATTCTTGTTAACTTCTTCAAATTTTGGAAGTTCTTCTACGCGAGATACGCCCAAATGCGCCAAGACTTCTGCTGTTGGTTCATACATTACTCTCCCCTTTCCAACCTTTCTAACAAGTCCTCGAATTTCCAAATTTCTAAGAATAAAAGAAGTATTTACTCCTCGAATAAAATCAAGCTGAGATCGTGTTACACCCGGAAAATATAAAACAATAGATAAAGTTTCAGCGCTAGCTTTTGAAAGTTCTTTTGAATCTTTATTATTTCCTTCTTTAATTAGAGCACTTATTTCTTCGTTTGTTGAAATCGCAACTTCATTTTCGGTCATAATCAGATTTATTCCGTAACCTAGAAGATTTTCTTTATTTTGCTCCAGTTCAGATTTTATTTCCTCCTCGGTAATATTAAGCAAACTCGTCATTCGAGAATATGTAACACCTCCACCATCTTCAAGGAGTAACCCTATTATATTTTGTAAATTTTTATTCATTTTCTATTTCTTCATTTAAAGCTTCTTCCAATTCTTTTTCCCTTTTACTAATACTTATATCTCCATAACTTTCTCCTTGATCAGCCGAAATAATTCCATTTCGGACCATTTCAAGCATTGCTAAAAAAGAAACAATTACGGTCACTTTTTCTAATTTTGTTTTTGTGCCGACAGATTTTCCCGAAACATCAAAAAAAGAAAGTTGCACCGCTTTGTTTATGCGGTCCATAAGTTTGTCGAACATTTCTTCTATTGTTATCGCTCTTTCAATTCTGACTTCTGGCTTTACTTCTTTTTTAAGCACAGAGCGCAAAATGTTCTCTGATAGATTATAAAGCAATTCAGCATTTAAGGTTTCCCCTGGTCTAAAAGATATCTCTTGCTTGTGAGGGATACCGGATGCCATTATCAAAATCTTTTTTCCATATTGCTTTCCAATTTCGACAGAAATATCACGAATAATCGAATATAACTCGAGTCTTCTTTTTAAAACATCAGCATCTTGCTCTTCTTCTTCGGTCAAAGAAAAGCCCGGCAAAATTGAACGAGATTTTATCAATATCAAAGTAGAAGCAACTTGTATAAATTCAGATACATCTGAAATTGTGTCACTATTTATTTCTCGAATATTTTTTAGATAGTCGTCCGTTATAGTCGCCAAAGAAACATCATTGATATGAAGTTTTCTTTTTTCTATAAGTTCTAAAAGGAGCGGAAATGGTCCTTCAAAATTTGTAGTTTTGACGACACTTTGGTTCATGTAATTATTCAGACAATAACTTATCAATTCTATTTATATCACGAGGAAATAGTGTAGCTTCTTTTATATTGGGCAAATTTAAAAATCGAGCTGTTAGTCTTTCAAGCCCCATTCCCAAACCACCATGTGGTGGAATTCCATATTTGAATGCCTGCAAGTAAAAAGAAAACTTTTCTGGATCAAGACCTTTCCATTTCATTTTCTCCACCAACAAATCATACCTATGCTCTCGCTGGTTTCCTGATATTAATTCTAAACCCCTAAACAAAAGGTCAAAACATTTTGTTGTGCCGTCATTTTCTTCATCGTCCATGGCATAAAATGGTCTTTTGGTTCTTGGGTAATTAGTTATAAAAATAAAATCTGAGTTAAATTCTTTCTTTGCGTATTCACACAACCAACGTTCATGTTCAGGGCTCAAATCTGGTTCCTGTGTACAGTCAACACCAGTTTCTTTTGTAATTAACTGCTGGGCTTCAGAGAGTTTCATCATTGGAAAAATATCTGAACCTTCTGGAATTAATGGGAAATCAGCTTCTAATATTTTAAACTCTTCTGCACATGTTTTTTTGAGATGCCCGGTTATGTAAATCAAAAGATCAGTCTCCATCTTCATGATATCTTTTGGGCTATCAATAAACCCCATCTCCAAATCAAGAGAAGTGTATTCATTTAGATGTCTCGCTGTTGAATGTTTTTCTGCTCGGAAAACATTTGTCACAGTAAACACTCTTTCAAATACCCCAACCATCATTTGTTTATACAATTGAGGGCTAGTTGCCAAATAACCAGTATGTCCATAGAAATAGTCAAATTTAAATACTTCTGTCCCTCCCTCTGCATCACCTCCAACAATAGCAGGTGCACGAAACTCTTTAAACCCTTTTTGAACTAAAAATTCTCTAAATGCGAGTAATATATTGTGCTGAACTTTAAAGATAGCCTGCTCTCGAGCACGCCTAAGTGTATAGGGTCGATAATCCAAAAGTGTATCTAGATTTAATTCGGAATCAAGAGCGAATGGTAAATCTTGAGCTCTTGTAATTATTTCAATATCAAGAACTTCAAGTTCAATGTCACCATTTACTTTGTCCGTTTGGCGATTTCTTTCAGGACGCTCATTTACTTTTCCTTTGATGGCGACGACAAATTCATCACGAACCTCTTTTGCGATTTCAATAGCTCCTGACCCAGGAAGTACAACTCCTTGAACCTTTCCACTCATATCTCGAAAATCAAAAAAGACCATTTTTCCTTGGTCACGTCGAACATCAACCCAACACTTTATAAGTACTTCCTCACCTTTTTTTGAGGATAAATCAGAAATCATTATTCTTTGCATAGACTTCTATAGTATCAAAAAAGGCCTATTTTGGAAAATAAGGGAACACTTATGCTGAGTACCTCGAAGTACAAGGGAACATAAGGGTACACTTATCCAGCTGAATAATTACAGTCGGACTTATGCTGAGTACCTCGAAGTATAAAAAAACCGGAAGCAAAAGCTTCCGGCTCCGAATCAATGTCAGTCAAAAGGTTCTCTGGCCCCTTGTGACAGCCATGGGATAGGTGCCACAAACTTAACAAAACCATCAATTCGTATTAGTAATAAATATACTCATATTAATTTTTTTGTCAAAATAAAAACCGGAAGCCGCCGTTAGCGTTACTCTCCGGTTTTGAATTCCAGTGCTATGAATAAATTCATGACGTTAGTCAAAAAACTCAACAACATATCTTAGGGATTATTCTACCCATCGAGATATTAGATTTCATACATGTGTATATTTCTAGTTGTATAAGTTCCTGAATACTATCCAAAACTTAACCCACGGCAATATTGGACAAGTTTCAGTCCCATGCTCTTGCTATGTGTACAAGGTCAAGCCACCTTTACTTTGTTTTATCAGAACGATGAATCCATTTTTAGTCTAATACTTCCCCATTTTTTGTCAAAATATATTTATTTAAAAATATTAATATTTGACAATATATTTCTATTGTGTTAATATGAAGAAAACCTAAAAAAAATGAATACCGACCAGATCATACAAGCAGCACTTCAAAAACGCTGTATTGCAGTTTCAGATGATATTTCTGAAAAACAAATGGATACACTGCGAACCCAAATAATGATGTTGAAAATAATGGATCCCAAAAGAGAAATCTTTATACTAATTGATTCAAATGGTGGCGAGATTTTCGCTACATTAAAATTAATAGACTTCATGAAAAGTATGGATTTAAATTTTACTGGAATTGTAAATGGTAAATGCAAATCCGCAGCACTTCTTATCCTGGCATCATGCAACAAAAAACATTCACTCACTCATAGTGTTTTCTTTTTTCATGAAGTTAGGGTATCGATATCAATCAATACTTTTATGGATTTAAATTCAAAATTTGAACAAGAAAAGAAAGAGTTTGGTATGCTAATGGATGATGTAACTAAAATCTATCAAAATGGATTTAGAATTTCAAAAGAAAAAATCATGGAACTAATGTATAACGGATATGCATACAGAACTCACTTGGGTGCGGTCGAAGCAAAGGAGCTCGGAATAATTGATGAAATTATTACCTCTCTTCCTTTGTAAGTATAATCCCGGAAATACTCCGGGATTATTTATTTATAAAATTATTTGACAAAATATTTAAAAAAGATAGAATAATCTTGAAATCAGGTAATTGTGTGAGGCCGTCAGAGAGTTCGCCAAACTGATTGGCAGCCGGAAACGTTAGTTTCCGGTTTTTTTATTTATTCGTTTCTCTATCGCTTCCGTAATTTTATTTTTTATTTTGAGAAGTATAAAAACTGGAATTAGAAAAAGTAATCCGAAGATTCCTAAAATTATTACAGGACCAAACCACAAAGCCGTAAATCCAAAAATTATACAAAAAGATGCCAATGCACCAAACAAAAATATTGGTAAATCCAAAACCCCTGTCGCCAAATCCCCAGCTTCTTGACCGGCA
This sequence comes from uncultured Candidatus Saccharibacteria bacterium, assembly GCA_964384645.1. Taxonomy (GTDB): domain Bacteria; phylum Patescibacteriota; class Minisyncoccia; order Phycocordibacterales; family UBA9973; genus DAORIO01. The sequence continues at coordinate 84,967 of CAYLKL010000002.1, forward strand.
AACTCCCGAGAATTAAAAGTCCCATTTTTTATTTGTCTTACTATTTTAATTGCCTTAAAAATTCCTATCATTTTTTTATTATAACAAAAAAAATCCCTCGTTTCCGAAGGATTTTATTAAATCTTTATTTCTTCAATAGTATCTCACGCATCTCAACACAAACTTCTCTCGCGTCACCAACTGGAATCTTACTATTTTTATGTCTGGAGTCAGTACGAAGCGTATCAAGCACAGAATCTATCCAAAAGAGATTATCATTGCGAGAATAGTTATAGGGATTTTTATTCAGCCAAGGATACTGCGGGTGCTCAACATAATCGCGAGCTATCAATCCCACAGGTATTCCGTATTTAACAGCCCAAGCCACTATTCCTAAACCAAAAATATCCATATCTTTAGAGAATTCACCCCTTCTTAAAAATAAATCTGTTATTATTCCATCGATATTTTTTCTAGTAGGTTGAGTTTCTTCTATTACATTTTTATCTTTGTCAGTTTTAGGAATTAATCTTCCTAAAAATTTCAAATATTCGAATGAAGTACCCATATATGTAGCCAACTCATCTACTGTACTTAAAATCTTTGTTTTTCCTGAATTAAGTTGGAAAAAATCAAAATAGTATAAATCACCGTTTTCATTGCCATCTCCTTTTAACATGGCTAATGACCTACTAGTCACGAATAAGACATTGAGTTCTTTAGATTTTTGTTCCATTTTTTTAAATTTTTGATTTACAATACAATACTACATAATAATATTTTTGTAAAATAAAAAGCCGTTCTTGCGAACGGCTTTGCTTTTGAATTTAAACAAAAGCTTTTTCCTTATTTTCTAAACTTAACCCTTGATCTTCCATTAAACGACGCAAGATTGGAGAGTGTGGGTAAATTTCTTCAAAAGAATTACCCTGAGCTTCAATCTGTGACTCGCCTTCTAGTGTTTCTGAAAGACTACGCAAAACTATAAATTTATTACAGATATTGCGAACAGTCGAAAGGTTGTGAGCAACTACTAGAGCGCTTTTGTTTCCTTTCAAGAGTTTAAGAAATCCGTTTTGAACTTCTTTTTCTGTTGTGGCATCAAGACTAGATGTTGCTTCATCAATAATGTAAACAGATGCTTTCTTTTTTAGAGCAATCTGAGCGATAGCAACCCGTTGTTGTTGACCACCAGAGAGCCAAACTCCATTGTGACCAACCTTTGTTTCGAGTCCTTTTTCCTGACAGAAATCTATGACGAAATGGTCCATTGTTCTTTGTAGAACCTCATCTGTATATTCGTTATGATCTTCTGTCTGAACGGCCACCAAGAGATTATCTCGAAGAGTACCGTCAAAGATATCGATTTGTTGTGGGATTTCACCAATGACTTCGTTCCATGCCTTTATTGAAACATTTCGAAGGTCATGGCCTCCAACTACTATAGAACCAGAATGTGGATCGTAAGCGCGTTGAAGCAATTTAGTGATTGTTGTCTTTCCAGCGCCACTTGCGCCAATCAGTGCAACTTTTTCCCCTGGATTAATCGAGAAACTCAAATCCCGAATTGTTTCTTTCACAAAGCCCTCTTTAACATGATTGAATGTAACATTCTCAAATGAAATAGATGGGGTTTTTGTGAATGAAAGAACTTTTGGGTTATGATCAACAATATCAGGAACAATTTCGAATGAATGCTTCAACTTTTTTATTGTTGGCAAACACCAATTGAACTCTTGTTCAATATGTCCAATTCTCCAAATATTATTAACAACATTCCAAGACCAAGAAAACAATGGCAAAAGGAAACCAACAGACATAGAATCTCCTACTCTGCCAAAATCTCCAAACATATACGCACCGTAAACTACTGCCAAGGAAAAGACATTGATCATATCTTTGTATGTGATTTTATTAATAAAACCAATCCAAAAATTTCTTGAATTCTCGTTAATACTTTCATACCGACGATTCAAAATATCTGTTATGTCTTTTCCTTTTCCAAGTGATAAAATCCTTACAGATTTATCCCAAGATTCTTCGAGTTTGTCATTGTGTCTTTTAAAGTCTTTGTCGATCGGACCAAACTTTTCAATAACTTCTTTATTCATAATAAGAGAACCGAGGACATAAAGAGTAAGAGCAATCGTCAAGACAAATCCAGCAAATGGTGCCAGAAACCACAAAAAGCAAAAACTAAGAACCAGAGAATACGTAGATGTAATTCCTTCAAATAACATCAAACTAGTTAGATATCTTATCGAACTACGCGCCCTGTTCATACTTGATTGACTGAGTTCTTCCTTGAACCGAACATGTTGTCCAATAGATTTGGAAAACAAATTATTGGTAATGAAGTCGTTCAATGCACTTTCGTTGTATCCCTTTATGTATTCGCGCTCTATCATATACAAACGATGTAAGATGAGTCGAAAAATCATAAGCAATACAATTGTGGCAAATAGAATTTTGTAATTTTCGCCTTGTATCATTGCATTCACAACAAGACCAAAACAAAGAGGAATCGCCATTCCTGATGCTTCATAAAAAAGCATTAGTGGGATCATTCTCCATAAGTGTTTTTTACTTCTTTCCGGAACGGTATTTTTAAATACCCAACGGTAAACTGACAGAGATTCTTTTGTTCTCTGTAGATAAGATGAGATTTCTAGTCCTTTCATATTTAAGGTTTTAAAGGGTTTATTTTATTTTTTTAAAGATCAATCTTGCTCTAAATTTAGGCAAGATGTAAAGGATTCAACTCGATTAAGAGAGATTAAATACTGTCATCGTGCCCAAATGATTACGCATGGAAATATGCCCAAATTTTGGATAGACTTGTGCCCAATCTTTATTTGTACATAAAATATTTGTCATAACTTTTTTGGACATTAAATAAACAATGTCGCCTATGCATACTATCACAAAATTGATAATTGTCAATATGTAGAATTTATATTGTCACCACCTGGTTTTTAATTAGTTTTTGATATTCAGGACAAGTATCTTTCAATTCATCGTGCTTACCCTGCCCAACAATCTTTCCTCCATCAACTACAAATATAATATCTGCATCAATAACAGTAGAAAGTCTATGCGCTATTATAATTGTTGTCCTACCTTTTGAGCCTATATTTATAGCGTCGTGAATGAGTTTTTCATTGTAAGCATCCAGAGCAGATGTAGCCTCATCGAAAATTAATATTTTTGGATTCTTGATCAATGCTCGAGCAATACCGATTCTTTGTCTTTCACCACCTGAAACCTTTATTCCACCCTCTCCTATCATTGTGTCGAGTCCATTATCTTTCAATCCCACGACAAACTCATCCAAAGAAGAATCTTTTATTATTTTATTCAATTCTTCTTCTGTAATTTTCTTATCTTCAGGCAATCCAAACAAAATATTTTCTCTAATACTCCTATCGAAAAGTTCTATTTTTTGCTCAACATTACCAACTTGAGTTCTAAACCATCTCAAATCCAATTCTTTTAAAGGAATCCCGTCAATAAATATTTCTCCTTTTTGAGGATCATAATATCTTCGCATTAAATTTATAATCGTTGATTTACCAGAACCAGAAATTCCCACAAATCCAACCTTTGCTCCTGCTGGAATTTTCAAAGAAATATCAGAAACAGCATGCTCTTCTTTTTTGTCAGTTTTTTCTTCTTCATCTTCTTCAACTCCTTTTCTGTACGGATAAGCGAAACTAACTTTTTTAAATTCAATTTCACCCTTAAATGGCATCAGGATTTCACCTTTATTATTTTTATCTATGTCTGGAGCAATATCCAAAAGTTCATAATATTTTTTTATTTCTACAATTTGAAATAATATATGTCTTTGTCCGTTCATAATTTGAATAACATTATTAAAAATTACACTCAACCAAGCAAAAAGAGTTATAAACATACCGGTAGAATGCTTACCGATCAATATCATATAAACACCAATAGCTAAACATACATATTGGCCTACTATTATAAAAAACTTATGAGCATAAAAATAAGACAAAAAATCTAACCATGTTTTATTATCAAAATCCGTAACTTCATCCCATTTTTCCTTAAAATCAACCAAGGTTTTATCCTCTCGTGATTCAGAAATAACAAGTGTGGAATTTCTAAAAAGTTCTGTTTGGAGTTTTGTTTGCGATTGATGTTTTTTTCTTATTTCACTTATTCTTGAATAAAAAGATATATTTCTTTTTAATGAAAAGTAAACATACGTGGCAATAAAAATAAAAGCTACTAATGATATCTTCCAATCAAAAAAAGCCAGTATAATCAACGTTGATATAATCTGAACTAGATTTGGTAGAACATGGTAAATAAAACTAGACAGAAGTTGGTTTAATGAGTTCTGACCTCTTGTTACCACACTCTGCTTTACACCTGAATGCTCATTTACATGTTGCCCGACTGAAAAATCAAACATTTTACCGAGAGATTTTACAGAAAAAGATTTCTCTATATGATCATCAAGCTTGGTTATTTCTATTTTTTCTAAAGTCCACCAAAGAACCTGTGACTGGAATACTGATATACATGCTGCAACTAACAAAAAAGTAAAAGTTAGTTTTATATTTCCAACCGTAATTGCATCTATGCTTTTTCCCAAAAGAAATGGGGCGAATGTTCCTAATAGTTGTATAACAAAAAGTATTACCACAACCACACCAAACCACTTCCAAAATGGCTTAAAAAGCTCAAGGGTTCTTTTTACAAAACCCCCTTTGATACTTAAATCTTCTTTTTTATTTACATTCTCTTTCATCTACAAAACCCCTATCGCTTTTTTAGCTTCCATTAATTTATTTATTGCAACAGCATTTGCCTGATTTGCTCCCTCTTCTAAAATCTTTTCAACATATGAAATATTTTTAGCTAGTTCTTCTCTTTTTTCTCTGAAAGGTCTGACAAAAGCCTTTATATCTTCAGCGAGAGCTTCTTTTAAGTCCTTATACTTTCCTTCGTGCTTTTTGTATAAATTTTCTAGATATTCTTCATCGCGAAATAGTTTGTGAATTGCATAAACATTTTCTGGTCGTCCCCCGCTTGAATCAGTCACAATAGACATAACCATTTTTTGGATCACATCATCCTCTGCAAACAGTGGAATTGTATTTTTATAACTCTTTGACATTTTCTGTCCATCAATCCCTGGCACCACAGCAACAGATTCTATTATCAAAGATTCTGGCAATTTAAAAGTTTCTGTTTCAAATGTGTTATTGAATTTTTGAGCAGTGTCACGAGTGATTTCAATGTGTTGTTTTTGATCTTGACCAACGGGTACAACATCAACATCGTAAAGCAAAATGTCCGACGCCATAAGCATTGGATAATTGAAAGTTCCGACATTTAGATCCTTATTCTTTGCTTCAGCATCTTTGAAGGCATGGGCGCGCATAAGATACGGCATTGTTGTTATCGCCTCAAATATCCACGCGAGTTCTGTATGAGCAGAAACATCTGATTGTTTAAATATAACCGCTTTTTTCGGATCAAGTCCGACAGCTAAATAATCAAGCGCAATATCTATTATATTTTCTCGCATTTCTTTGGCATTTTGCAAAGTATTTAGTGCGTGATAATCAGCAATCATAAAAAAACATTTGTAATCGTCCTGTAGGTCGACAAATTGTTTTAGAGCTCCAAAATAATTTCCAATATGCAATTCTCCGCTTGGCTTTATTCCTGAAAGTAGGATTTTCTTATCTTTTGACATATGGAGATTTTAGCAGTTTGTATGAAAATTGTCGAAATAACCCTTCGGCAGGCTCAGGATTATTATTCAAAACTTTTTGAAAGTTTTGAATAATAAAAAAAACCCGCATACATTTCTGTATGCGGGGCACTCTTCGTAACTCAGCTTAATTAACTTTCGTAACCATCCTATTCATACCATTAACAATAGGTTGAAGGGATTCAGAATTATGAATATTCGTTATTACATTTGCTAACAATTCAGCCAGTGGAAGAACCACAAATTTTTCGGGATATTTCAATATTTCTGAATTTGGAATTGAATCTGTGACGATAATTTTTTTGAATGGCGAGTTTAACAATCTTTCAACGGCGGTCTTCGAAAGAACAGGATGTGGAGACAAAAGGTAAATATCTTTAGCTCCAGCATTTTTTAGAGCTTCTGCGGCTTTTACAGCAGTACCTCCAGTGTCTACAATATCATCATACATAAAACAATCGCAGTCACTACAATCACCGATAACATTAATAACTTCGTTTTCTCCTGGAGCTGTTCTATTCTTGTCAATAATCACATAAGAGTTCAAACCAAGCATATTAGAAAAATCTCTAACCCTCCCAACAGCGCCTGCATCAGGAGCTACGCCTTTCTTGGAAACACTGTTGGAATTATTTTTTACAATAATTCCTTCATTTTCGAGATAGGTTTTAAAAAGAATTGTTGGATCAATGTTCTCAACAATACATCGGTTGTTAAAGAAACCTTCAATCTGCTCTGAATGAAGTTCAACAGAAATAATCCCATCAAGATTCACCGCCATTAAGCAATCAGCAATTACTCTAGCTGTAACTGATTTTCTTTTAGGTCTTCCTTTTTTATTTGTTTCTCTTCGATCTTGCCGCTCATAAGGAAAAATTGGTTGAACTAAAAAAACGTCTTTTGCTCGAGCCCGTTTTAATGCATCAATCATAAAAAGTGTCTCCATAAAATTATCATTCGGCTGACCGGTCAAAGAGGTTTGAATTAAAAATATTTCTGCCCCAGCAACCGTTTCTTCAATTTCAACATCGATTTCTCCATTTGCGAAATCCTTAATTGTTCGTTTTGTTAAGGCTAAGGGTGTCTCTGAAACTTCTAAAGCATCAGAAATTGCCTCAGCCAAAGATGCATTTGTGCGTCCTGCGACAATCATAATTTTATTCATAGTTTTAAGTTTTTAAGTTCGTTATTTGCCTTAAATATTAAGCATTTTTGTGGTTTTGTCAAAATTGAAAGGTTTTCCACTCGATAACCCCAAATATAAAATTGCACTAAAGCAGTGTAGTCTATAAAATCAACCTATGGCCAACAATTCTCAATTTAAAAAACAGCCCGAAAATAACCAGCCAAGAAAAGATACTCGCGTCCCTCCACAAAACCTAGAAGCCGAACGCGCAGTTCTTGGAGCCATAATGCTAAGACAAAATGCACTCTTTGATGTAGGAGATATATTAAATCCTGAATGTTTTTACGCGGAAAAACATAGAGTGATTTATCAAACAATGGTAGACCTTTCATTTAAGGGCGACCCAATTGACCTAGTTTCTATTTCAAACAAACTAAAAGAAAAAAATTCTCTAGACAATGTTGGAGGAAGTGCTTATATAAGTGATATTTTAGGTGCAGCTCCGGCGTCGGTAAATATAAAATACTACGCTGAAATTGTTTATAAAAATTACATTATTCGAAAACTAATAGAAGTAGCCGACAAAATTGCTATTTCTGCTTTCAACTCTGGCACAGACGACGTTGATAGAATTTTAGATGAAGCTGAAAAAGAAATTTATTCTATTTCAGAAAATAGTAACAACAAAGAAAAAGTTGTAGCTTTGAAAACTACACTTTATAAAACTTGGGAAGAAATCGAAAGACTTCACGCAACAAAAGACGAAATTCGCGGTGTACCAACTGGTTTTCCTGATCTCGACAACAAGCTCGCTGGTTTTCAAAAATCAGATCTTATTATTTTAGCTGCTCGTCCATCAGTCGGTAAAACAACTCTGGCGCTTGATATCGCCCGAAAAGCTGCAGTGGATCACAATGTACCCATTTGTTTTTTCTCACTTGAAATGAGTGCAAACCAACTCGCAAGTCGTATGCTTTCTGCTCACTCTCGTGTGAACGCTTGGAGTATTCGAACTGGAAAAAATCTAACGGAAAATGATTTTTCCCTTATTCGCGATTCACTAGACGAACTTTCAAAAGCACCAATTTATATAGATGACACTCCGGCAAACACAATTATGAGCATGAGATCAACAGCCCGAAGACTAAAAAGTGAAGGAAAATTGGGACTGATTGTCGTGGATTATCTACAACTTATGAATGCAAGTAAGAGCTTTGATAATATGGTTATGCAAGTAACTGAAATATCTCGAGGTCTAAAAGGACTTGCGAAAGAACTCGATGTGCCGGTTATTGCCCTATCACAGCTTTCGCGTGCCGTAGAGCAACGTGGAGGCGCACCGAGACTGTCTGATCTTCGAGATTCAGGTTCTATTGAGCAAGATGCCGACGTGGTTATGTTCATTCACCGAGAAGACAAATATAAAGACGAAAATGAAAAAACAAACATTGCGAAAATCATGATTGAAAAACACCGAAATGGTCCGACCGGAGTCGTAGATCTTTATTTCGACACAGACACTTCAACATTTCTTTCTATCGACAAGACTGGTGGCTTTGACCAAATGGCCCCTCAAGGAAGTTCTAATAGTAGTAACGATTTGTTTTAAAAAATATGGGATCAATTTTTGAAGAATTAGAAAAAAAATTTTCTCGATTTCCAGGAATCGGAGAACGCCAAGCCAAAAGGTTTGTTTATTTTCTATTGTCAGCTGGAGAAAATTATAGAAAAAATCTAAGTCTAGATATCGAAAATATCGGAAAAAGTATAAAGGTTTGTAAAAGTTGTTTTAGATTTTTTGAATCAACAAGAAATGATATTTGTGAAATTTGTTCAAATGAAAAAATAGACAAATCAACACTACTAATTGTGGCGAGTGATTCAGACATGAAAGTTATAAAAACTAGCGGATCTTACTCGGGAAGATATTTTATTTTAGGAGGACTTATAAATATCCCCGATGACGGAACGAGAAAATTTGTTCGAATCGCGGAAATGCTTGAGAGAATCAAAAATTATACAAGCGACGGTCTGATAGAGGTAATTCTTGCCTTCCCTGCTCATGCACACGGAGAATATACTGACTTGGTAATACGAAAAGAAATTAGTAATTTAAATTTAGATATAAAAGTTTCGACATTAGGTCGAGGTCTTTCGTCTGGTCTTGAGATTGAATACTCTGATCCTGAGACAATCAAAAACGCCCTTTCGGGGCGTTCTTAAAATTATATTTTTGAGATTTGAACTTTTGAAAGCTTTTGTCTGTGCCCTGTTCTTCGTAGGTATCTACTCTTTTGCTTGTATTTAACAATTAAAAGTTTTGGTCCTCTAACAGCAGCCTTGAATTCAGCCTCGACGGTCTTTCCTTCTATAAAAGGAGCTCCGACTTCAGTTTTTCCGCCATCGTTTACTAACATTACTTCGTCGAAAACAACCTTACCACTTGTATCGGCTAGTTTTTCTATTAGGAGCGTATCTCCAGACGAAACTACATATTGCTTTCCGCCACTCTTGACGACCGCAATAGTTCCTTGTGCTTCTTTTTCAGCTTTCTTTGACATAAGGGAGATTTTACACGATTTCTACAGTTTTGCAAGTACTTTAAATTTGATTTGAGTGTTATAATCCAAGGGTGATAAACAAATTCTCAATTGGGAATATTTTTTGGTTAGATGTAGAGTCACCAACAAAAGATGAAATAGAGCACATTTCTGACGAGCTTGAAATACCCGAATCGATAAAAAACGAGCTTTTACCAAAAACACTACGCTCTAAAGTTCAAGACTACGAAGATGGTTTTTATCTTGTCTTACACTTCCCCTACCCTGGATCCTCTCGAGATAAATCCCAAGAAATAGAGGTAGATTTTTTAATTCATAAAAACTACCTTGTAACAATTCACTATTCTAAAATTAACACTTCCAAGGAATTTCATGATTTTTTGGGTCAAACTTTAAAAGAAAAAGCTCAAAATAGCCCTAAAAATGGCGGAGACCTTTTTTATGAATTCCTTAAAATATTTTACAAGAGGATAAACAATCGACTTTTGGATTTCAATAAAAATATACTAAAAATTGAAGATGAAATTTTTCAAGAAAAAGAAAACGAAGCAGTTAAATCTATTTCAAACTCAAAAAGAACCTTACTTGATTTCAAACAATCTTTAAGATTCCACAAAGACATACTTTTATCTCTGGAAACATCTTCACCAGAAATATTTAATAATGATTTCAAAACTAAAATCAGTCTACTAATTAGCGAATACAATAAAATAGACAACATGTTATCTGGTCACAAAGAAATCCTAGAAGACCTCCATCTTACAAACGACTCACTTTTAACAACAAAAACAAATGCAACAATAAAACGACTCACAATTCTTTCTTTTATAATGCTACCCCTAACACTAATATCTGGAATTTTTGGAATGAATAGCGATATTTCATTTATCGAAAATACTCAAGAATTTTTCTTGGTAATTTGCGCAATGATTTCAGTCGCGATTATTATGTTTTTATATTTCAAATCTAAAAAATGGCTATAAAATTTTTCAACACCCGAACTCAAAAAAAAGACGAATATACTGCACCTCATAAAAGTGGTGTTTATACTTGCGGGCCAACCGTTTACAATGACGTAACCATTGGAAACTGGCGTACTTATATATTAGGTGACATGGTTGTAAGAACCTTAAAAGAAGGTGAAATAGATGTTAAGTACGTAATGAACATAACTGACGTTGGGCACCTTACTGGAGACAACGAGGGCGACGCAGACACAGGAGAAGACCGAATGGAAAAAGCAAAAAAATCTGAAGGATTGAATGCCTGGAAAGTAGCTGAAAAATATACTGAGAGATTTTTATTTGGTTTTGAAAAACTGAACTTAACAAAACCAGAAATATTCTCAAAAGCAACAGAGCATATAAAGGAACAAATTGACTTAGTTGAGAAACTTGAAAAAGCTGGCCTTGCTTACAAAATAAGTGATGGAATATATTTCGACACTTTAGCATACGAAGAAAAAGGTTTTAAATATGGAGAACTTTCAAATCTAGACGAAATCCGAGAAGGTGCCCGTGTTGAAATAAACACAGAAAAGAAAAATCCACGAGACTTTGCTCTTTGGAAATTTTCTACCACACCAGGTGTTCGAGATATGGAATGGGAGTCACCTTTCGGGCTCGGTTTTCCTGGATGGCACATAGAATGCTCTGCAATGTCTATGAAATATTTAGGAGAGCAATTTGATATTCACGTAGGTGGTGAAGATTTAAAAAGCACTCACCATCCAAATGAAATTGCTCAATCTCAAGGCGCTACAGGTCACTCACCTTTTGTAAAAACTTGGGTTCATGGTGCGTTTTTACAAGTAGACGGTGGTCGTATGGGAAAAAGCTTGGGTAATGCTTATACAATTTATGACCTAATCGAAAAAGGAATTGACCCACTTGCTCTTAAAATGTTTTTCTACGGCGCAAACTATCGAACACCTCTTAATTTTACATGGGAAGGACTTGAAGGAGCAGAAAAATCACTAAATAGAATTCGTACTGCTTATTTTAACTATCTATGGAAAGAAAGCGGACAAATTGGTGAAATAAACAACGAATTAATTACAGATTTTAAAAATTCAATTAACGATGATTTAAATTTACCAAAAGCGATCTCTATTTTTATTTCTGTAATTCATGAAAACCTAACCTCTAAAGATAAAATTGCAACAATACTTGAAATGGATAAATATTTAGGTCTTGGCTTTGATAAAATAGAAAACTTAAAAAATGAAGAACTAGAGAAAATTTTAGAAGAAAGAAAAATTGCTCGAAATGAAAAAGATTTTGCAAAAAGTGACGATCTAAGAAACAAAATACTTGAACTTGGTTACGAACTAGAAGACAAACCAGAAGGAATAATACTAATTCCAAAAGCGTTTTCAAATCGATAAAATAATATAAAAAAATCACCCAAATCAAAACTAATAGAGGGTGAATTTTTTTATTCTACTTTACTTTCTCTATTCTTCAACGGCAGGTCAACTATAAACGTTGAACCTTTTCCAACTCCATCTGACTCTACATGAATCTCACCAGCATGCGCTCCTACAATTTCTTTTGCTAAATAAAGACCAAGTCCAGATCCGCCTGAATCAATTCTAGAACCCTCTTCCCCGCGCTTAAATTTCTCAAACAGATTGTGTTTTGTTTCTTCACTCATACCAACACCGCTATCTTTTACAGCAAATCTAACTTTATTGCCGTCAATCGACTCAACTGTTACACTCACACTCCCTTTTGGTGTGTACTTAATAGCATTGTCCACAAAATTAAGTAATACTTGCCTAATTTTTGTTGCATCAGCCATAACAATTGCCGTACCTATCTTGTTATCAAAAACAAGCTCAAGACCTCTTTTTTTTGCATTAACAGATTGTTCTTCAACAAGCGTCTTTGCAACTTTTGCCAAATCAATACCTGTAAATTCATACTGCATTCCACCTTGTTCAATTTTTGTAACACTCAAAAGGTCTTCGACAATTAAGGTTAGATTATTTGCTGATTGGAAAATTCTATCAATAGGCATTTTATTTTTTTCTTGTATTTCTCCATAAGAACCGTCAAGCAACATCGAAGAATACCCCTTTATAGCAGTCAGCGGACTTCGAAGCTGATGAGACGCTAATGACAAAAATTCAGTTTTTGATTTGTCCAAATCTTTCAATTTTTCATTTGCGTCAGATAGTTGGAAAGTAAGTCTTTCTAATCTTTCTTTTTGTTCTATTTCTTTTTTAACAGACCTAATCAAACCAACACCTAAAATAATAAGCAAGATAAAAGTAATTCCTACAACTATATGAATCAAATCAATACTATTAATAAAAACAAGAGAAAACACTAAAACCCACAAAGCATAAACAAGCATTTGAACACCTATTATTTTTGTACTACCAAAACTCTTATACTTGGATAACAAATAAGCAATTAGACCTAAAAATACAACCATTCCAATTGGTCCAATAAGATTAACCGCATAATTTTGAGTTATTTCTCCATAAATATTACTTCCTGAGAATAAAAACAAAAAAACAATAGTTCCGATTGTTACTAGTTTATTTTGACGCGAAAAATTCAAACCATTTGTTGAATTTTTATGTTCTTTGTAGTAATTAAACCCGATACTTGCAATCCACAACAAGGAAGTCACTTCGAATGCGTAAATTGCATACCACAGTGGACCGATCGTTCCTTCACAAAAAGTTAAGTCATAAGAAGAAACATTTAAAACTGTTGGGGTCAGAACAAGCGCAGATAGATAAATTACACCTAATAGAATTTTTTTATTAGCAGATATGTCTTTGTGAGATATAAATACATCTACAAAATAAATTGCTAGCAAGAAAATTAATATTTCTAAAATTGCAGTCAACTGCCAAGCAAAATAAATTATAGAATTTGGCGTAGCAATCCATTGAACAATAATATTTAAAACCCAAAGAGAAAAAGTGACCGTTATACCCGCAAACAACCTTGATAGAATTGATTTTTTATCTCTCAAGAAAATTATCAACCCGAAAACTAAAGAAACAATAACTATGGGAATATAGGCATAGTACAAAAGTGATGGCGCAATTGACGGATCAAAAACACCTAACAAACTAGGTACCGAATCAGTGCACGACAAAGTATTTGGGTTAAAAAGAGTTTCTTCCATGTTTTTATTCTAAAACTTCTTCTTCAGTTGGTGATTCAAAAGAATCGTAATCATCCAAAATTACAGTTTTATAAAAAGTATAGGAAATAATTGCAATTGTTATTAATAGAAGTAAAGAGATAAAAGGAATTGCTTTTTTTCCATTATTCATTAGTATTAATTGTACATGAAAATTCTTTTCGTTTCAAACGATTTAATTGGTGGAAACATTGCCCGCGTATTGGTAAACGAAGGCCATGACGTAAAATTATATATCCATGAAAAAGCCAGGCGGCAAAATCTGGACTATATTGTTAGCCAAACAAAAGATTGGAAAAAAGAACTCACTTGGGTTGGCAAAGATGGACTAATTGTATTTGATGATATTGGTTGGGGTAAGATTCAAGATAATTTAAGAAAAAAAGGATATACAGTATTTGGCGGATCTCTTGGTGGAGACAAACTTGAAGAAGACAGAGAATTTGCTCAAGAAATATTTACTCAACACGGTATAAAAACAAAAGAAACCAAAAATTTCGACAATATAGTTGAAGCTATTGAATTTATTCAAAAAAACCCGCGAGCTTGGGTAGTAAAACAAAACGGCCATGCCTCAAAAGGTATCAATTATGTTGGGCACTTTGACGACGGAAGAGATGTAATTTCCTTGCTAAAAAATTACATGATAAACCCTAAAATGAAGCGCGAGCATATAACTTTGCAAGAAAAAATCGTTGGGGTAGAAATTGGCGTAGGAAGATACTTTAATGGCAATGATTGGGTTGGACCAATTGAATACAATATTGAGCACAAAAAATTCTTCCCAGGAGATATAGGCCCGACAACAAGCGAGATGGGTACTATTGCTTGGTATGACGACAAAGAAGACAATAAACTTTACAAAGATATTTTAGCACCAATCAAGCCATACCTTCAAAAAATTAATTTTAGGGGTGATTTTGAAATTAACTGCATAGTAAATGAAGATGGCGCGTTTCCACTTGAAGCAACTCCAAGATTTGGATCCCCTATTATTCATCTACATACTGAGCTTCATATATCTTCTTGGGGTGAACTTTTATTTAAAATTTCAAAAGGGGAAACTTTTGATTTCAAATGGAAAAAAGGTTTTGGTATTGTTATACTTTTAGCGGTACCTCCCTTTCCTTACGCAAAAAAAGCTCTTGAAAATCATTTTGGTGTTAGTGTTTTTTTTGACAACATAACTAAAGAAGAATTTTCTCATATACATTTCGAAGAAATATCAGAGCATACAAACAAAAAAGATAGTTTTTACATTTCAGATGAAAGAGGTTATGTTCTGTATGTAACCGAAGTAAAAGATACAATTGAAAAAGCGAGAGATGAAGCATACAAAATAGTAAACAAAATTATAATTCCAAAAATGATTTATCGAAATGATATTGGAAAAAGATTTGTCGAAAGAGACATGCAAAGACTTAAAGATTGGGGTTACTTATAAAAAAAAGCCCTTACGAAGACGTAAGAGCTTTTTTAATTAATTCCATTGGAGCAAAAATCCTCCGATCACCATAAAGGCGATAGCGATAACCTTGGGAATAACACTTTTAATCGTGTGATTATCTTGAATATATTTTGGAAATAAATATGAACCAATAATTCCCAACAAGAGAACATAGAACGACTGAGTAGACCCAAACGCCATAACCTTTGCAGCTTCTGTTTGAAGAACTGCGTAACCAACAGCCAGAAGACCAATCCCGTTTAAAACCTCATTCAAAACATTAATTCTCAAAACTTTTTTACCGTTTTTTTGAATCATGTCTACGAGCTCAGTTCTAAAACTTTTGAAAAAGATCACAACAAATAGGCCAGTAAATCCCATACCAATTTGAGCCCAAAAAGCTGAGGTTACGAATTCAATACTACCAGGAGTTGATTCTTTAAAAAGAATAAAACTCAAAGCGATTATGAAAGAAGCGCAAAGCATGTAGAAAGACTCCTTTCGAAAACGAAACTTTTGAGAGAAATCCACGGAAAGCAAGATTCCTCCAAAAATAATCATTCCAATGCTTATAAGTTTGTCTGTAGTCAAAGTTTCTCCTAAAATAAAATACGCCAGGAAAAAAGTAAACACTCCAACAAACTCAAACCAAGGAATGACAGAAGAAACCTCTGACTCATCAACACTAAGAGCTTTTAAGTATAAATACACCCATGAAAGTTGCATTACACCGCTTAGTATTAGAATCAATATGTCCCCTACTGGAATCGAAATAAACTTTCCTGTTGCTTTTGCGTAAGCAAAAACAATCAAAGCTATTACGAATGTAAACAATCCTGAAAAAGCAAACAATGCCTTTGGTGTCGAAATTTTATCGATTAAGAATTTATCAAAGAAATTAATTAATGAGAATGCTATTGGCGCAACAAATGCGGCAAGTATTATCCAAGTTTCCATATAATTTGTTTTTTATATTATAAATTATTTTTTAATAAATGTCAATATTAGAGTACTTCAACCCTCTTTTGATAAAATTTGTTTCTATATCAGCAAGTTTGAAGGTTTCCTTAAAAAAAGTTTTAACTGTTTCTGTATCTAAACCATTTTTACAAGTATACACATCGGCACTTACAAATCCCCTTTTTGGAAATGTATGTATTGAAATATGACTCTCAGCAATAACCACAAAACCACTCCATCCCCCTGGATCTTTTACATCATTTGCTTCAGCAAAATAAATAACCGGTTCAGCTAGTTTTTTCATTTTAAGCTTCTCAACTAATAAATTTAAAGAATTTAGTACAACTTCTTTATCGTTCAACAAATCATGATCTCCCCCATAGCCATCAATCGTTATGTGTTCTCCAAAATGTTCCATTAAAATATTATAACAAAAAAGCCCCACATCTTTTACAGTGCGGGGCTTTTTAAAATTTCTTATTTTTTAGAGACCCTCCCTTAACTCGAGCGCTCGTGAAATTATCCTGTCACCAATTTGCCCCCAATCAAAATAATTTTTATATTCACTTGGGTCAACATGTTTTATTTCTGTTATTCCGTTTATAACATTTGCCGGATCAGACACGAAAGGTCCCAGAGGCTTTACTATAGCAACAGCTCTTAATTGGAATATATGAGAACCATCCCTAGTATCTATAACTTTTTGAACACCGATTGGTTTCCAAGAAACAATCTCCATATTAGACTCTTCAATTATTTCCCTTTTAAAAGTCTCCTCAAATGTTTCACCCTTCTCTATTGTTCCACCTATCAAACCCCAAGTTTTCTTATGCCCACCGTAACCTATAACTATTTTATTATCACAAAAACAAACTCCGTATACTTGTTTACAAAGCGAATAATCCAAATTATCAAAAGAATCCAAGTCTTCATATTCAAACTGATATTCAACACCAGAAAATCCTTTGTATTTTTCTATTATTTTTATCTTTTCAGAATTCATAATATTTAAATCCCTTCGTCTTTTAGTTCTTCAACAAGTTTTTTGGCTTTGCTCGACAGTTTGCTTGGCATTTTGACATGAAGTTCCACCAAAAAATCACCTCGTCCACCTCTACTTGGCACTCCCTTGCCTTTTATTTTCATTATTTCTCCCTCACTTGCGCCCATCGGAATAGAAATTTTTTCAATGCCATCTAAAGTTTGTATTTCAAAAACTTTTCCTAAAAGCGCATCGGTCAATTTTATTTCTAAATCTGTTTTTAGACTATGTCCGTCTCTTTTTATACTTGCATGTGGAATAACATTTATCTTTATATACAGATCTCCTGAATAACCCTTAGTAACAGCTTCCCCTCCACCTGTCATACGAATCATTTCGCCATTTTGAATTCCAGCTGGAATATTAATTTTTATTTCTTCTTGTCTTCTTAGAACTCCTTCACCACGGCAAGTTATACAATTATCGACAAAAACTTTTCCTTCCCCAAAACAAGCATCACATTCTTTGTTTGTAGCAAAAGTTCCAAAAATTGATCTTTTTGTTTCTCGAATTTTTCCATTACCGTTACATTTTTTACAAGTTTCTTTTTTAGAACCTTTCGCTCCACCACTTCCATCGCAATCAAGACACGAGCTTTGCTTTGTAATTAAAATTCTTCTCTCAACTCCAAAAATAGATTCCTCGAATTTTATATTTATTTCAGTTGAAATATCTCGCCCTCTTCTCTCTTGAGCTCCACTTCCTCCAAAAAAGTCTCCGAACATATCACCAAGATCTCCAAAATCAAATTGTGCACCGCCAAAACCACCTTGTTGTGAAAAACCTGAAAAATCAAAACCGCCGAAACCGCCAGCCGGTCCGCCTTGAGCGCCGTCAAAATTCTGACCAAACTGATCATACTGAGCCCGCTTTTTCTTGTCAGATAACACCTGATAAGCCTCGTTTATTTCTTTAAACTTGGTTGAGTCTCCTTTATTTTTATCTGGATGATATTGATGCGCCAATTTTCTAAATGCCTTTTTGACATCTTCCTCTGTTGCATTTTTATCTACTCCAAGTATTTGATAGTAATCTTTTTGTGCCATAGTTTTAGAGTATAAATTTTATATAACTATTTGTAAACTAACTTATTTCAAACTTATGACTGTCTCCCGCATTCCTCAACCTTATAAACTTCGCGTTTTCTGGTAAAAAGTTTTTTATATGTCTTTCGTTCACTTCAAAACCTTTGTCCGACAAGACGGCATCATGGACTGGAATTACATACATGGGAGAGATAGCTCGAACGAATTCTATCGCATCACTTATTTTCATCCACGGACCAGAAATTGGCACAGCAAGTATTGGAACCTTCTTTTCTGTAATATAGAAAGAATCTCCCGGATAATAAAGTAAATCTCCAATTATAAATCCTGTATTTTCTACAAGACCAACAGTTTCGTAAATTTCAGCATGATTTTTTCCAAATCCTTCAATCATCACCCCTTTCAAACTTGCGACTTCCCCATCCCCTACAGGTACAAAAGAAATTCCTTGTTCTCGAAGAAGTTTTCCAACAGAATGATTTGAAAATATTTCAACGCTTGGATTTTTCTCAATTATTTTCTTGATTGATTCAATGTGAAAATGATCTTGGTGTTCATGAGTAATAACAATCGCATCAATTTCTTTTACATCAAGGAAACTCTCGTCAGAAAATATCCCTGGATCAGTCAGAATTTTTGTGTCGTTTAGTTCGATTAGTAGCGTGCAGTGGCCATATTTAGTGATTTTCATTGAGCTATTTTAGCATACCAGGTATAAATCATCATTACTTTACATTTTATATATTATATGTTACAATGCGGGAAATTTAAAAAACAAAATATAATGAAAAAAAGATTAACCATAAACGAAGTTGCGGACATTTTACTTACCAAAGACCCGCGTACAATTAAGAGCTATGTACTAAAGGGTCTAATTCCTCAGATTGCATTTGATGAAAATACCCTAACAATTGATTCTGTCTTACTAGCAAAAGAACTTGGGGTTAAAAATTTTGATGAGCCATTTATTAGTGAAGATTCAGCTCGTAATATTTTGGGTCTATCAGAGAAAAATAATATTCATAAGTTTTGCAAAGATAATGGAATCAATATGTACAGACTCGGTAATTCAATTGGAAATAAATTTATTTTCCGTGAATCAGATTTCGAGGAGCATATTAAAGCAAAACTTGAATTACTTCCCTATGCACTTGAAGTAAAGAGTCGTAAAAATCTCGCTTCTTTAATTGCTAATTCATTAGTAGCTACGACCAAACTATTTAACCTAGGTAGAGCCGCGGATATTTTGGAAATGTATATAAGTGGATACGACATAGATAAGCTGGGAGATAGATTTGAACTTACAGGTGAAAGAGTGCGCCAAGTCCTCTTTAAGACTACTAGCCGTCTGAGATATAGATCTGGTTTAATCCAATCTTGGATTAAAGTATTTAGCCCTACTATATATGCATCCATGCCAGCAGAAGAAGTTCTGAAATCCCTAATAAAGCTCAAAGAAGAAAATTTAGTTCTAACAGAGGCTTTACTAACAAAGGTTGGAAAGGATGAATTAAAAAAAATAATCTCAACTATGGATATGGAGGAATTGGAAATTTTAAATACCCCAGTAGAAGACCTTGATCTTTCCGTTAGATTACTTAACACCTTTAAATTCCTTGAAATTGAAAAATTCCGAGACATTTTGAAGTATTCTGCATCAGACTTCGCAAAGTACAGAAATTGTGGAAAGAAATCACTGATTGAATTAGAGGCTTTAGTCCGTGAAAAAGGATTTAAACTTAAACCATAACCAAAAGGACGGCGTAATGCCGTCCTTTTTTTATTTATTTTCGCCTTCGTCCTTAACTTCTTCTGATTTTACTTCTTCAGTCTTTGGTTCTTCCTTATTAGCCTCCTGATTTTTCATCATAGCCTCTCCTATTTTTGAAAGCTCACTTGATAGTGCATCAGTTTTTGATTTTATATCGTCTAGATTTCCTGCATCTTTTGCAGATTTCAAATCTTTTATTTTTTCTTCAACAGATGTTTTTAGATCTGCCTCAACCTTATCTCCCGCGTCCTTCAAAGATTTCTCAGCTGTAAAAATAAGTGAGTCAGCGTGATTTTTTGCTTCAGCAATTTCTTTTTTCTTTTCATCTTCTGCTGCATTTGCTTCAGCATCTTTTTTCATCTTTTCAATATCAGCATCAGTAAGACCTGAACTTGCCTCGATCTTTATAGATTGAACTTTTCCAGAAGCTTTTTCTTTTGCGGTAACAGCCAAAATTCCGTTTGCGTCGATATCAAAAGTAACTTCAACTTGTGGCATACCTCGTGGTGCTGGTGGAATTCCATCTAACACAAATCGTCCAAGAGATTTATTGTCTTGCGCCATTGGTCGCTCTCCTTGAACAACGTGAATTTCTACTTGAGTTTGATTGTCAGATGCTGTTGAAAATACCTGAGACTTTGAAGCTGGGATTGTTGTATTTTTTTCAATCAACTTTGTTGCAACTCCTCCCATAGTTTCAATACCGAGAGATAGTGGAATAACGTCTAGTAGCAAAACATCTTTAACATCTCCTCTTAGAACACCCGCCTGAACAGCAGCACCTGATGCTACAACTTCATCTGGATTGATTGAACGATTTGGTTCTTTACCGAAATATTTTTTAACTTCTTCGATCATCTTTGGCATTCGAGTTTGACCTCCAACCATTATGATTTCATTTATATCTCCAATTTTAAACGGAGAATTATCCATCGCTCTTTTTGTGATTTCCAGTGCTCGCGCAATATACTCATCAGCAATTCCCTCTAGTTGTGCTCGAGACATTTTCAAAAGTAAGTGCTTCGGACCTGACGCATCTGAAGTAATAAACGGAATATTTATCTCAGTTTCATTTGCTGTTGAAAGTTCGATTTTCGCTTTTTCAGCCGCTTCATCAAGTCTTTGAAGAGCTAGTGGATCTTTTGTAACATCAATACCTGATTCTTTTTTAAATTCACTCGCAATCCACTCAATAATTTTTGTATCGATATCTCGTCCTCCTAGGTGGTGATCTCCGTCTGTTGATTTTACTTCGATAACATCATCTCCAACTTCAAGAACCGAAACATCAAATGTACCTCCTCCAAAATCAAACACAACAATCTTTTCATTTTTCTTTGAATTGAATCCATAAGCAAGAGCTGCAGCAGTTGGTTCGTTTATAATTCTTTTTACATCAAGACCAGCAATCGCTCCCGCGTCTTTTGTTGCTTTTCTTTGTGCATCGTTGAAATAAGCTGGCACAGTAATAACAGCTTCAGTAACTTTCTCACCGATTTTTGCTTCAACGTCAGCTTTTATTTTCGCCAAAATCATCGCCGAAATTTCTTCTGGTCGATAATCTTTATCTCCAATATTTACCATTACTCCGCCATCAGTTCCTTTGGCGATTTTAAATGAAGCATTTTTCTTGTCAGAATCAAGATCCTTGTCTTCATAGTTGTGACCCATGAATCTTTTAATTCCGTAAACTGTATTTTGAGGGTTTGTAACGGCTTGTCGTTTTGCCAAAAGTCCAACGAGCTTCTCGCCATTTTTTGCAATCGCAACAACTGATGGAGTTGTTCGTGCTCCTTCAGAATTTTCAATTATTTTTGGCTGCCCTCCTTCGATTATTGAGACAGCACTATTTGTTGTTCCTAAATCAATTCCAATTATTTTACTCATAGTTTTATATTTTAATTAAATTAATAATTTATTTGATCTTATTTTTTATCTCCATCCAAATTAGATGTCTGAAATGGGCTGACAATTTGCGGAGGTGACATATCTATAACTCCAAATTGTTTTTCATAATTTTCGACATTTTTATTTAGAAAAATACTAATGTCTTTTAGAAGTTTTGGAGTGGTGGCAAATGCATCTAGATTGTTTCCAGAAGTAAGCGCTAAAAAGAATGTATCTTTGTTGAAAGCGCCAATTGCTCCATCGCAAAACTTCTTTGGCATTTGATTAAAATCTACTTTTTGTGGATCTACCATATGTTTAGTAATTAGTAATTAGTAAATTAGTGAATAGAAATACCCACTAAGACGACCAAACATATAAAATTTATAAAATCTTATACTTTGTCTACCAATTATACTCATGGCTAATTTTTTGACAAGTATTTCGCGACCACTAAATATATGTTATTATACTTCTATGGCAAAGAAGCAAGAAATATCTAGTAAAATTCTAAATGCCCTATCCGGAAAGCGGGCGGTAAAAATAAAGGAGCTCAAAAATGACTTGGTTGAGGGTCAGCAAAAAGACCAGACTCAAAACTATGCCCTTAACAGATCCATCAAAAATATGGGCGATTTGGGGCTTATAGAGACCATAAAATCGGACCGCGAAGACTACGCAAGACTTACACCAAAAGGACGCCAAAAGCTTGCTAGTATCAAACTTGATTCCAAAAATACACTAATTTCCAACAACTGGGATGGCAAGTGGCGAATCATTCTTTTGGACATTCCGGAAAGTCGAAAAGCCGAAAGAGAATCAATCCGATATCTACTTAAAAAGGCGAACTTTGTCTGTCTTAAAAATTCCGCTTGGATTTCGCCTTACCCTTTTGAACATATGTTCATGAATATAAAAAAAGATTTAGGGTTAACAAATGAAATTATTATCTTGACCACCAATACAGTTGATGAGAAGAGTGAAAGATATTTTTTTGAGAATTTTAGCAAGTAAAATACTCACCCCGTAGCTAACCGAGAAATCCTTTTCGAGGTTATGGTACTGGGGAGATTATTGTTACTGATAAACTAGACAAAGCTTCTGAAAAATACATTCTCAATAGTTTAGCAAAATAAAAAAGCAGTACAAATGTACTGCTTTTAATTTTATTTTTTTAATAACTTTTGTTTTTCTTCCGCAGAAAGATCGTTCCATTTAGCATCAACTACACCTTCACTCATCTTTTCAATCTTATTAATCCTGACTGAATCAATGTTTTTTTCAGATTCTAATTTTGAAGCCTTTTTTTCAATACCAATAAATTTATTGTCGAATTTAAATAAAATTACTTCTCCACTATTTGAGATTAAATATTGAACACTAACAAGATCGCCTTCTTTTGTTAAGGGAATTTCATCTGAGATAGTTGTCCCAACATTAAACATAAATGTAGAACTATCTTCTAAGATAAAATAATAACTAGTATTGCCTCTTGTGACTTGACTAGCAAAACGTTTTACTTTTGAGGTTAAAATCAGTTTTTCCATATCACTCTCTGAGGCCACAGAAGAATTACCGCGATTCGTAAGTTGAGATCTATAATCTTGAACTGCCTCATGCCGACTCTCACCTATTCCCACAATAGAATGATCGTGAACATTAACTAAGGCAATTAATTTCATTAAACCAGCCTTGTCTTTCAATAAAAATTCATAAGTTGGGTATCCGCCAATATTATAAGTAATACCTTCGGAGCCAACATACTGTTTTTCTTGAACCTTTCCCTCAGCAGAAGACTTTGCTGCTGGCTCTGTTGCGCCAGACTGTTTAAACCAGTGTGCCTCCTTATTTTTGGTATCCACCATCATAAAACCGACAGTTGAATTATCGTTTCCATCTGACGTAATCCCAAAATAAAAATAAGAACGTCCATCGCTCCCTAAAACCAACGAACTTTCTGACACAACTCTTTTTACATCTCTTTTTGACCAATTCCACCATCCATGAACATACCTTCCCCAATCATCAACTTGATCAGATAAAAATTCTTCCGGTTGAATTCGGTCAACCCACAAAGGAGAATTTTCTACTGAATATTCTTTTATTTCTCCAGTAGCAGGATTTATCGTTAAAACCCCAATAGCGTCGTCTCCATCAAACCCTACTCGAGAATCATATAAAGTAACACTCCAATATGGATTCCAATTGTCATCGACTTCAAATATAAAATCTTGAAATAAGGTAGACTGATAACCATTGGTATAAATATGGCGCTCTAAATCTTCACCAAAATAACCTTTTGTTTGATATTTTATTTTAATATCCTTACCGTCTATTTTAGTTATTAGTCCGTAATCTTCCTGGTTAGTCGCTGAAACTTTGACATACCCAGGCGTACCTTCGTCATCAAATCTTAACCACTTAAATAACCCGCTATGTTCTAACGGTGCAATCCAATATAATTTACCGGCAACAGGTTGAAGGTTAAATTCTCCAAGCTCTGCACGGCTTCCCAATCCTGGTATTGATCCGAGCTCCTTTTCTCCTATACGCTTTGCAATTTCCTTGTCGACAACAAGCATTTGACTTGGGTCAACGGGTGAAATATTGGAAGTAAATTGAGTTTCTTTTACATTACCCAAAATAGCTTGATATTTAGACGCGTGCCATAATGACCAGGTTCCAACTATATAAATTGCAAGCCAAAATATAAAGGCAATACCTGTCACAACCAAACAAACTGAACGCATAGTATTTGGAGAGTTCTCCCAATAATCTTTTTTTAATATGACCGCCAATATTCCGAAATAAATCATTACATTAAAGTAAATTCCAGAAGAGGCAGTTACCGAAATCGTAGGCATAAATAAACATAAACTTAGGAATACCCATACGGCAGTCCATGCAATAACGAGGAAGATTTTCATAGTTTTTATATAGTTTTTAAGGTTAAATTTTTTATTTTTATAGCATAATTTTATAAGCTTGTCAATTATAAAATATAATAATACAAAAAGCGGGAAAATCCCGCTTTTTTCAAATTAAACATTTGGAACATTTTACAATTTGATGATCCTCATCCCCGGTTCCAGATACACAGATATGCTTTCCTCCTTCAGGGCATGCTTCCGTAGTTTTTATCTGAAAATTCAAAAATAAATCAACAAGCTTACTATATGACAATGGAATACAAGCATCCTTGTAAACACCGTCACTGTAAACTTTACTAATCCTTAAATCAGGTTCTCTTGTAACTTCTATCCATGTATTAGGGCAAAGAGCTTGCCCAGAAAATTCCCTTGAAACTTCCTCTAATACAGAATTTGAAACCAATGTGTCGAAGTATATATACCCGCGACAAATGAAATACATTTTTTTAATTTTCATTTTTTAAATTATTAAATTGTGAGACATAAAGAACAAAACACCAGCTCGAAAGCTGGTGTTTTGCCTGTAAAATTAACTTAATTAGATAACAGAAAAAGCACCAACTTTCGAACTTGGTGTATACCAATGAAATTGTGCTTTATTTTGTTCCATATTTTTATAATATATATTTATTTAATTTATGTCAATCTCTCTATGCGCCCATCTGCTTGAACTCAATTCCCGCTGGCAATTCAAATTTTGAATTATCTACCGCCCAAGTCTTACAATCATAATCCCCTATTTGATTTCCATTCCAAGAATATGCACCAGATGTACTAGCTGATGTATCAGATTCCCCCTCAACAACTGGTGATTTGAATCCCAGATTTCCCATCATAGAACTCCAAACATAAGTAAAACCATCTTTTACAATCAAATTTGAATCAACATTTGTTCCGCCAACATTTGTCGCAAAATTTCCTCTTATTTTTCCATTACTTATAAAGACAGTTCCCTTGCTTTCGATATTTTCTACATACTGATTTACTGTACACTCATAACTTCCCTTGTCATTCTTCATAAATTCAGTAAAAGCCATTTTTTTACCTTCCGGTTTAGGCATAGTTTCTGTATTTTGCTCTTGTTCTACTTGATCTGATTTTACAACCACGTCCTCTTTTTTGTTTATTAAAAAATATCCACCAACAATAACCGCACCTACTAATAAAATTGAAATAATTATTTTCATAATTTAATTATAGATTTTTTCTTTTATTAAGTAAAAGAAAAAGGCAGGAAATTTTTTCCTCCTTTTACCCAAAAACCTTAACCCTAGCAGGTCTTAGAACTCTGTCGCCAAACATATACCCAGACTGTACAACAAAAGCGATAGTGTCTTCAGTGCCGTCTCCCCCTACTGTTTCAATAGACTCATG
>CAYLKL010000002.1:111018-115587 GCA_964384645.1 uncultured Candidatus Saccharibacteria bacterium
TGTGGTCGAACTTGTCACCGATAGAAATTTTCATTGGTGTTACGTTGTAGTTTTCCAAGACTTTCAAAAACTGTTGATGAATGTACTCAACTCCAATTCTCCAGTTTTGTTCAACTTTTTCCCATGCTTCACGATTTGAAAAAGCCATATCATACGCATCGAGTACTGGAAGCAAATCTTCAATAAATCTTTCTCTGACAATTTCTGCGTTTCGAGTAAGTCTTGCAGATTCATCTTTTTTAAAATTTTGAAAATCCGCTCGCTCTCTTTGCCAGTTATTTAAATATTCTTGTTTTTCAGACACGGCTTTTGCTAGTCTTTCGCGCAGAGATTTTATAGGGTCCTTTGTATTTCCTTCACCGTCTTCTTCTACAAATTCCACATCTTCTATTTCTTCATTTTTGTTATTTTCTTCAGTCATTTATGTTCGTATTATACTCACACGCGCTCATTTTTCAAGAAAAATAAAAACCCCGAAAAATTTCGAGGTTTCTCATAAGATTAAGATTAATAAGTTTATATTCTTGCAGACTCTGAAATACCAAGGAATTTTAATACATTATTTTTTATTTCCTCAAATACTTCTTCTTGTTTTCCATTAGGATTTTCAATCCGATAATCGATAGAGGACCCGTAAGTTCCATTTTTAGCTAATTCTTGCTCTACAGTACCGAACTTAACTCTTCTTACAATATCCTCTTCACTATCTCTACCTCTTGCCCTTATCCTTTTTTCTCTTTCTTCTTCAGAAGCACAGAGGAAAATTGACAGACAATTTTTGCCAAAAAGTTTTTTTACACTCAACATGCCATTAATTTCAGTATCAAGAACAGCGATTTTGCCCTCCTTATGAATTCTGATAATTTCTGACAACAATGTACCGTAAAATACACCCGTTGCTACTTTATTAGAAGATCTGTATTCATTGTATTCAACAAATTCCTCTCTTTTAATCATTCTTTTAAATTCTTCAACTTCCTTAAAATAATAATTAAATCCTTCAATTTCCTTTTTTCCTTTCGGTCTTGTTGTCGCGGAAACTGAAAAAGAAAATTTATCTGGCATAAAATCGATTAACATACCGGAATAAGTTCCTTTTCCTGTACCAGAGGCCCCGGAAAAATCTATAACTTTTAAGTCTTTTGGTATTTGCGAATATACATCCATGGTTATTTAGTTTTTAGGTTTAACTCAGAATATCACGCAAATACAGATTGTCAAAGTCTTATTTCCTGATAGAATCCAAAGGTGAAAATACTAGCAATAGAGACATCTTGTGACGAAACGTCACTTTCAATAATAGAAGCAAAAGGAGGGCTGAAAAACCCTTCTTTTAAAGTACTCTCTCATGCCCTATCGAGCCAAGCAGATCTTCACGCAAAGTACGGAGGAGTTTATCCAAACATGGCAAAACGTGAACACAGTAAAAACATTTGGCCTTTATTTGAAGAAGTATTAAAAGAAGCGAAAATTTTTAATTTAGAAAAAAAGTCAGTTGAAATAAAACCAAAAGATGAAAAATATTTAAAGGAATTTCTAACCAGAGAGCATGAAATCTTAGAATATATACTTGAGAGATTTTCAAAAATAAAAAAACCAAAAATTGATTTGGTTGTAGTTACAAAAGGGCCTGGGCTTGAGCCGGCACTTTGGGTTGGAATAAATTTTGCAAAAGTAATTTCAAAACTATGGAATATTCCAATAGTTGGAGCTGACCACATGCGAGGACATGCTGTTTCAGTCTTACTTCAAGAAAAGAAAATAAAAATAAATTTTCCAAGCATGGCACTTTTAGTTTCCGGAGGTCACACAGAAATCGTTCTAGTCAAAGATTTTAATACTTATAAAAAAGTAGGTACAACTAGGGACGATGCTGCCGGAGAGGCTTTTGATAAGGTTGCCAGAATGCTTTCTCTTCCCTATCCGGGAGGACCACAAATTTCTCTGTTAGCAGAAAAATTTGCAAGTCAAAAGTTAAAAGTTAAAAGTATAAAGTTGCCGAGACCAATGATGCATACAAATGATTTTGATTTTTCTTTTTCAGGCCTCAAGACTGCGGTTTTGTATACGATACGAGATTTGGAAAAAGTTGCT
Organism: uncultured Candidatus Saccharibacteria bacterium; assembly: GCA_964384645.1. GTDB lineage: Bacteria > Patescibacteriota > Minisyncoccia > Phycocordibacterales > UBA9973 > DAORIO01. The sequence continues at coordinate 113,113 of CAYLKL010000002.1, forward strand.
CAAATAACAGACTCTACAAAAGCAGAAATAGCTCATGAATTTGAAGAGGCCGTTGTTGAAGTGCTTGATAAAAAATTATTTAAAGCAATCGCTAAATATAAAGCTAAAAGTATTATTGTAGGTGGTGGAGTTTCAGCAAACAAAGCTCTAAAAGAAAAACTGACCGAAAGTGCAAAAAAAATTAATCTCCCAATAATTTTTCCACAAAAAAATCTTTCAACAGACAATTCGATAATGATAGGAATGACTGGCTATTTCAAATTTATGAAAAAAGGAAAAGCCGATAGCCCAAAAAGCATTATCGCTGACGGAGGACTTGAAATAAATTAAAAAAAGCGAGAAATTAATTCCTCGCTTTTTGTTTACCTCAGTTTGTAAGTAGCAAATTTTAATTTCCATGAATTTTTTTTAAAAACTTCATCAATATTACCTTCTGCATTTACCTCGACAACGGGGATCTTTTTACACTCAAAGAATTTTAGAAGATTTGGTAACTTAGAATTATATTCTACGATTCTTCTTAAAGGTACGTCTCCCTTATCGTCATCCCTGCCTCTGTCTTTTGCTCTAATACGACGAATTAACTCATCGTCAGAAACATTAAATTTAACAACAATACATTTTCGACCCCAAAAGCTAAGAGCTCTTACAAGCTCTTCGGCTTCTTCTAAATCTCTTGGAGATCCGTCAAAGATAATATTATCTTTATCTGGATCTTCCATTTCAGTGAATAGTTCATTCACCCAAAGATGTACTTTTACATGATTTGGGAAAAGTTTTCCCTCATCATTCATCCGCTGCCTCAATACATCTATTACTTTTTGAGGGATGGTTTCTGATTTGAGAAATTCTTTACACAAATCTCCTGTAGTAATCATTACTGTATTATTGTCAGATTTTTTCTCAACAATTTTTTTAATTTTTTCTGCCTGTGTCCCTTTTCCAGATGCTGGCGGCCCTAAAAAGACTAGAACAATTGACTTATCGAATACTGACATTAAGTTTTCGATTATCTTCTGGTCAATTTCTTGATCGATCTCTGACTTAATATCTTTTTTCATATCTATTTAGTTTTTTAAGTTTTGCCATAAGTCTATATAAATGAGACTTTTTGGTCAATGGCAAAAAAATCGAAATATTGCTATATTAATAATACAAAAAATGAAACAAATTCCAGAAAAACTTAACAAACCTTACGACCCCAACGAAGCCGAACCTCGAATATATGAGGCGTGGGAAAAAAGCGGTTTCTTTAACCCAGAATACTCTATCGAGGCAGGTTTTACGGCTAAAGACGCAAAAAGCTTCACTATTATGATGCCGCCACCAAATGTGACAGGAGTTCTTCATATGGGCCACGGTCTAGCGACAACACTTCAAGACATAATGATTAGATATAAAAGAATGAGAGGATTTCGAACTCTTTGGCTTCCTGGAACCGACCATGCAGCTATTGCCACTCAGTCAAAAGTTGAGAAAGAAATTTTAAAGAAAGAAGGTTTGTCTCGACACGATTTAGGACGAGAAGAAATGTTAAAAAGAGTAAATGCATTTGCACAAGAATCTCACGACACAATTGTTAGCCAAATAAAAAGACTTGGTGCATCTTGCGATTGGACCCGAGAAGCTTTTACATTGGACGCTACAAGAAATTTAGCGGTAAATACAATGTTCAAGAAAATGTATGACGATGGACTTATTTATCGCGGTAACCGTGTCATAAACTGGGATCCGAAAGGACAAACAACTATTTCAGATGACGAAATAGTTTACGAAGAGCGGAGTGCTATGCTTTATACTTTTAAATATAGTACTGACTTCCCTATTTCTATTTCAACCACACGACCAGAAACAAAAGTTGGAGATACCGCTGTGGCTGTTCACCCAGATGATGCTCGATACAAAGAATTTGTAGGTAAAGAGTACGACTTAGAATTTTGCGGTGTCCCTATTCATATAAAAATTATTGCTGACATTAGTGTTGAGAAAGATTTTGGAACTGGAGCCTTAGGTGTTACACCAGCTCATTCTCAAATCGATGCTGAAATTGCTGAGCGTCACAATCTGCCGATGATCCAAGTAATAAATGAATACGCAAAAATGATGGTAGGTGATGAAAATTTGCTTGGGAAAAAAACAACCGAAGCTCGCGAAATTGTTGTGGCGTGGCTAAAAGAAAACAATCTTCTAGAAAAAGAAGAATCTATAAAACAAAGAGTTTCTACAGCAGAGAGAACAGGTGGAATTGTTGAACCACTTCCAAAACTACAATGGTTTGTTGATGTAAATAAAATTATTCCTGGACGTGGAAAAAGTTTGAAACAACTCACAAAAGAACCGATTGAAAACGGAAACATAAAAATAACTCCACAATATTTTGATAAAACTTATTTTCATTGGATTGATAATCTAAAAGATTGGTGTATATCAAGACAAATATGGTACGGGCACAGAATACCTGTTTGGTATCGAAAC
>CAYLKL010000002.1:115597-117656 GCA_964384645.1 uncultured Candidatus Saccharibacteria bacterium
GGTTTTCTTCTGGTATGTGGACGTTCTCAACTCTTGGTTGGCCAGGAAACACAGAAGACATGAAAATATATCATCCGACTGATGTACTTGAAACTGGTTATGAGATTCTTTTCTTTTGGGTAGCTCGAATGATTATGATGAGTGGTTACGCACTTGGCGATATTCCTTTTAAAAATGTTTACCTTCATGGAACTGTCAGGGACGGAAAAGGTAGAAAAATGTCCAAATCTCTAGGAAATGGAATTGACCCAATAGAAGTTGCTGAAAAATATGGAGCAGACGCTGGGCGTATGGCTTTAATTGTTGGATCTGCCCCAGGTATAGACATGCGAGTTGATGACAACAAAATAAAAGGCTACAAACACTTCGCAAATAAACTATGGAATATTGCGCGGTTTATTGAAATGTATAGTAGTGATGAGATCAGCGAAACAACAGAAACAGAAGACAAAAAACTAATTGAAGAATTTAACACTTTCGCAAAAGATATAACGTCTGACATGGAAAACATGAGCTTCCACACTGCGAGTGAAAAAATTTATGGCTTTGCTTGGAGACGCTTTGCTGATGTAATACTTGAAGAATCAAAAACAAAACTTACAAGCGAGAACAAAGCAGAAAAATTATCTCGAGAAAAAACTTTAAGAGAAATATTTAAAGGAATTTTAATACTTTTACACCCATTTATGCCTTTCGTAACTGAGGAATTATGGGGTACAATGAAGTTATCTAATCGGTCTTTAATGACTGAGAATTGGGTAACTTATGAATAACCATTTAGTTCTTTCATTACTCGCTGGAATTTTGCCAACTTTTATTTGGCTATTTTTTTGGCTACGAGAAGACAAAGAAAGACCTGAGCCAAGAGGACTCCTTCTTCTTACTTTTTTTGCAGGAATGCTTACGGTTATCTTCGTGCTTCCATTCGAAGAACTTGCTAGAACAAAAATAATTGATGACCTTGCAAGAACTCTATCTTGGGCAACAGCAGAAGAACTAATCAAATACGCTGCTGTGGCGTTTATAGCCCTAAAATCAAGCCAAATAGACGAGCCTATAGACTTCCCTATTTATTTCATAACTGCAGCGTTGGGTTTTGCTGCACTTGAAAATACACTCTTCCTTTTAAAACCTTTTTCATTGAACGCAACAACAGAGGCACTACTAACTGGAAACCTTCGCTTCTTAGGCGCAACACTTTTACACGCAGTTTGTTCTGCCATGATCGGTATTGGAATGGGTCTGACATTTTATTCTTCTTGGGCAAAGAAAAAAATTGGATTATTTGTTGGGATATTCGCTTCAATTGTCTTGCATAGCTTGTTTAACTTTTTTATAATAAAGACAGGTGATAGCGGAAATTTTTTCGCTGTTTTCGGAGCTTTGTGGGTCGTTACAATTATTACTATGCTTCTATTCGAAAAATTGCGTCGTATGGGTGAAGAATATCGCTCTCTGCGCAAAGAAGAAGAAAATTTAAATTATGTGGGGCAACAACAATAAAAAAAAGAAATCATTTTTTGAAAGAATAACGGGCAGTATCAGGATGAAAGAAAAGGATGATGATTTCGAAGATGACGAAGACTTAGAAGACGAAGATGATTCGGATTCTTTTCCAATAAAAAGTAAAAAATTAAACGTTAAGGGTGAAATTGGAAAAGAAAGAAACTGGGAAGAAGACATAGAACAAGAAGGACAACTATCTGTTGATGTATATCAAACACCTTCTGAAATAATCGTAGTTTCAATGGTTGCCGGTGTGCGACCAGAGGACCTACAAATAAATATCTCTCGGGATATGATAGTGATTAGAGGAAAAAGAGAAGAAAACAGAACTATATCTGATGAAAACTTTTTCACTCGAGAACTTTATTGGGGAACATTTTCAAGAACAATACTCCTCCCCCAAGAGGTTGAACCAGAAGAAGCTGATGCAACTGAAAAACACGGACTACTTGTCATCAGACTTCCGAAAATTGATAAGGGAAAAAAGTCGACACTGAGAGTTAAGTCGATATAAAACAAAAAAACACACATTTCTGTGTGTTTTTTTGTTTTG
>CAYLKL010000003.1:0-7675 GCA_964384645.1 uncultured Candidatus Saccharibacteria bacterium
AGAAGTTGTTGTACCAAGAGAAATTTTAAAAGAAGTAATTGAAAAAGTTAAAGAGGTTCATCCATATGAAGAAGTAGCTTTTGATATATATCCAATAGAAAATATTTAATATGACTACTAAATTTATCCTCCACGGAGGATTTACTCCAAAAAACGAAAATGAAGACCTTTCAGATTTCTACAAGGAAATGCTAAAAGATGCACCTAAAGACGCCAACGTTCTTATTGTTCCTTTTGCAAAAGATATCGAACGTGTAATTCCTTCATCAGAACGAGTTAAAAGAGAACTAAATGAAAATAAGTGGCAAGTGAATCTAAATATCGAAGTAGCGAATGAAGAAAATTTTATAGAGCAAATAAAATCAGGTGATGTAATTTATTTTCAGGGAGGTAAGACACTAAGATTACTTGAGGCCCTAAAAAGGTTCCAAAATTTGGAATTATTACTGCGTGGAAAAATTGTTGCTGGTGATTCAGCGGGAGCAAATGTATTCGGCAAATTATTCTTTAGCCCCAGTGCAAATGGTGTATTTGAAGGACTAGGTATTTTACCCTTCAAAATTATTCCTCACTATAAAGATGAGTACAAAAATATCTTTGACGATATACAAGATCCGACCTTAGAAGATTTGTTTTTAAAAGAATACGAATACAAGGTCTTTTACAAATAAACACCAGAAGCCTCTAAATTTAGTTTCCGTCTAAGCGAGCGAAAAATATTTTTTTGAAAGCCTTGCGGAGACCGCAGTCGAGCAGAGCAAAAAACCATCCGCCAGTTGGCGGATGGTTTTTATGCGTAGCTTTCAAAAAGATGTTTTGAGCGAGCGACCTTTTAAGCCATTTGACCTCTTATCAAGGCTTCTTTTTGTCTCTTCTCTTCCTCTTCTTTTTCTTCTTGTCTTTTTAGATATAAATATCTACCAAACAATACGATAAAGAAAATTAATACAATAGTTAGAATCCATTCAAGAAAAGTATCTGGCAAGAAATTTCCATCTCTTGTTGATCCAGCAACTCCTGCAATTTGAGAATTATCCTCTTCTTCTTTTTCATCTTTTTTGTCATCATCTTTTGTACTTAATGAACTTGAAGACGAGTTTGAAGTTGAATTTGAACTAGTATTATTTGTTGTTGAGCTTGTGTTTGAGGTAACAGTATTAGCTGATGTATCAGATTTTGTTTTAAATGACATTGTGTTTCCACAAGTTACTCCTCTGATATTTGTTTCAAGACAAACTTTAAAATAATAAGTTGTATTAGCTTTTAGTGAACCTATTGATTTTGAAATACCCTGAGCAACACCTTCATACTTAGAAACATATTTCAATATTCCAGTACTTTCATCAAGGTTATAGTTTGTTCCATATTGAAACCATGCAGTTCCTGAACCTTCATCGAAAGAAACAGATCCACTAAGTTTAGCAGTTGAAGAAGTCACGCTTGTAGCACTTAGGGTTGTAGCACTAAAGTAAGAACCTTGTGCTTGTGCAAAAGCTCCTGTAGGTAAGATCAAAACAAGTCCTAAAATAACTACATAAATTTTTGATATGATTTTATTCATACCTCCATGATACCATATCTAGGCTACAATGTCAAGGGACTCCTGTTGGATAGTTCTCTTCCCTTTTTGAGGGTCAATACCCTGCAAAACAAGGATTTTTTCGTATTCTGCTTGCTCTAGTGTCTCCTTATCCAATAGAGCTGTTGCAATAGCGTCGAGCGCCTTTCTGTTCTCTCTTATAGTCTTTTTAGCCACCTCGAAAGCACCACTTATGATCTTCTTTACTTCTGCATCAATAGTTGCGGACATATTTTCAGAATACTCTTTATCATTTACACCTTGTCCAAAAAGAGTCTTCCCTCCGTCTGATTCAAGCGCTATTGGTCCGATTTCATCGCTCATCCCCCACCTTGTGACCATTGCTCGCGCAAGCGCTGTTGATACTTGCAAGTCATTTGAAGGACCAGTAGTGATATCTCCAAAAACTTCTTCTTCAACAACATATCCACCCAAAGAGACAACAATGTCATCAAAAAATTCTTTTTTACTCTGAAGCTTTCTGTCTTCGATTGCAATTTTCATCGTGTAACCACCTGCTCGTCCGCGTGCAACAATCGAAACTTTATGAACTGGATCAGCGTATGGCAAAAGTGACGCCAAAATCGCATGCCCAGCTTCGTGATACGCAGTAATTTCCTTTTCTTTTTTACTAAACAAATGACTCTTTCTTTCTGGACCCATCATTACTTTTTCAATAGAACGAACTAAATCATACTGAGAAACTTGTTTTCTGTTTTCGCGCGCTGCTAAAATCGCAGCTTCGTTCATAAGAGAATAAAGTTCTGCTCCAGAAAATCCAGAAGTTCTTTCGGCTATAACTTTAAATTGCACGTCTTCCCTCAATGGTTTTTTGATGGCGTGAATTCTTAAAATTTCTTCTCGATCACTTCTGTCGGGCAAATCCAAAACAACTCGACGATCAAATCGCCCTGGTCGAAGTAGCGCTGGATCTAAAACATCAGATCTATTTGTCGCAGCCATTACGATTACTTTTTCATTTGGATCAAATCCATCCATTTCAACTAGAATTTGATTTAGCGTTTGCTCTCTTTCATCGTTCCCCCCACCATGACCTGACCCCCTAACTCTTCCAACGGCGTCTATTTCATCTATAAAAATAATTGCAGGTGCAGATTTTTTTGCCATCTGAAAAAGATCTCGAACACGTGACGCTCCAACTCCGACAAACATTTCAACAAATTCAGATCCTGACAAATGGAAAAATGGAACGCCCGCTTCTCCCGCAACAGCTCGTGCAAGTAAAGTTTTTCCGGTTCCTGGTGCACCAGTCAAAATAACTCCTTTTGGAATTCTAGCTCCTATATCGATAAACTTTTTAGGGTTTTTTAGAAAATCTACTATTTCCTTTAGTTCTTCTTTTGCCTCTTTTACACCCGCAACATCCTTGAAAGTAACGCGATTATTTTTGTCACTTGGATCTGTGATTTTTGCCTTTGATTGCCCAAATGTAAAAGCTTGCATACCAGAGCCTTTCATTTGTCGGCTGATAAGCCAAATAAAAATAACGAAAAGTAAAATTGGCAAAAGTATTGGAAGAATGTTTAACAGAACATAACCAAAACCACTTTCATCTTTTATTTCTATTGCAACCTTCGAAAGAGCTTCTGGAGCTACGCCATAATTTGAAAAACTTTCAGACAAAGAACTTTCTGCTTCTTTTTTTGATTCTTTTACAACATCATCGAGAAACGTAACAGTAAGCTTTGAGCCTTCAACAAGGATTGATTTTACTTGCTCTGTTTGAACCGCGTTAGCAAGTTCCGAAATTGAAACAATTTCTTTTTCAGCTTTTTTATTTTCTGAGACCAATGAATACGCAACTGCTACCATTAAAAATATTAATAATACAGAAGTAATCATTCTTGATAACTTCGGCTCCCCTCCCTTTTTTACAGGGTTATTGTTTGGGTTTATGTCTTTTTTAGCTTTCATTGTGTGTAATTATACACGAAAGATGGATTATTTTGAACAAAAAAGACCTCACAAATGTGGGGTCTTTTTGAATGTGTTTTTATAAAAACTACTATTCATTATTTGTTGAATAGTCACACGAACTTTTTCAAGCTTAAGGAAATCTTCTGTTTCTATATCAATATACAGACTACCTCGTTCTGTTACTTTGATATAACGATATATCTCTGGCGTTTCTCGAATCTTTTTAATTCTCCTTATTCGAAGCAAGGCTTTTATTTTTTTAATCATTTAGAGGAAGTTTTCCAAATACTAACATAAATAAAAATTAATGATAAACTTCACTTATGGCAGTTTTTGCTGAAAATAGAAAAGCATATTTTGATTATGAGATAATCGATACAGTCGAAACTGGAATCGAGCTTTTTGGCTTTGAGGTAAAATCCGTTAGGCAAGGTGGTGCAAGGTTAGCAGGGAGTTATGTAAAAGTCATGTCCGGCGAATTGTTTTTGGTTGGTTCAAATATCAATCCCTACCAAGTTGGAAATACCCCAAAGGATTATGACCCAGAACGCATGCGAAAGCTTTTGGTTACAAAAAAAGAAATGGAAGAATTTGAGAGAAAAAACAAATCTGATCGATTGACACTTGTGCCGCTTAAATTGTATAGTGTGGGACGACGAATCAAATGTAAAATCGGTTTGGTTCGAGGAAAAAAGAAGTACGACAAAAGAGAAAGTATCAAAAAAAGAGATACTGAAAGAGAAATTCGTAGGACTTTGAAAAATTAATAATACGATTCAATTGGGGATGTTTATGGCATCGACAAGAGATATCGCTTCAAATTGTGCGTGTCGAGCATGCAAATGTCGCTCGTTAACACATGTTGCAACTCCAAATGGAAAAACATTTGGTTATGTAAAGAGCCCGTTTCAAAACGCGGCCTTTGCACGAGCACTCGCTTAAGAGTCTCGGATCCTACTTTGATCTGATTGATGTCAGGGATTAGGGTCTTATACAGTCAATCTTTATTTTAGAAAGACCTCTTCGCCTTTCTAAAAGAAAACTTAGAAGATAGCGTAAAGATTTTTGTTTGCCCTTTATCAATACGCGAAACAACAGAGCAAACTACACACGAAGATCAATTTGAACATACTTTTGCACGGCGGTTCGAATCCGCCCATCTCCACAAAAAATAAGGAGCAAGGCGACTATATTTTTGCGGGATGCCGCAGACTGTCTGCGGCGCCACAAAATAAAAAACTGTCCTAAATGACGGTTTTTTTATTTTTAAATTTACTCACGTCATTCGCCTTATAAAGTTTTATATATGAAAACCAATGAGTCCGAAGACTATAACTTTTCTGTTTGATCCTGAGCTTGCCGAAGGAGAGTTTAAAGTTTTTGCGAGGACGAATTACATTTTCATAATAAAACTTTATTCTGGCGAGAGCATTTTTGGTTACTTTTTGGCGGTTTAAAAGTAACTAAGAAAATTTGACACTAAAATATAGGAGGAGTAGCATTTGCACAAAAGGACCTTAATCTAACAATTTAAAAACAAAAAACATGGAACCGTGCCCAAAAATATCTCAAGGATCCATTTTGGTATCCGAACCGTTTCTTAATGATCCTTATTTTAAACGGTCAGTAGTACTCATTGCAGAAGAAGACGCCGATGGAATACTTGGTTTTATTCTAAACAAACCACTAAAAATTAATATTACTGACATTATGAATGATTTCCCTGAATTTACATCCCCTGTATATTTTGGAGGCCCCGTGCAAACAGAAGACCTGTTTTACGTGCACACAATTAACAATTTAAAAGATGCCCAAAAAATTACAGATAATATTTATTTTGGAGGGAGTTATGAACAATTAAAGCTGATGGTAGATATTGGGAAAATACTACCACACATGATTAGTTTTTTTGTAGGATATTCAGGTTGGGACACAGGTCTTATAGCACAAGAGTTAGCAGAAAAAATATGGACTTTGTCAGAATATAATAAAAAATTTTTATTTAACACAGACACTTCAAATCTTTGGACGGCAGTTCTAAAAAGCATGGGTGGAGAATATTCAATTATGGCAAATTACCCCGAAGATCCTCAATGGAATTAATACAAAAGCCCTGTAAATTCAGGGCTTTTTTAATTGACTTTTGATATAAATAGTGATATAATACAAAAGAACCAATAAATAAAAGTTAAACCTTAAAAACCAAAAAAATATGGGCCAACAAACAGTGAATGTAACTCAAAAATCAGTTGCGGAATTAAAAGAACTCTGGCAAGCCAAAGCTCCAATGAATGGAATTCACACCCTTGCTACCCACGAAAATCCTCACATAGAGGAAATATGTGGCCATCTCATCTTCTACAATTACGGAACTCATATCTTTCCGGATTGCAAAAAGATTCAACTAGGATTTATTAACAATGAAAAAATTAAAGAATTCCTTGGAGGCAAAATGGAAGATGCTTTCTGGAAACTTCTTCAAAAAGGATTTTTATTTTTTGGCATGGCAGGTGGACCTCTCGACGACCATGTTAAGGAAAATGTCCGCGATTGTGCAGCAACTCTCCTAGCAAAACACCTGGGAGTAAAAAACAACCCAGAGTTAACGCGCCTCTTTGAATACCTTCTCTATACCGATAAAAACGGAGACAAGGTATGGACGAATGACCAGCTCAACAAAGAAGAGACTAAAGTGCGAGATGCCTGCCAAGCACTTCTTCCAGCAAAGCTTGTAAAAAATTTACATTCTGTTGCCAGAGAGAAAAAATGGAGCGAAGAAATAAAGATTTCGTACATACAATCCATTATGGATATAATGAGTATCGAAATAGAAAGCCAAAAAATCTTTCATGAATCAAAGAAAGAGAGGCCTCAGGTTACAATATTCCCTATAAACAAAACCGCAGTTGCAGTTTTTATAGTATCTAAATCCTCAAAAGCAGCTCAACTCGCCCGAAGCATTGGCAAAACACTTCCTGAAGCTCGGAATAAACGTATAGCCCTGACAATTTCAGCAAATCCAGAAACCGGCATGTTTGCATGTCTTAAGGACTTAAATGGAAATGGAGAAGATGATTTAACCGGACTAACTGCAATACTACGCTCAAAAGTGGCAAACAAGAGGAACTTAAATATTCCCAAAAGCGACATGAGTAAAGTTGGCACAATCGAACCGATTCCACTGTTCTTACATCCAGAACAAGGAAATCTATTCAATGGTTCTTTCTCGCAACCAACAAAAGATGGTTTGTATGGAAAAGTTCTTGCTGAAAGCGAATTAAGAGAGGCAGTATGGCTGGGCCTTGGAAAAAATTTCCACGGTAACTATAAAGATAACTGCTTTAAAGGAACCTGTGCCGGTGACAAATGTCCATTATTTGGCTTAGGTTTAACTCAATGCCAGAAAGCTAAAAAGGCTAGTTAAAAATTACCGCACCGCGAAACGAAAGTTTCGCGGTGCTTTTTCTTTTATTTATCCCATTCTCCCTTGTAAAACTCTAAAATATCTATATAATTCCCCTATCAGTGAATAAATTCAAGAAGTTCGAAAAAAGAACAGCACACAAATTAAATAGCGCGATAAAAGCAGAAGAACTGCGTGTTATCGGACCTGACGGAGAAATGCTTGGGGTAATGAAGACATCTGATGCCCTTCAAAGAGCTCAAGACTTAGAACTGGATCTTATTGAAGTTACCGCCCAAGCAAACCCACCAGTTGCAAAAATCTCAGAATATGGTAAATTCCTTTACGAGCTCGAGAAAAAGAAAAAGAAGGCCTCAGGGGGTAAAACCACCGAAACTAAGTCCATTCAGGTCAAAGTCGGAACCGGAGAGCATGATTTAGAACTAAAAGCTAAGACCGCTTCAAAATGGCTAGCCGAAGGACACAGAATCAAAATAGAGCTTTATTTAAGCGGAAGATCAAAATTTCTAGATGAGAAATTCCTAAGGGAAAGACTCAACAGAATACTCAATCTTATAACCGAAGAATACAAAATTGCGGAAGAAATAAAACGAGTTCCAAAAGGGCTCATGCTGACAATAGAGAGATCTAGCGGAAAGCACTAAATTTTTATATTTTATGATGAAAACAAACAAATCACTTACTAAGCGCTTGAAGCTTACAAAAACAGGAAAAATACTCTCAAGAAAGAGCGG
>CAYLKL010000003.1:7685-83719 GCA_964384645.1 uncultured Candidatus Saccharibacteria bacterium
CATTTCAACGCAAAACAATCTCGAAGCAAGCAACTAGCTGGTAAAAAAATGCAGGATTTTAGAATAACACCAAAAGTTGCATCTCGATTACTACCTTATAGATAAAATACAATGACAAGAATAAAAAGAGGAAAAATTGGATTAAAGAGAAGAAGAAATGTTTTAAAACAAACAAAGGGTTTTAGACATTCTGCTAGTACAAAAGAAAGAGCAGCTAAAGACGCCCTACTACACGCAGGTAGTCACGCTCGAGCACACAGAAGAGACAAAAAAGGAGACATTAGAAGAATCTGGAACGTACGAATAAATGCCGCCCTAGAATCTCACGAAATGACTTACTCTAAATTTATGGGTGAACTAAAGAAAAAAGGAATATTGCTAGATCGAAAAGTACTTTCAACTCTTGCAAATGATTATCCTCAAATCTTTACAGACATTGTAAAACTAGTTAAATAAAAAAAGCCGTCATAAGACGGCTTTTTTTATTATTAACCCAGTCTTCCGAGGTTTACATTTTCTGTCATAGAAGGAGTTTTGTATTCTTGCACCTTCTGTTGTAAAACCATTTTGATAAGCTTTTCTACTAGCCTCTTAGGGTTATCGTCGAAAATTATCATATCACTTGGCCTGTTGCCTCTTTCTAGTATTATTTTTATTGTTTCATCCATAGTCCAAGATCCCTGCAAGACTCCTATAGGCATGCCCGCTTCAAAAGCAATTGTAAATTCGTGTATCGTACCTATTCTTCCACAACCAATAACCAAGGCATCGCAAGAACGTGTAAAAAGCAAATCTCTCCCGGGGAATCCAAAACCTGTGTAAATAATCAAATCCATATAATCTACTGGCAATCGATACACTTCTACATGTTCTTTTTCACTTGATGCAGGAGAAAGTCCAATAGAAACTCCTCTTTCTTCTTTTGCGCCCATTGCTGACCAAAGAGGAAATCCAGTTGTTGCACCCGTTACAACAATTCCACTTTGTCGAATAATTTCTCTTCCCAATTCTTTTGCTTTGTCTAATGCATCGATTCCACAGTGGCCGGTTTCTGCGGCACCAGAAACTCCTATTTTTATTTTTAAATGATTGTGCTTATTGTTATCTTCCATAATATATTCTTACAAGTTTATTTCATAAACATCCCCAGCTCCAGGCGACAGAGCTTCAACACCTAAATAATCTCTAATCTTTTGCGCCAAAAACATCGAAGATTTTGGCTCACCCATAACACAAAAAACTTTTTTCAAACTATCCGCATTTGTTTCGACAAATTCAATCAACGCATCAGAATCCTTATGACCAGAGTAACCACTAATTTTTTCAATGTGTGCATTAACCATTACATCTTGTCCTGTTATTCTAATTTTTTTCGCGCCCTCTTCAATTAATCTACCCATTGTTCCAAGAGATTGAAAGCCTATCAAAAGCAATGTGTTATTTTTGTCAGGCAAATAGTTTCTTTCATGATGAACAATTCTTCCCCCCATAGACATTCCACTTCCAGCCATAATTATCTTTGGTGAAGGTACTTTTAAAATACCCTTTGATTCATCCGTAGAAAGCGTAACCCGAAGGCCTGGAAAATTAAAAATATCATCCCCTTCTTTTATTTTATCTAATGCAATTTTGTTTAAGTATTTTGTATATTTAGAATAAACAGCAGTAAGTTTTATGGCCAACGGTGAATCAATATAAACGGGCATTGGCGGGATCCTGTTATTCTCAACAAAATCGTTTATCTCAAAGAGTAACTCCTGACTTCTCTCCAAAGAAAATGTTGGAATAACCAAAACACCCTTTCTGCCATAATTGTCTTCTATCACTTTTTCTAATTTTTTCTTTCTTTCATCTCGAGATTCATGGTTTCTGTCTCCGTACACACTCTCCATTATCAAATAGTCGACATTTTTTAATAGCTCTGTGTCTGGCAAAATTGGCGATGGAGAGTTTCCTAAATCTCCAGTAAAAACTATACTTTTACCGTACGCATTAAAGCAAATCATTGCCGAGCCCAAAATATGTCCAGCGTCTTTTAGACTAACAGTTATGTCTTCAGAAATTTTAAACTCTTGATTGTATTCGTGAGTTTCCCACAAAGATAGAGCTAAATTAATATTTTTTTCGTTATAAAAAACGTCTAGACCGTTAGCGTCATCTTGTGTCAAAATACCAGCTGTATCCCGCATCATCAGATCAGCGATATCTTTTGAAGGTATAGCTGAAATAATTTTTCCCCTGAACCCCTCTTCTATTAATTTTGGTATTCTACCCACGTGATCAATGTGTGCATGTGTCACAAATAAAATCTCTACTTCACTTGCGTTGTAAGGAAAAGGATCCCAGTTCACTTCATCTGCCAATTTAGAATTTTGAATCATTCCACAGTCAATCAAAAATTTTTTTTCATTTACTTCAAACAAAAAATTAGCACCTGTTACAGTACCGGCCCCAGAACAAAATGTTATCTTAGCTTTATTTGCCATTTATATTATTATATATGTTTTTATTTATTTTTGCTGTGAAAAAAGCGCCGATAGTCGCCCCAGCCATACCTAAAAATATATCTGAGACTGAATCAAATGTTCTTGCGTACTCAACACCAAAAGTATTGTCTAGATATATTTCAAAAAATTCCCATCCAATAGTAACAAAAAAGACAAGTAGTAGAATTTTAGATATTTTTATTTCTTTTTCAAAAATTAAAGCAAAATTATAAATTATCAAAAACACAACAAGCCCTCCCAAAAAATGTGGGAGCATGTCAAATTCATAAAATAGATAGTACCAACCAAATTTAATAGCCCCTACGTGCAAAAACAGCAAGAGCGCAGATAAAATTAGAGTAATAAATATTTTTTTATTTAAAAAATTCATATTTTTAGCAAAAAGCCGACAAAACGTCGGCTTTTTATTTACGGTTATTACAAGAATATTACCGTAGCCTTAGCCCACGGGGGTGCCTGACTCCGACGTTTACCATCGGCGTACCGCATTCTCTTTAAAAAGTGAGAAAACTATTGGCTCCCAAAAATATTGTGTTTCTCGGTAATACGCTTCAATAACCGTATAAATATTTTATAAAAAAATTTTTACAAAAACAATATAGACAACTACAAAAATGCGTTTTAGAAAAAAATTATTTAGCCTTTCTCTTCAACGTAAATTTTTCATACACAGTTTCGTACTCAAAAATTTGATCATCAGAAAACCAGTGTGGAATTTCTTGAACAGCATCTTCGATAGAACCTGATGCATGAATAATATTAGGAAGTGCAATATCATTTCCATCAGCATGACCATAACTCATATGTGCGTAATCACCCCTAATTGTCCCTGGGGCTGAGCTTTTTGGTTCAGTTGCCCCAACCATCTTTCGAACAAGTGTGACAGCCTCTATGCCCTCTAAAATCATTGCCAAAACAGGACCTTCGCACATCATATTCTTTGTCATATCACAAATTTTCTGCCCCATTCGTGTCGCAAGCTTACCTATTCCTTCATAATGCTGGTCGTAATGACTTTCACTTGGCCAAACCATTTTGACTCCAACTATTTTTAGCCCCGCTTTTTCAAAACGAGCAATAATTTCCCCAGTAATCCCTCTTTGGACCGCGTCAGGTTTAAATACTATAAGTGTTCTTTCCATATATAAATTTAATTAGTAATTAATAATCTCAAAAATTAAAAATGGCCTAAGCCACAAAGACTATAGCAAAATCTTCCCCTTATCTCAATACTAAGCAGAATAACGACTTAAAATTTCAGCTTCGACAATTTTACGATCTTTTCCATATTTCAAATGTGAAAGCTCTTTAATCTTTTGAGCTAATTCTCTATTTCCTTCAGTTGGCTTCATTGTCCTAAGACTAAATGGTTTTGCAGGAAATCCATTTACGAGCATTTTTACATATGCATTTCTATTTTCTAATTTTTGTAAATCAAGTCCAGTAAAAGTAGGCTCAAATTGTTTTGCCAAAAAGTCTGCATCGTCTACTCCGATTCTAAAAGCAACCATAGAGCCAACGTTTCCAAAAACAGCATTTTTTATACCTTCATCTATTTGAGCAATATATTGATGCGCTAAGTTAAGTCCTAGTTTGTATTTTCGAGCTTCCGAGAGAATCTGACTGATAGAATTTGTTGTGACATTTTGAAACTCATCGATGTAAAGATAAAACGGGGGCAAATCCTTACCAATTGAATCAACCCTAGAAAGTGCCGCCATAAACAATTTCCCAACAATCACAAGACCCAAAAGGTTTGAGTTTATCTCCCCCAACCTTCCTTTTGAAAGATTTACTAAAAATATTTTCTTACCGTCAATTATTTCCCTGAAATTCAGCGATGACTTTTGTTGAACAACAATTGGTCGCATTATTTCATTTGTTATAAAAACATCAAATTTATTGGTTATGTAATTTACGTAGTTTGCCAAAGATGCTTCTCCGGTCGTCTTTTCTGCGCTTTCCCAAAATTGCCTAATTATTGGATTTACACATTTAGCAATCAATCTTTGTCGATATTCTTTGTTTGCCAAAACTCTACCAATTTCAAGAAGCGTCGCCCCTTCGGCTGGGTCATCCATTGCAAGTAGGGCTGAATTTCTAAAATATTGCTCAAAAGCTGGACCCATACTTTCTGGAGTTCCTCCAAAAAGTTTTCTAAAAATAGAAAGAAGTTCATCGACAACAAAAGTCTTCTGCTCAGGAAAACGAACATCATATTCCAACATATTAAGACCAATTGGCCTATCTATTGAACCTGGATCAAAATAAATAACGTCATCAGCTCGCTCTGGTGGAATATTTGCAAGAATATCTTCTATGTCATTTCCGTGCGGATCAATAAAACAAACACCTTCGCCATTTAAAATATCTTGAACAATCATATTTTTCAAAATGGTTGTTTTTCCAGTTCCAGTTTGTCCAATAACATACAAATGCCTAAGTCTATCTTCGGGAGAAAATTTTACTTCGGTTTCTTGTCCACGATAAGAATTTATTCCAAGCAATACCCCCTTATTAGAAACTTCTGCTGGCGCAGGAGAGAGAGTCATCGCACTTTGTGCAATGTGAGGAGAATCAATTGTGTTCTCTGGCATATGAACCATGCTAGCAATTTCTCTTTGTGTTAAAGGTAAATTATTTTCTTCTTTAAAAATTCTATAAGAAAAAGAGTGTAGTTCATCAAATAATCTAGATTCACCCACGTTTTGGAAAACTAATGAATTTGAAGTTGTGTCAGTGAACTGATTGAAAGCAGAAGATATTTCCCTTACCATCTGCTCTGTTCTTTCTTTTGTTGATGCTGATACAACTATACGAATATTTGCAGACAAAATAGTTGAAGTAAGCTTCTTGTTCATTTTTTCTATATTACTCCGTAGTTTTTCATCATCTTTTTTGTCGTCCTTATTTTCATCTTTTTTAACAGGAGCAGAAAAGAAATCTTTAGCTGCATTTTTCAAAGCACCACCCCAAGAATCTAATCCACTATAAACTTCTTTAACATTTCCGCCATTTCTAACTTGATCAAGAATTCTGTTGTATCTTTTTATAAAAGCATCTCCAACAGGCTTTACAACAAATTGAATAGACGCACCCTCTCCTGGTTGATTGAACTTTGAAAAAGCGGAAATTATTGAAGACATCGGATCTGTAGCACCATCTTCAAACGAACGAAGCGGAAAAACAGGTAGATCAGTTAGTTTGGCAATAGACGCAACGGCATAGCCTTGCTCATTAAAAATATTGTAATCATCTGGAACCTCTTTTATTTTTGCATCTGGATAAACCGCTAACATGTTTTTCTCAAAAAGATCAGCACGTGAAGCTGGCACAGCTACGTACAAAGACATGTTCGATCCATGATTCTCTACAGCAAGTTCAAGCGTGAAATATTCTTTTCCTTCTATAGTCCTCCCGTCACCTACAGCCTGCATACCAGAGAGAAATTGCTCCATCCCTGCAATCAAAGATGCTGGAGTCTTTTTTTCTTTATCAAAATTTGGCAAACTAACTTCAAAAAGTCGCATAGAAAGACCCTTATTTTCTTCAAGCCCTTCTCTTAAGTCGCTCGGTTTTTGTCCAGTTATTAAATATTGAACTAAGAATCTATGGAAATCATCATCTAGATGAGGATTATTCATCTTCTTTAAAACAGAAAAAGTGTTTTTTAAACCTTTTTCTAGCATCAATCCAAAAAACTCTTCTATTTTTCTATCGTGAGTCTCTGGTGTAAGACTTAAAACGATTTGCTCCGCCTCTTGTCTTGGAATTAAATTATCAGGTATTACTTTCTCTGCAGGAACGAATTTATAAGCGTCGATTGCGTCTTTGGCAACTTGCTCGAGTGGAATATTCTTTCTTTCCTCTGTTAGTTGTTTTTCTCTATTACTAATATGTTCTCGCAAATAGCTAATCTCCTCTTCAGGAGTAGTAAATTTTGGTAGATCTTTGAAAAATTGATTTTCCATAGATTTTAATTATACCCTATTTGATATTTTATTTTAATTCATATATCCTAATTAATATGGAATACCCACCAAAAGATGACGTAGATATATTAGAAGATGAGCCAGTGCAGATATCTAAGGAGAAACCTATTGAAAAAAGACTTCTTACTGTAAATGAGCATGGCTTAAGTAAAGATTATTTAAATGAATTCAATGTTACCAATCTATGGATTAAGGATTTGCTAGCAGACGAATATGATAAAAATAACCCAGAAGAGCTACTGGATCTTAAAATTGTGACGAGTGGCCTTAATAACAAATTCCAAAATAAGGAGTTGAAAAAATATACCGAAAGACTACGAGAAGAAGAGTATGGAAATGTTAAAAATGAAAAAAACCAAGCACTAATTGGTGAACTTGATGAAAAAATAGAAGAAATATATTCAATAATGAACGGAGTTGAACTTACTCCTGAAAATATTGATCAAAACAAAGATAAACTTAAAGAAGTATTAGAAACATACGATGATATAAAATCTCTTGTAGAAGAAGGGGTTTCTAGAAGAATTGCTGCTTAAGTAACAGTTAAAATTTTTGGGCCTTCTTTTGTAATCATAACAGTATGCTCAAAATGAGCTGACATAGACTTATCTTTTGTGACATAAGTATACTCATCACTCAAGGCTCTAACGTGCCCTTTACCCAACGTAAACATTGGCTCTATAGCAATAACCATTCCTTCCACAAGCTTTGTGCCTTGGCCCGGTTTGCCGTAATTTGGCACATAAGGGTCGTCGTGTATCTTCTTTCCGACACCGTGCCCTGAAAGTATTTTTACCAATCCATAGTTGCCATTTTTTGCCACAGATTCGATTGCGCTTCCAATATCACCAGTTGTATTACCAACTCTAGCTTGTCCTATTCCAAGCTCTAATGCTTTTTTAGTATCCTTTAGTAAATTTTGAATTTCTTTCGAAACCTTTCCTACTGCAACAGTTTTTGCATGATCACAAAAAAGACCATTATGTTTGAGCCCAAGGTCGACAGAGACGATATCCCCTTCTTTTATTATTCTTTTTTTACTTGGGATACCGTGAACCACTTCTTCATTTATGGATACACACAGTGCTGACGGATATGGATTTCTAATTCCTTCTGGTGTGTAACCCAAAAAAGCTGGAATATCTACTATTTTTTCAATTTCATTTCTAGCAATTTTATCCAAATCTTCTGTTGTCATCCCTGCCTTTACAGACTTGGCAACAATATCTAAAACACTAGACAATCTTTTGCCGCATTCAATAATAGACTCTATTTCTGTTTTATCTTTTATAAGACTCATTTTATTTATTAAAAACTTTTTGAATCAGTTCGTTGTGCACCTCTTCAATTGTCTGCTCTCCATTTATTTCAATAAAATTATAAATACCACTATCCCGAAGATGATTCATGGCAGGTACAACTTCATTGTCGAACCAATTTAGTCTTTTCTCAACTCCTTCTTCTGTGTCATCAAAACGCCCACGCCCAACAAGTCTTTCTTTTGACCAGTTTCGACTTACGTTTAGATGAACAACTATTGGTTTAACTCTTCCATAAAAACCCATAACAGAATCTAAAATAACAGACTCTGAATAAGTTCTCGGTGTGCCGTCTAAAATGATATGATTATTTTCTTTTAAGTTCTCTATTAAGATATGAGACCAAATATGAATAGCCAAAAAGGCTGGCTGAAGATCGCCGTTTGAATAAATTTCTTTCGCGAGTTTACTTGTGAATGAATCACCTTCTATCATCTCCCGGAATTTTGCTCCAGTTTCAAGAGAAAAAATCTCTCTACTTTCAGAGTCATTTTGTTTTATGTAATCTTTTAATAGGGCTACCTGAGTCCCCTTTCCGCAACCTGAGCGACCCATAAAAATTATTGTCTGTAGTTCCATTTGTATATTATACAAAGAATTTAGTATTCCCGAAGAGTAAGTTGTGCGTTTAGTTTCTTAACCAAATCAAGAATAACAGAAACTGCAATCAAAAGAGATGTTCCTCCAATAGAAATTGCCTGAGTATTAGACAGATTAGTTGTAATTATAGGTAAAATAGCAATCAAACCAAGGAATAGTGCTCCGACTGTTGTAACGCGACTAACAATTCCACCAATATACTCTGACGTTGATTGACCTGGTCTAATTCCAGAAACAAAAGCCCCGTTTCTTTGCAAATTATCTGATATAGTTTTTGGATCGAAAGTTACTGCAGTGTAGAAATAAGTAAAGAAGAAAACTAAAATAAAATAAACAACTGAGTAAATCCAATTATCCTGAGTAAATCCTGAAAGAGTTTTTGAGACAGACGCCAAAGTTGTATTATCTGAATTAGCCAAAAGACCACTTAAGATTTGAGGAAACACTAATATAGATAGTGCGAAAATAATTGGAATAACTCCTGCTTGGTTTAATTTTATAGGTAAATATGAAGCATTTGCTTGGCCAATACCACGAACTTGTCTTGCGTAAGTAACAGGAACCAATCTTTCTGCCTCTGTAATAAAAATAACTCCAGCAATAACAATAATTGCCACAGCCAAGAAAGCTAGATAAAGAGGTATCATTGTTGTGTCGAAAGTTGAAATAATCTGAGAAAAACTAGAAGGTAAACTAGCAACAATACCAGCGAAAATTATCATTGAAACACCATTTCCGATTCCATATTCTGATATAAGTTCTCCTAGCCACATAGCAATCAAAGCACCTGCAATCAAGATGATTATGTTTGAAAATAGAGCAAAGCCATAAAGCTGGTCAATGACACCTTGCTGAGAAAGCAGATAAATAAGACTGTATCCTTGAAGAGCTGCCAAAGGAACAGTTAAAAGTCTTCCGTATTGTGTAAATTTTTTCTTTCCAGCCTCTCCTTCTTCTGAATATAGTGCCTTTAGTTTTGGCGAAACCAATGTCAAAACTTGTAAGATAATGGACGCGGTAATATATGGCCCAACACCAAGCATAACCAAAGAAAGATTTGAAAGTCCTCCTCCAGAGAATATATTCAATACACCCAAAAGTTGGCTTTGTTGTAGAAATTGTCCAAGTCTTGAAGCATCAATTCCTGGAATTGGAACATTTGCCAAAAGTCTAAAAATGAAAAGAATAAAGACTACGAAAAGTAATTTATTTCGTAGACCTTTATCACTTAACAATAATTTAACTTTTTGCCAAAAATTCATAATTATGTAACTTTACCTCCTGCTTTTTCTATCTTAGCCTTTGCTGATGGACTTACCTCTAATCCTGAAACTTCTATTTTTTTATCTATTTCCCCAGCTGACAGAATTTTTATTCGTGGAGTCTTACCTCTTCTTAATACTATAACCTTTTTTTCAACCAATGTCGCTCTTGTGACCGATTCTCCGTTTGCAAATACCATTGATAGAACGTTTAGATTTATAGGAGTAACTACTTCTCTAAATCTCTTAAAAATATTTTTTCCTCGTCCACGAAGTTTTGGAAGTTTTTTAATAGTGTCTCTAATTTCTGGTCGCATTTTTCTACCAGATCTAGATTTTTGACCCTTAGTACCTCGCCCTGCAGTCTTGGCGTGTTTCCCTCCACGACCAACAACTCGGTGCTTTTTTCTTTTTGTATTTCTTTGTAATTTACTTTGTTCCATAAAAATTATTTATCTTCTTTTACTTCTGCAACCTTTGGTCTTTTTACATTAAGTACAGGCTTTCCAAAAACAGATAGTGCTTCCATTGTTGCTTTCGCAATGTTCATTTTATTTTTACTTCCAGAAAGAATTTTTGCAGTAACATTTTTTATACCTGCCAAAACAAGAATTTCTCGCACAGCACTTCCGGCAACAAGACCTTTTGATCTGTTAGGAAATAGGTACACTTTTGAAGTCGAATATTTGGCGTGCACATCATGAGGCAAACTTAAATCTTTTGTAAGAGTTATTTTTACCATGTTTTTCTTTGCGTCTCGAGTCGCCTTGTTTATAGCCAAAGCTGTATCCAGTGCTTTTCCAACCCCAAGACCTATCTTCCCCTTCTTATCACCAAGTGCAACCAAAACAGCCAATGAAAATCTTCGTCCTCCAGCAACAACTCTAGTTACTCTTCTTGCAAGCAATGTCTTTTGATCAAATTCTGAATCAGGTCTTGGGCCACTTCTTCGTGGTCCATTAGAATTTGGTCCGCGTGAACCAAAAGATCTTTGTCCTCC
Source organism: uncultured Candidatus Saccharibacteria bacterium (assembly GCA_964384645.1). Lineage (GTDB taxonomy): Bacteria > Patescibacteriota > Minisyncoccia > Phycocordibacterales > UBA9973 > DAORIO01. Next base: position 18,366 of record CAYLKL010000003.1, read on the forward strand.
AGTAGAATTACCTCTAGGAACAAAAGCTCTCTTTACTGGTGCCGCCACTCCTGGAGCAGAAGTTTCTGCTACTACCGGTGTGTTATTTTCTGTTGTTGTGTTTGTGTCTTCCATAATTAAAAAATTAATCCGCCTTCACGAGCTCCTTCTGCTAATTGCTTAATTCTTCCTGTGTATTTAAATCCACCTCGATCAAAAACAACTTTTGTTATTCCTGCATTCTTTGCATTAACAGCAATCGTTTTTCCAATCTCTTTAGCTCTTTCCATAGGAGAACCTTTTTCAATTTTTATATCTGATGCAGAAGCAAGAGTTTTTCCTGTTGTGTCATCAATCAACTGAGTATATATTCTAGAGTTAGATTTGAAAACAGCAAGTCTTGGTCGCTCCAAAGTACCAGAAACTTTTGCTCTGATTCTTCTCTTAACTCTAAATCTTTTTTCAACTTTTGATTTTGTTTTACTCATAAGCCTTATGCAGTCTTCTTACCTTGTTTTCGTCTAATAACTTCATCGCTATATCTAAAACCCTTACCTTTGTACGGTTCTGGTTTCTTCAATGCTCGAGTTGATGCTGTAAATTCTCCTACGGCTTCTTTATCAATTCCTGAAACTGTTATGTTGTTTTTTTCTGCTGTAACAGTTAGACCTTCTGGTATTTTAACATTTACAGGATGTGAAAAACCTAAAGCTAAAACCAATTCACTTCCCTTCACTTCAGATTTAAAACCAACTCCTTCAAGAATTAATTTCTTTGTAAATAGATTGTTTACTCCATTTACCATATTTTTCAAATGAGAAGCGTATGTACCCCAAAGAGCTCGAGATGAAATTTCTTCGTTTAGAGGTGTTACTTGAGCAATGTTACCTTCTACTGTTATAGCTACAGCTTTTGTGTTAAACGGCTTTGATAGTTCGCCCTTAGGGCCTTTTACAGTCATTACACCATCTGTAATTGTTACAGATGTTCCAGCTGGTATTTCAATAGGTTGTTTTCCAATTCTTGACATAAATTTTTACCAAATCAAAAATAATGGCTCTCCTCCGACCAATTCTTTTCTGGCGTCAACGCCTGAAAGAATTCCTTTTGGAGTAGATAGTACAATAATACCTCGACCACCTTTAACTAACTTTATTTCTCTGTAACCATAATACAAACGTCTTGATGGCTTAGAAACTCTTTTTGCTTCTTTCACCTTTGCTGATCCGTCTTCTGCATATGCAAGATTTATATCCAAAACCTGGTGCCCTTGTTTGATTCTCTTTTCAAAAGAATCAATAAAGCCAGCTTTTTTTAAACAATCAAGAATCGCACTTTTGATGCTTGAGTGTCTAACTGTGATTGATGTCTTTTTTGCGATTCCACCAACCTTTATTTCATTTACCATTGCTCCAATAGGGTCTGTCATAAATTTATTTTTACCAAGATGACTTTCTAACTCCAGGAATCATTCCTTCGTTTGAAAGTTCTCTAAAGCAAATTCTGCAAAGACCGAAGTCTCTCATAAATCCCTTTCCTCTTCCACAACGAAAACAGCGATTCTTCGCTCTTGTAGAAAACTTGGGTGTACGCGCAGCGCGTACTTTTACTGATGTTTTTGCCATATTTATAATTACTTCGCAATATCACACGATTTTTCTTGGATATCTTCGTCCGAAAACTCGGATACCCAAGGAGAACCGTGGATTGCTGAAGTCCTAAGATACTACCAAAAGGGCTTTTGGATGTCAAATAATTCAAAATAAAAAAGCTGGTTTTATCCAGCTTTAGATTAGGCACTACTTGCCAAATTTTTTAAATGAAACTCAGCCTGTTTTTTAATAGACTCTAAATGTCTTTTTTGATACAACTCAGCACCTTCATTTATTATCGCCTCAATGCCTTTTATATCGGGTTGTCTGAGATTCTTATTCTCAATCCGATTAAACAATACAGATATCGCTTCCCTCTTACTATTCATTTCTTCTTCGTTGTAAAGTTTGGTGTGGTTGAAATCTGATTTTTCCGACCATTTTTTTATCTTTTTGTATATAAACTTTACCCAAAGATAATCAAAAGGGTGAAATAGTACGTAAAGCAAAGTTAATGTGGAGAAGAAAAAAATAACACCTAGCAATTCCTTACTTAATTTATATCCTACGGGTAAGACTTGCGTGTTATTAACCTCCAAATTCAACTCAAAGAATACATATAACAAAGACATAACAATCATAGCCGAAACAAGACCTAGCACAATAATGCTGACTCTGTACCAAAATAAGTATAACCATAGATGATCTCTGAGCTCATAAAACCTCAATCTATTTTCTTTGGTCACCAAAAAAGATTCGAACCCGCTAATCTCTTTAAGGTTTTTAAAGACATCTTCAATGTTTATTATTTTATTTTTCTTCATAATATTTAGTTTTTAGAGTTTCGTAAACTTTACTCTTTGGATAAAAATTGTCAATAAAATAAAGCCTCAATTGAGGCTTTTAGTTGAAAATAATTTTTTTAATTGTGATTTTGTAACATAACTAGCAAGTCGTTCAGTGTCATTATTTTGAATAAATTCTATACTTTTTACTTCTTTATTCTCCACAACAACCTCAACGAAACAACCGTACAATTCATATAGAGCGAAGGTCTCTTTTTTTATTTTTTTAAGTTTAACAAAAGTACCACTTTCCAACAGAACACCAGCTCTTTCCTCAAGAGATATATCTACTTTAAATTCCAAACCTTTCATAGTTCTAAGTTTTATTTTAGAAACAATACTACAATAAATTAAAAAAGTAGCAAGTCTTTTACACTTCTCATAAAATAAAAAAACCACCGAATGGTGGAGTTTTTTATTGAATATTTGTTTTGAATGGAAGGCCGATATGTGTCAAAAAATCTTTTGCTTCTTCTTTTGATTTAGCAGATGTCTCGATTGTTATAGCCATTCCAAAAATATCTTTAATATCTTCGTCTGATGTTTCTGGGAAAATAGTGTGTTCTTTGATTCCAAAAGTGATGTTTCCGATATTATCAACTGAGTTTGGGTTTATTCCTCTAAAGTCTTTTGTACGTGGAAGTGCAATATTTATAAGTTTTTCCAAAAAGTCTTGCATTCTATTTCCTCTTAAAATTACCAAAAGTCCGATTGGGTCTCCTTGTCTTACCTTGAAAGATGCAACTGATTTTTTAGCTCCACGAACAGCTGGTTTTTGACCAGTTATTTTTGCAAGTCTGTCAGAAACAAAATCATTTCTTTTGTTGTCTTTCTTCATCATTGTTCCAGTTGCAACAGAAACAGCAACTTTTAAAATCTTTGGAGAAGACATTACGTTCTTATATCCAAATTTGTCTTTTGCTTCTTTAAAAAAGCTATCTTGTTTTTCTTTGATTGATTTCATATTAAATTTCTTTGCCAGACTTTTTGGCAATTCTTACATTTTTACCATCTACGACCTTGGCTCCAATTCTTGTTCTTTTCTTTCCATCAAGAAGCATGACGTTTGACATATGGATCGGCATAGGAAATTCTGCAATCTGCCCTTTTTCACCTCGAGTCTTTGCTCTTGTGTGTTTTTTCTTTACGTTTACGCCTTCAACAACAACTCTGTTTACTGAAACAAAAACCTCTAGGATTTTTCCAGTCTTTCCTTTGTCATTTCCTGCGATAACTATGCAATTGTCTCCTTTCTTGATTTTCATAAAATTAAATAACTTCAGGTGCTAATGAAATAATCTTTTGGTACCCTTTGTCTGCAAGCTCTCTTGGTATTGGCCCGAAAACACGTCCCGCCTTTGGTTCCTTTTTTCCCTTTTCTAAAATAACAACAGCGTTGTCGTCGAATCGGATGTAAGAACCATCTCTTCTTCTTAGAGCTTCTCTTTGTCTTACGATAACAGCTTCAAGAACATCTTTCTTCTTTATGTTCTTTCTTGGTGTTGCAACCTTAACAGAGATAATAACTCTGTCTCCAATTTCAGCATAACGTCTCTTTGAACCACCAAGTACTTTGAAAACTTGGCCGACTGTTCCACCACCGTTGTCTGTTATTTTTACTACTGTTCCTGCTTGTATCATAAAATTTTAACCATTAACAACAATAAAATGCTTGTCTTTTGAAATCGGCCTTGATTCTTCAATAAAAACCTTGTCACCAACCAAAGCAGTATTGCCTGGATTGTGTGCCTTTAGTTTTTTTGTAATCTTCATAAACTTCTGATATTTAGGGTGTTTAACAAATCGAACAACAGAAACAACCACCGTGTCTTTCATTTTGTTAGACACGACTGTTCCTTGCAATGTTCTTTTGTTATTTTTCTTTTCCATAAATATTATTTATCTAAACTTGCTAGTTGTGTTTTTGATCTAGCGATTGTTTTCTTTAAGTTTCTCTTTTCTACAAAACTCTTTTCTCCTGCCCCACTTGTACTAAAAGCTATTTCTCTAAGTCTTAATTCTGATTCCTTGATAAGCTTTTGTAATTCTAGGGCAGATTTTGTTTTTAAATCTATCTTTTTCATATTAAATCACTCGTGAAATTACTCTTGTTTTGATTGGCAATTTTGTTCCAGCCTTTCTTAAAGCTTCTCGTGCGATTTTCTCATCAACACCATCAACTTCAAAAATAATTCTTCCTGGTTTTACCTCAAAACAATACTTTTGTAAATCTCCCTTACCTTTTCCCATACCCACCTCTGGTGGTTTTGCTGTTACAGGTCTATCTGGGAAAACTCTTATCCAAACTCTTCCTGTCTTTGTAAGTTGTCTAGCCATTGCCTTTCGAGCTGCTTCGATTTGGTTTGAAGTCATTCGAGCGTGAGTTTCAGCCTTAAGTCCGAATTCTCCGAATGACAAAGTTACCCCTCTTGTATCAGGACGAGTAAAAGTAGCAGAATTTCTTCTTGCAGTTTGCCACTTTCTAAATTTTACTTTTTTAGGGAATAACATAAGCCTTTTTTATATAAATTATTTATCACTATCGAACTTTTCTCCTCTGTAAATCCAAACTCTAATTCCAACATCTCCGTACGGCAGATGTGCTCTTTCTCTTGCGAAATCAACATCTGCTCTAAATGTCTGAAGTGGGATAGAGCCTTTTTTCAATTCTTCACTTCGAGCGATTTCTGCCCCACCAAGACGTCCACCTAAAACAATTCTAACTCCTTGAACTTCTCGAACAGTCGAAACTTTTTCGATTGTTTGCTTCATTACTCTTCTAAAAGGCATTCTCTTCTCTAGAGCTTCAGCTACTGAATATGCAACAATTGCGGCGTCTGCGTCTGGATTTGCAACTGGAACAACTTCAATTTTGAAATCTTCAGGCATAGAAATCTTGTTCTTTTTCATGAAGTTTCTTGTATCGTCCATCAACTTCTTTGAACCTTCTCCTGATCGTCCGATAACAATACCTGGTCGTGATGTTCGAACAAGGATTCGTGCTAGTTTTCGACTTCTTTCGATTTCGATAGAAGAAATATAAGCATTTCTAAGTTTCTTTGTTAGGTATTCGCGAATCAAAACATCTCCTCGTAGATTTTCTTTGAATTTTGAACCTACAGAAAACCAGCGTGATCTCCAATCACGGATTATAGGTAGACGGTGTGCAAATGGGTTAACAATTTTTGACATATAAATTAATTATTTTCTTCTTTAGTTTCCTCTTCTTTATCAATCTTTGATAATTTTTTAGCTACAGTTTTCGCTTCAGCTGTACTCTTTTGCATATCTTTCTTGATTTTGCTGATTTTTTCTTTCTTTTCTGGTTTTGCACCTAGTGTAAGCATTATGTGACTTGATCGCTTCTTTATTGCAGCTGGTCGGCCAAAAGCTCTTGGCATAAATCTGTGCATTGTAAGACCTTGATCTACTCTGATACTTTTGATGATCATATCGTCTTCACTTGCCCCACCCTTTACAGTAGCGTTTGCGTAAGCACTTTTGATAAGTTTCAAAATCGGATCGCTTGATCTCTTTGGCAAATATGTAAGCAAAAGCTCTGCGTCAGTTATAGTTTTACCTTGAACAAGACTAGCTACTAGTCTTACTTTTCTTGGTGATATTCTTAGATTTGAAAGCTTTGCGTTCATATATTTTTATTTCTTTTTCTTATCATCTGAAGATGAAGCTTTTGCGGCCTTAGCTGCTGCAATTTCAGATTCTTTTGCTTTTGCTTCAAGTTCTTTTTGCATCTTACCTCCGTGTCTTCTAAATGTCTTAGTTGGAGAGAATTCACCCAATCTGTGACCAACCATATCTTCTGTTGCTAGGACTTCAATGTGGTTTTTTCCATTGTGAACACCAAAAGTGAAACCAACCATTTCTGGACTGATTACACATGCTCGTGACCATGTTTTAATAACCCCGATTTCTCGAGGGTTTTTTCCTAGCACTTTCTTTAGGACTCTTTCGTCAACGTAAGGTCCTTTTTTAGTTGATCTTGTCATAAGGGTAAAATAAATAGCTCTCCAAAGAGCTAGAGACAGATTAGCAGAAAGAGCCATACCTTGTCAAATTATTAATCAGTTAGGGTTGATATTTAGCCACAAATAGTTACTATAAGAAAAACACTTTAAAAACTATCATATGCAATACACTAAAACACCCCAAAAATTACCCGTTTCTCCATTAGGAAATGGAGCTGGAATCATAAAAACAGAAGATGATTTCAACAAGTTTCTGAAAATTGAAGATATTCCAGAAATATTGATTGGAAGCATTACTTCCCTTCCCCGTGAAGGCAATTCCGGAAACACTTTTTATTCTGGGCCAGGATATACACTAAATGCACTCGGGTTGCCGAACCCCGGAATTCAGTACTGGCTAGAAAATGATCGACTGAAAAAATGTGCAGAAAGGGCGCATAAAAAAGAAAAGCAAGTTGGGATAAGTATTGTTGGATTCAAAGAAGGAGAACTTGGAGAAATCGCCCAAATTGCCGAAGATGCTGAGATTGATTTCATTGAGATTAATGCTGGATGTCCTAATGTCTGGGCCGAAGGTAAACAAAAAGAAATTATAAGTTTCTCTTCTGAGGCATTATCCTTTGCTCTAGGAGAAATTTATGGGGCGACCGAAAAAATAAAAATTGGCTTCAAACTTTCTCCATATTCAAACCCCGGAGAACTTGAGAGAATTGCTAAATTCTTTAATCTCACCCACAAAGCCTTTGATAGAATCTCTTTCATTACCACCTGTAACACTTTCCCAAATTCATTCTCAGAAGATGAGGAAGGAAATCCACGAATAAGTGCCAATAATGGTTACGGCGGAATGGCTGGAGAAGCAATCATTGCAATTGCTCTGGGGCAAGTAAAACAATTCAAAGCAGTCTTAATACCCGAAATTAAAATAAAGGGAGTCGGCGGAATAACAAAAGGAAGTGATGTAAGGAATTTTTTTAAAGCAGGAGCCTCGATGGTTCAGATTGTTTCAGCTTATTACCGAAACGAAGACCTTAGTGTCTTCTCTCGCATAAGGGCAGAGTACGAAATGCTTACAGAAAAAGTGTAATACCTTATAGGGCAAAACGGCGCAGTAGTGCGCCGTTTTTTTATTTGCAATAAAAAAATAAAAATGTAGGATGAAGCAAACTTTAAAAAATATCATATGAAAGAAATCCAAATTATAAGACCTAGTGATATGCATTTACACTTCCGTGAAGGAGAAATGCTAAATCTTGTAGCTCCGCACACCGCACGACATTTCTATTATGGACTCGTTATGCCGAACACGACCAACCCACCTATTCGAACTGGAGAAAATGCAAAAAATTATGAGGAGCAGATTTTATCTGCAACAAAAGATTACCCTCATTTCATTCCAGTCATGACGATTAAAGCCTATGACACCGATGAACACCTAACAACTCCAGAGGTTGTAGAGGGAGCATATTCAAATGGCGCCAAAGCAATAAAAGTTTATCCTCAAGGCGCGACTACTAATTCTCATGATGCTGTTAAAGATATTAAAAAACTTTACCCTGCATTTGAAAAAGCAGAAGAGCTCGGAATGAGAGTATGTCTCCACGGAGAAAAACCAGATGATGAAATAATTGCTCTGGAATGGGAAAGACTTTTCTATAGTGATGTAAAAGAGTTATATAAAACTTTTCCAGAATTACGAATTATCTTTGAACACATTACTTGCGAAAGCACTATTGGTTTCATTCAAGATGCACCGGACAATGTAGCAGCTACAATTACTGCCCATCACGCACTGGTTAATTTCAATCATCTCGCAGGTGGAATGTTGCGCCCCGACTTGTACTGCAAACCTCTACTTAAATCCCCGCAGGATCAAAAAGCGCTCCGGAAAATTATGATAAGTGGAAACCCAAAATTCTTCCTGGGAACAGACAGTGCTCCACACGTTGAAGAGAAAAAATATTGTGACCATGGATGTGCAGGAGTTTATACTGCCCCAATTGCAATGTCTCTTTACACCCAGATCTTCTATGAAGAAGGTGAGCTATCTAGACTCGAGAATTTTTCATCAGTTTTTGGACCAAGGTTTTATGGTCTTGAAATTCCAACTGAAAAAATTACCGTTATAAAAGAAGAATTCATCCCTAATAAATTTTATCAAGAAGGAAACCTTAAGATAAATAATTACTGGGGTGGTATGAAGCTCGACTGGAAAGTTAAAGAATAAATTGAAAGAGACCTGAAATGGTCTCTTTTTTATTTGCCCCAAAATAGTAGGTGTGATAGAAATATGAAAATTCATTTAAAAACAAAAACTATGTCAAAACTACAAAGAAATGCAGAAGCCCTCGCTGAATGGGCTCTTAAAATTGGAGCAATAAAAATAAACCCGAAAGATCCATTTAAGTGGGCTTCCGGCTGGAGAAGTCCAATTTATAATGACAATCGAATGTCGCTAGGCTATCCCGAGATGTTTCAAAGAGTCGTTGAGTCTTTTTCAGACCTTCTATCTGAAACTTTCCAAGGTGACTGGAAAAGAGAAATTGATGTAATTATGGGAACATCTACGGCTGGAATCCCGCACGCGACTATTCTTGCTTATCTTCACGGACTTCCGTTTGGATACATAAGAGATAAAGCTAAAGACCACGGTCTGAAAAATCGGATAGAAGGAATAGATGTCGACAAAGATTTATCCGGCAAAAGAGTTTTGCTTATTGAAGACCTTATTTCAACTGGCGGAAGCAGTGTAAGCGCTGTGCAAGCAATAAGAAACGCCAATGGAAAAATCGATCATTGCATTTCAATTTTCAATTATGGTTTTCCAAAAGCCAAAGAAATGTTTGCCGGAAATGCTTCATTTTCAAAAGATGGAGTAGAACGACTTTCTGAACCATGCCAGATTTATTCACTCTTGGATTACCCCACTCTTCTTGAGGTTGCTATCAAAGTAGATTACATAAGCGAAGAAGACAGGGCTATGCTTGATGAATGGAGTAAGGATCCGGAAAGCTGGAGTAATAACTGGAAATCTCAGAACGAGAAAGTTTCAGCGTAAGTTTTGAAATAAAAACAGGGAGACACAAATGTGTCTCCCTTTTTAATTTAAATTGATTAGTGAATAGATTGAGCGCGTAGTTCCATAACTTCTTTACGATATTCTGTTATGAGATCATGGGTCTCTTGAGCTGCTTCTCTGATGTTGCCTTTTGTGAAAATTATTCCACTCGAGGAATTAATAATGACTCCTGTTCCAAAACGATCTAGTCCATTTTCCACCACCTGCTTAAGGCTTCCTCCTTGTGTGCCTACACCAGGAATAAGAATTGGAATATCCCCTATAATCTCCCGAATTATTTGTAATTCTTCAGGATATGTTGCGCCGGCCACCAACAAACAATTACCATTTATGTTCCACTTATCACGCACGGTTTCTGCCACAACTTCAAAAAGTTTTTTGAATTGGGAATTACCAACCCTTACTTCTAAATCCTGAAATTCACCTGCTCCAGAATTAGAAGTCCGACAAAGCACAATTACGCCCTTATCTTTTTGGTCAAGAAATGGCTTCATGGCTTCGCTTCCAAGATACGGATGTACCGTAATAGCATCGGCTTCGAGTTCATCAAAAATTCCAGCAATATAGCCCATATTGGTATTCCCAATATCAGCTCTCTTTCCGTCCAGAATAATTGGAACATCTGGTGCAACATCATCCAGATATGCTTTTGTTCCAAACAATGCGGCAATTCCAATTTCTCCGTGAGCTTCGTAAAAAGCAATATTCGGCTTATAGGCACAAACAAGATCTTTTGTTTGATCGATCACCATTTTATTGAATTCGATAATAGTATCGAGTATTCGATGTCGGCTGTCTATAAATTTGTCGTGGATGAATTGGGGGATTTTTTTGTATTCAGAATCAAGCCCAACACATAAAAATTTATCTTCTGCCCATTTGGCGCGAAGCATTTCCATAAAGTTTCTTTCCATAATTTTTGTTTTTAAATGTGAATTTTCTTCAGATTAACCTTCTAGTTCAAGAATGTCAATCAAAAAAACCGCCCAATGGGCGGTTTTTTGTTCTTATTTCTTTCGTCGAGATTTTACTCTTCGTGTAACAATAAGCTTGTTTGAGTACTTCTTTGGAGTTCGTGTCTTTCTTCCTCCTGTAACCTTACCATGACGTGTTTTAGGGCGTCTTAGACCTCGTCCTTGTCGTCCTTCTCCTCCACCGTATGGGTGGTCAACAGGGTTCATGGCAGTACCTCGAACAGTTGGTCTAATACCAAGCCATCGTGAGCGTCCAGCCTTACCAAAATTCTTCAACTTGTGTTCTTCGTTTGAAACTGAACCAATAGTAGCCCAGCATTCTTCAGAAACTTTTCGAACTTCAGTTGATGGCATTTTGATTTGAGAATACCCAGCGTCGTTTGCAACAACTTGAGCGAAACTTCCAGCAGAACGAACAAGCTTTGCGCCTCCGTTTGCTTTTAGTTCAATGTTGTAAACAAAAGTACCAGATGGAATTTTCTTCAAAGGAAGTCTGTTTCCGATCGTTACTGGTGCATCAGCTGAAACAATAAAAGTATCACCTACTTTTACGTTCTTCGAAGCAAGAACATATCTTCTTTCGCCGTCTTTATACAAAGCTCGAGCAATAAAAGATGATCTATTTGGATCGTATTCTACGTGTTCCACTTTAGCAGGGATATTTTTCTTGTCATACATGAAATCAACATCTCTGAAAAGTCTCTTATTTCCACCACCTTTGTGTTGAGTTGTAACACGACCAAGGTTATTTCTTCCAACACTTCTCTTTCTTCCATAAGTCAAAGACTTTAGAGGATCATTCGTTGTGATTTGACCTCGATAGTTTACTGTTATCATCCCACGTCGTGATGGTGTTGTTGGTTTATACTTTTTCATAATTAATAGATATTAATAGTCTCCCCTTTTTTAAGTGTTACGACCGCTTTTTTGCCTCCCTTTTTAACCCCTTTGATTCCTTTTCTAACAATCTTTTTTGGCTTTATATAAATTATTCCAACTTTCACTGGATTAACTTTATAAATTTCCTTGATTGATTTCATTATTTCAGTTTTTGTAGCATCACGTTCTACATCAAAAGTGTAAGTCGAATTCGAAGATGCCCGAACAGCTTTTTCAGTAACTCTAGGATTTTTGATTATTCTATGAATTGATTTCATGTTATTTCTTTCTTGGCTTCTTTGTAATTCGACCTGCTAACACCTTATCAGCTTCTTCTGGATTTACCAAAACCACATTCTTGTGATCCAAGATATCCAAAATACTAGCTTGAGATACAGGCATAACATCTATTTTTGGAAGATTTTTGAATGCACGAACCATTTCTCTGTCGATTTTTGGAGTCAAAAATAGTGTACTTGTAGGATTCTTTCGAGACAATGTTTCAAAACCTTCAACTTTTGCAAGTCCGATCATTACGTCTTTTGCAAGTTTAGTTTTTGATTCTTTCAGTGTCACAGAATCTACAAAAAGCATTCTTCCTTCCTTTAATTTTTCTGACATTACCATAGTAAATACAACCTTAAGCATGTTTGCATTTACTTTTCTGTCATAATTTTTTTCACTTGTTGGTCCATGAGTAATACCTCCACCAACCCAAATTGGAGATCGAGACGAACCGTGTCGAGCGCGTCCAGTACCTTTTTGTTTCCAAGGTTTTTTTCCACCACCACGAACTTCACTTCGATCTTTTACGTTTGCAGTTCCCTTTCGTGCTCGAAGTCGAAGAGATGTCATTGTTTGATGAACCGCATCTTTATTGGCTTTTACACCGAAAACATTATCTGAAATTTCGATATCTTTAACCTTCTTTCCTTCTTGATTGTATAAAGCTGTTTTCATATTATTTTGATTCAATCTTAACAAGTGTTCCTCTTCGACCTGGTACTGCACCTGAAACAAGGATTTGATTTGTATCCTTATCAACAGCAAGTACCTTTAAATTTTTTACAGTCACAGTATCTCCACCAGTTCTTCCGGCCATTCTCATACCCTTTGGAACTCGTGTTCTAAGACCTCCTCCGATAGATCCAGCTTCACGTTCTGAGTGTTTTTGTCCGTGTGAACGTGGACCTCCTTTGAAGTTATATCTTTTTACAACACCTTGAAATCCTTTTGACTTCGAAACTGAAGTAACTGTAACTTTATCTCCTGGTGTAAAATTGTCTACAGTAACAGCCACACCCACAGAGCTTTCCCCTAAATCTTTTTCGTCTACTCGAAATTCGCGTAGGTATCTGAAGTTTCCAAGATCTTTAAGTGCGCCTTTTCTTGGCTTACTCATAAGAGCTTCTCTTTGAACTCCAAACCCCATTTGCACAGCAGAATAACCATCCTTGTCTTTCGACATAATCTTGGTCACAGTAGCTGGTCCTGCGACAATAACAGTCGCTGGATACGCTCTTCCGTCTTCAGAAAAAAACTGAGTCATATTTAGTTTTGTTCCAAGAATTTTTTTCATAATTTTGTTTATACACATACAGAAATAGTGGCTGTGCAGTGTTTAACTACAACAGTCCACTTAATTTCCGTGTCCATTTCGTGGTTTATCTTTTTTCTTTGTTTAAAGTCCGAGTCTGATTAACAGATTTACATCATCTTAACATCAACATCAACACCAGATGGAAGAGATAGGTTTGTCAAAGCTTCAATAGTTTTCGGTCCTGGATTTATGATATCTATTAGTCGCTTGTGCATTCTGATCTCGAATTGCTCTCTAGTATTTTTGTAAATAAACGGCGATCGATTGACAGTGTACTTCTTTATTTCAGTCGGCAATGGAGTTGGGCCCATTATTTTTGCATCATGGCGCAAAGCAGTATCAATGATTTGCTTTACAGACGCATCAAGAATTTTATTCTCGTACGCCCTAACTCTTACCCTAAGTCTAACAACCTCCTTGTCTTCTGAAGTCTTTGTTACCTTTTTCTTAGGTGCAGTCTTTGTCTTTTTTTCTTTTGCCTCTGACATGAATTTTTTATTTAATAACTTTAGTTACAACTCCAGCTCCAACAGTTTTACCTCCTTCTCGGATAGCAAATCTTTGTTGATCTTCAAGTGCAACAGGGGTAATAAGCTTAACTTTAAAAGTAATTGTGTCTCCTGGCATAACCATTTCCTTTCCTTCTGGAAGGGTAACTTCTCCTGTTACGTCAGTTGTTCTGATGTAGAACTGAGGCTTATAACCTTTAAAGAAAGGTGTGTGACGACCTCCTTCTTCTTTTTTCAAAATGTAAACTTCTGATTCGAATTCATCGTGTGGAGTAACTGAAGCTGGCTTTGCCAAAACTTGTCCTCGTGTGATGTCTTCTTTCTTAACTCCTCGTAGAAGAATACCGGCGTTGTCTCCGGCCATACCTACATGTAGAGACTTGTTGAACATTTCAATACCAGTAACTGTAGTTTTTACAGTGTCCTTAATACCGATAATTTCAATTTCTTCTCCAACCTTTACAACACCTCTTTCAATTTTACCTGTAACAACAGTTCCTCTTCCTTCGATAGAGAAAATGTCTTCAACTGGCATAAGGAAAGGCTTTGTAACGTCTCTCTCTGGTACTGGGATGTAAGTATCTAGCGCTTCTGTAAGTTCTAGAACTTTCTTTGCCCATTCGTCGTCCATTGAAGATGCTTCAAGAGCTTTTAGTCCTGAACCTCTTATAACTGGACAATCCTTATCAAAACCTTGCTTTTCAAGGATTTCTCGGATTTCTTCTTCAACTAGATCGATAAGATCTTTGTCTTCAACCATGTCGCACTTGTTTAGGAAAACGATGATCTTTGGCACTCCAACTTGTTTTGCCAAAAGAACGTGTTCTCTTGTTTGTGGCATAGCTCCATCAGTTGCTGCAACTACTAGAATTGCACCGTCCATTTGAGCTGCACCTGTGATCATGTTCTTGATGTAGTCAGCGTGACCTGGAGCATCAATGTGAGCATAGTGACGAGCTGAAGTTTCATACTCGTTGTGCGAAATGTTAATAGTAATACCTCGCTCCTTTTCTTCTGGAGCGTTGTCGATATCACCGATTCCCTTCATTTTAACAGTCTGTCCAGACATGTTAAGAACGTGCAGGATCGCTGCAGTTAGGGTAGTTTTTCCGTGGTCAACGTGACCAATTGTTCCCACGTTTACGTGAGGCTTGTCTCTTTTAAAATCTGCCATAATTATTCTAAATTGGTTGCAACGCTTTTATACGTGCAACATATTAGCTGGTAATAGTAACCGCAATGATTTTTTGACCAAAAATCAAGTTTTGAGGATTTTTACAATAAAAAAAGCCCCAATGAGCGATTGGAGGTATATTAGCAGAAATGTTTATACTGTGTCAAATTCCCTTTTACCCCTTTTTACCGGAAAAAGGGGTGCAAAACCTCTCGCCGCATAAAGTTTTATTATGTTCACGTAATTCGTCTTCGCAAAAACTTTAAACTCTCCTTCGGCAAGCCCAAGATCAAACAGAAAAGTTTTAGTCTTCGGACTGATTGGTTCACATATATAAAACTTTATGCGGCGAAGGACGACAAAACTTCTTAAGATAAAATAAAAAACTCTCCGAAGGAGAGCTTTTGTGACAATTTAGCTTTTTAGTCGGCTTTTAGTCCCACAGTTGTGATTACTTCATAGGCGAAATCTTCCGGGGTTTGAATTTCATCCCAAGGAGGATTTTCTCCAATGGTAATTTCATTGAATTGTTTATGGGCCAAAGGACTGTTTATAAGTCCCGGTTCAAAAAGATAGACTTCTTCAAAAATCCCCTCTTCCTTTAAATCTTTAGCTAATTTGGCAACTGCTTTCATAGAAGCAATATATCCCTCTTCTTTGTAGCCAGTCTTAAGATTAAGCCTTCTAGGGTCATCTTCAGCAAAATTTGCAGCATGAGAACCAATTAAAATAACTTTTGTCTTCTTATTAATGTTTTTTGGAAGCTTTTTAAGAGATTCAATTACAGCAACTTTAGTCTTAAAGTTTGCATTCATGAGATCATTGGCTACTTGCTCTGCAGTTTTTGGATTTTCCATTCGCTTGTCGTTATCCCATTCAAAACTCCCCGCAGCCAAATCTACTGCATCAAAATAAACATCAACGGCCGACATGTTAAAAATAAACACATTAACAGAATTTGAATCCTCCAAATCAAATCCATCATACAAATACACTCGTAAATCGCGCTTACCATCTACCTTAAACATTTCTTCTGCCTTCTTTATATCTCTAACCATGGCGTAGACTTCATAGCCAAGTCTAAGAAATTTTTGAGCAATTTCGAAGCCGACACTACCTGTTACTCCTCCCACTAATGCTTTTTTAGTTTCCATAAGTTCATATTTTATAACAGATTATCATTTTTGGCGAAAAAGACTAGGAGTTGATTTATTTTTAATAAGGAATAAAATAAAAATCAAGAAATACTGGAACCTAAAAACTAAAAAACCATGCGCACAAAATTCAAAACCATCGTTGCTGTAATAATTATCGCAGTAACACTAGCGTTAATTTAGTAAAAAACAAAAACTCTGATAAACAAAAAACCGCTCATATAGAGCGGTTTTTTTATTTAGAAAATTATTTTCTGTTCTTTATGATTTCATCAGCGACGTTATTTGGAACAATGTCGTATCTCAAGAATTCCATTGTAAATCCCGCTCGTCCTTCTGTCATCGAACGAAGGTTTGTCATGTATCCGAACATTTCAGAAAGTGGTACCACAGCTTTGATTGCTTGGTTTAGACCTCTTTCTTCTACGCCATCAATAAGACCTCGCTTTGCAGAAAGTGAACCTGTTACGTCTCCTAGGAATTTATCTGGTGTAACAACCTCAACTTTCATCATAGGCTCCAATATAACTGGTTTTGCTCGATTACAAGCCTCTTGTACTGCCATTGAAGAAGCGATTTTGAAAGCCATTTCGTTTGAGTCAACTTCATGGTAACTTCCGTCCCAAAGTTCAACAGAAATATTAACCATTTTGTAACCTGCTAAAATTCCACGATCAAGACCCTCCTTAAATCCTTTTTCACAAGCAGGTATATATTCTTGTGGAATAACACCTCCTTTGATTGTATTTATGAATTCAAATCCTTCACTTCTCTTTGTGTTCTTTGGAAGATCGTCTTTGTCTACTGTCATATCCATTGGTTTAACCTTAATTCGAACGTGTCCGTAGTTTCCTCGTCCTCCTGATTGCTTGATATATTTTCCTTCAGCTTCAGAATTTGCTGTAATTGTTTCTCGGTAAGCAACTTGAGGTCGCCCAACATTTGCTTCAACAGAAAATTCTCTCTTCATACGATCCACAATAATTTCAAGGTGAAGTTCTCCCATACCAGCAATAATTGTTTCCATAGTTTCAGGATCACTCATTACTTTAAATGTTGGATCTTCATCAGAAAGTCGTGAAAGCGCAAGACCCATTTTTTCTTGGTCAGCTTTTGTCTTTGGTTCAATACGCATAGAGATAACTGGTTCTGGGAATTTAATCTTATCTAGTACGATTGGGTTTGTTTCATCACAAAGTGTGTCAGAAGTTTTTGTATCCTTTAGACCAACTGCTGCCGCAATTTCTCCAGCATAAACTTTCTTTACTTCTTCTCTTTCATTCGCTTGCATGATAACGATACGTCCAAGTCTTTCCTTGTTTCCAGTTCGTGGATTGTAAATATATGAACCAGCTTCAACGGTTCCAGAGTAAACTCTAAAGAATATAAGTTGACCAACGAAAGGATCTGTCGCAACCTTGAAAGCAAGTGCAGAGAAAGGTTCAGCGTCAGACGGACCTCTTTCAAGTGGCGCGTCAGTGTCAGGGTGTGTTCCATTAACAGCCTTGATATCAAGTGGACTTGGAAGATAATCAACAACGGCGTCGAGAACCAATTGCACACCTTTATTTTTTAGAGCAGAACCAGCAAAAACTGGGAAAATTTCATTTGCAATAACAGCCTTTCGAGCAATCTTTTTTAATGTTTCAATGTCAGGAGTATTGCCGTCTAGATAAGCAGTCATCATCGCCTCATCATTTTCAACGATTTTCTCAATAAGTTCAGCGTGATACTTTTCTGCATCAGCCTTAAGGTTCTCCGGAATATCTTTTTCTATAACTTTGTTACCCATATCCCCTTCGAAATAATAGGCCTTCATTTTTAGAAGGTCTACAACACCTTCGTGCTCACCTTCAAGTCCAATTGGAATTTGAAAACGAACTGCTTTAGGAGAAAGTCTTTCTTTGATTGTTTTGAATGAGTGCTCAAATGATGCACCTGTTCTATCAAGTTTGTTTATGAAACAAATTCGAGGAACTTTTGCTTCGTCAGCATAACGCCAGTTTGTTTCAGATTGTGGTTCTACACCTGCAACACCGTCGAAGACCACAACCGCACCGTCGAGAACTCGAAGAGATCGCTTTACCTCAACGGTAAAGTCGATGTGTCCTGGAGTATCAATAATATTGAATCGATGTTTTTTTGCCTTATCTCCCGGAGCATAAGTTGGAGTCCAAAAACAAGAAACAGCCGCAGCGGTAATTGTAATACCTCGTTCTTTTTCTTGTTCCATCCAGTCAGTAGTAGCGCCTCCATCGTGCACTTCTCCGATTTTGTGTGATTGTCCTGTGTAGTACAAAACACGCTCAGATGTAGTAGTTTTACCCGCATCAATGTGCGCAATAATTCCAAAATTTCTTAATTTTTCGATAGGGTGTTCTCGTTGCATAAATGATTGTTTATAAAATATTTTTAATAAAAAAAGACTTCGGAAAGTCAAGGATAACTATACGGCAAGACGCTGTTTTTTGCAAATAAAAAAGGGGCCTATTGGCTCCTTACTTTTTTAACACTATGTGGCAACACACATACGTTTTTAATTAAATTTACAGTTTCTTTATCATTCTTTTTAGAATTCAAAATAATGTGCTCTTTTCTTGTGTCAAGAATCAATTTACCATCAGATTTTACTTTTAAAACCTTTACATGGATTAATCCTTTAACACATTTATATTCCACAGTGTCTCCGGTGGAAATATTTTCTTTATTTTCAATCTTTTTCATTTAGTAAGTTTTTAATTTTTGTCAATTTACACCTCAAAAAGCAAACCGTCAAACAAAAAAGCCCCTTTCGGGATTTTTTTTACCAAGCAAAGTGTGCGAACGCTTTGTTTGAATCTGCCATTTTATGAGTATCTTCTCTTTTCTTTACAGCGACTCCTTCGTTGTTTGCAGCAGCCATCAATTCATCTGCTAGTTTTTGCGCCATTGGTTTTCCTTTTCCAGATCTTGCTGCTCCGATGATCCATCTGATTGAAAGAGCTAGTCTTCTTTCAGGTCTTACTTCTCGTGGAACCTGATAGTTTGCACCTCCGATTCTTCGTGAACGTACTTCCATAGTTGGTCCAGTGTTTTTCAAAGCTAGGTCAAATATTTCAAGTGGGTTTGGATTTCCAGTCTTTTCTTTGATTATATCAAAGGCATCATAAACAATACCTCTTGCAGTTTCTTTTTTTCCACTCCACATAACACAGTTAATAAACTTTCCGAGCTTTGCGGAATTATAAATTAAATCTGGTTCTGCGATATTTCTATTTTTTACTGGTCTTCTCATATTGATTATTTAGCAGCTTTAGGTCTCTTTGCTCCGTATAGTGATCGACTCTTTCGTCTTGCGTCTACTCCTGTAGTATCAAGTCTTCCTCGAACGATGTGGTATCGAACTCCAATCAAGTCCTTAACACGACCTCCTCTAAGTATTACCACAGAGTGTTCTTGTAGGTTGTGTCCCATACCTGGAATATAAGCTGTTACTTCTTGTCCATTTGTTAGTCTTACTCTAGCGATTTTTCGAACAGCTGAGTTAGGTTTCTTTGGTGTAGTTGTTGTTACTTTAGTACATACCCCTCTCTTGAATGGAGATGGATAAAAAACCGGTCGGTTCTTCAAAGTATTGAAGCCACGACTAAGAGCAACAGTTCGTGTTGCTTTTTTTGATTTAGTTCTTGGTTTTTTTACTAATTGACTTATTCTTGCCATAAAAACAAAATGCACCGATGTGCCGAAACACTTTAACAAATATGTAGATTTTATGCAAGAGGCTTTAATATCATCTTGGCGATCTAACTCATTTATTAGGGTTTAAACTACTGGCTCCTCTCCTGCATCAGGTGTGTCTGTTGGAGCGTCTCCCCCTTGATCAGACCCATCATCTTGGGTATCTGGAGTCTGACCTCCATCACCCTCTGGTTGACCGCCATCATCAACAACGTCGCCACTATCTGTGCCTCCATTAGAATCCGAATTAGTATCGACGTTACTTTGTTCTAAAATTTGCAAAAATTGATCTCGAGTGACACAAACATCTTCAACACAAAGTTCTTTGGTTGTTATTTTATCTGTAATAATTTCTACAAAATTTACCACACCATTTATTGTCTTTTGAATTCCACTTTCTAAATATTCAACAACCGAAGATAAACTTAGACCACTATTTCCACCTCCAACATTCATTGAATCAACTTTTAGGTTCAAATCTTGGATAGATTTCACAATCAAAGGTGTAAGTTTTGAATAATCTACCATCCAATATTTATCCTCTTCTTCTGGAACCATAACAGCATCTGGGTACACTTCAAAAAGTTCCTGAGCAATCACACCGTGAGTTAATTTCTGACTAGGATCATTTTTCCAATTAAAATCTCGTATTTTTATGTCTAAAAGACTGTCCAAAGACAAATCTGTATCTTCAATGTTTTCCTTAAGCCTTTGGTCTGAAGTTGTATTGTAGGATGTTGCGTTTGAAGCAAAAGTAATTGAACCAATAGTTGGATTACCTAGTGGATGAAAATTTATAAGAGTAGTTGGAGTAACATCTGATGGATCATTTCCTGCCACAACTGTTATACCGAGATTTCCTGCAACACCTGAGGTGTTTTCAAATTTCGCAACAGCAGTCACAGGAGCTCCTCCAACGCTTAAAATATTCCCATTATCTATACTTGTACCGATATTTACTTCGCCCATAACATTAGCAAGGTAAATCCGCCCAACAGATCCAGCGTTAGAACCTGTCCCGCCCGCACCAGGATTTACATATATATCACCCCCGTCTCCAGCTGTGTCAGAGGCACCAGTGGAATTACCCCCATCGCCAGCCAAGATATTAACGTCTCCACCAAAACCACCCTGTGCAGCTATGAAACCTTGTTCTTCTCCATTACCTCCATCTCCAGCAAATAAATTCAAATTACCGGCATAGCCACCATTTGCAGTATTACCTACCGCGGTTCCATTTCCACCGTCCCCAGTAGAAATTGTGACATCTTGTCCAGAAGTACCAGCGGTATCTGTGTTATCAGCTCCATTTCCAGCAGATGCAACGATTACACCATTAGAATCCAAATAAATCTGCCCTTCTGCACTTGTAGAATTAATTGCTCTGAAAGCATATGTTCCAGCACCGTCACCTAAAACATCGAGCGTTGAATCTGGTGAACTTGTACCGACTCCTAAAAAATTATTAGTACTATTGTAAAAAAGTTGTGGTTCACCTTTTGATAATTGTTTCTGTCCAGAATTAGAAGTCCAAAAAGCAACTTGTCCTTCGAGTTGTGTACCGACACCTCCTTGTGTCACATAAGTTGATGGAGTAATACTCGTGTAAGTAATATTACTAGTACCAAAAACTGGTGCGTCTGTTTCTTGAACCCATTGTTTACCTTTTATTGTCCAGTTTCCACCTTCTGTGGCAATCACTATTTGTGGCGACATTTCACTCGGCTCGTCTGCATCGGTTGTTCTTGTTAAAACATATGGTGAACCGCCACTACCTAAACTTGTCACGATATAAACACCATTTTGAGTTTGCGCAGATTGATTTTTAACCAAAAGCCTATCGCCCACACCAAGACTAATCCCGTTTATATTAGGCAAGGCACCATTTGTCGATTTTGTTATTGTTGCTCCAACACCAGAGCTTCCATTATCATAAGTCACGCCAGAAAGAGCTGCCGCTGTCCCTGCTCTAACTATTGTTGGAGATACAACCAAGTCATCGAAGTTTGGTGTTGCTAACCATTGATTCCCTCTTATTGACTCAAAAATAAATCCTTTTCTATTACTTGTTAGATAAACAGTTGTTGTTTCATTTATGTAATCTCCAGAATATGCGTCTACTGTGACAGTATTCGAAGCCGATGTTTTTAAAACAGTAATTTTCCTGCTTTCTGTTACCGAAGATATCTGAGGAAGCACAATATTTACATCACCGGCGGCTGTATCTGCATAAATAACCTGATCGGTAGATAAAATACTATAAGGACTATCTGAGTCGTCGACGGTTGTGAAATTAACAACAGCAGGAGCAACGGCAGTTGTACAGTTTGTATCACTCGGTCCACAAGTTGGATCGAGAGTTATACCCGGTAAATATTTTGTAGTTGGTGGAGCAGAAAAAACAGTCAGTGTAGTAGAAAATAAAATGAAAAACAAAAGTATACCTGCTACTTTTTTCCAAACACTATCTGTATTTATTAAAAACTTTATCATTATAAATTTATTTTGAACACTTCGTTTATGTAACCCTTGTTTGCATTTATAACGCCTGATTTGAATACTGTTTTATAAGATTCATCTGCCAATTTTTGGTCTATTTCAACATAATAATTTCCTTGTGGCATCAAACAATAATATTGTCCGTATTTATTTGCCACTTTTTTAGAAATCAAAGTCTGTGTATCAGAATTGTATACTTTTATTATAGCAAATGAGATAGGATTCCCTTCCACATCCAAAATTTTTCCAAAATTTTTCGTTTTTATACCTGTTTCTCTTAAAAATAGAAGAATTAGGTACAAGCAAAAGACTAAAATATTGTAAGTTGAAAAAGAGGAAAGAATTGCTAGACATGAAACTGTAAATCCAAAAGAAAAGAAAGAGTCAGAAAGCTTTGTCAAAAAAACATCTCTTTTTGAATAATACTTCATCAGTTTTTGATCTCGCTTTGCAAATTCATTCCAATCAAAACCAATTGGATCCATTGGGATATTCTTGATAATCACGTCACCTGCTCTACTTACCTCAAAAACATCTCCGAAATACAAATCCAAATATATTTCATCACGAGTTTTTCCCACCAATTTAAGTGACGGGAAAGAATAGTGAGTCTTTTTGGGTAACAGTCTATATTTTCCAGGCTCAACTAAAAATCCATAACGCCCATCCATATCAGTTATTGAGGATTGAATTTCTTTTCCTTCCAAATCTTGAAGAGAAACCATAACAGGATCTAGTGGTTGTTTTGTAACTGCATCATAAACAGTCCCCCAAGGTCTTGCTCTTTTTTTAATTCCAAAAGCACTCATAAGGGCTGACCACAATCTATACGGCAACATCCAAATTTCAGTAAAAGAAAGTGGTGTACCGAAAAGTTTTGGAAGAACAGAGAAAATTGCACCGAACAAAATTCCAACAATTCCAATCATTTTAATTATAGGATTGCCATAATCACTCGTGATTATTTCTTTCATTTCATCAAAAGCAGCCAAAAAAGTATCTATAGTGTAATCATAGGTATCGATTATTATGCACCAAATGACACCCAATATACTTGTTTCGTATTCGCACCCTGTCAGTGGGTCGAAAACATCGTCATCGCTTGGATCTTCTTCGTCATCATCAGTGGGAGGGTTATCATCGTCGTCAATTGGGTCCAAATCATCTCCCGGGTCTTCTTCATCTACTGGAACATCCTCGTCTGTTGGATCTTCCTCTTCATCAACAGGATCATCATCGCCAGGAGAAGAACACAAAGAATTTTGTGGATTTAGTGTACAAAAATCACCACCGAAATTTAAAATTATAATCCCAGTATAAACGTCTCCTCTAGAATTATCTATTGCTCGATATTTAAGTTCATAGTCACCTAAACTAGGCGGTGTCCAAGGAATAGAAATAGAATTGGAATTATTTACCAAAGCAACTAGTACGTCATCTATATAAATAAAAATCTTTAAAATTGAACCGTCCGGGTCAGTAGCGTTTGCCGAAAGAGTAACATTTTGTAAAGTTGCATAGTTGTTGACTGTGTTGGTCGGATTTAGAACAGTAATAATTGGTAAAATATTGTCATTTCCACCCCCACCACCTCCGCCAGTAACAACTGTGTTTCTCCAACTTGTATTTACACAGGCATCAACAACACCACAATCAAATTGTATCCAGCCATAATTTTGACTCCAAGCATAACCATCAAAATTTCCATTGCTATCTATGGTTACAGTTTGAGCAGATGAATTATCAAACGGTCCGAAATTTACCCAGCCAGCGTTCTCTCCCCAGGCAAAACCAGAAAGAACACCGCTTGTGGTATTGCTCACCTTAAAATCACTACCTCCACAAGAACTATTATTTGAACAATTTAAACTAATCCAACCAATATTTTCTCCCCAAATATAACCCGTGAGTTCGCTTGATGTTACCGTGACGTTTTTATCTGAGTTGGTCGTAAAATAACCAAAATTTATAATACTACTATCGCTCTCTAATTTTGCTTTGTAATTTACAGAGTCGATGTTTCCAACGGCAAAAATAAAACTAGAAGGAAATAAAAATAGTGTTAAAAATAAAATTTTTTTTAGAAATTTCATAAATTAAAACTTATGCCTGTCATTAAATTAAAAATCCAAAAAACTATAGGTGAAATAACTGGCCAAATAAAGAAGACAACTATTATAAAAAGTGGCAATGTATAAGCGCTCGCAAGCTTTTCAAAACGACTAAATCTATCTGGTAACAATGAAAAAAGAATTCCTGATCCATCAAGCGGTGGAACTGGCACGGCATTAAATACTGCAAGTAAAATATTTAAAAATACAATTAAAGCTGATATTTCTATAATTGACGATGGAAGAGCTATAAAAGCTGAAGACCTAATAACCATAGAAAAGAAAAACGCGATTAGAAGATTTACAACAATACCTGCTATTGAAACAAAGAACAGTGCTTTTTTTCTAATCTCTGGGGCGAAATTGGCAGAATTTACTGGAACAGGCTTTGCCCAACCAAACAAAAAGCCGGCATTTGTGACTACTAAAATTATAGGTAATAATATTGATCCAAAAAGATCTAAGTGTGGAATAGGATTTATTGTCAGCCGACCCGCCATTTTGGCAGTTTGATCACCAAATTTGAAAGCGACATAGCCGTGAGCGACTTCGTGCGCCACAACTGAAATAATAAGGATTAAAATGTAAAAAATAGAATCCATACTTGTCTAATTAATACCCTTATGATAGCATACCCAAACAACACATATGGCAAAAAAATGCGCAATAACTAATAAAAGTTCACTAATGGCAAGCGGATATTCAAACCGCGTGCGTGCTACTAAGTTCAATCCGACTGTTAAGACTCGAAGATATGCAAACTTACAAACAAAAACAATCTTTGTTCCTGAAATAAACAAGAAAATAAAGATAACTGTTTCAACTAGAGGCCTAAAAACAATCGCAAAACTAGGAGCCTTCCAAGCACTAAAACAAGCAAACTTAATTTAAAAATCCCGTCCAAGACGGGATTTTTAAATAAGATTCTATTTTCTATATTCTAATATCTAATTATCTAAATAAATTTTTTCCCCGTCGCTTATAAAAGTGATTATTCCAAAATCATAAGTCGCCAGACTTTTAATATTTAAAGCCTCAACCCTATCCATAACGTCTTTGTGCGGATGTCCGTATGTATTATTAAGTCCGGCTGAAATAATAACGACTTCGGGATCGACTGCTTTCAAAAATTCCATCGAAGAAGAAGTTTTTGAACCATGATGTCCTAATTTCAAAACATCCGATTCTATATTTTTAAAATTTTTTATTATTCTTTCTTCGTCTTCAATATAAGCATCCCCCGTTAGCATGAATTCTGAATTTCCATACACCAACCGTCCGCAAATAGAAGCATCATTTGCTTCAACAAAAGAGACATCTGAATCGGGTGATAAAATTTCAAAGCGCACATTTTTATCTTTGTCTAAATAAATATTTGTCCCCGCTCTAGCTAAAAAAGTTTTTATTCCTTTATTTTGAGCAATCTTTAAAATTTGATTATAATTAGTGTTGTCGGCAATATTTCCAGAAATAAATAAAGAGCCAATATCATATTCTTGAATAATAGAAACCAAGCCACCAGAATGATCTTCGTCTGGATGTGTGACAACCAACACATCAATTCTATTATCAAAGCTATCCATCACCGAGTCTAATTTCTGTAACAATAAATCCCCTGACCTACCCCCGTCTATCAACATATCAGTCTTCCCAAATGCCTTTATATAAATAGCGTCACCTTGACCAATATCTAAAAAAGAAACCTGTAGAGGGTATTCTTTTTTAAATTCCCTAATAGAAAGAAACCCTAAAATTACCAAAAGTAGAAATATTACAAAAATCTTGTTTTTCTTAATTCTTTCCATGAGTTATACTTCTTATGTTATGACACAATTTAACCCAAAACAATTTAATATCCCTACTCTTATCGGTATAAGCGCTAAAAATATAGAAGAGCACACGAAACTCTATTTAGGCTATGTAAAACACGCTAATTTAATTCAAGAACATATAGAAGAATTGTCTAAAGATTCTGAAAAATATGCTTACGAACTTGGCGAAATAAAT
Organism: uncultured Candidatus Saccharibacteria bacterium; assembly: GCA_964384645.1. Lineage (GTDB taxonomy): Bacteria > Patescibacteriota > Minisyncoccia > Phycocordibacterales > UBA9973 > DAORIO01. Next base: position 44,471 of record CAYLKL010000003.1, read on the forward strand.
CGTCGATTTTCTTTTGAATTTAATGGAATGAGAAACCACGAAGTCTATTTTTCTCTTTTTGAAGATGGAGCAAAAGAATTAAACACAGATAGTTTGCTTTCAAAAGAAATCGAGAAAACTTTCGGAAGTTTTGATAATTTAATAAACAAATTTAAAGCTATTGCCATGACTCGCGGAATTGGCTGGGCAATGTTATCTTTGGATCTTGAAAACAAATCTTTAATCCTTCATTGGCTAGATGAACAACATCTAGGTCAACTCCAAAATACAAAACCAATCGTCGCTCTTGATATGTGGGAACATTCATTTGTTTCTGATTATCAACCAAGTGGTAAAAAACAGTACGTTGAAGATTTCTTCAAAAATATAAACTGGACTGTCTCTGAAAAAAGATTCGAAGAATAAAAAAAGCCTCTCATAAAAATGAGAGGCTTTTGCAATTTAAACGCAGTTTATTCTTTTATAAATCGCTTGGTCTTGTGACCAACAACTACAAAATAAAAACCAGGTTTAATTTTTGAAACATCAATCACCTCTTCGATAGCACCGGCAGATTGTTCGATAACAACTTTACCTAATGGATCGATAACAGTAATGGTATCTCCTACTTTGATCTTTTCGATAACCAAATGGTCGGTTGTCGGATTTGGGTAGATTTTTATATCACCCATATCATCCTGAAACGCTTCTGTACGGACTTCGGCATTATCAGTAACTTCTTCCTGTTTTTCATCCGCAGAAAGACGACAGCTTGCTCCAAGAGTAACATTGACCACAGTGGAAGTTCTAAGAACTCCATACTTGTTAGTAACGATAACCTTGTATTTACCGACAGTAGTAACAATTAAACTATTCCCGGTTGCTCCGGCAATAACGTTCCCATACTTCTTCCAAACATAAGTAGCGTTTGAATCATATGGAACAGAAAGAGTGACATCTTGTCCGGGACAGATAGTTGTACTACCAAGTATTGATACTGCAGCACTTGGCGCAGGATATGTGACACGAGTTAAAATCATGTCGTAAGTTGAACTCGGCATATATGCTCGTGAACGCATACCTACAAACACCCAACCTATACCTGCATTCCTTTGAGCAAGACCTGTAAAGACATAAGCTCCCGTACTATTAGTTGTTTCTTTCCTGACCCAAATTCTATTAAAATTTGGGGAGTACTCAGCACCATAAGCACCGGTTGTTGTATTGAAATTTCCAAACATTCCCGCAACAACAAAACCAGCATAAGAGTCTTCCATCTGAACTATCGATCCAGCTTCTGTTGTCTGAAATATTCCTGATACATTACCAAGCAAATCAACACTGACAAAAGAAATAAGGCTAGTCGCAGCATCTTCTTTGAGTCCGACAAAAAGAGAATTTTCTCTTTCGCCAAAACACATTTCAGTTGCAGTGTAACCCAGTGGCAAAGCAGATGACCAAAGTGTACCCCCGGAAGCATCCAAACAATAAACCGTTTGAATAACATTCCAAGAAGGATCATATCCTCTTACAAGAACAAAAGAATTTCCAGCGATCGTTGGAGCAACCGAAGTTGCAGCAAAACCATTAAAAAATCTTGTCCAAGTAGGAACACCTAATAAATCAAGCTTTGTAACGAAAGCGTTTTGACCCTGAGCAGGTATTCTGTCTGAGCTAAAACAAGATCCGGATAAAAATAAATTATTACCCAAAATCCTCAAGCTTATAGGATTATCGTGACCACTACCGGAGACATTTGTAAGAATCGTAGACCATAAAACATTTGCAGATGCATCTTTTTTATACAAAGAGATGTCTCCGTTATTTTGGTCTTTCGAATAAACAAAAAATACACCAGATTGATCAGAGACCGTCGCCATATCAGACGATACCGCAGACTGTGACACAAACGATGAATCAAACCCACGAATTGCACCGTTATTGTAAGTAGTACTCGAGACAACACCAATACTTCCAGTTCCTTTCGGAACTCTGAGCCCACCAACGTATGAGTTTGCACCCATTGTTGATATGACTGGATTAATGGTCGATTCGGATGTATCTACTACAGCTTTTTTGAATGTAACGGCTGGAGATTGAGCATTTACTATTTCGGGGCAATATATACCCTGGATAAGTATAATCAATAAGATCATAAGATATTTGATTGTTTTCATAGAACAAGTTTTTAGAGTTTGACTGAATTTTTGTTTACTTAACTATATCACACAAATACCTATTTTGTCAAGTAAAAAACCCTTGTTTTATAAGCCCAAACAGCAATAATTCCATACAAGACTAACATTATAAATAGCCCGAAATCCTTGAAAACAAAGGCCGAAATTGATAATCCCGAAATAAATTTAGAAATGCTTATAACTACCCTTAACCCAAAATCCACACCTATTACAAAAGGAAAGGCTAAAACCGGACTAACTACCCCCACTATTCCCCCAATAAAACCTAGTAGCATGATTACCGGAATTAGAGGCAAAACAACAATATTTGTAGGCACAGATAAAACAGAAAGGAGTCTAGTTTGGTAAAGAATAATTGGCAAAACTGCAACTTGAGCAGCCAAAGATGTTGCAATTATTTCTTTCAAAAAATATGGCAATTTTGTGTACAAACTTTGTTGTATTTTTTTAGTAAATAAAATTATTCCTAATGTTGCCAAAACTGAAAGCTGAAATGAAAAATCAAAATAAATAAGCCGAGGATTTATTATGTTCATAACAAGTACAGCAATAAATAAAGCCCGAAGAGACATATACATATTTCCAGAACGTAAAGCGATGAGAGATATTATGGCCATAATTCCCGCCCTAACTGCAGTGATAGGAACACCTGTCATTAGAATAAAAAGAATTATTGATACAACTGAAAAAACAGAACTAGTTTTAGCTCCTATATTTAAAAACAATGCTTTTACCCAAGAAGCAATAACTGTAATATTATAACCAGACAAAGCAATAATATGAGTCAGACCTGCAATACGAAATGAGTCAGCCAAATCGCTACTTAAAATATTTTTACCAAACAAAATACCAGCAAATAAATTTTCAATATCTCCCCGCAATCTATCTGCAAAAGGTTCAATGAAATTATCCCTCAAAAGAAAAAGTTTTCTTCTAAAATTATTCTTATTACTCTCTACTTTTTCAATTTTTGTATCATAACTTAAATAAAAAATGTTTTTAGTCTTCAAAAATTCATCGTATTCAAATTCTGTATTTGTATCAGTTTTAAAAGGTTTTGGTTTCTCAAAATTACCCACCACAGAAAGAATGTCTCCGTGCAAAAAGTTTTCTCCTATATCCTTACTGTATAACAAAACATTTTCTTTAGTTTTTTGCCCATTTATTACTGGCTTACACTGAAATTTAAATTGATTATTCTTGTACTCAACATCACCTGATACTTGGCAACTTAGATATAATGGCGCTTTTCCTTCAATTTTAAGAGCAGAAACTCTATTGGAATTATCCAATTTGAAATAACCAAAGCCAAACAAAAATGAAAATAAAAATACAGCGATCAATCCAATTTCTGCTGATTTTCTTATTACTGCTAAAAATAAAATAGCAAAATTAATTGCTATTAAAATATAAATTTCTATATTTAAAATTGGTGAAAAAAACAGGCCAAATAAAAATCCAAAACCTAATATTAAAGATATTTTATTTAAATTTGCGCCCATTCTTTTAGTAATTCAGATTCTTCTTCTTTTGAGTGTACTTTTCTAAATTTTGCACCATTCTTCCCCTTAACATCCTGCTCACAAGATTTCCAATCTTTATACGTTTTTAAAACACCAGCAACTAAACTAACATAAGAATAAGCTGGCCTTTTGTCGTTTGATTTTTTAATAGTCACCTTAAGGTCTTTTAAAATATCTTCATGTTTACTTTTTTCTCCCACAAAAAGAGTTATGCTCTTGTTATCAGCAAAAGCTTGAGCAATAATATCCGCTCTCTCATTTAAAATAACACCGGCGTGACCAGGAACTTTTTCCAATTTCAAACCTCTACTCTTAAGTCTAAAACAAATACCAAATAAATCTTTCCAAATATCTTGATTTAAAACTATATTCCCCTCTTTTGTTTTCCATCCAGTTTTCTCCCAAGCAAACATCCAACCAGAAATACCATTTACTACATAGGCTGAATCAGAAAAAATAACAATTTCACCATTATTCGTTCTGCTTTCAATTAATTCCAAACTTTTCAAAACAGCCATCATTTCCATTCTGTTGTTTGTAGTTTTGTCTTCTCTGCCACCTATCTCTAAAATCTTACCTTCTGAAAATAAAATAATTGCACCATACCCTCCAGGACCAGGATTTCCTCTAGATGCTCCGTCTGTATAAACAAGTATTTTATTTTCATTATTCATAACCTTATTTTATCAGCATAAACTAATAAAAAAAACCTATTTTATAGGTTTTTTTTATTAAATAAACTTTTAAGATTATTAGAAAACTGAAACTCTGGTTATCGTAATTATTGGCGTTGAGGCCACTTCTGCACCCTGAGCGTTATATCCTTTTGCTTGATATTGAATATCTTTTGTTATAAGCCCTAACGGTCTCCATGTGCAGTTAAAATTAGGTGCAGAACTTGACGTACACTCTCTTGTCAATCCATTGTTATACCTAAAATATTTTACCTTTGTTATTGGCCCGCCAACTGAAACTTTCATAGTGTAAACTTGGCCACTTTGTACAGTAAGGCCGTTTGTTGGGAAAACCCATGAAATATAAGTTCCAGCTAAAACAGACACATTAACAGCAGTTGATGTCGAAGTATTGCCCACGGCGTCAATAGCGATAGCAGTTATTGTATGATTGCCACCTGATGCCCCTGTAGTATCCCACGAAACACTATAAGGTGAAGTTGTGTCTATTCCAACAGACACACCGTCTACTTTGAATTCAACAGAAGCAATGCCTGAAGCGTCGGTTGCGTTTGCAGATAAGGTTACAGTTGTTCCTACTGCCACACTTGACCCGTCTATTGGTGCACTAATTGAAACAGTTGGAGGTGTTGTTTCTGGACCACAACTCCCCAAATTCAAATTAGAATTTTCAGTAAGTATGAATTTATCAAGTTGGAAGTTAGCTGAAAGTCCTGTGAATGTGAAAGTGTGCGCAGTGTTTGGGGTAACAGAAGAGAAAACGATAGGTGTACCTGCTTGGTTTTTGTTACACCAACCAAAAGTTGTTGAGTTTGAAGAAATTGTTTGAGCTGTACCTGAATCTACTTTTACTGTAGCAGTTGATGTTCCAGTTGCTGATTTTGCGAAATACCATAGGTAATATGTTTTTGGAATAGAACCTGTTGCGTCTCTTGGTTCAAATTTGTAAGTTGTTGATCCAGTGCTTGGGTTTATGTAAGTTGTGAAGTTTGTGTAGTCTCCCGCTGGTGTACCTGCTGGAGTTGTAGTAGTTCTTGATGCAGAACCTGTGTCATAGACTTCTGCTTCAAAACTAAAGTCCTTTGACCAGTACCATGGGTGTGATGATTCGTGCCATGCGTCTAGTTGGTAAAATACTGGTGATGCTCCTGTTTTATCGTAGATGTAGGTGGAGCCTTGGCGTCTTGAATTAAATTTCAAAACTTCCCCAGAAAGATTTATGTTAACTGGTGCAATTTCTGGAACAGCACCATCCATATTAGTATATTGATTTAAGTTAGTTGCAATTAAATATTTATTTACAGAATTATCTTTTCTAACAGTAGTAAATGCATCCATTCTTCCACTCTTGAAAGCGTAACCCGGAGTAGTACTAGAAGAAGCATAATCAAGAGGTAAATCACCAGTCATAACATTACTATTTTTATAGAAAGAATCTACATAACTAAATACAGCTTGAGAATAAGAAGGTATCATATTCTGCCAAATTTTTTGAGCAGGCCAACCATCTTCACTTGTTCCAACTCGATTAAAATATCCAGTATGGAAAAATTCCGATCCCATATTGTTTACGTTTTTAGAAAGACCCAACCATTGACCAGGTGAAATATTTTGCTCAGCTTTCAAATCCCAACCTGGAGACATGTAAGCTCCGAAGAATTTATCTCCTGTTGCTTGTTGTCTGCCCATTACTTTTTGGATAAAGTACATACCGTTCCAAGCAGAAATTTTACTTCTCCAGTTAGATGGCCATCTTGGATAAAAGTCAGGCGTTGCATAGTATTGGCCATTTATAGGAGATTGCATTTTTCTTGCCTCACTCCACTTAAATCTTGTAGCTTCTTCGTATCCATCTACTGCGTACTCTAAATATTTTGAACCAGCAAGTCCTGGGATAGACAAAATTATATCTCTATATGTTTGATTGGCCATATCTGAAACGGTTTTCGCAACGTAAGACTGTGCATCCATTCCAGAAGAACTTATTGCAGAACTAACTGCTGGATCAGAATTTAGAGCATTTGTTTCGTACTTAACTAAAATTTCACCATTCTCACTTATTAGATCAATTTTTGGTGCTGGCTTTGTTAATTGATTCACAACGCTATTAACCATACTTTTCATAGCATTTCCGTCTGGTGTGTATTGTGAAAACTGAGAACTAAGAGGTCTCCAAACTTTTGAAGTTGTTACGTTTCCGTTTATATCAATAAACTGACCAGAAGAATTTTGTAAATAATACTGGTTTCCAAATCCTTGGTACCTCAAACAAGGCATATTAGATCCACCTCCACAAGTTGAAGCACCTGAAAGCTGAGCTCTTAAAATAACCAACTGAGTTGGTAAAGTTGGATTTGAATTTGAATAACTTATCAATCCAGGTGTCCCTGAAACACCTGTGTCCAAGTTACTACTTGTAAGACTTGGAGCTAGATCTAAATAATAATTCCATTTCTTTGCCATTTCACCCGCGATTGAAACTCCAGCCTGAACTTGAGCAGCTGAGTGCGTGTAAGTAAAATCTGTTGGTGTAAAGTGTGCTAAATAATCTAGGTCGTTCCAGTTAAAATTTCTAAGTAATGTATGCCCTGTTTTATATCTAGGCAATGGAACACTTTGAAGTTGAGTTAACACAGTTGGTGGTGTTGTTGAATATGTTGTGTAAGGAGAAGTTCCAAGCTGTGCTCCTGGCAAATAATCCATTGTGTCAAAAGATGACGAAACAGCTTGAGCATTTGGGGTATTTGTAATATTTGTTACCCAAGAATAAGACTGTCCGTTTGTTATTGAATCTAAATAGTGCTGATATATTAGGTTACCAGGCAAATCATTACTCCATAGTGCAAATTGATCTATTGCACCAACATATCTTCTTTCGGCGGTACTGTTACCAAAAAACTTTATGTCACCGTTTGAAGATTTTATTTTATTAGTATTCGCAACTGTTTTTGAAAAACCAGTTGGCAAAACTCCATCAACCCAAATTTCTTTTACTCCATTTGAGTATTTAAAAACCATATGATGCCAATTACCGTCGTTGTAATATGCTGGAGATTTTGGCCCAACTCCATCTAAGGCAATTTGGAAATCGTCTGAAACTGAATTTGTACCAGTAGTTCCAGTTGTTGAAAATCTAATATAAGGAACAGAAGTACTTGCTACAGGACTCTCAAATAAGATAGAAAAAGAATTATCAGTAGTTGTCATAAAATTTGAAACCAATATGTCGTCAGGTTTCCAAATAAATTCAACAGCAAAAGAAGAAGAAGCTGAAGTTGGTGTTTTCCCAATTGTTTGATAACAACCAGAACTGCTTGTATAGTTCAAATACTTCCCAACTGGACCATTTGATTGTTGAACAAATGGACAACTCGTCCCATTTGTAAATGTCGAAGATCCGATGGTCGCAGAGTTCCAAGGATTTCCTTCAAATTGCCAGTACGAATAAGGCTGAATCGGAGTTGTTACAGCGTTATACGTTGCAGCCAACTGTCCCCCAAAAAATCTAGATAAATTAAATGGAGACAAAAAATCTATAACTAATAAAATTACTAATAATAATACAACTGATAAAATTAAACTCTTTTTCTTTTTCATAACTTATATAAGTATACAACTTTTGCAACTAAAAAAATAAAAAACTCTGGATATCCAGAGTTTTTTATTTTTTTAGTTTTATTTAACTTTAATATTTTTTGTTGTTGTATTTCCGGCAACATCAACCGCTTGAACATTTATTGTAGAAGTTCCAAACCCCCACAACACAGACGGAACCGTAAAGCTGCAACTGTAAGAACTTGGTGGTGTTGTTGCACTTGTAAGTGTACATTTTGGAGTAGTAGATGTTGCACCCAAGAAGAATTTAACTTGCTTTACAGAAACATTATCTGTAACTGTTGCTATAAATGTTACAGGACTTGTGTTTGATACATTTGCGTTATTAGCGGGACTTGTGATTGAAACAGTCGGAGCAGTCGTGTCTGCCACTGTTGTTGAAATAGATACTGAAACAGCTGAAGAAGTAGAAGAATTTCCAGCATTGTCAGTTGCAATTGCAGTAATTGTATGACTTCCAGAAGTAAATCCTGTAGTGTTCCAAGAAATACTATACGGTGAAGTGGTTAATGTTGATCCATATTGATTTCCATCAATATAAATTTTGACATTTTGTATACCAGAAGCATCACTTGCGTTCGCTGTTATTGTAGTATTAGATCCACCAGTCACTACAACTCCGTTAGCTGGACTTGTAATTGAAACAGTTGGAGCGGATGTATCAGTTCCCACTGTGATAGTTTCGGAAGTTGTATTATTTGCCTCATTTACTTCAGCAAATCTATTAATATCATCAACAACCGCCGTTATGTTATGTGAACCGCCGGTCGCGTTCCATGCTGTAAATATACCAGTATCCGCTGACTGATTTGAACAATAAGCAGAGCCTGTACCCATACCAAGATTTACAGTTTTTCCAGCTCCAATTGAAGTTGTTTGAGCGTCTGAACAACCCAAAGCTACTCCATCCATCATAAACATAACACCAACAACCATACCTTCTGGAGTGCCAACTGTTCCCTGGTTTTTAACAGTTGCAGTAAATGAAACATTTGCACCAACACTAGGACTTACAGGTGACCAAACAATATCAGTCACAAGAACATCTGGTTGTCCTGTTGCATTTGAAACAGTCACTGAAACATTTGCTGAAGTTGCATTGTTTCCAGCTGCATCAAATGCTTTTGCTTTTACTGTATGTGTTCCGTTTGAAAGAGTTGAACTATCTAATGTAACAGAATATGGAGCAGATGTATCAGTGGCAAAGGGTGATGTTGATGAATCAGTAAAGAACTGAACAGTAGTAACCCCAACATTATCACTCGCATTTGCACTAACGGTAACTAAACCTGAAACAGTTGCACTAGGTGTTGGTGCGGTAACTGAAACAGTTGGTGCAGTTGTGTCTGCGGGTGGTGTTGTTACGTTGTTTACCGTAACACCAAAGGCTGTAGTTGTTGTTGAGTTTGAACCTGGAACAGTAACTTTGTCGTAAGCTTTTGCTGTAATTTGATAACTACCGTTTGCAACACCTGTTGTATTCCAAGAACAAGAAAATGTTCCTGATGTTTGCCCCGTAGCTGTTGCTGTACAAATTAGAACTGTTCCTCTGTAAAACTCTATATGATTTATTCCAGTTGTGTCTGTTGCAGAAGCTGTCATTGTAACAGTGCCAGAAAGTGTTGCTCCAGAAACTGGAGAAGTTACCGTCGTCGAAGGACCCGCAGTATCAATATTTATTGATACTTGATTTGAAGCTGATGAAAAATTACCAGAACTATCTTTTGATTTAACAATATACGTATGACTAGCATTTGCTGACGGTGTGTCTGTATAACCAAGGTTTGTTACAGCGCTTGTATTAATAGCAGTTGTAGAACCATCTCTATATATATAGTAACCTTCAAGACCTGAACCAGAATCAGTTGATCCACCCCAAGATAAAACCGCACTGTTTGATTGTCTTGTAACAGAAAGTGTTGTTGGTGTTGTTGGAGCAACTGTGTCAGGAAGAGAAACTGTAATACTAACTGAAGAGTTTGCAGTATTACCAACAGTGTCAGTAGCTGTCGCTGTTATTTGATGTGAGCCATTCGTAACACCCGTTAGTGACCACGAAACACTATAAGGTAAAGTTGTGTCTATTCCAACAGATACACCGTCTACTTTGAATTCAACAGAAGCAATGCCTGAAGCGTCGGTTGCGTTAGCCGACAGAGTCGCTGGTCCAGTAGAAATTGTTGCTCCAGTTGTTGGCGCAGTAACTGAAACAGTTGGTGCTATTGTGTCAGTTGGAGTAGTTCCACCACAACTCCCCAAATTCAAATTAGCATTTTCAGTAAGTATGAATTTATCAAGTTGGAAGTTAGCTGAAAGTCCTGTGAATGTGAAAGTGTGCGCAGTGTTTGGGGTAACAGAAGAGAAAACGATAGGTGTACCTGCTTGGTTTTTGTTACACCAACCAAAAGTTGTTGAGTTTGAAGAAATTGTTTGAGCTGTACCTGAATCTACTTTTACTGTAGCAGTTGATGTTCCAGTTGCTGATTTTGCGAAATACCATAGGTAATATGTTTTTGGAATAGAACCTGTTGCGTCTCTTGGTTCAAATTTGTAAGTTGTTGATCCAGTGCTTGGGTTTATGTAAGTTGTGAAGTTTGTGTAGTCTCCCGCTGGTGTACCTGCTGGAGTTGTAGTAGTTCTTGATGCAGAACCTGTGTCATAGACTTCTGCTTCAAAACTAAAGTCCTTTGACCAGTACCATGGGTGTGATGATTCGTGCCATGCGTCTAGTTGGTAAAATACTGGTGATGCTCCTGTTTTATCGTAGATGTAGGTGGAGCCTTGGCGTCTTACTTTGAATTTCAAATTTTCTGTTGGTGTAACTGTTGTTGCAGGATATGTATCACCACCAAAAGATATGTCAGCTAGTGATTCTTCTGCGGCATTACCTTGATAATTTGACCAAGGGTTTTCCATACCTGTTATGACAAATCTATTAGCACTGTTTTGCTTTCTGGCAACAACAAGTTGGCCAGGATTTCCAGTATAAAATCTAAATCCAGGATTTGAGTCTGGCGGGTAAACCAAACGTGTTGTATCTCCACGCATCATTTTTCCATTTTTAAGAATATCTTCGTAATAACTTGTTACACCTTGTGCATATGAAGGAGTTGATGCTTGCCATACATAGTTTTCAGGATAAAGGTTGTCTGCAATGTTTGGTTCTATATTGAAAACACCTGGATAGAAAAATTCAGCACCTGTTGCAGCTAAAACTTTTGTAAAACCAAGCATTTGAGCTGGTCGAACATTGTTTCTTTCAACTCTATCCCAACCAGCAGATATAAATGGAGAATATAGATTATCTCCAGCTGCTAATTCCCCGTTTCTACTATTTACAACCCACTGCCATCCGTGCCAAGCACTACTCCAATATTTCCAGTTCCATGGATATCGAATATAAAAATCAGGAGTAGAGTAATACATACCATTTATTGGATCATTTACTTTTCTTGCTTCTTCCCATTTAAATTCATATATATGTTCACCTTCAATAGCGTACTCTGTGAAAGTTGAATTTGAAACAGCTTGAATACTTTTTATTTTATCAACATAAGCTCTTTCGTTTGTATAAAATTGTCTAGCTACATAAGTATACGCATCAAGTCCAGATGCATTTTTTGCAGCCAAAACAGCTGGGTCATTATTAACTATATTTGTTGTACTTTCTGCTGTATACGGAGGGAAAACTTCACCGTTATCATTAATGATATCGATCGCACGTGTTGGATATTGAGCAACTCTATTTGGTATAGAATTTAAAACAGTTTGAATGTGCGACTTTGCAGCTTCTCCGTCTGGAGCGTAACTTGAAAGATAAGTTGAGACAGGCCTCCATCTTTTATCGGTTGTTACATTTCCATTAGGGTCCAAAAATTGCCCTGATGAATTTTGTAAATAATGAGTACTTGGTAAATTTTGAGAAGAGATACAAGATCTTGTACAAGCTGAAGTATAAAGTTGAGCTCTAAAAGATGTTGCGGCTATAGGAATAAAATTTGCACCAGGTGTAATGTATTGCTGTTCATTTGCCAAAGATTGATCTGCCGCAGAAAAACCATTTGAACTTCCTGTGTTATTCGTAACTTGAATATGGTAGTTCCATTTTGTAGCAAGTTGTCTGTTTATGTCCTTTGACTTTGCGTGGTTTGTTGTAGTGTTCCCAACTGAAGTACCTGAAATACTTGATGAAGCTAAGTTTGAAAGATAATCATATGCCAACCAGTTACCGACATTCCTTATTAAGGTATTTGAAGATTTATAACGAGGCAAAGGATAAGTTTCAAGCTGATCAATAACAGAAACATTTACTCCTGGTGTTTGTCCTGATGAAGAAGAAAGATTTGTTCCTGCCATAAAATCAAGAGGGTTGTAAACTCCAGCAACTGAATCAGCTGATGGAACATTTGTGATTGCTGTTGTAGTTGAATAGCTAAGGCCTGCACTTGCATTATTGTGGTGTTCTAAAATTAAGTTTGGTGGCAAAGATTTGTCATACAGCGCAATTTGATCTAGCGAACAATTACATTGAGTGTACTCTGCTGAATTAAGGCTCGAGAATTTTACAGCACCTGTTGTAGATACTGCTGTGTTAAACGAATACCCAGCTGGAAGTTGTCCGTCAATCCAAAATTGTACTTTTTGTGAAGAAGAAGTTGGGTCATATTGAATAACAAAATGGTGCCAATTTCCATCAGCAATATATGCTAAAGATTTTCTACCAGCCTCATCTAGGTTGATATAAGAATCAACGCCATTAAGTACAAGTTTCCACCTAGCCATACTACCGTTTGGATTTCCTCCAACTGGTGTCTGGAACTCAAGCTTAAAATTAGAACCAAATGAGAAAATTGTTCCAGCTTCAAAAGTTTTTGAAGGCTTAAACAAAAATTCAACAGCCCAACCACTCGCAGAAGGAGTTATGTTGCCTGCTGTATTACCAGACCCAGATAGATCTATGTAATTTCCAACCTTTCCGCCTGTTTTTGGTGTCCAAGTAGAAGTTTCTGTTCCTCCGAATTGCTGAGATCCAATAGTTGGAGTTTTTTGACCAGCAGTAGTTGTGTCAGAGAACTGCCAATAACTTACTGGAGTGATTGGACTTGTGACAGCTGTATAAGTGGCAGCCTTTTGGCTATTGCTTAATATTTGCGGATCAATAGGAGAAATTACCTTTGAAAACAAAAAAACCGCAATCACAAAGAATGATAATAATAATGCCTTATTTATTTTTTTCATAATAGAAACTTATTTTTTAATAATAATTAATAAACACCAAAAACAAATGCCACCCTAATTTATTTATATTATATATGTTTTTTGGTTAAATTTTCAGACAAATGTGGATAATTTAATGTATATCAAGTATTCTAATTCTAATTTTTTCATAACCTCCAAAAAAACTTTTTTCCACCAATCCAACCATAGTAATGAAATCACCTTTTTTCATATCTATTTTGTAATCTTCAGGTTTTTTAAAAAAGGCAATGGCTTTAATTGCTTGCCCGTTAATACTAATCTCAAGCTCTGTATGGTTTTTTTCTTTACCAAAAGTCTTTACACCCAAAATAAGAGCATCTTTTAGTTCAAAAACAGGCTTTGGATTACCCATCCCAAAAGGGGCGAACTTTTCCATACTCGAAACACCGTTTCTATTAACAAAAAAACTGTCGAATTCTATAAAATTTTCATTTTCTTCATTATTCTGACTACTTGAACTTAAAAAAGCCTTCTCAAGTAACGCTGGCAGGTTATGTATTTCACCATCTTTAACAGAAAATCCACCTGCTTTTTTGTGGCCACCTATATCTATAAAGGAATCTACTGTATTTTTCATTATTTCAACTACGTCAGCATTTCCAAAAGACCTACAAGACCCCTTAATAACCTCTTTTTCTCCATGAGTCCTACCCCAAACAAATGTAGTCTTTTTATATTCTTCACATAACTTACTGGCCAAAAGACCTAAAAGCCCAGGACTCCATGTCGGACTACCGACACAAATGACATTTTCGAAACCTCTAGTTTTTATGCTTTTATTGGCTTCTTTCATCATAGTTGCGACGATTATCTTTCTTTTGTCAGAAAGTTTTGCTAAATCCTCAGACAAAATATCTGCTGAATCTTTATCTTCCGCACTTAAAAGCTGATATGCCTTGTAAGCCTCATCCATTCGGGAAGCCGCATTTATCTTTGGGGCAATTGAGAAATTTATATCGTCTTCTGTGATATTTCTAATATTTATCTTTGATCTATCCGCCAAGGCTTTGAGTCCGAGACGTTTTCCTTTTCTCATAACCATAAGGCCGTATTTTGCCAAAACCCTATTTTCATCAATTAAAGGAACTTGGTCAGCAATAGTAGAAAGTGCCACCAAATCAAGTAACCATTTTTCTTTACCGCGTGGATATTTAAAATACTCATGGTATTTATCCAAAAAACCTAATATAACTTTGTAGGTTATACCTGTTCCACAAAGTTCTCGGAATGGATATTTAGAATCTTTTAACTTTGGGTTTATTAGGGCGAAAGGCTTTGGTAAAACATCCGGCGCTTCGTGATGATCAATAACAATAACGTTTACTCCATTTGCTTCAGCAAAATCAATCGCCTCTCTAGCCGTCGTCCCTAAATCTATAGTTATCAGCAAGGTTGTTTTTAAATCTATGATTTTCTCAAGAATCCCTTGGTGTAGTCCGTAACCTAAAGTATTTCGATCAGGTATGTAAACTTCTAAATGTCTAACACCTAAACTTCTTAAAAATTCAGAAAGTATTGTTGCCCCAGGTATTCCATCACAATCATAATCTGAATATATAGCTATTTTCTCACCCGCCGTAATGGCACTAAAAATTCTCTCAATCGCTTTTTCGAGATCTGGTAACAGTTTAGGATCATGCAAATCCCTTATATAATCAGGATTTAAAAACTTTTCTTTTTCAATTTCTGTTTTAATACCTATTTTTTCAAATAGTTTGTCGAAAACATTTTCCATCTTGGATTCATTAGGGGTCTTTTGCGTAAGCATGGTCAAAATTGTATCATGGAAACATGAATGACTGTATTTTTTGCAAAATAATCAAAGGAGAAATTCCAAGCTATAAAATTTATGAAGATGAATCTTTTATTTCGTTCTTAGATATCAATCCAGTTTCTAAAGGACACGCCCTTATAATTCCTAAAAGTCACATTGAATGGATGCACGAGGCGGATGATAGTTTGATAAAAGAGATATTTGTATTAACTAAAAAAATGATGTTAAACATAAAGGAAAAGCTTCCGTGTGATTATGTGCAAATTGGTGTAGTCGGCAAAGATGTTCCACATTTTCATGTTCATCTAATACCTAGATCTTTAGAAGAGGCTGTTACTCAAACAACGAGACCACATGCTCCATACATGTCTCAGGAAGAAATAGATGAAATAGTAAATAAAATAAAAATGTAAAAGAAAAAAAGCGACCTTGTGAGGTCGCTTTTTGTTAAGTCACAGCAGAGCTTTATTTTACCCAGGCAAAGTATTTACCTGTTTCAGCTTTACTTTTAAAAGATACTCCTGTAAGTCCGAGGAAGAGGATAAGCACGAAGCCGATTACATAAACATTCTTGTTTGCTCTTTGACGGATAATTTCCATGTTTTTTTAGTTTTTAATTGGTTTAATTATTTAACTTTCTTTAATTATACCATACATAGAGTTATTGTCAAGTCTCATTTACGGACACTTATATAGACGAATTTATGCCTTTTTTATTACAGCTTCTATTCCGACGAGAGTACTAAAGGCCAAAAAATCAAGTGTGGCACCCCCGCCAGTCGAAACAAACCTATATTTTTCAAGTTTATTTTCCTTTTCAAGGATAGCAAGCGTGTCTCCACCACCCAAATAAACATCCCCCGACACATCTGCCAAAAATGAAAGTAAATCATTCGTTGTTTTATCGAAACCGTTCTCGTAATTGCCTAGAGGTCCGTTCCAAAGTATCGTTTTTGAAACTCGAGCAAGGTCAAAAATCTGTTCCATGCTTTTGTGCCCGACATCTACAATATTTTCATCTTCTGTTACTTCATTTAAAAGTCTTTCTCTTGTGCCGTTTGGTCCAGTCACAACTACGTCTACTGGAAGATGTAAATTTTCTCTTCCCAAAAAAGGCTGAGCGAGCTCTGGATTATCAGCCAAAGATATTCCTGTTTCAAAACCTTGTGCTTCAAAAAAGGAATTCGCTAAAGCACCGGCCACGTAAACATTGTCTGCTCGATCTAAAAAATTTTTCAGTAACGGAACTTTAGTGCTAATTTTTGCGCCACCTGAAATAAACAAAAAGGGGTGTTCTGGATTTTCAATAATTTTATTTAAATTCTCTATTTCGTTCCACATACCAAAACCAAAATAAGATGGTAAATATTTTGGAAGACCCACTACTGAAGCATGTGCTCGGTGTGAAACTGAAAAAGCATCATTTACATAGAAATCTGCTAGGCTGGCGAGATCTTTTGCAAAAGTTTCATCATTTGATTCTTCCATTTTGTTTCGCCGAATATTTTCAACTAAAACAATTTCATTTTCAACTATACATTTCTTTATACTTTCGACTTCTGGCTTGTCACAGAAAGATGCTGTTATATTTTTTTGTTTTAACAAATCTATAAAAGGCAGTAGTGAGTCCTCTGTCTTACCTCGATGGCTTAAAATTATTATTTTGCATCCTTTTTCTTTTAGAAATTCTATTGTTTTAATACTTTGTAAAAATCTCTGACTATTTATCATCGGAGCCCCTGGGACATTGTAATCAACTCGCAAAAGAACAATGTCGCCACGATGACACTGAAGATTTTCTATATTATGTTGATTTATTTTATCCTGCATAAGCGATAATTTTTAAGAATTTTTTTGTATCCAAACTAGCTCTACCCACCAAAACACCGTCTATTTCTTTTGCTTCTACAAAATTTTTAGCATTTACTTCGTCCACCGATCCGCCGTACAAAACCTTTGAAACTTTTTCTGACTCAAAAACTTCTTTAATTGTTTTTTTAATAAACAAAGACATCTCACGAGCTTCGTCGAGCGTTGCCTCTCGGACGGCTTCACTTCCAATTGCCCAAATAGGCTCATACGCAACAATGACTTTGCTTACTTTGTTTGCTGGAACCAAAGACAAATCTATACTTAACTGATTTTTAATAAATTTAAAAAATTCTCCAGTATTATCTCTTTTTGATTCACCGACGCACAATATAGGAGTAATTCCTTCAGACAAAAGACTTTCTATTTTTCTAGCAATCAATTCGTCTGACTCTCCTCTTTTTCTTGATTCAGAATGCCCAACAATTCCATACTTAGCGCCTAGAGTTTTTAAATGTTTCGGTGAAAGTGTGCCAGTGAAAGACCCAGAAGAATCAAGACCATTATCCTGTGAACCCGTTACCAAGCTCCCTTTAAGTCCATAAAACAAGGATTGAAACAAAGGTGGTGGAAAAATAATTACTTCAGAATTTTTAAATTTTCTTAGATTTTTATTTAAATCAGTAAAAAGTTTCTTCGCGGTTTTGGGGTCATTTGGATTTGTTTTCCAATTTCCGGCAATTATTTTTTTTATCATTACCTAATTTTACCTTAACTTTCAAATTCTTTCCATTTAGTTAACATTGCATATTTTAAGTATTGCTAAAAAAATAATTTGTTGAGCTAAGCTCCTTAATAAAAGACTGTAAACTGTTTTAATGGGAATAAAAAAATCCGACAAAGTCGGATTTTTAAAATTATTATTTATTATGGTGTTTCTTGCCAGCTAAATATAACGATACCGTTTCCCCCTTTACATCCACTTCCTAGATTTGGAAGAAATGGATTAACTGCACCTGCACCACCACCACCCGAACTAATTCCTCCGCTTGTACAGCTTATCGAGCCCACACCTCCTTTTCCGGCATCCCTACTACCATCGTCGTTAAAGCTAGAAGCATTACCCCCAAGACCACCATTACCACTAGTACTACCAGAATGGACAACAGATCCATAACTTAGCAGATCACCTGTTGATGTGTCTATCAAATAAGGCCACGCTGTGTACTTACCACTAGCTCCAGCTACTCCATTTTGAACATTTGCCCCTACTGTAAAAGACCCTCCTGTTCCACCAGCACCAGTTCCCGTTGAAGAAGATGGTGTATGTGGATTTACTATTATTTTTCCACCTAGTCCACCTTTTCCACCTTCAGCTTGAGCTACAACTGTAGATTGAGGTAAGGGACCTATAACCTTAGACTCTCCTCCGTTTTGTCCATCAGAAGCACCGTAACCAGATGGTGGACTATTAAAGTTTAAAATACTTGATACCCAACCACTAGGTGAGCCATAGAAAGAACCACTAACACCGTATCCTTTTTTAGTACCAGCACTACCGCCTGCACCAACTTGAACACTGTATTGCAAAGAAAGCTGTGTACCGATGCTATTAAATTCAGAGTAAGCTCCTCCACCACCACCTCCACCACCAGAGTTTATTTGACATTTTGCAGCTTGAGGTCCGGCATCATTAATAGTTCCAGGAGCACCCGATGTTCCAGAACAACCAGTAGAAAGATTATTTCCTTGACTAAATTGATAAGCGAGACCTCCCCCACCTCCTCCACCAGCACCGTTTATACTTACCCTAAGACTTCCCGCTACATATTTTACTGGTGTAATAAATATATTATTACTACAAGAACCTAACGGAGAACTACAATCACCACTTGAGATTTGTGATCCAGAAGAATTAATAGAGTAAGTTTGATATTTAGTTGTGTTAACTACATTGCTTTCACTATTATCAGAAGAACTTGTACAGCCCGGATCATTTGGATAGTCGACTAGTCCGTCACTATCATTATCCACGCCATCACTACACTCTGAAGTAGAAGTTGTTACCCCACAAAGATAAAGTGTTCCGTTTGACTGAGCACAAACATGAGTATCGCCTGAATTTGTGTGTTGCAAGGTTGCAACCTTAAGTGTTCCAGTTCCAGGATCAGTAGTGTAATCACCAACTGTTGTATCTCCAACCAAAAGTGATCCTCCAAAAACAGCAAGAGAATTTAACCCAAGTCCAGAATTTTTTATTTGGTTTGTTGTTCCAACATTTACTGGACCCTGAGCATTATTACCAGGAGGCGGACCAGCTGGCGCAACCCAACTACCGGCATAAGAAATACCCGCTGACAATACTAGACCTATAACTATTATTTTTAATCCATTTATAACTTGCTGTTTCATATGTTTATAATTTTACCACGCTAATAATAATTTTTATTAATAATTGTTTATAATTTTATCTTTCTTCAATAATTGGTTTTATATTTCCGTTTCCACCGCCACCTCCTGGAGGCACAACACTACAATCTGTTGCAACTACAACTGAAACTTGAGAACTTTCAGAATCTCCAGAACCATCAACACAAGATATTGAATAATTTAATGTTCCACCATCTGCAACTCCACTTGGAATAAACGGCCCAAAATCAGTTGTACCGCTACTGTTCAATTGATTAAACCAAAACATTGAGCCAAAATTATTCCAGCCAACTGGTGCAGGTACACCTCCGCCAGGAACATAAGAGTATCCAGTTGTACAAGAAGCGAAAGGATTTGATTGAGCGCTCGCTGAGCTTACGGTCAAAGTTAGAGAATCACCTGGTTCAATACACGCAGTATTTGTATTTAAGTCCAAATAAACACTTGAATTAGCCCTAGGCACAATTGTTACAGAGTCAGTTACAATTGGAATATGTGTATTATTTAATTTATCTTCGCAAGTTATATTGTAATAAACAATATCTCCAACATTTGCTCCCCCAATATCTATATTCAAGAAGCTTCCATCTGGATCGTGCGTAACGCTGTTAATTGCATTCCAAGCGGTCGTTGGTGATGATGTAATGTCACAAGTTCCAGAATTAAAATCTCCTGCTGTTTTCTTTATATCTATTTTTACTGTTCCACCTACCTCAACAGTATTCAAGTTTCCATCATTGTCATTTTCGTCACTTGCATTAAGTGACAACTGAAGACCATTTAGCCCTGCGATAGAAACTTGCGTTGATGCTGTATAAGTTTGTAGTGTTACCTTATCTCTACAAGTTAGCGTATAGGTTGTTGTTGCCGGAATAACGGACACTCCATTTTCAATTGCTGTAAATGAGTTCCCCGCAAAAAGATCAGTTTTTGGACCAAACCAAGCACCATTTGGAGACGAAACACCTCCCATTCCAACAGCAGAACACTCTAAATCTTTATTCAAAACAGATTCCCATCTCAAAGAAATTTTTTCACCGAGATTCACCTGACTAATTGCCTGACTACCTAAAACATAAGGATCTTTGTGCGCAGTAAGAACTAGTGAAACATTTTCATTAACAACCACAATGTCTTGACCACAAACAAGACTAGGAGATGTACCACAAGAAGCACCTGTAGTACCCGCACCTCGTGTACAAGTTAATTTAAATATAGTTGCATCACCAACAGCACTACCTGGCACAAGAACATCGTTTATAACCCCAGAAGTTCCAAGGAAAATATATGGTAAAGGTTGCGCAAGTGGGGTTGTCCATTTTGGATTTGTGTAAACAACACCATTAAAAGTAGTCATACCGACGCAAGTATTTGGCACAATAGCGTTTGTTGTCCAAGTTATATCAGTAAGGAAAAAACCATTCGCATCTGGAACATTTTTAGGATTTGCACTAACGACAACTGAAGCAACTTTTCCACCTGGAAGTATTGTAACTAAAATATTTCTAACCATCGGACCGATAGTTCCAGTTCCATTTTCGTCACCCTGACATGTAATTGTAAAAGATTTAGTTATAGCGGCAGATGTAGTATTCAAAAAAGTAAGCGCAGGCCACGCATGACCTCCGTTAGTAGAACTTCTGCCTGGATTTCCAGACAACCAGTCTCCACTTGCAGTACAACTATTTGGAACAACATCTAAAACATTCCAACTCAGCACTACGTTGTTATTTGAAGAAGTAGAAGAAGTAGAGACTGATGGATTCTGTTGATTTGCAATAACATTACCCGAACTTGTTGTTGCAGAAAAAGTTAAAAGTGATTTTCCGCCGGCATTTCCATCTATGAACACTTGACTCATATCAATCCAGCCGACATTTAATGGTCCACCCCAAGCAAAACCCGAAAGAAATCTTTGACCTTGGGCATTTGGCTGACCAACACTTACAGAATAAGAGCCGGACTCGCTTCCGTTAAACATTGCATCTCCTGCAAAACTAATCCATCCATCCCAACCACCATTTGGATTATCTGTCATTGAACTACAGTTCCCTGGAACGTTTGATCCTAGAGTATTTAGTGTTGCACTACAAAATCTTGCCCAGCCAACAATATTATTACCAGCTAGCCTTGCGTTTACGGGAGTTGTCCCTGATCCAACAGGAAAACCTGAAAGACCTCCAAACTTAACCCATCCGTAACTTTTTGTTCCCGTGATAGAGTCTACTGGGTTCGCCCATGCATATCCAGATAAATTACCAACCGAATCAATAGTAACTTGATAACTTGCAGGGTCGGTCAAGCTATCCTTAAAAGAAATCCACCCCGCGCCTCCAGGAATACCACTAGGCTGACCAATCCCCGCCCAAGCCCAGCCGTCCATTTCTTGAAATGAAGTCTGTGCTTTTAAAATAGACGTATCACCAAAAACAAAAAAACTTATCATTAGGAGTCCTAGTATTGCGAAGAAAAATTTTCTAGTGTTTTTCATATTATAAATTATTTAAAGCGTCTAATTTTTGTTCATCAGTTGTATAAGTACCTGAACTTACATTTAATTCTTCTAGGTATTTATCTTTTTCTTCTTTAGATAGAGAGTTTTCTGATTCGAGAGAATTTAAAACATCTAATTTTTGTTCTATAGTTTTCTCTTTAACTTCGAATTTTTTATAAATAAGAAATCCAACAAATACTATTATTAGAATTATTATGATCCAAAGAAAAACTTTTTTTGAATCATGTTCACTAACTTCTTTTTGAGGATTTGAAAGATTATAAAGATTTTTTTGCATTGTGTATAAATTATAGCAACAAATCAAAAGTAGAAGAAGATATTTGTGGAAAACAAAAATACTTTGACAATAAAATGGTAAAAGAGTAGAGTTTTATAAACCTCAAAAACTTCTGCACATGAAAAACAAATACAAAATACTTAGTCTAATTATCTCCTGCTTATTGGCGTATTTAAGCTACGAAAACCCCATAAACGACCGTAGTGAAATCGTGCCCCAGATTATTATCCACGCATGGATAGCTTCCATGTATATGTCTGCGATTATTTTTTCCATAAACGCGCAAGATCTACTAACTAGTGAAGAAAAAGAAGTAGAAAAAAACTTAACAGACAGCGCCTCAAACCTGCAGTACCTAATTCTCTTTATGTTTTCGTCTTTCGTGACATTATCTGCCGGAAACATAGTTATCTTAGTGAATTACAGCTCTTTAGAAACCGCCCTGGTTTATGCTTTGTTGTTTTTTGTTTCTTTCGCATTTGTATCTGTCAAATGCTTAAATCTTTTTGACAAAAGAAACTTGCAAATTCAATGGGTTGTTTCTTTTACACTTATACCGATACTATCTGTGTCTGCAATATCAATACTAGGAACAGATCTATTAGCAAAAATAAAAATGAACCAATTATGGTTAATGATTTTTGTTTTTGTTTTATTCTTTGTTTCCTTTCTTTCATTTTATATTACAAAAACAGAGGAGAGTAAAATCAAAAAGCCCGCTACTTAGCGGGCTTTTTTTATTCTTCCAAAAATTTCATTACGGACTCCTTAGTTAAAACATCCTCAATATACGCTTCTGCTCTACCTCTATCAGCGCCTTGATACTGAGACATTATCAACTCAACTTCTTTATTTATTTCTTCGGCTTCTGGAAAAAGATTATTTTCTCTAGCTATATCTCTTACAACCAAAGCAAGTGTAACTCTTTTTTCAGCATCTTTTGCAAAATCTGCTCTCATTTCGTCTTCTGTTTTACCAATCTGCTTTATGTAATCTTCAAACTTAAGACCAGCATCTGCTATATTTTGCTTTGCTGTTTGGAATAACTGTTCTTGCTCAGCATTTACAAGTATTTTTGGAAGTTCAACTTTTGTTTCCTTAATCAAAGCTTCTGCAATCCTTGTTCTCTTATCACTTTTTTGTTTTAATTTTTTCTCTTCTAAGATATTTTCTTTTAATTTTACTTTCAGATCTTCTACGTTTTTAAAACCACCAAGAGATTGAGCAAAAGTATCGTCTAGTGCTGGGAGATTTTCATCTTTGAGCTCTGGATGATCATGAGTGTGAACTGAATTATCCCCGTGCGCATGTAGTTCGTCATGTATGCGCATTTTTTGAATAGTCCGCATTGTATCTTCAATTTCTTTTTCTGTAACCTCAAGACTTTCTTCTTTCTCTTCTTTAATAACATCTTTTGCTACTTTTTTGTAATCCTTCTTTTCAATTTCTGGCAAAGTTGCAATTAAAATATTATATTCAAGGTCGTTTCCTTTTGCGATTTTAGAAATAGTTATATGCGGCCTACCAAGAGTTTCAAGCCTATTTTCTTTTACAACTTCCGCGAATTGCTCACCAATAGCAAGAGCTGCCATTTCTTCAAGCAGAACCATTTCAGGAGTGTTTTTTTTAATAATTTCAGCAGGAGCTTGCCCCTTTCGAAATCCAGTAAACTCTCTATCCTTCCCTAGAATTTCTAATGCTTTTGCCTCAAAAGATTCAAATTTTTCAGCCGGTATTACGGCGTCAATTTTTGTAATACTTTCAGGCATTTTTGTTATTTTTATATCTTTCATCCGGTAGTGAAAAATGGCATTAAAATTAAAGCCATTTATTAAATTAACTTCTAAATAAAATTTCCAAACCTTTAATATATTTAAAATCCGAACTAATAGAATTTTAAATGGCAATGCCATTTTCTAATAACCGGACAGGTAAGTGAAGACACTTTAACACAGTTTCCCGGAAAAACAAAAAGGCTCATATTTTTTAAATATGAGCCTTTTTGTTTTTCTATTCTATTTCTACTTCAAGCGAATTAAAGTCTGTTGACTCAAAATCTGCTTCTATTGATTCAATTTCAGTAGAATCAGATTGTGTACCCATAGAGTCTGCTGATTGCTCATTTTGACTCATACTTTCCTGTGTATTGTTCATCTTATTTTCACGAGATTCACCACCCAGTAAAATATATCCCAGAACAACAATGATTACTATTGCAACTATTGACCACAAAAGTGAATTAGACTTATTCTCAACCACTTGAACCGAATTATTGTCTCCTTCCATAATATTTTTCTAAAAAATATAAAGATACTCGACCAAATTAATTTTTACCTGAATTATCGTCATTTGAATTATCTCTTAAATCCTTTAGAGCCACAAGTGCTTTTCTAAGATTTTCAAAAGCAGATTTTAATTCTTGCTTTGTTGAATCTAGATATACCTTAACCATATCTTTTGACTCATCTCTTCTTGATTCCCATTCAAGCTTTGCTTTTGCATGAAAATCTTTCGCTTGAACTAAGTCAGTTTTTGCATTTTCTAAACTAGCACTAACCAAAGAAACATCTTTACCTTCTGCCTTAAATTTACCCGCAGCTGTTTCAATTCTTACAATAAATTTCTCAATGTGTTTTACTGCTTCTTCAAATCTCTTAAATACAAATTCAGCTGACATTTTTCTTACAAAACTATCTTCTCTTTTTGAATCATCGTTTCTTTCACTCTTACCAAAAAAAGAAGCTTTTATCTTTGCACCAATACTATTATCATCAATGCTATTATTTTTTCTATCATATCCTTCTTTGTCATCATTTCCTGAATTACTTCTTTCTGTATTTTTTTCGCTAGGTCTTGAATCTCTATTTTCAGTTTCAAGATTTAAAACAGCTTCTACTTCGGCCTTTGTTAAAGTTGGATATTTAGAAACCACTTCCGCAACAATTTCATCTCTAGTCTTTGCTGATGTTGAAAAAATTGATTTTTTATCATTAATTTCAACCTTAACAATTGTTTCGTTAGTAAAGATATCGGCTTCCACTTCAAGCGCACTACTACTACTTGAAGAACTAGAACTATCGTCACTATTTGAATTATCATCACTTGAACTATCATCTTCTACCTTAACACCACCCGATAACCCAAATTCAAACGATCCTTTTCCGCTTCCACTATTTTCGCTCTTAGCGTAAACACTTGGAGCAGAAACAATAATTGCTAACAAAAATACAAATATTGATAAATTAAATACTTTTTTCATAAAATTTTATTACATTAATAAAGCCAAAAGGCTACGACATTTATTATAACGCAGACTACCGCAAATAAGTAACGCAAATAAAAAAACGCCCTTACGGACGTTTTTTTATATTTATAATTAAATAATCATCGAAACTATAAGTAGTGCCACGATATTTAATATTTTAATCATAGGATTTATAGCAGGCCCGGCTGTATCCTTATAAGGATCTCCTACAGTATCTCCTGTTACTGAAGCTTTATGTGCTTCTCCTCCTTTTCCGCCAAAATTTCCAAGTTCAATATATTTCTTAGCATTGTCCCATGCACCTCCACCTGAAGTCATTGAAACCGCTACAAAAATACCTGTAATAATTGCTCCAATCAAAAGACCTCCAAGAGCTTCAACCCCCAAAGTGAAACCAACAATAATTGGTACAACTACTGGTAGTAGTGCAGGGAAAATCATTTCTCTAATTGCACTCTTTGTAACAATATCAACTGTTCTTCCGTAGTCTGGCTTTTCAGTTCCAGTCATTATACCTGGGTGATTTTTGAATTGATCACGAACATCTTCAACAACAGCACCAGCTGCTTTTCCAACAGCTTCCATAGAAAGAGCGCCGAAGAAATAAGGTAGTAGTCCTCCTATAAATAGACCTGCTAAAACTCGAGGATCATCAATAAAGAAAGCATAACCATCTCCAATAGAATTAGTGAAGTCAGCAAATAAAACCAATGAAGCAAGAGCAGCTGATCCAATTGCGTAACCTTTTGTTACTGCCTTTGTTGTATTTCCAACAGCATCTAGCGGATCAGTAATATCTCTAACTTCTTTTCCAAGCTCACTCATTTCAGCAATACCGCCTGCGTTATCAGTAATAGGTCCGTATGCGTCAATTGTTACGATTATTCCAGCCATACCAAGCATTGCCATTGCAGCAATCGCAACACCATAAATTCCAGCAAAAGAATAAGCTCCCAACATTCCGGCAACAATAACAATCACAGGAGCTGCTGTTGATCTCATAGACAACGCAAGCCCAGCAATTATATTTGTTCCGTGTCCTGTAGTTGACGCTTTAGCCAATTTTTTTACAGGAGAAAATGATGTTGATGTGTAGTATTCAGTTATAACAATAAGTAACCCTGTTACAACTAGTCCAACAACTGCAGAAAGGAAAACATTCATAACGTCCATTTCTGTAAAGAATTGTTTTACAACAAAGTAAAAAGCCACTGCCGCGATAACACCTGAAGCAATAAGACCTTTATACAGAGCCATCATTATGTTTCCTTTTTTACCAAGTCTAATGAAAGCAAGTCCGATAATTGAAGCAAGTATTGCAACTGCACCTAAGACCAAAGGAAATACCACCAAGTTTGATTCAGCTCCAAAGAATATAACCCCAAGAAGCATTGCTGCGACAGTTGTAACTGCATAAGTTTCGAACAAGTCTGCTGCCATTCCCGCACAGTCTCCAACGTTATCTCCAACGTTATCCGCTATAACAGCAGGATTTCTTGGATCATCTTCTGGAATTCCAGCTTCAACTTTTCCAACCAAGTCAGCACCAACGTCAGCTGCTTTTGTAAAAATTCCTCCACCAAGTCTTGCGAAAATAGAAATCAAAGATCCTCCAAATCCAAACCCAACAAGAGCGTGTGTATCTTTTGTTATGAAATATATTAATGCTGTTCCAAGCAAAGCAAGACCAACAACCAACATACCAGTTACAGATCCTCCACCAACAGCTACTGCCAAAGCTTTTTTCATTCCACCTCGAGCTGCTTCAGTTGTTCGAACATTTGCTCGTACAGAAACATACATTCCAATAAATCCTGCTAGTCCTGAAAAAATAGCACCTACCAAGAAACCAATTGCAGCACTCCAACCCAAAGATGGGATAAATCCAAGAACTCCAAACAAAACAACAGCAACAACCGCGATTGTCTTATATTGTCTTGTCATATAAGCTTTCGCTCCGATTTGAATCGCTTTTGCGATTTCCTTCATTTTTTCATTACCTTCTGGCATCTTAAGAATTGACCATGTTCTGATCAAACCATAGATGATTGCGGCTCCCGCTGCTCCAAATATTAACGCTTGCATATAAATTTAATTTATTAACTAATGATTAATTTTACGACTTTATAATTTTATAAACCTTCTAACTTGAAACTTCGTTATCTTCTTTTTTATCATTTTCACCTTCTTTTTGTAAAGACGATATTGCAGTTTTCAAATCATTCAAAGATGTATATTCTTCTTTTTCCTCTTCTCCTTCAACGACTTCTCCGTCAGATGAAACAACTGTTTCAGCTGTTACTCCTTTTATGTCAATTCTCCAACCGGTAAGTTTTGCAGCTAGTCTAACATTTTGACCGCCCTTTCCAATCGCAAGTGACAACTGATCGTCCGCCACTTCCACAAAAGCTTTGTGTTCTTCTTCTTGAACTTGAATATCCAAAACTTTTGCAGGTGATAGAGATTTTGCAATAAAAGCTGAAGCGTCAGAAGACCATTCAATTATGTCGATTTTTTCACCAGAAAGTTCACTCATAACAGTAGTGACCCGAACCCCTTTTTGTCCGACACAAGATCCAACAGGATCAACAGACTCATCGTTTGAAAAAACGGCGATCTTTGATCGAGAACCTGGTTCTCGTGCGATAGATTTTATTTCAACAACACCACCCGCAATTTCTGGCGCTTCCATTTCAAATAATTTCTTCAAAAACATCGGATGTGTTCTTGAAAGTCTCAAGGTTACACCTCTTGGTCCTTCTTCTACTTGATAAAGATACGCGCGCAATCTTTCGCCTCTTCTGAAATATTCTCCTGGAATTTGTTCTTCACTAGGAAGTATTCCAACAGCTCTTCCGAAATCGACAAAAACCATCCCGCGTTCTACCTTTTGAACAACGCCAGAAACAATGTCGCCCGACTTTCCACCGAACTCTCCAACGATTGATTCTCTTTCAGCTTCACGAATTCTTTGGATAATAACTTGTTTTGCTGTTTGCGCAGCAATTCTTCCAAAGTCTTCTTGGGTCTCTAATGGAAAAACAATCTCCTCTCCTAGTTCAGCGTTTCCTTTCATTATTTTTACATCTTCTAAAAGAATGTGTTTTTCTGGATCAAAACGAACTCTTCCGTCATCTTCTGTGTTTTCGTTTTCATCTAGTAGCGGCACAACTTCTTCTTCTCCGTCTTTTGGCATAACAGCAGTCGTTTCATCAACAACTTTTTTTATTTGAGAAAAAGTTGTTGTACCAGTATTCAAATCAAAATGCGCTCGAACTATTTGTCCGCGCTTTCCGTAATCTTTTTTATAAGCAGCAGCTAATGCTTGCTCGATTGCTTCTATTATTTTTTCTTTTGGAATTTTGCGTTCAGCCTCTAATTGCTCAAGCGCAGAATTCATCGTTTTTAGATCTAACATATATAAATATTAAATTGTCTATTAAATTGTCGCCCACCTCACTTTGAGGTCTTTATTAAAAAATCCCGCCCCATTGGGGCAGGACTAATAATGAGCTTATAGTAACATTTTGGACTTTTATGGTCAAATACTAGCCAAAATAAAAAACCCCTGCATAAATGCAGAGGTTTAAACAAAAATTAAACTTAAAAACTAATAGTATCCAACAATTTGTGGGACTGAGTATCCGTCGCTACCAGTAAGAGTACCAATAGAGACATTAACATAATCATACCCCTTACTCATGGCATACACACTCATAGCGCCAATTATGTCGTTAGTTGCGGCAACCTGATAATCAGCATTACCGATAGTGACAATTACCCGATACCACTCAGTTGGCTGAAGATAAGGGTCAATAAACCAAAGAGTTTTAGGTATTGTCGAACCGGAAAGGTAAACTATTCCAGTGCTTACAGGAATCATGACCGGAACAGTTGGCACAGCGCCTTGCTGACCAGCACCAGTCCCGCTATGAATAGTTACTGAACCATGTCCAGTAACTTGTGGCCCTTGCGAACCATCAGGTTGTCCATGCATTCCACCATCACAAGAGGTAAGCAACATTACAAATACTGAATAAATTAAGATAAAGAGGAGGTTTTTCATAGTATATATAGTTTATGAGTTTTTATATAAAGGAACTTATACTGGTATTATACCACCATTCACACCCATTTGTCAAGCCTATTCTATACCTCTAAAATACGGTATAAATAAGACTATGTTAATACCTACAGTTATAGAAAAATCACAATTTGGCGAAAGAGCTTACGATATATTCTCTCGCCTATTAAAAGAACGTATTATTTTCTTAGGAGATGAAATAAACGACTATACTGGGAACCTTATAATCGCCCAACTTCTCCACCTTGCTCAAGAAGATCCTAAAAAAGACATCTCTTTCTATATAAACACTCCCGGAGGATCAGTTTCTTCGACTCTTGCTATTATCGACACGATGAACTTCATCAAACCTGACGTTTCTACTATTTGTGTTGGAATGGCAGCGTCCGGTGGCGCATGGTTACTTTCTGCGGGTGCTAAGGGAAAGAGATATTCGCTACCTCACTCAAAAGTAATGCTTCATCAACCTCTAGGCGGTGCTGGTGGACAAGCAACTGATATGAAAATCCAAGTTGAAGAAATTCTTAAATCTAAAAAAACTTTAATCGATATGATGGCTAAAAACACTGGTCAAAAAGTTGAAAATGTTGCCGCTGACTTAGAAAGAGACTACTGGATGGACGCCAGCGAATCTAAAAAATACGGAATAATTGACGCTATAATAACTAAGAAATAAAAAAAGCCTCGAATGAGGCTTTTTTTATTTACTCCCACATCCTTGAAAAAAACCAAAAAACCTTGTACAATGATGATGTTGAAATTAAAAATTAGAAAATCACTTATGAGAAAAACTAACGCTTTCAAACTTGGAATACACCCAAAAAATAAAGACTTATTACTAAACGAGAATCTTTTAGACTAGCGTGGTTTTTGTCATAAGTTTAAAAACTTATGAATACAACATTAATGATACTTTCGGCCCTCGTTGTTGGAGGCGCTGTTGGTTATTGGTTGCGTATGCTTGTTCTTAAGGGAATCCGCGGATCAATGGAGCTCGAAACAAAAGAGATGCTCGTCCGTGCCAAAGAAGAATCACAACGCATTATCGATGACGCAAAAAAGAAAAGCGATGAAAAAGAAGAAGAAATAAAGAAAATAGAAAAAGAAAAAGATCACGAATTCAAAAAGACTGAAGAAAGACTAATAAAAAAAGAAGCTCTTTTGGATAGTCGCCAAATTGAAATCGACAAAGAAGTAGATCATATAAAATCTAAAATAGAAGAAGTAAAACAAATAAAAGAAAAAGCAGATGCAACTCTTGAAGCTCGTGTTATAGAACTAGAAAAAATTTCTGGTCTTTCAAAGAACGAGGCGAAAGAATTGATGCTTGCTGAAATTTCTAGAAAAAATGAAGAGGACTTACTTGTAAGAATGCAAAAGCTTGAACAAAACTCTGAAGAAAAATTAGAAAGACGAGCGAAAGATATTCTTGCAAATGTTATTCAAAGACTCGCTTCAGCAACGAATGCGGAAATAATGACAACATCAGTTGCTATTCCGTCGGAGGATATAAAAGGAAAAGTTATCGGAAAAGAAGGTAGAAATATTCGAGCCTTCGAAAGAGTATCGGGTGTAGAATTGATTGTCGACGACACACCAGGACTTATTATCATATCGTCGTTTGATCCAGTGCGTCGCCAAGTCGCAAGAGTTGCTCTTGAAAATCTAATTACTGACGGCCGAATTCAACCAGCAAAAATCGAAGAGATGGTAGAAAAAGCACGTGAAGAAATAAATAAAATAATAAAACAAAAAGGAGAACAGGCAGCCTATGAATGCGGAGTATTCAATCTTGACCCGAGAGTTCTTGCTGTGTTAGGAAGACTTCATTTTAGAACAAGTTATGGACAAAATGTTCTTCAGCACTCTATCGAAATGACTCATCTTGCGGGAATGTTAGCTGAAGAATTGGGTGCTGATGTAAATATCGCAAAAGCAGGAGCCCTGGTGCACGACATCGGAAAAGCGCTTGATCATGAAGTGCAAGGCTCTCATATTGAAATTGGAATTAGGGTTTTGGAAAAATTTGGAACTGATCCAAGAATAATTGTTGCAATGAAAAGTCATCACGATGATTATCCTTATGAAACTATAGAAGCGATAATCGTCCAAACAGCTGACGCAATTTCTGGCGGACGCCCTGGTGCACGACGAGATACCGTTGAAAATTACCTAAAACGACTGGCTGATTTGGAAGGAATCGCGAACTCAATGCAAGGTGTAGAAAAAACTTATGCACTACAAGCTGGAAGAGAAATCAGAATCTTTGTAACGCCTGAAAAAATAAATGATCTAGAGGCAAACAACTTGGCACGTGAAGTCGCTAAAAAAATTGAAGCAGAATTAAAATATCCTGGAGAAATTAAAGTTACCGTCATTCGCGAAACACGAGTAATAGACTATGCGAGATAAGGGCACACTTACGCTGAGCTTGCGAAGTGCAAAATAGAAATAAAAAAATCCCGTCACAAAAGTGACGGGTTTTTTGATTTTGAAGCATTAACCATAGAATTGTAAAAACCTATGAAAAGTTTTCTTTCTTTCATTTGAAATCTAAACCTGTATGTACCAAAAGGTTCTTCATTTTTGGGAAAAAATCGATCAACACACATAAATCCTGACAATATTGGGTAACCAACATGTTTTAGAGTAAAGGCAGTTTCAATACTTCCAAATTTAAAATTTTCGACACCACAAAAAATTCTCAACTTTCTAAAAAAAATCATATTCTGAAAATTTTTAGGAAGAGAAGATTCTTCTATTTCTTGTGTGAAAAGTATTTTTAATTTGTAACGGCCTTTTGAAAAATCATACATTGTATCTTCCATTTCTTCAGAAAAAATATAGTCATCAAGACCGGTTGCAAATACATACACATCGTCTTTAATATTTTCAAAGACCAACTTTGTCACGATATTTATCTTTTCCATTGAGAATTTTCCAACCAGCAACTCAGACGGATAACGTATTTGATGTCGAACCATTTCAATAAAATCTTTTGTTTCTTTTGATATCTTTTCCATAGTATTTTATTTTTAAATTTGTTTAACGCAATACTCTCACAAAGAAACCAACGGGTCAAATAAAAAAATCCCCGCATTAATCCGCGGGGATTTTTAGTTTTTACAAAACATCCAAGTAGCGATAATCAATTATCGAATTATAAATTTTTTGAGCACGCATTTTTCGAAGCTTAATTTCTTTTTTGTCGACTATCTCATAAATACCAGAACCCTTGTGTATAAAATGCCCGATTCTTTCCTGAGTGAAGTTTCGCCCGTTTATAGTAAGACAAAAATTTATAAGGTTCGGCATTTTCAACAATACATCAATTTTTGAATCATTTAATTGACCCGGTACATTTTGCATCACAATAAGTTCAGAATCTTTTAGAAATTCGATGTTTTCAATTTTTGTCTGATCAATATTAAACCAAGACAATCTTTTCAAAGAAACCGGCGTTGGATCAGTAATTGGACATTCTTCTGCGCATAAAAAATCTAATTCTAAAGATCTTAATGGCTCAAAATCTTCAATCTGCTGACCATTTAAATACAATTTTCGAAGATTTTTTAATTTACCAAAATTCTTAGGCAAACTCCTCAAGAGACCAACCGTTGGACCCACGTTCGCTGTTCCAAATTCAAGACTTTGAACAAAAGACAAGAACTGAGGAGTGAATTTTTCAATCATTTCTTCAATCCCCCGAGAAACATCTTCTTTGTACTTGATATTCCAATGAAATATTTCTCTAAAAAAAATATTCTCGGTGGCGCTTATTACTTTTTTCATTGTCGACCAACCGCTTTGGTCATCCAAAGAATCCATAAAATTAATTCTTCGCAACACTTCATTATTTTCAGCGTTACTCATCAAAGCAAGATGATTTTGGAGCTGACTTCTTGGCGACAATACGTTTGTATCTGTTCCCATATTAAGTTTTTTAAGATTTAAATTTTACTTATCTTGTCACCAAGAAACCAGCAGGTCAAATAAAAAATACCTCACATTTGTGAGGTATTTTTTATTATAAATTCTTATCTCAACTTAAACTGTGCCTTTACTGTCACCATCACATCTTTTTCAACTGTTGTTGTGTCATACGATCCATAGTCTTCAACATTTACAGAGTCAGGTGCAAGAAGCTGAACCACACCAGATGATGCGCTTTCGATTTTTGAAACACGTGAACCTGCACCTTTTGCGATCACATCAGCTCGAGCTTTTGCGTCTTCTACAGCTTTACCCAAAAGAGTTACCCGAAGTTCTGCTAATTTTTCTTTTGAATAAAGATACTGAGGAGCTTGGAGTTGAATAAAAATTCCCTTTCCAGAAATAGCCTCACCTGCTTCAGAAACTTTTTTTATTTTTTCAAGATCGCTCGACGAAACAGTAAAAGATTGAGTCAAAACCATTCTTCCAGAACCTTCAATTTTTACACCCTGATAGTTGTAATCAAAAATCTCATAAGATGAAACCGGAGCAAAACTCACCTCTTCTTTTGTTACACCAATATCAGTAAAGATTTTTTCTATGGCCGTTTTGTCTTCCCCTACTCTTTTATACCCCGAAGCCAAAAGGTCTCGCGGTGTTTGTCTCTCGTAAGATCCATAAACCTTACCTACATCAGACTCAACTCTTTCTTTTGCACTTCCAGTCACAGTAATAGCATTTTCTGTCGCTTTTATGTTTTTTACAGCACTAGCTATAAAAATAAATGCTAATAGAATTGCCACCGCCAAAACAATAGCCGGAGCAACAAATGGTTTGTCGATAAATTTTGTATTCATATATAGTATTTTAGCACAAAATGGAGCTTTAATCTTTTACCAACAAAACATTTAAAGTTATTTGTCAAAAAAATAATGCGCCATTTCTTACTTGCGTCAAAAATCCCTTGATATATAATGGTTTTGAACATTAAGGGCAGAATCCATTAGGATTAGTCGTCGAAAATATTATGAGTAATAATAAAATTCACTATGAACAAACAAGACATGGTTGAATGGGTTCACGGAAAAGTTGGAGGTACAAAGGTAGCTTCTGAAGAAATCGTGAATGGCCTTCTTGATGCAATCGTATCAACACTTAAGAAAGGAGAAGAGGTGTCTATCGCAGGACTAGGAATATTTTCAGTAAAAGATCGCGCGGCGCGTATGGCTCGCAATCCAAAGACTGGAGAGCAAGTAAAAGTTCCAGCAACAAGAGTGCCTAAATTCCGAGCAGCAAAAGCTCTAAAAGACGCGGTAAAATAAAAAGACCTTACCTGTCTGACTCGAAACAATATTTATATAAATATGCAAAAAACCCCACGGCCTCGCCATGGGTTTTTTGTTTTCTTTTAAGTCCCCCCACTTTACAAAACGTTTTTTCCTTGGTACGATATGTATCGGTTCTTAAATAACTAAATATTCACACTTTAAAAAAATGTTTATGCGTAAACTAATTATTTTAGTGCTTGCAGGTAGTGCGGCACATTTAACCTTGGAAGAAAAAGCTTTCAAAGATTTTGCTAACAGAAAAGAAACAGCAGAAAAAGCTAAAGATTTAGAAATCCTCGCGGTAACTGAAAGAAACTTAATGTCTTCAATTAAAGAACAACTCAACCTTGGCAAAATAGTAATTTTTGCTTCATTCCCAAACGAAACCTTGCGTACAGCAACAAACACAGCGCAAATATTAAAGAAAACAGAAACTCCTTTTTATTTACTGGAAGTTGGCGATTCTGAAATCGGAAAAACGTTCGAGAAACAAGGTGTAAAAGTTCAACGCATTACATCCGACAAAAAAGAAATCTTAGCCAGGCTATTCGTCGAATGTTCGAAGTTGGCCTTGAATTTGCCGATTAGTGAAGAAGTTTAAATTATCTTGATTTTGTATATTGGTTAATACACAAAAGTCAGGACAACCTCGAAGAAAGTATTCTTCGGGGTTTTTATTTACTTTTTTATTTTATCTGTTACTATATACAACCAAACCTTAAAACAACTAAATATGGACGAAAAAACATTGTATTACGTGCAAAGCATATCCGACCAAATACTTGTAGAACAATACATGCAAGAAAGAAGAGCTGGGAAAATAATTGTAAAGGCAGAAAGCTTGCTCGATTTTCTAAACAAAACAGCAGACCCAGATGTTACAATGATAATAACTGACACTTATTTCACTAGTAAAATGAATACATCTGATTTTGATTTTATTAAAAGAGCACACGAACGTGAATCCAAAATAGTAGTAATAGCAACCAGTCTTGACGAAAAATCCAAACAGGATTCAAAGCTATATATACTAAGAAGAAAAATGCCATACATAGAAACATCGCTTTTTTGAACAAAAGCTATTTTGCCCTCAATTTTTTATTGAGGGCATTTTTATTTGATTTAATAATAAATTTTGGTAGTATGATATTTATCGATGCGGGATTGGTTTAGTGGTAGAATACCTGCCTTCCAAGCAGGGGACAAGAGTTCGATTCTCTTATCCCGCACATAAAATACAGGGTCCGGATGCAACGCATTCGGGCTCTTGTATTTTACTGCGGTAAGGGAATCGAAAGCCGGAGACGCGAAGCCATCCTGAGTTTTTACGAAGGATGTTGTCGAGGCGGGTGAGCTCGGGAAAGGGACCCGAGCGCAAGACCTTTTGAGGTACAATTGAGTGAAGCGAAATTTTATCCAAAAGGTATACAGAATCTGTAAGATTAGCGAAAATTTTATGCAATAAAAATTATTTGTGACCGATTCTCTTATCCCGCACAAATTAAAAAACCCAACTTACGTTGGGTTTTTTAATTTTATTTAAGTAAAAACCTTAAGCTGCATTAAATGTAACGGCGTAACATGACCATCTTGTTCCCCACATAGTAACCGTACCGGAATTTGCCCCTGACCCAGATACGAATATTGGACCTTCATTTTCAGACCAACAAGCATACTCTCTGTGTCCGTCTGGTATTTCAATAAGTTTAAAATCTTTTATTGCTTCTAAATTTTCTGGTTTATCAAGTTTGAAATTAGCCTGTATTGCAGTACCCTCCTGATTGGTCATATTTAAATCCAAAAATTGACCCCCTACCAATCCAATTATTAAAAACAAAATTGCAATTAAAAATGTATTTTTCATGAAAATTATTATAGCAGAATAATTAAATATTTATTATTACACCAAACACAAATTTGTTATACTGTATTTTATGAAAAATACATTTTTAATCGGATCTCTTTTTTTAATGGTAGGTCTTATAGGCGGTCAATTTTTAGATTTAAGAATTAAAAACCAAGAAGGCACAATTTTAAAAGCACCCGCAGTTGAAGATTTAAAAGATTTAAAACCGATTAAGGATTACTCTATAATTGAAATACCTGATGGACACAGGCAATACTACTGCACAAACGGAGCATTTAGTATTTTTATTGAAGCAAATGCCGGTAATAGTGGAACAATTGTCTATAATGGATTAACGCTTGGTTGCACTGCTGTTACGGGAAACATAGCTTAAATACAACAAAAAACTACTAATAAAATAAAAAATCGCACATAATGTGTGATTTTTTATTTTGTCGGGGTGCCGAGATATCTCTCCTTACAGGAGCAGTACAAAAAGCGAGAATCGGTCACAAGTAAATTTCCTGACGAAAATTTCTCGCGACCCCGGCTCGCTGTTTTTGCCTATGTTGCACAAAACAAAAACAAGGCTCCGCCTTTCGATTCCGGACGCAAGTAAAGCAGTTTACTTGCTCACCCCGACAAAAAAAACAATAGCAGGACCAAAGTCCTGCTATTGTTTTTTTGTCGGGGTGCCGAGAATCGAACTCGGCCCTTATGTTCCCAAAACATATATACTACCGATATACTACACCCCGTTACAATGTCTTCAAATCCTATCACAAGAAGGAAAAAGAAAAAAGCCGTCCCGAATATCGGGACGGCTTTATTAATTTCAACCTACTAAGAAAGATTTTTAGCAATTTCAACTTCTGCCATACATTTTCTTGTTATGTGAGAAAAACAATGTATGTGATTGTATTTATTAAGATCTACTAAAATCTCTTCTTTTGCAGCCAAGTTCGTGGCCTTAACAAAATCATGATAATGTTCAAAATACTTGTTTTTAGACAAAAAAGGCTTTTTGCCGGATTTAAGTACATTAATTTGACGGTCAGTTAATCTTGGACGATCCTTCTCACCATTTTGACCCTTTAGCTTCAAAAGCGCTACAGCAAGAAGGTTTTGCTCATTTAACTTCACTTTGGTGACAATTCCCTTACTTTTAAATAGCTTTAACTTCTCTATTGTTCTTTTCTTATCCTGTTCCTGAATTCTTTCAATTCTTTCTCTTGGAGTTTCTGCCATAATCTTTTTAGTTTTTTAAGGTTTAACATTTGGTTCTTTTCGAATTTATACTAACCCAAAAAACTACTTATGTCAATAAATTACGGTTGCAAAACATCCACACTATCCCCTTTTAGAGTTATTATTACTTCATTTATAGAATCAAACTGTTTGAGAGTGCTTTCTATTTGTGCCCTTGCCTGCCCCACCAAACATGATCCACCGCTTGGTAATTTTTCAAAATCTATAGTTGCCACATCCCCCATTATATTTATTGAATTAAGCTTTACGTCGCCGAGCGAAGAATAATATCCATGAGTTTTTTCTAGCTCATTTGGACCCAATAGAAGTTTTTCAATTGTTAGCGTTGCAATATTTGGCTCATCTTTTATTCTTCTTTTTACTGGAAACACTTTCGAGCAATCAATTGTATTTGGATTTAAAGCAGTATTTCCTAGAAATATAGTTGTTTCTCTTGTTTGGTAATTTTCCTCAAGACCACCCTCCTCTTCTACAAGCTTATCACTTGGTAAATT
This sequence comes from uncultured Candidatus Saccharibacteria bacterium, assembly GCA_964384645.1. Taxonomy (GTDB): domain Bacteria; phylum Patescibacteriota; class Minisyncoccia; order Phycocordibacterales; family UBA9973; genus DAORIO01. The sequence continues at coordinate 82,764 of CAYLKL010000003.1, forward strand.
TATAGACCTATCTATAGAAGCAAAATAAGAACCGGCAATTACAAAAATAAGTGCCAAAAAAATGAAGACGAATTTACTTTTCATACTCAAATTATAACTTTTATCCAAAATCTAATCAAAAATTTTAGTGATCCGAACAATTGAAGTCTTTTCTGATGTATCAATAAAAACAGCCAAAACTATCGCCTCCCAATCCCCTTCGTACTGCCTTTCAGCCAAAAAAGTATGAATAGTGCGCATAAAACGATCAATTTTGATTGGGTGAACGTTCTCTTCTGGTCTCATAGCTTCCACTTGCTCTGTGGTTTTTGAAGTAAGCCCAGAGACCGATTTTGATTTTACTTCTATAAAATAAAGCTTATTTTGTTTTTTTGAAACAATATCTATTTCTCCCCATTTTCTAGTATGGTTTTCCTCTAAAATTTCATGCCCGTGTTTTTTCAAGTACCTACAGGCAATATCTTCACCCAACTTTCCTAATGTTTGAGTTTTTGAAGTAAAAACTTTTGGCATCCTACAATTGTTACACGTGTAACAATTAATTAAAATACCAAAGTGTTTCACGTGAAACACTTTTAGTGTCTTTTACTGCAAATTTAAAAACCCTTATAATATAAGGGTTTTTAAAAACTATCAGTCAATAACCATGTCCTTTATACCCAATAGACACATGTTTATCCACATAAAGACAATAAAGTGTCTAAATAAAGGATGGCATTTCACCAGTAATTGTCTTTTATTTAACCGAAAAAGAAACCAATATGGTTTCTTTTTTTTGCAAAGAAGTTTGCAGGCTCGGCTTTACTTTGTGCACCCGGAGGGATTCGGCTATTACACAGCCTGGTACTTTTCCATACTCGCATAAGCTCGTATAAGGAAAAGTCTTTCGAATCCCCACGCCTGCAAAGAAGTTTGCAGGCTCGGCTTTACTTTGTGCACCCGGAGGGATTCGAACC
>CAYLKL010000004.1:0-22607 GCA_964384645.1 uncultured Candidatus Saccharibacteria bacterium
TCGGTAACAGGGAGTAAGTCGTAACAAGGCACGGGTAGCGGAAGCTGCTCGTGGATTCATTCCAAATTGGACGCGATAATATTTTTTTAAAATATTAAAGCTTACTACGGTCGGAATATTTACCTTTGGTGAATAAGACACTCGTAAGTGAGGAGTAACTCATTTCCGTTGCACAGACGGATAGATGTGCAAAAGATATATGGACCTCGATTTTTAAATCGGGAGACGGGACAAAAGAAAGCCCATTTGATGCTACAATATATTTGTATGCAATCTCTCTTCAAACAGTTATTTGTTCAAGTTTTAATACTAGGCCTTTTAGTGGGCCTTTTTTACGTTCTATTTTGGAACAAAGAAGCAAACATAAAGCCACTTTCTTTGGATTGTCGTGAAGTTGAAATATCTGGAAAAACCTTTATTTTAAAGCGTGCTTTTACGCCCGAATCTCGAGAGCTTGGTTTGTCTGGAGTTAATTATTTACCAGAAAATTCCGGGATGATTTTTGAATTTGAAGAGGCTGGAAAATATGGTTTTTGGATGAAGGATATGTTAATGCCTATCGATATTATTTTTGTGGATAAAAATACAATAACTGATGTATATAAATCTGTAAGTCCTGAGAGTTTTCCTAATAGTTTTTTACCAAGTGTGCCTATAAATTTTGTAATTGAATTGAATTCAGGCGAAAGTGAAAAACTTAAAATTGAAATAGGTGAAATAATAAAAATTTTAGCACCAAAATCTTGTTAGTTTTAAAAGCATTTTAGGAAAGGTTCTTTACATTAAAATTTTTTTGTTTTACGGGCAGGTTTTTTAAGTTTTCCACCTAGCTATAGTTTTGTATTTTCTATAAAATTAGTCTATTAAATATCTATGTCAGTTGAATTTATAACAAAAAGAAGTGGTGAAGTTGTTTCTTTCAAAAGAGACAGAATTGAACGAGCGATTGAGAAAGCGTACACTGCAACTTTGGGAAGTTCTGATTCAAAGACAATATCTTCTATTGTTGACGCTGTCTTGATTAATGTCGAGGTTACTTTTGGAGATCGAACTCCACACGTTGAGGAAATTCAGAATATTGTAGAGCGTGAACTTGTAAATAAGGGTCATTTTGACGTTGCTCGAGCTTATATTTTGTACCGAGAAGAACGAAACAAAGAGAGAGCGAGAGATATTTTTAAAAAAAGAGTTAATTTGAAGCCGTATGAGTATCCAGAACTTTATGAATATGTAAGCGCAATTAGGCATTCTTATTGGATTCACACCGAATTTAATTTTGTTGGAGATGTTCAAAACTTCAAAGTAAACGTAGATGAAAAAGAGAGAAATGTAATACAAAACGCAATGCTTGCTATTGCGCAAATTGAAGTTGCGGTAAAAACTTTTTGGGGAGATATATATAAAAAGATTCCAAAAGCAGAGGTTGGTGCAGTGGGTGCTACATTTGCTGAAAGTGAAGTTAGGCATACTGATGCGTATGCTCACTTGCTTGAAATATTGGGACTAAATGAAATATTTGAAACTATTACAGATGTCCCAGCGTTAATGAAGCGTGTGCACTATCTTGATAAATCTCTTGCTAATGCTCGAAGTGAAGACAATCGAGATTACAGTCAATCAATTTTGCTATTCTCGCTATTTATTGAGCACGTATCTCTTTTCTCTCAATTTCTTATTATTATGTCTTTCAATAAACATAAAAATTTATTCAAAGGTATATCAAATGCTGTTGAAGCTACATCAAAAGAAGAGCAGATTCACGGTTTGTTTGGGATAGATCTTATTAATATTATAAAAAAGGAACACCCAGAATGGTTTGATGCAGAGTTTGAAGAATCTGTTACAAAGTTGTGCGAAGAAGCTTTTGAATCTGAAAAACAAGTCGTGGAATGGATTTTTGAAAAAGGGGAACTTGAATTTATATCACAGGCGGTAGTTCTAGAATTTATCAAGCAGAGATTTAATAATTCACTCCAAAGCATAGGAATTAAAAAGTTATTCGAAACGGACGAAAAACTTCTTAAAGAATCAGATTGGTTTTATGACGAAGTTATTGCGACAAAACACGGAGATTTTTTCAACAAAAGGTCAATTAATTATAGCAAGAAGACAAAAAGTATTACGAGCGAAGACCTTTTTTAGTATAATTTATTAGTAATTAAACAGAAACACAAAATATGTATTGGCTAAATGAAAACAGTAGAAAATTTTTGGCAAAGGGCTATTTGGTTGGAGGTATTTCCGCTGAGGAGCGTATTCGTGAAATAGCAGAAATTGCTGAAAAGTATTTGAATAAGCCGGGTTTTGCTGATAAGTTTTATGACTATATGTCTCGTGGTTTTTACTCTCTCGCAACTCCGATTTGGGCGAATTATGGAAAAGAAAGAGGACTTCCAATTAGTTGTTTTGGAAGTTATGTTGATGACGATATGTCTCGAATTCTATATACACACGCGGAAGTGGGAATGATGACAAAGTATGGTGGTGGTACATCTGTTCACTTAGGCGCACTTCGTCCTCGAGGTTCTTTTATTAAAGACAACGGGCACTCGTCTGGGTCCGTACACTTTTTAGAGCTTTTTGATAGTCTGATTAATATTGTAAGTCAGGGAACTGTAAGGCGTGGTCACTGTGCACCATATCTTCCGGTTGAACACGGTGATATTGAGGAATATTTAAATATTGGAAAAGAAGGACATCCCATTCAAGAATCAACATATGCGGTTACTGTTACTGATAAATGGCTAAAAGAAATGGTAGATGGTGATCAAGATAAGCGTCACATTTGGGCAAAAGTAATTCAACGACGCACAGAGATAGGTTATCCGTATATTTTCTTCACAGATACAGTAAACAATAATACTGTTGATGTTTATAAAGATAAAAAGATGACAATCCATGGAAGTAATCTATGTTCAGAAATTTGTCTTCCAACAAGCGATGAAATTTCTTTTGTTTGTTGTCTGTCTTCTATAAATCTTCGTCATTATAATGAGTGGAAAGATACTGATGCTGTTGAAACACTAACTATGTTTTTAGATACAGTTTTGTCTGATTTTATTCATCGACTAGAAACTTTTCGAGATAGCAATGATCTACATAAACAATCAGCATTTCATTTTATGCAACGCGCACACAAGTTTGCAAAAGAACATCGTGCTTTAGGTCTTGGGGTTCTTGGTTGGCATACATTTTTGCAAGAAAATAATATTACATTTGAAAGCCCAGAGGCAGCTAAACTTAATACAGAAATATTTGCTGTAATAAAGGAAAAAGCATATAAGGCCTCAGCGGATATGGCAAAAGAATATGGTGAACCAGAAGTTTTGAAAGGTTACGGACGTCGCAATACTACACTTCTTGCGATAGCGCCTACTACATCGTCTGCATTTATCTTGGGTCAAGTTTCGCAAGGAATAGAGCCGCTTATGTCAAACGCTTTTGTTAAAGATGTTGATAAAATGAAAGTGACAATTAAAAACCCAACACTTAAAGCATTGCTTGAATTAAAAGGTTCAGACACAACTGAGGTGTGGGCTAGTATCCGAGACAATGATGGGTCAGTCCAACATCTAGATTTTTTGACCGAACACGAAAAGAATGTATTTAGAACTTTTAGTGAAATTGATCAAAAAGTTATTATTGAGCAAGCAGCAGATCGTCAAAAATATATAGACCAAGCGCAATCATTAAATCTCATGATTGATCCTTCTATTTCAACCAAGGATTTGAATGCTCTTTATTTGTATGCGTGGGAAAAGGGCGTCAAGACTCTTTACTATCAGCACAGTATAAATGCGGCTCAGCAATTTGGTAGAAAAAAACTACAAGAAAATGAATCAAAAAAACCTAAAGTAATTTTCGCCGCAGAGGATAATGTTTGTATTGGTTGCGAGGCGTAGTAAGGACTCGCTCGAAACATCTTTTTGAAAGCACACATAAAAACCACCCTTGTGAGGGTGGTTTTTTGCTCTGCTCGGTCGCGACCTGCGCAAGGCTTTCAAAAAGATGTTTCTTCGCTCGCGAAGACGGAGCCGAGCCTTTAATGAAATAAAAAGCTACCCAATAAACTTAGGTAGCTTTACAATTAAGATATTGGTATCTCCTCTATAAAAACATTATAGAATTCTTTAATTTCTTCTTCACTCAGAGGTAATATTAATTCACTTTTTAAAAGATTGATGCTGTATCCTATTGTAAGTGTTTTTTCTGTGAAAAAGGTGACTTTAATATTTTGGGAAGCGTAGTCTTTTTTTATAATCTCGTGGCAAAAATATGATGCCGCTTTTTCTACGGTGAAGAATTCATAAAGTGGCATACCAATCTGCTTTTCTTCCGAGGCGCAGTTAATTGTTATCTTAGTTGCTTTTCCTCGAGTTGTTTTATAAATTGTACATTCCATCTTGTCAGGTTTTAAGTTTTTCCAATTCTACATTTAAAAATCTATTTGTCAATTAAATAAAAAAATCCCCGCAAGGGGATTTTTTGATAGTAGTTTAAAAAGTTTTTCCACTTTTTAACATATTTCTTTTGTGTTACAAGTTATAATTAGAATATTAAAAACTTAAACATAATTTATGGACAATAAAAAAACTTTATATACCATTTTGGCTTTGGTTGCTGGAATAGTCGTGGGGTACATGACAAATGGATCAAAAATTTTAGTACAAGATCAGGGTGCCTCAGCTCTTTCTTCAAAGGTCACTCAAGAAAATTATAATGAATCTTCTATAGATAGTGATATTTTTAAAAGCATAGACAAAAAACTTGAAGACAGAATTGTAGCTCTTAATAATAAGAAACTACAAAGTTCGCCTATGAAAATAAGTTATGATTCTTCAAATATTAAAAAAGCTCAAGAAGAACTAAGTAATACTAGAAATTCAACTGGCGCAGCTATTAATCCGTCTATTTACGCCCCTTTTCCTAATTTAATTACAGTAACAGATAATGTAAATACAGTGGATTATCATGTTCTAATAAATATATATTCAGGAACAAGTAGTTTTACTTTTACGCCAACGCTATTTGGAAGAAGTGATATTCCTATGAACAATATTCCATTTAAAAGAGTAGCAAACTCTGCGGCAAAATACGGTACATCTACTAGAGTAAGGGCGTTGGCAGGTTGGGGTCCATACTTCAATTCTTTGGCAGTTTCAAGCAATATTACTGTAAACAGTAGCACTAATAATTTAACTGTTCCCGCTAATCAAGTTGGGACTATCGAATTTACGTATAGTTTGCCTAAAAATGAGTTTTTTTCAGGTATACATAGTTTTAAAATAAATAATCTATTTGATGCATTTCAGTCAAACAACTATTTAACTGTGCAGAATGTGCCGGAATTATTTATGTATGCAAATGGAATAAACGACACACCTATATTTACCACCATGCAAACGAACACCTTCTTTACTCCTTTGGTAATGAGTTTGAATAATTCTCTATATGGTTCTGGTTTTGGTAATGCAAATGAAGTAACAATTTCGTATTTTAATGGATGCACTGCCTCTTCTGTTCCAACGATTGTTAGCGGGAAAAATGACGGTATTTTACAAAGAGTTGAGTTAGGTAGTTTGGTTAATTTATCACAAGGGCAATCATGTGAGTTAGGTATAAGTTTTAAAAATATCGACACAGGGAAGGTTAAATTTATAAATGTAATTGTTTTAGGTCAGTAAATAAAAAATCCCCCGCCAGTTGGCGGGGGATTTTTTGCTTAATTTAGAAAGCGCGTCCTTCTTTTCTGATTTGTCTTGCGATCGCATATACGATCATAAGTAGAAGTATTGCTATTAACCAGCTGATCAATGTTCCTGAAAATCCTCCGATAGCAAATGCGCCAAGTGTTGATCCACCGTTAACTCTATTTGTTAAGACATCGATAACTTCTTCTTTAACATTATTTTTTTCGTAGTTTAGTGTTCCGATTGTTAGAATAGTTTCTCCACCTTGAACTCTATTTGAAGTTCGAACTTGTAGAACGATTTCTCCTTTTTCTTTTGGTTAAATGTCTTCAAGTCTTATAAAGATTGTATGGTCAGCTTTGTTGTAAGTTCCGCGTGAGATTCTTTCAAAGACAACATCTTTAGATAAAATTATGTTTAGAGTTGCATCTTTTGCAGTTATTGATGATGAGTTGTTTATGTAGTCAATATCAACGTTAAATCGCTCACCAGCACCAACGTTTTCAAAAGATGAGGTAATGTCTAGGTCAACAAGAGTTGTTCCGCCTACTGTTGAAACATAAGTGACTGTATGTGTAGGAGTAGGTACATATGGAGGAATGTAGGGTGGTACAACTGGGTCAAAAGTTGAAACAGAAATTGTAACTGAATCACTATCATCGCCGTCTTCACCTTCAGCTGTAATATAGAAAGTTGTAGTTGAATAGATGTTGTATACTCTTTCGTCTCCATCATCATCTACATTTCCAACGCCGTTTGAAATATAAACATCGTCACAGTCAGTAGTTTCCCAGTATAGGGTAGTTGATCCTCCATTCGGTAGGAAAGATGGACTTGCATAAAATTCATCAATTTCACATTCGTCGTCATTGTTGTTTCCGTTATCGTCGTCTACTTCTACAGTAATAGTTTTAGAGTCAGATGAGTTTCCATTTGTTGCGGTGATAGTAAATGATTCATCTTCATCAAGTTCGTCAGTATCTATATCTCCATCGTTTGAAACGTCGCCAATTCCATCTGATATATCAACATCTGTACAGTTTGTAGTTTCCCAATATAGAGTTGTTTCTTCGCCCTCGTCGATTTCATCAGGGGAAGCGTAAAAAGAATCAATTTCACAATCGTTTCCTCCACCACTTGTTGTTATATCAACTGTAATAGTTTGAGTATCAGTATTAGTTGCTCCGTAAGCTGTTAGAGTAAAAGTTGTGTCTTGAGTAAGCGATCCTGTTGAAACAGAACCATTTGCATTCATGTTTGCTTGTCCAAAGCTTCCGCCAGAGATTCCAACATCAGTACAGTTTGAAGTTGTCCAAGATAGTGTTGAAGATGATCCAGAAGTTATTGAACTTGGGTTTGCTGAAAATGTATTGATTGTACAGTTTGTTGGTGGGGGAGTTATTGTTCCTGTTTTAAATGATAGCGCGCTTGTTGCAATAGTTACTCCAGCTGAGTTTTTTGCAATTGCTCGGAAGTAATAAGTTGTGTTTGATTGTAATCCTGTAATTGCTTTTGAAAAACTTCCAGAATTTCCAAGCATTGAAGTGTAAGTTGTGAAGTATGAGCCAATAAAAGATGAATTATTTGCATATTCAAATCGAGTTTCAGTTGCTGATCCTCCACCATTGAAGAATCCGTTTAATGTCGCACCTGTTTGAGCGATAGAAGTTGCAGGCATTGTTTGAATCGTTGCACTTGTATAATTTGGAGTAGTAAATGAAAGAGTTGAACCAAAAACTGGAAGTGCTCCGTTTGCTGCACCCATAGCTCTTACGAAGTAAGTCTTTCCTGGTTGTACTGTTATAGTTGCATCAAATGTACCAGAGCCAGTTTTTGTTTGGTAAGCAGTTGAGTTTAGAAGTAGTGGAGTATCACCCCATTCAAATCGAACATCCATTGAAGGTAATGTTCCTGCATTATAAAAACCATTCAGTTTTACTGATGTTTGTGTGATATTTGTTGCTGGAGTTGTTGAAATACTCAATGTGCTTTGTGAAGCAGCGAATGAGAATAGGGGAAGGATGATAAATCCTGCCACAAAAACAACTAATGCTTTTAAACTGATATTCTTTTTCATGTCGTGATAATAGCAGATAAACATTATCTTGTCAAGAGGGGGCTCGCGCGAATATACTTTTCTAAAACACGCATAAAGCCCTCCTGCGAGGGCTTTTGCTCTGCTCGATTTTGAAATTTTGCTTCGCAAAAACCATGCTTTCAAAACCTGCACAAGGTTTTAGAAAAGTATATTCGCGCTCGCAAGGTCGGAACGGACGGCGCAAGACTTTCAAAAAAATATTATTGACTTATATATAAAATAATGTTATTATTTAACACGTCCAAGACCGAACGGGACGATAAATATAGGAGTAGGATTATTGTTCTTTAAATTTAAATAAACATGCTTGAAGGATTAAGAGACATAAAAAATGAGGCAATTAAACTGTATGATTATCAACTACCTGTGACTGAAAAACTAATGGACTTTGTTGAAAAAAATTCACGTCGCTCAAATGCTCTCGGGTATGTGGTGATGCCGGGTGGTTCTGGAAAAACTATTATATTTTCAGATTTTGTTCGTCGTCTTAATGAACGAGCGATTATTTTATCGCCAACATTGACGATATCGGATCAAAACATCCAATCAATGCGAGAGATGAATCCGGATTTAAAGATTTCAGTTTACACAAGTGAAGAGAGAGATTTGAGTGGTGATGTAATCTATACAACATATCATTCTCTACTTCGTCTTCTTAAGCGTGGCGACATAGGCCGAGATTTTGCTAGAGTTATTATTTTTGATGAAGGACATAGGTCTCTTTCAAAAGAACGCTCACAGATTCCAAGCTATATGAATGCACTGTGCATCGCTTTCACAGCTACTGATAAATTTTCAGAAGAGAAGAGTGTTGAAAAAATTTTTGAAAATGAAATTTACCGACTATCTCTAAGGGAAGCTATTGAAACTGGGATTCTTCTTCCAATCAGGGGATTTATAGTTAAGACTAATATTGATCTGACTCAGATTCATCTCACTAGCAGAAACCAACTAGACGAAAAGATTGCTGAAAAGCATCTAAATGTCTTAAGTAGGAACAAATTAGCTCGGGATTTTTATTTAGAAAAGTTCAAGGGAGTTCCTGCCGTTACGTTTTGCGTTAGTGTTGAGCATGCAATTACCTTATCAGCGTATTATCGTGAAGCTGGTATCCGTGCAGAAGCTGTTCACGCGCAAACTACTAGAGACGAAAGAAAAGAAATTTTCCGTAAGTTTAATGCAGGTGAACTTGATATGCTTTGTTCACGTGACGTGCTTATTGAAGGTTGGAACTCAAAGAGGGTCACTATTGCCTTCAATCTACGTCCAACTTATTCATGGGTGCTCGCAGAACAGCGTGCATGCCGAGTTGTACGTTTCCTCGAAGGGAAGCCGTGCGGTATTATTGTTGAATTTCAGGATATATATAACCTGAAGGATCAACACATTCTTGTGCATCATTTGTTTGGTGCAAGAACATATACGCAAGGCGGGTATGTATGTGCCCCGCAAAGGCAAATAAAGGAAGAGCGCGAAAAACTTGCTGAAGGAAAACCCACCTTTATTCTTGGGGAAATCAGAGTGTCATCACAAGTGAGAGAAGTAATTAATCTTTCCATCCGCTCAGACTCAAAATTTATAGACAAGAAACTTATAAGAGATATTCTGCTTTCAAGAACAGATATCAATTATTCGAATATGCGAATGCATACCTTTCTGGGTCTAGAATTTAATCACCCTGCATTTTGCGGGTATGGAAGAAAGCTTATTTCGAAGCATCTGGGTGTACTCTGGCAATCTACTAAGGAAGATTATGAAATCTTCATTCAAGACATCTTAGGCGAGTATCTCTTTTATAACTTGTTAGATCCTGAAATGGAGGGAATTGAAATCAATGTGGAAGAATTGGGTGAAGATGGAGACATGAGTATCGAGCATATGCACAAATATCAATCACTTAAAATTGACATTGATCGAGTGCTGTCTACGCTAACTAGCTCGGAGAGGAAATGTATCGAATTATATTTCGGTATCGGTTTTAGTGCCCATACATACGATGAAATTAGTGATAAATCTAATTTAACAAGAGAAAGAGTTAGAAAAAAAATCAGTAATGCTATTTCCCGAATGAGAAGTTCGATTCGAGCTGATGTTCTTAGATCCTATATGGGGCAGGAGTCTTTTATAGGTGTTTCTGAATTTAGCAAGAAACTGTTAGATTTACCAAATTAAACGGTATTCGTACCCACGCGCAAGCGTGGGTATTTTTTATTATGATCATTCGCCGGCTTGGCGGACGGAGCAGTGCTTTCAAAATGATATTTCTGTGCTCGCGAAGATGGAGCCGAGCCTTGGATAAATAAAAAACCGCTCACGAAATTGTGAGCGGGGTACTATTAATCAGGAAAACGAATATCCTTGGGATTTATTTTGAAAAACCGGGCAGTTGGCAGTTCTTTACCTTTCTCGTATTGTAGAAATTTAAGGGAATAGGAAGGGGGTTTGGATTCATCTAAATATAATCCTTGTAAAAAAAGCATATTACCATCTTTGTGATCGTATTTACGCATTTTATCTGTACTTGTAAATTCGAAGGTTCTTCCGTAAACAGCAAAATTACTTACATGAGCTGATACCCTGATCATTTGAAATCCTTGATCATCTCTTTCCATGAAATCAACTCCGTTTTCAGAAAGATTGAATATTTGAACCCAGTTGCGATCATCCGCAAATTTTCCATTATAAGGACATTCCTCGAGGTCCTTAATTGACTTTATTTTATTTTCTAAGATTTCCATAATTTATAAGATTTTTTTCATACTACAAACTAAAAAAGTCTTTGTCAATAATTATTGGCCTGCGCAAGGCCTATCAAAAATAATTGCTCGCTAGGTTAGAACGGACGGCGTCAGGCTTTCAGAAAGATATTTCTTCGTTCGCGGAAGTTGGAGCCGAGCCTAAAATAAAAAAGGGTTAACATAAAAATGTTAACCCTTCCAAATAATCAAGTTTAAGTTAATTAATACTAAATATAAACTCAGTATCTAATTCAAACTTAACAACATGCGGATTATACGTATTTCCTCTCAGAAATCGAATATCGTAGTCAAATCCGAATACAATTTCGAAATACCTGTCTTCTATGAGCTCCATTCCAATAGTAAGGTATTCTCCGCGAGGTTGCTTGTATTGCAGTTTAAGTTGAGGGGCAACCTCAGCGGGACAAAGTTTCAGGCCTATTTCTTGAGCTTTTTTACAAATATCTTGATATAGAGTTGGATGATTAAAACCTAGTTCTCGTACCGATATCCTAATTAAATCGCATTCTTTTTGAACAGGACTCAATTGAAAACTAGGACTATCATATATGCTCTTTGAGTCAATTACACTGATACCTTTGTTTTCAAGTGCCAGCAAGAGTTCTTTTTTATTTCTATATGTACCAAGTACAATTCTTTTCCATACGTTCATTGATTAAGGTTTTTAGTTGTGAATATTTGTTTAAGTAATAGCATTAAAATTACTACTTGTCAATAGAATTAGAGTGTGTTAAACTTTCTTCAAGTACTAGATAGTTGCGCCAATTTATTGGTGAGGAAAGTCCGAACTGGCTACTTTAAATAGTAATAGTAATGGGTAACCCCCAGACAGTCCCTTTGCACAGGGCTGAGAGGTGCGAGCAGAAACGCCGATGCCGAAAGGCTAGGGTTCCACAATTTATTGGGGAATAGTTCTATTGAAAAATAGAAATGAAACGGCTAAATCCTTACTAACCAGCAAGGCCGTGCGCAAATTTTGTTCACCGCAAGTGATTACAAAATTTAGCGTCCCGAGTATTTCGAGGGATATCCTTCGACTCCGCTCAGGACGCTCGATTTTGCGACACCTGCGGTGGGCAAAATACGGCGAGTGCCGCTTGAGGTGTTTGGTAACAAATATCCCAGATAAATGACTATCGTCCTTTGTTTTTTATGAAGGATACAGAATTCGGCTTATCAGTACGAAGTGCTTATGAAAAAATCCCGTCTCAAACCGGGGTTTTTTCTTTTCTAAATATATTGAGTAAATCGTTCCAACTTTCGCGAGTTAAGAATATATTTTTAAAATCTTTTCGTCGTTCCTAACTTCAGCGAGTGAAGATATGTTCTTCTAAAACCTTGCGCAGGTTTTGAAAGCAAGGTTTTTGCGTAGCAAAATTTCAAAATCGAGCAGAGCAAAAGCCCTCGCAGGAGGGCTTTATGCGTGTTTTAGAAGAACATGTCTGAGCGAGCCCTTATTGACAATTGAGTCTTTTATGATATTATGCAAAGGAAACAAAACAAATAAATTCACCTTAAAAAATCTATAAAAATGAAAAAACTTCTTATCATGTTAGTTGTTATTTCTTTGCCGTTTATCGGTAGAGGACAGCAACTCTTACCGTTATCAATTACCGGAGGTCAGCAATACGCAATTTCTAATACAAAAGTTGTCGTTAATCCCGGAGACTCCATGGCGTATATGGAATTCTGGTGTATTAATCAGAATTGCCAGCTGTCTGTTTTGGACACATCTTCCTTGCAGATTTTGTTTGGAGGAATCGTTTCAGATACAGTTCAGTTTTCAAATATTATTGAAATTCAGAACTTGAGTTCTCAGCCAGTGATTTATTATGTGCAAAGACTTTTGATCAATTTGATTACATTGGACACAATAGGAAACATTACAATACCGGTTACTATTTATCCTGATTTTAGTCCACCTTTGGTGAATTATATTTCAGCCGTAACTACAACCGATTCAGTAACTGTAGTTTATTCAGTTGTTCCAAATGATACAAGTGCGCAATTAAAATTTTGGTTAAGAAATCAGGATTGTGCAATTGGAAATGCATTTTCGCTTCCGATACAAACTGTTTCTGGATTTAATATTCAATACTTGCAGTACAAAATTCCAGTATCATTTCCTTGTGGTTATGAATTGGGAATAAGGCTTGAACTGACAAATAGTATTAATGTTGATACGACTGGGTTTGAATGTGCCACAACACTTTCTTGTGGAAGTCCTTATGTAACAACTTATGATTCTGTTATTGCCACGACAACGACCGCAAATTTATTTGGTCGTGTTGAGACAATGAATCAGAATTGTTTAGTTGTTGATTCAGTGGCGTTGCCAAATCAATCGTATTTTGCCGGCACTTCGATAAATGTTGCAGGCTCACAAAGTACAAGTAACGCATTTACTCAAATTACAAATCTTTTGCCTGGTACTACGTATTGGTTCAAGCGATGTGTTTTTGATAGTTCGGGTGTTTTGGCAAATTGCCAAGGTCCTGTTGTTGCTGTGACAGAGCAAATGCCAGTATTACTTGCGTTTGATATTCAAAATGCAATGACGACAAGTTCAACAACTGAGCAAATCGATGTTTTGCAAACAAGTGCAGTAAGTGGTGAATTTTGGTTGGAATTTGCAAGTAATTCAAATTTTACAGGTGTTACGGCATCAGCTTTTCCTTGCGGAAATAACTCCAGTATGAATTTTACTGGTGGCCAAATTGTTATTTTGTATAATACTTGTTATTTGTCTTCACCTTTGTACGGAAGTCAGAACTTTCAAAATGGTATGACTTATTGGGTAAGAGCAACAGGTAATAATCAAAATGGGGAAACTGCAACATCTCTTCCTTTCTCTTTTATTTTCAATTGGACTGTCGGCATAACAGAGATTATCAATCAATACAACGAACTCTCTATTTATGGAGATTACATTGGGTACATTGAGATCGCTGATTTGTCAGGCAGAACTTTGATAAAAACAGTTAAGGATACTCCGGAAATGAAAATCGCTCATGATTTAAAACCTGGAATGTATGTTGTGTGTGGAAGTGGTATCAAAGGGAAGAAGTTCTCAATTAATTTTTAGTTTTAATAGGTTTCTTTTCAAAAGTCCCAAGTTTACTTGGGGCTTTTTATATACTTCGACCCTTCAAATTCTTCAGGACAAGCAAGCTCAGTATAAGTGTCCCCTTATTCACCTTTTTTGTTATAATATTTTAATGACCAAAAAGAAAAACATTTTTCAGCACATCATTACTTTTTTTGATAAAGAAGAAGATTCTGTTCGTGGATATTTGAGCAAGCGTCCAATTGTTTATGCTTTGGTTGCAGGCATTGCTGTTGTTTTATTTTGGCGAGGAGTTTGGATGACAGCTGATATGTTTTCATTTCTTACGGGTCCAGTTTCAATAATAATTTCTACTATCATTATGCTTATCTCTGGTGTTTTTGTTTCTTATTTTGTTGGAGATATGATTATTATTTCAGGACTTACAAAAGACAAGAAGGTTATGGATAAAACTGCTGAAGAGATAGTAAAAGAAGAAGAAGTCATCGATAGAATTGAAGAAAAAATTGATAATTTGGAAGAAAAAATAGAAGAATTCATAAAAGATCATAAAGATAAGCTTGACTTTCCGAATAAGCCTATGCTATAATCACCTCGTGAGCGAATAGTTTCATACTATTTAAAACACAAACATCGTGGGAAGGGCCGCCGCAAGGCGGCTTTTTCTTTTGTAAGATGTTTTGGTGTTTTTCGTCTATATTGATATACTATATATAGTAAAGACTGTATTGAGGATTATCGGCTGCGCTCACAAAACGATGTTTGTGGTGGGACGACACCCGATAATCCTCTGTGCAGTTTTTTTATTTTATCCCGTAATTAATTTTGGTTTAGAAATAAATTGTGTGTCATTACACAAAACCAAAATTAATTACGGGATTTTTTTTATATTCATATAATTTAAATTTTTTTATGAAAAAAATAAAATAAAATAAAAAATATTTTTTATTTTTATAAAATAAATTTTCAAAAAAATATTTTTTTAAAAAACTTTTCCACAGTTTTTTTATTTTTATTATTGCATGTGAGTCATATGTGTAAGATAATTTAATAGAAGTTGCAGTTTGTTGTGTTTAGAAATTTTTTAAAAGTTTTGTTAGGTCGGAAACTGCAAAATTAATAATTAGCCTCAAAAAAATTATGGCAAAGAAAAAAGCAAAGAAGGCAGCAAAAAAAGCTGCTAAGAAATCTTCAAAGAAGAAGGTTGCAAAAAAGAAGAAGAGATAAATTTTTATCTCACTTACAAAAGAACTCTCCCTATCGGGAGTTTTTTTGTTTTTAAAATTTATTATTTAATGAATAATTTATTATTTAATGCGTGTGCGCGGTTGTCGTATTCGTGGTAGAATCCCGAAATATGTCATTTTTTACAAGTATATTTGGTAGTGCTGATAAAAGCTTTATAAATAAAGCTCAAAAAACAGTAGAAAAAATAAATTCTTTTGAAGCAGGGCTAAAATTGCTTTCTGACGAAGAACTTAAGGTAAAAACACAAGAATTCAAAAAACGTCTCTCTGGCGGGGAATCTTTAGTTGATATTTTACCTGAAGCATATGCTTTAGTAAGAGAAGCTTCTGTTAGAACTTTGGGGCAACGTCATTATGATGTGCAAATGCTCGGAGGTATTGCGCTTTTTGAGCGAAAAATTGCAGAAATGCGAACTGGAGAAGGAAAAACTTTAGTTGGGACACTTCCAACATATCTTTTTGCATTGTCTGGTCGCGGAGTGCACGTTGTAACTGTTAATGACTATCTTTCAAAAAGAGACGCGTCTTGGATGGGGCAGATTTTTGATTTTCTTGGTCTTACTGTTGGTGTAATTAATTCTCAAACAACTTCTTATAAATATGACCCAACTCACAAAGAGTCAGACGCTGAGCGTGATATAGAGGGAGGCTTTAAGGTTGAATATGATTTTCTAAAACCGTGTTCTAGGGGAGAATCTTACAAGTGTGATATTACTTATGGAACAAATAATGAATTTGGTTTTGATTATTTGCGCGACAATCTTGCTCGTCGAGCAGAAGACATTGTTCAAAGAGAGCATTATTTTGCTCTTGTTGATGAAATAGACTCTATATTAATAGACGAAGCTCGAACTCCACTTATTATTGCTGGAAATGCAGGGGAATCTCAGTCTTTTTATAAACAATTTGCAGGTGTCGCTAGATCTCTTATAGAAGGTGAAGATTATACAAAAGATGAAAAGCATCGCTCTATTGCAATGACTGATAAAGGAATAGAAAAAGCAGAAAAGATTTTAGGAATCGACAATATTTATTCCGAAAAAGGAGTTAAGTATGTTCATTTCTTGGAAACAGCTGTTAGAGCTAAGGCTTTATTCGTCAAAGACAAAGAATATGTAGTTCAAAATGGAGAAGTTGTAATCGTGGATACTTTTACAGGGCGACTTCAACCTGGGCGACGTTGGAACGAAGGACTTCATCAAGCTATTGAAGCAAAAGAAGGTGTAACCATAAAAGAAGAAACTAGAGCCATTGCTTCTATTACATATCAAAATTACTTTAAGTTTTATGAAAATCTTTCTGGTATGACTGGAACCGCAAAGACATCAGAAGAAGAGTTTCAAAAGGTTTATCGATTAGATGTTGTTTCTATTCCAACACACAGAACAATTCAAAGAATCGATCATAATGATCTAATATATAAAACTGAAAAAGGTAAATTTATTGCGATTGCTAAAAAGGTTAAAGAATTAAATGAAAAAGGTCAGCCTGTTTTGTTGGGAACTGCTTCAGTTGAAAAAAATGAATTACTCTCTGCTTATTTGAAAAACGAAGGCGTAATGCATGAAGTTTTGAATGCAAAAAATCACGAAAGAGAAGGAGACATTATTGCTGATGCTGGAGGCAAAGGCTCTGTTGTTGTTGCAACAAACATGGCTGGTCGTGGAGTGGATATAAAACTTGGCGGAAAAAATGCAACAAAAGAGCAATCTGAAGAAATAAAATCTTTGGGAGGTCTATTTGTTTTAGGTACTGAGCGTCACGAAGCACGAAGAATTGATAATCAGCTTAGAGGGCGTGCTGGACGACAAGGGGATCCGGGAGAAACTCAGTTTTTTGTATCACTCGATGATGACTTGATGAGAGTTTTTGGAGGAGATTCTGTAAAAAATATGCTCACAAAGCTTGGAATGCCAGAAGATCAACCAATTGAAAATAGATTTATTTCAAACTCACTAGAAAAAGCTCAAGCTAGAATTGAAGGTTTTAACTTTGATTCAAGAAAACATACTCTCGAATATGATAATGTTTTAAATCAACAAAGAGAATCTATTTATAAAAGAAGAAGAACAATGCTCAAAAGTACAAACGAAGAAGTTTGTGAGTATTTGTTAGGGACATTTTCAGTAGAATCAGATACTGTTAGTAATTTGGAAAAGATTTTAAAATATCCAGAAGTTGTAAAGTCGTTACGTGCTGGAGTTTTGCAAATTACAGATATGTTGTGGATGGAGCATATAGAATCAATGGATTATATGCGTTCTTCTGTGAATTTACGCTCTTTTGGCGGGCATGACCCTCTAATAGAGTACAAAAAAGAAGGACTTGGAATGTTTAAAAGCATGGAAGATAGATTTCATCACGAACTTCGAGCTGTTATAAATCAGTTGGCTGAGCTTGAGTCTAAAAACCAAATACAAAAAGTAGTAGAAGATGTTTCTAATCAGGCAGTTGAGCCAAAAAATGAAAATTTGAACAATTCAAAATTTGAAGGTGCTAATAGAAATGATCCATGTCCATGTGGAAGCGGAAAGAAATTTAAAAAGTGTCACGGGGTCAACTTGTAATCCACTAAATAAACAGCGTTTCGAAACTTACAGCGTGATATAATTTTTTATAATGTCACGAAAACTAAAAGAAAAGAAAGACATTTATATACAAGAGGAAATACCACCAGAAAATCTCATACCGGAAGAAAACATTTTGTCTCTTAGAAAAAAGGAGTGGGTAATTCGAATTGATCCAAAACAGATCAAAGATTTTTTGTATTTACATAAACACACTTTAATTTTTATATTTACTTTTTTTACAGCCTGCGCTTTTATAATAAGCACTTCTTCAACTAATGCATCTGTCACCACGTTTTATCCAGGAACTTGTCTTGGTGGTTGGCAAAATGTTGAAAATGCGACTGGTGAACCAAGCGTAGAAGACCCAGAAAGAAAAGAAAGTTTTACAAAAGAAAACTCTGCTGTTTTTGAAAATTCTAACGAAGAAATATTTTGTGGTGATTTTAAGGGTTTAATACCAGAAGATAGTGAACCTAAAAGATTTGTACTATCTTTTAATTGGTCATATGACTATGGTGAAATAAAGCACGATGACCCATTAATCTCTGGGCAAGAGATAGAGATAAAACAGGGAGATTTAAGTGATGACGGAAATGAAAAAGAAACTCAAGAAGAAGTCACAGAAGATCCTATTAAAGAGTCAAAAGAAGAGACTATTAAACTCGATGAAGTAAAAGAAGAGCCCGCTATTGAAAATATAAATGAAAACAAAGCGGAAGAGACCACTTCTTTTTTAAGAAATATTTTCTCTATTGCTCATGCCCAAGAAGAGGTAAGTCCTGAACCGGAACCATCGTCTCCTGAACCAGAACCAGAGCCAGAGCCAGAACCAGCGCCAGTAGTTGAGTCAGAACCCGAAATTGTTTCTGATATTCAAACTAAAGAAAATTCTATCGAAGAACCCGTTTCTTCAGAAGAAGTTGTTTCAGACCAGCCTACTAATGACACAGGTTCATCACAAGGCGGAGGGTCTACTTCAGAAGATAACGAAGAAGAAGTTCTAAATGTTAATAATGAAGAGGGTGAATCAAAAGAAGAAGAAATTGAAACATCTCCAAATGATATATTTGAAGTTGTTTATACATTAGACGGCGAGACTTGGGATGTTTTAGGAAGAGTTAGGAAAGATAAATGGCAAGAATCTAGCTTTGAAATACCTTATGAAAAAATTACTAGTTGGGATGACTTATCAAAGCTACAGATTAGACTTAAGGTTTTACCGTCTTTTGATTCTATGCCAATAGTTTATTTGGATGCAATTTCTTTGGATGTCGAATATGCTGATTTGAATGTCGAAATAGAAACAATCGATTTTAATGACATTGTTCACACTGTTGAGTCTCCAGATATGTTTGTTTTTCTTGCAAAAAAAGAAAATAAATATGGAATTTGGGTTTTAGATAAAAAATTAATTGGAAAACCAGAAGAAAATTTACTTAAATTGGAAACAGTGGGTGTTTTACCATTTGAGCCAGTAGTAAAAGATAGGATTATTTTTTGGGTTGTAGGTGATCCTCAAACTCCAGTTGAAGAAGTTGTAAGTGAAATTGTTCCAGATTCTGTTGATGAATATTTAAATAGTGATCCTGCGGTAGAAAGTATAATTTCAACAACAGAAGAGGCTGAAATTATTGATGAAAATACAGTCACTCAAGAAGAATTGGTCGACAGCAACATTAACACTGAAACAGAAGAGGAGGTTGTTTTACCAATAGATACAATTGATTCACTTGAAGAGTCAGAAATTGTTGATGATCAAATCACAGAAGTTTTTGATGGGCAAAAGCCAACAGCAATTGTTGGTTTTAGAGAGGATATTGGATATATATCTCAAACTATTTTAAATATATCAAACAAAGAAAATTGGCTTAATTTTGAAGAATACGCAGTTGCGTGGCAAAATGGTTCTTTCTTAATTTTTGATAAAATTAATTCTATTACAACGGTTTTTGATTCTTTGTATGTAAATAAGAGTACTCCAAATGTTTTACCTAAAACTTTTAGAGAGTGGATTGTCCATATTCCAGAATTTGATGAAAAAGAGGACGAAGTTGAGGTGTATGACTCAGAGGATTCTGTAAATAGTTCTAGTTCTCAAGATTTAAATGAGGGTGATATTTTGGAAAATAAAGATACTAGTGACTCTGAAGAAACGGGCATAACAGAAAATGACGAAATTGAAGTAATAAATGTTGATGTAGTTGACGGGGAAGAGAAAACAGTAGAAAAAATTGAATCAGTAGAAAACAATATTGAGCAAGAAAATACAGTTTCAGAAATATCATTATGAAAATAATTGGTTACTTAAAATACATAATAAAAAAATTCCCACGATATGCTTCTGTGTTCTTTTTGATATTGTCAGTTACTATTTTAAACAGCGCTAATATTTTTATTGGCAAATTGATAGTAAAAGAAACACCAAAAGCAGAAGCAGGTTTTTATCAGTACTCGGCAACTAGCGGAAACGTTGTTTTAGGTACAGCTGTTGCAAATTCTGCAACACAAGTTGCGTCTTTTAAGGGTACTGTGGCAACAGATAACATATTTTGGTCAAATGCCGGAACCACAACTGGTTTTAATATACAGCTTGCTTTTGAAAATATAGTTTACAATGGGGCAAATAAAATTATTGTAACTACGGAGTCAAAAAATGCTTCAGGTTCAAGAGCTTATTTTGTTCAAATATGTGATTGGACAAATGCTAC
This sequence comes from uncultured Candidatus Saccharibacteria bacterium, assembly GCA_964384645.1. Lineage (GTDB taxonomy): Bacteria > Patescibacteriota > Minisyncoccia > Phycocordibacterales > UBA9973 > DAORIO01. The sequence goes on from CAYLKL010000004.1 coordinate 20,140, forward strand.
GAGTGTTAATAATGCAGCAGACGCGCAGTGTACCGGTGGTGGCTGGAGAACACTAAACTATCCATTTGGAACTGCATTTACAAACAACACTGACACGACTACTACTTTTGAAATTTATAATGGATTTTTTTATACAGGTTCAACTCCTGGAACGAGTATTAACACTCCTTTGCAAGATTTTGTTTCAGGAAATACAATTCTTCTTAGGTATTACTCTTCAGTAAACTCTTTGATTAACTTCGATATTGACCGTGCTCAGATTGAAATCGGTTATGATTCTCAGTATTATCCATCAGATTTTTCAAAAAATGGTTCGTATTCTGGTGCGACTACTAATTTTTACAAAACATTAATGAGCTCAGATAATGCTCGTATGAGTATGACAAACCAAGCGGGAGCGGCTATGGATATTGATTATACTTTTAAGGGCGTAGAAACTTTTCCTGGAGCAAATACTATTTTTGTTTCTTGTGAGTGCGCATATGTATCTTCTCCTGTTATGACTTACAATGTTGCTGTTTATAATTATACAACTCCCGGATGGGAGGATTTACATTCTGGACAAATTACCGCAGGTGGAACGAATGCAGATCAGTTTAATTATTTCGCAAAAAATAACACTACACTTTCTGATTATATTTCTGGAGGCGAAATGCTCATTCGTGTATATAGCACGGTTACCGGAACTCAAACATTTCAAATTGACCAATTATATATTGTAATTGGAGCAACAACCGAAAGCGCAACGGGATCAGAAGTTTCTTATGGTGACGATAATGCAACTGACGCAACTGCAACACAGACAGTTGACGCACTTTCTGCAACAGATACAAGTGGTGCTGATTGGGAAGTTGGGACTTGTTTAAATACAACTTCACCGTGTGCTTCTACTCCATATAACACAGATAGAGTTGGAACTATCGGAACAAACCACGCTGCATCTTACAATTTAACAATTGACGCAGGGGAACCAACCAATGCAGAAATTACAGCAATGAGATTGATATCTAGACACAGAAGCAATAGTACAACAATGACAGTACAAACTAGTATATTAGATAATTCAGGTCACTCTAGTGGACAAACTGTTTCGGGTTCGTGGACAACTGTCGGTGTTACAAGTGCTTCTACAAACTATGTTTTAGGGAATACATTACTTCAAGTAAATCCAGAAGATCATTTGGATCATGATAATAATAAAATTAAAGTTCGTATAAAAACAGTGGTGAGCACTCAAACTACAGGAATTACTGTTAATTGGGATTTTGCTATGATTGCTCTTCGTTGGGTGAATGACCCAAATGATCGAGGTACAACTGATTCTCAGTATATACCAACAGGTGGAGGGTTGGTTTTGGGTACGGCCGATGCTATTAGTGCCACAAATATGGCGACGTGGCGTGGCGCACTTGCTACAGACAACGTTTATTGGTCAAACGATGGAACCACAACGGGGCTTAATGTTTACTTGGATGTAGGAAATGTTGTACTAAGTAATGCAAACAAAATTATTATTGTTTCAGAACAAAAAAATGTAACGACGGCAAGATTATTTGTTTTGCAAATTTGTGATTGGCAGGACGCAACTGATGTCAATCATACTGCAGATACCGAGTGTACAGGTGGTGGTTGGCGAACTCTTCATATACCAACCACTGGCTCTTCAGAAACCACTGACACCACTAAAACAATAGATATTTGGAACGGCTATTTTCAATCTGGGTCAAACCCCGGTTCGCCAATAGACACACCTCTTACTAATTTTATAAACAATGGAACAATTAGAATTAGATATTACTCATCAGTAAACTCTAACGCTCAATTTGATATAGATAGACTTATGATTGAGCTTGCTGTTGACCCTGTTTATTATCCAAGTGCGTATACAAAACAAAATTCTTGGGCTGGTAATTTCGCAAATGCCATAAACTATACAGCATTGTCTGATAATAACCGTATTACATTTACAAATCAGACCCCAAACCCAATGGATGGCTATTTTGAGTTTAATAATATTGAAACTTATTCAGACGCAAATAGTATTTTTGTATACATGGAAGGTGCCTATGTCTCTTCAACATTAATGACTTATAATTTAGCAATTTACAATTATAATTCGTCTTCTTGGGAAGATTTACACACAGGACAAATTACTGCTACTGGTTCTAATTCTGAGCAAGCAAATTATTTTGCAAAAAATAATGTAACACTATCTGATTATATTTCTGCGGGAAATGCAAGAATTCGTTTGTATAGCACAGTAGCTGGAACACAAACTTTTGGTTTGGACCAACTTTATATAGTAGTTGGTTCAACAAATACTAGTACAAGCTTATCGGAAACAACTTTTGGTGATGACAATGCCACAGATGCTTCAAATACTCGTGATGTTGATGCATTAACAACCTCAACCGGTGGAAATACTTGGCAAGTTGCGACATGTTTAAATAACACAGCTCCTTGTGCAA
>CAYLKL010000004.1:22707-74999 GCA_964384645.1 uncultured Candidatus Saccharibacteria bacterium
GGTGGAAATACTTGGCAAGTTGCGACATGTTTAAATAACACAGCTCCTTGTGCAACTACTCCATATGCAACAGATTGGGCTGGAACTTGGGGTACACATTATTCTGCTTCTCAAAATGTTTCAATGCCAATTACCGTTCCAGATAGCGCAGCTGTTACGGGTGTGTATTATGCTAGTCGTTTCAGAAGTAATATAACAACTAATACTGTTGGATTAGGTCTTAAAGATTTTTCTGGACAATTTGCCCCTGGAACAACTTCTGTTACTGGGGGATGGTCTACTGTCGGTGTAACAAATGCGCTAACCACTTACACTGTTTCTGCGGGTATTTGGCCGGTTAACCCAACAGATCACGTTGACTTAGATAATAATGTGGTTACATTAAGACTAAGAACTTCGGCGTCTACTATTACGAGTACTGTTACTCGTGATTGGGATTTTGCTTTTGCAAGTATTAGATATATTAATATTCCAGTTGAATCAGCGCCAACGGTTACTTTTTCAATTTCCGATAATACAATTGGTTTCGGAACAATTGACGCTCTTCAAGATAGGTTTGCCACAGGTAACGGTAATGGAACCGCTTCGGAAACTGAAGCACATACTATTTCTGCTTCAACAAATGCAACTGGTGGTTATACTATTTTGATAGACGGAGAGACTTTAACAAGTGGTGCAAATACAATAGATGCCATTGGTGGAACTAATACTTCTTCTAATTTTGGCACCGAACAATTTGGAATGCGGGCGGTTGCAAGTGGGGGTGACGGGGTGGTGTCTAGTCCATATTCTGCCAGCGGGTACGCACTAGATACAGCAAGTTTTCCAGACGAACTTGCAACCGACACAACAGGAACTGAAGACGTTACAACTTATTCTGTGCGTTATGTTGCAAATATTCCTGCTGATCAAGTTGCGGGTATTTATACTTCAACTATTACATATATTTTGGTTCCAAACTTTTAAAAGAACCTTTATCCACAAGCATATTTTTTTGTTTAGCTTATAAATATAGTAAAATATATCCGTATATGATTAAAAATAAAGTTCCTACAAGTAAACTAAAATTATTAACTAGTGTTGTCGTTGTTTTCTCTTTGGTAGTTTCATCTTTTAGTTTATTTCCTTTAATTTCTAGAGCGGCATCTGTAACTTCTTTTTCGGACACTTTGTCCAGAGTGAAAGAAGGTACTTTGTCGAGTACTTTGTCGAACCATACTATTATGTTTACTACTCCTACTGGTGTAGCAGGGTCTGCTTTAATTGTTCTAACATTCGATAACTCCACAGCTATTCCAGGCGCACTTGATTTCGAAGATATTGATTTTAGTTATGATGCAACTCCTGATGGGATTTGTGAGACAACTGACTCTTGCTGCGGCTCCATCGGGTGGAACTATGGGGGTGGTGGACACATCATCAACTGTTTTAACTTTTACTAATGGTTCAACAACTATTGCCGCTGGTTCAGAGGTTTGTATTCAAGTTGGAACAAATGCAACAGAAGGTGTAACTGGTGTTGAGCAAATAACAAACGGTTCAGCAGGGACAACGCTGTTGACTCTATCAGGAAGCTTTGGAGATTCTGGAACTGCGGCTATGGCAATTATTGCAGATGACCAAGTTGTTATAACTGCAACAGTAGATCCCACAATATCTTTTTCAATTTCAGATAATACTGTAGGTTTTGGAACGCTTGGTTCTGGTGGTGCAAGATGGGCAACAGGTACAACTGGAACAGGTTCAGCTCCTGCAGCATCTTCAGGTGCACACGAATTGTCTATTGGAACAAATGCAACTGGTGGCTACGCCATAACTTATAACGGGGCAACTCTAACTTCTGGATTAAATACTATTTCTGCGGCAACAATAACAGGAGATTCTGATGGAACTCCTGGTTCAGAACAATTTGCACTAGCGATAGCAGACAACGGAGGTAACGTAACTATTCCTTCTGCTTATGATTATGCTTCGAATAATTATAGTTTTGTTGCGGGAACAACTACAACTTTAGCCTCTGAAACAGTAGCTTCCGCAACTGAAACAATTGATGTTCAATATATTGCAAACATAACTTCTTCAACTGAAGCAGGTAGTTATTCAACAACTATTACATACACAGCAACTGGTACATTCTAAAATTCTATTTATAATTTATGAATTTAAAACAAAAAAAATACTTAGCAGCAATAATACTTTCTAGCGTTTTTTTTATTGCAAATCACGCAAGTGCAATAACTCTTTCGCCTGTTAGAATAGAAGTTTCAGGAGATCCAGGTAGTACTCTTCGTTCTAATATAAAAATTTTAAATGAAGAAGACGTTGATGTTACTCTATATAAATCAGCAGAAGGTTTTGAAGGTGAGGGTGAGACAGGAACACCAAAATTAAATGGCTTAACAGAAGGGTTGCCTTCTTGGATTAGTACAGACGGAGAAGTTCAAGTAAAAGCTGGAGAAGTTTCTGAAATACCTGTTGCTATCGTTATCCCAAGTGGAACTGAGCCGGGGGGTTATTATGGAGCTTTGTGCTGGAATTCAAACCCGCCAGGTTTAACTGATCCAGGGGTTGCTATTGGTTCCAAAATTTGTTCAATTGTCTTAGTTAATGTTAATGGTCCAGTAAAAGAAGGTGGTGGAATACTTGATTACTTTTTAACAAAACAAAAAAAATATTATAATGCGTTACCTGTTTCTTTTACTTATAGATTTCAAAATTCAGGTAATGCTTTGGTAAAACCAGAAGGAGAAATTATTGTAAGGAATATTTTTGGCATAAAAGCCACATCTTTAAATGCTAATAATGTTGAGGGAAATGTTTTGCCTAGAGGTGGAATTAGAAAATACGAAGTTTTTTGGTCAAAGGATGCAAGTGATTTTAAAGAAATAGAAGGCATAAGAGGATTTTTCAATACCGCAAAATATCAGTGGAAAAATTTTGCTTTAGGCCGATTTACAGCTGAATTAAATTTATCTTTTGGTGTTAAGGATAAGGTAACAGAAACAAAAAAATTATCTTTTTGGGTTATTCCTTGGCAACTACTGATACTGATACTAATACTAATCTTCTTAGTTCTTAATATTTTCAAGAGAATTTTAAGATCTTACAATCATTGGGTTATTGAACAAGCTGAAATAGCAATAAAAAAAGAAATGACTGTTAAAAGAAAGAAAAATTCAAAAGAATTGGATCTGTCTTAATGAATGAAAATTTTTACAGTAAAAATATTAATTTTCTCACTAATATTTTTTTTGGGTTATAACTATAATTGGGTTTTGGCAGATGATGTGAATATTTCTGCTACGGTTGATTCTGTTGTTGGCGGTGGTGGAGGGGGAGGTGGTGGTAGTAGCGGTGGTTCGTCTATTAGCACTAATGTAGTTTTTTCAGGTAGGGCATACCCGCTATCTAACGTTTCCCTACTTCGAGACGGTGTTGTTGTCGCAACAACCGTTTCTGGTCCAGACGCAAAATTTACAGTTTCACTAGCTGGTGTGTCGTCTGGTAATCATATATTTACAGTATATAGTACTGATTCTACAGGCTTAAGATCTTCAAATCCTTTTACTGTAACATTGTTCATTTCTTCTGGTGTTTCTACTACAGTATCTGGAATATTTCTTACTCCAACAATTTCAGTAGATAAATCTATTGTTAGGAAGGGGGATAATTTAACTGTTTTTGGGGAAAGTTCTCCTGTTAGTGATATTGTTATCGAAGTTAATTCTGAAAATCAATTATTTTTTTCAACGAAGAGTGACAATGACGGGGCTTATCTTTTTACTTTTGATACATCTCCGTTAGAATTAGGAGACCATAGTGCTAAATCTAAATCTAAAATAGGCTTTGAAATATCAGAGTATTCTAAGATTGCAAGCTTTAAAGTTGGAACTCAAACAATTTTAAATAATACTAATCAGTGTGGAGTTGTGGCAGATCTATTTGTAGATTGTCGAATTAATATAGTCGATTTTTCTATCTTGGCTTATTGGTATAAAAGACCAATTCCACCAGCAAATATTGATTTGAATAAAGATGGAGTGGTTACAATCGCAGACTTTAGTATTATGGCGTATTACTGGACAGGGTAGTGAATTTTGGCTATGCACGTAGTGCGTTCCGACTGAATAGTCGGAACATAGCCAAAATCTACTACCCTGGGACCAGATAAAGATTAATTTTTTATGTTTAATTATGTATATGTGATACAAAGCAATAAAACAGATAATTTGTATGTTGGTTATTCTTCAGACATTAAGAAAAGATTGGAAGAGCATAATAGTGGTAAAAATTTTTCAACTAAGTCAAAAGTTCCATGGAGTTTAATACATTACGAAGCTTATAAAAATATGAAAGATACAATCCGTAGAGAAAAATATTTAAAAACAAATCAAGGTTCAAGATTACTTAAAAGAATGTTAAGAGAATTTTTTTATGAGAAAAAATACAATGTCTAATTTTTTAAAAATATTTATAATAGCAACAATTTTTATACTTACACCTAAAGTAACTTTTGGGGCTGATTTGTTTGTGAAAACCCAAAAGGAACAATATAAAATAGGAGAGCAGTTTATTGTCAGTGTTGAAGTTGTTTCCGAAAAAGAATTACCAATAAATGCTGTTGATTTGCAGATTGGTTTTACAAAAGAGACAGTAAAGTTTGTTAACAGTATTGAAAGAAATTCTATAGTCTCATTTTTTGTGGATAGGCCTAAATTGGAAAACGGGTTTGTTTATTTGTCAGGAATTACACCGGGTGGTTTTTATGGATCAATTGATCCAATTATAGATTCAGAGAAAATTCAAACTGTTAAGATAATAGATTTGATTTTTGAACCAATTGCTTCAGGGAGGGCAGAGGTTTATTTAGAAAAAGGTTTTTTATATAGAGCTGATGGAACTGGTTTGACTCTTAATTTTAATAATTGGCCTAGCATTCTTTCTGTTACAGACGAAGTTCTATTTAGCGCTATAGATTTAAATGACGATGTTCCACCTACACCATTTGATTTGAAAATAATTCAAGATAGAAATATTTCAAAAAATTCAATACTTGTATTTGAGACAAATGACGAAGATTCCGGTATTGATTATTATGAAATTTTCGAAGAAGGTAGAAAACCAGAAGTTTCTGATAGTCCTTATATACTTAAAAATAAACCACCAAGAGGTGTAATAACTGTAAAGGCTTATGATAAGTCTGGAAATGTACAAGCTTCTTATATTGACGCACCTATCGTTATAAATAATAAACAAAATAATAAAGACATAATCATTATTATTGCTATAATTTGTTTATTAGTTTTCTTTTTTAAAAAAATAAAAAGAAAAACTTAGCGTGATGAATTATCTTAAAAACTTTTTATTTTTTGTTGTAGCATTTCTATTTCCGCTTTTTTCACACGCGGCGGTTTTGTCTTTTTCTCCGTCTACAGGAACTTACAAAAGCGGAGAAACTTTTTCTGTAAATATTTCTGTAAATTCAGAAGGAAAATCTATAAATGCTGTTTCTGCAAACTTAACTTTCCCTGCTAGTTTGATGAGGGTTGTTAGTGTTTCTAAGACTGATTCAATAATAAATTATTGGGTTCAAGAGCCGAGTTTTTCAAATACAAATGGAACTCTAAATTTAGAGGGAGTAATAGTTAATCCGGGATTTAGTGGTTCTGCGGGCAAGGTTTTAAAGGTAACTTTTGAAGCCAAGTCTTCTGGAGTTGCTGAGGTTAAATACGCGGTTTCTTCTGTTTTGGCAAATGACGGCCTGGGCACAAATGTATTATCTTTTGCCAATAAAGCATCTTTTACAATAGGTGCAACAAGTGCTGTTTCAACCACCCCTGGACCAGAAGCAACACCAGCGCCAATTTTTGTGACATCCTCGACTCACTCAGATCCAAACGAATGGTATCCAATAAAAGATTTAGTGCTTGAATGGAAAATACCTTCAATTGTAGAAGCAATTTCGTATGAATTAGACCAAACAGTCTCGACGAACCCGGGAACAGATGCAAATAAAAAAATCTCCTTGTTTGAAAAGAAGGATTTAGAAGACGGGACTTGGTTTTTTCACCTTAGGGCAAAAAATAGTAGTGGTTGGGGTTCTGTGAGTCATTTTAGAGTACAGATCGATACAGACTCACCTGAATATTTAAATATTAAAAGCGAAGGTGAAAAAGAGGGTAAGACTGTGTTTTCTATTAGTGCAAAAGACTCTACATCTGGAATAGAAAATTATGAAATAAGAATAGATGGCGGAGAACCAGTATTTTTACCAGGTTCGGATATAGCAACTTTTACGGCTCCAATTTTAGTTAGCGGTAAACATACGATTTTTGTTAAAGCTTATGATTTTGCTGGCAATCACACAGCAAATTCTATTGATTTTGAGTCAACCGGATTGGTTCCACCTAAATTGGTTGAATATCCAACAGAGCTAAAGTATAAGGAAAATCTAAGAGTTGCGGGTATTTCTTCACCAAATCATGATGTAATACTTATTTTAGTAAGACAATCTCAAAAAAGAGGCATAAGTGAAGAAATATATTATTTCTCAAATAACTCTAAGGTAGAGTTGCCAGTAGAAAAAAAATTGGTTAAAACAAACTCAGACGGGGTATTTCGTTATACTTGGGAAAAGAAGTTGTTAGCAGGAAATTATAGAATTTATGCAGTAGCTGTAGATAAAGAGGGTAACGAATCAGCTCCGTCGGAGCAAATATCATTTGATGTAATGGAGAGTCGATTTATAAGAATCCTTTCTTATCTAACAGGATTACTTTCTGTCGTGGTTCCATTTATTGGCATAATTTTGTTCACAGTTATAATGCTTCTTTACGCACGAAAGAAATACAGAAATTTACAAGAAGGTATTAGTGTTGAGCTTGATAAGACTGAAAAAGAAGTAGGGGAAGCCTTGAGAAGGCATGATGAGACCACTGAAATGCTAGAAAATGTTCGACATTCTGGTCCAAAGTCTAAAGAAGAGGTGCTTGTTTTGCGAGAACACGAGAAAGACATAGAGTCAGTTGAAAAAACGATCAAGCAAAAGATTCTTAATCTTAGAAAGAAGTTAATGGGCAAATAAATACACAAAATTAGGATGGTTTAGTCAAGGCAAATAACACAAAAAACCCTTATAAAATAAGGGTTTTTTGTGTTTGACACAGGTAAAAAGTGTTGTATAACTATTGACTTTTTTATTTGGATGTGCTATCATATCAGTATCCTTATAAGTTATTCGCTAAAAGTTATTTAGCTTAAAACTTAAAAGGTTTTTTTCTTTTAGGCTTAAATTCCTTAAAGAAATAAACAAAACTCAGTAATGGTGTTTTGCGAAGCGAAATCGCTACAATATGACAAATAATATAAAATTACATTTTTTGAGATCATTATTTATAATTCCGTTTATCACAGGTTCGTTTATGGCCAACCCAATGGCAATAGCAACTCCAGGAGTATTTTTTGACTCAGATCACTTTATTTACAGTTTCGATACTAAATCTGAAATTGCATCTATCGTAGATAATAGAGCCGAAAAAATTGACGCCTATTTCTCACAACACGATCTTCCACTTGAAGGTTTTGGAGAAAAAATGGTTGCTGAAGCTGACTTGTATGGATTGGATTGGAGACTACTACCTGCTCTTGCAATGAGAGAATCTACTGGAGGAAAGTTTACTTGTAAAAGTGAAAGTGGTAAAAATAATCCCTTTGGTTGGGGGTCATGTAAAATCGGATTTGATTCCTATGACCATTCAATCGAGGTTTTAGCTAGAAACCTTTCTGGTAATAATCCTAAAACATCTCATTATTATGACGGTAAGGATGTTAGAGGAATTTTGGAGACTTATAACCCTCCATCAGTTGTTCCAAAATATGCTGACCAAGTTATGAAAATTATGTCTGATATTGAAAATATCAACGCCTAATAAAAAAAGCCCCGCCAATCTGGTGGGGCTTTTTGGTTTTCAACAAGAAGTGAATAGATCGATCTGTCCTTTAGGGTATATAATTTTTTTAGAATATCCTTTAAAACTAAAACTTTTATTATTTCCATTTGAATGAACTAAATAGATAGTTTTAGTTTTTGAATTCTTAACTTCTTTCTCGACATCGGCTATTTCGTCAGGGAAACGCCTCATTAGTTCTTGAAGATAGAGTTCATTTGAAACTTCTAAAATTATATCTTTATTATACCTTGTAGACTTTAGGAACGCTCTCAGTGCTTCTATGTCTTCCTTGTTTGGAGTTGGTTTAAACATTTTTATATTGTTTAGGTTGTTTCATTAATGGTACTCAGATAAAAAATGTTTGTCAAATTTCAATTGTTACTTTTTAACCGCTAAAAAGTAACTAAAAATGCTCTCGCCACTCACTGTTTTGAATACTCACGAAACTCACACTCATTAAAAATAATAACTCGTTACACTCAGACAGATTATTTTTTACTTCATAACATTCGTGTTCGTTTGTTCGTATCTTCAAAACAGCTCAAGGCGAAGACGTTCCGTCCGGCAACTCGCCTTTTAAAGTTTTATATATGAAAACCAGTGAGACCGAAGACTAAAACTTTTATGTTTGAGGCTGAATGAAATGAGGACGAGTTTAAAGTTTTTGCTAGGTCGAATTTCGTTTTCATAATAAAATTTTATTCTGGCGAGAGGTTTTGCGCTACTTTTTCCGGTAAAAAGTAGCTATAGTCTTTTTATTTTATCAACCAAAATACTCTTTTCGTCATTTCTTATACTTATTTTGCCACTTATTGCCACCACGGCACCTTCTTCTACAGATTCGTGGCTGGTTACAAAAACCTTTGGAAATATAACTACTTCTATCTGCGATGTCTGGTCTCCAATTTTTACAAAGGCCATACGGTCATTTTTCTTTGTTAGGTTTATTCTTACTGTTTCTATTACTCCTGCAATTACAACAGGAAGGCCATTTTTCCCATTTTCAAGTATGCTTTTTATTGGCTTAACTTTTCCGCGAATTCTTTCGGCGTGTTTGTCTAGAGGATGTCCAGAAATGTATAGTCCTAAAAGTTCTTTCTCTGATGCTAGTCTTTGAAGTTCGTCTATTTCAGGTGCGTCTATTAACTTAAAGCTTGGAGCACTATTTATTTCAAGAAGTCCAAAAAGAGATTGTTGGTTTTCGTTTTCATTTTTACTTTGTTTAGCAAAGGCAAGCATTTCTTCTATTTGAGAAAGCATAGCACTTCTGTTGCCCAAGCAATCAAGTGATCCAGATTTTACTAAAGCCTCTAAAGATTTTTTATTTAAGTTTTTGTGTTTAACTCTAGTTAGAAAATCACCAATTGAAGCGAAATCTCCATCTTTTTCTCTTTCAGTTATTATTGCATCAGCAATTTCATTTCCAAGATTTTTAATAGAGTGAAATCCAAATAAAATATTTGTCGGTTTCTTTTCTTCATTGTAAACAACTGTAAAATCACCATAAGAAATATTGACACTCGGAGCTGAAACAGGAATCTTCATGTTTTTGCATTCATTTATGATTATTGAAATTTTTTCAATATCACCTGATTCAGCAGTTAAAATTGAAGCCATATATTCAACAGGGAAGTTCGCCTTCATGTATGCTGTTTGATATGCAACTTTTCCATAACTTGCCGCGTGAGCTTTGTTGAATCCATAGGCTGCGAAAGGTTCTATCCAGTTCCAAAGTTCCTCAGCTTTTTTGAGTGGCCATTTACTATAAGAAACACAACCATTTATAAATTTCTCTTTTTGTTTTGCCATTTCTTCTGGGATTTTTTTTCCCACAGCTTTTCGGAATTTGTCTACTTCACCCCACGAATAACCAGCCAAATTAACAGCCATCAAAAGAAGATCATCTTGGTAGACCAAAATTCCATATGTTTGTTTCAGTATTGGTTCAAGAGCTGGGTCCATGTATTTTATTAATCTTGGATTGTGTTTTCTTTCGATATACAGAGGAATGAATTGCATTGGCCCTGGTCGATATAGTGCCACCATAGCGTTTATGTCAGTTATAGAGCTCGGTTTGAGCTCTTTTAGGTATCTTGTCATACCTGAACCGTTTAATTGAAAGAGTCCTTCTGTGTCACCTCGAGCAAGAAGTTCAAAAGTTTTTCTGTCTGCAATATCAATATTTTCGAGATCAATAGTTATATTGTATTGTTTTTTTACTCTAATAACCGCATCAGCGAGTATCGCCAAGTTTTTGATTCCTAGAAAGTCGAACTTCAAGAGTCCCGCATCTTCAACTGCATGCATATCGTATTGAGTAATTATTTTTCCACCTTTCGGGTCGTATTGAAGTGGAACGTATTCGGTAAGAGCTACTGGAGAAATAACAACACCCGCTGCGTGTACGCTGATGTGTCTAGCTGAGCCTTCCAATTTTTTCGCCATATCAATAATTGTTTTGGTGTCTCTTTCGTTGTCATAAGCTTCTTGCAGTTCTTCTACCATTTCAAGCGCTCTATCAATTGTCATGGGGAATCCTTGTGATCCCATCGGAATCATTTTTGAAATTCTGTCACCTGTCGAGTACGGATAACCAAGCGCACGTGCAACGTCACGAACAGCACCACGGGCTGCCATTGTTCCAAATGTTCCAATTTGAGCAACTTTATCTTCGCCGTATTTTCTTTTGGCGTATTCGATCATTTCATCTCGCCTGTTATCGGCGAAATCCATATCGATATCAGGCGCAGATGGACGCTCTGGGTTCAAAAATCTTTCAAAAGGTATTTGGTATTTTAATGGGTCAACGCTAGTAATACCGAGAGAGTAAGTTGTTATAGATCCAGCAACAGAACCTCGAATAGCAGAAAGGATTCCATTTTCTTTTGCAAAGCGCACCAAATCAGCCACAACTAAAAAGTAAGGAGAGTAGCCTTTTTTATCAATAATTCCAAGTTCGTATTCTAGTCTTTCAATTGCAATTGCATTATCTTTGAAACCTCGACGTTCAAGTCCGGCAAAAGCATATTCGCGCAGTGTTTCAGTGTGGTTTTTGCCAGGAAGTGTTTCAATATCCGGGAAAACCCATTTACCAAGTTCAAGTTCTAAATTTATTTTTTCAGCAACAAGTAGGGTATTTTCTACGGCCTCGGGCGTGTCGGAAAAATATTTTCTTATTTGTTCTTCGTTTACAAAAGAATAATTTCCACCCTTCATTGTCATTTCTTTTGAAGCAACATCACTTCCTGTGTTTATTGCAATGAGTGTATCTTGCGCGTCAGCATCATCAAAATGCAAATAGTGTGAATCCCAAGTAGCAACAATTGGAATATCATATTTTTTTGAAAGTATTTTTAATCCATTTTTTACCTCAGTGTGACCTTCAACTTCATCGTGTCCCATCAATTCAAGAAAATAGTTTTCTTTTCCGAATATATCCATATATTCTTCAACAAGCGCTTCTGCTTTTGTCATATTTTTCGCACGCAATGCATTAGCCAGTTCGCCAGCAGGGCAACCAGAGAGGCAAATTATTCCTTCGTGGTGTTCACGCAAAATTTCTTTATCCATTCTTGGCTTGTAATAAAAACCCTCAAGGTGAGATTTTGTTACAAGTTTCATTAGGTTTTTGTAACCAGTTAAGTTTTTTGCAAGCAAAGTAATGTGGTATCTTTTTGAATCTACCGATGGCTCTTTGTCGAATCTACCTCGTGCAGCTAAATATCCCTCTACTCCAATAATTGGCTTAACTCCAGCTTCTTGGCATTGCTTATAAAAATCAATTGCAGCATACATGTTGCCATGGTCTGTTATTGCAAGTGCTGGCATATCAAATTCTTTAGCTTTTTTAACCAGTTCGTCTACCTTCGAAAGACCGTCGAGTAGAGAGTAGTGTGAATGAGTATGCAGATGGACAAATTTTGAACACATAAGATGAGCAAAGTATAACAAAAAAAGCAGATTTAATCGCCTTGATTTTTATCTATATATTTTGTCTGGTTGCTCAAAGAGTGCTTTAAAAGTGTATATGTTTTAAAATATCCACATGTGTCGATTTTTGATTGGAATAGATGAGGTAGGGCGTGGTCCACTTGCTGGTCCAGTCGCTGTCTGTGCTTTTTGTCTAAAAGAAGAAATTCTTGAAGATTTTATAAAAGAAATTTTTGGTGGCAAAATTAGAGATTCTAAAAAAATGACTAAAAAGAAAAGGGAAGAAATTGCGGAAATTGTAACTAAAAAAAAGAAAGAAGGATTGGTAGATTTTAAAATTTCTACAGCAGAAGCTTCTGTTATTGATAAATACGGAATAAACCCCTCGATTAAAAAATCACTTGAAAAATCTATTTTAGGGTTAGGTCTTGATCCAAAAAGTGTAATTGTTTTCTTGGATGGTGGACTTAAGGCTCCAGATATTTTCATAAATCAAGAAACAATTATAAAAGGGGACAGCTCAAACGCTCTTATTGCCACAGCTTCTATTCTTGCGAAGGTATACAGGGATTCTTTGATGGTTAAATACGCCCAAGAATATACGCAATATAAATTCGAAAAAAATATGGGGTATGGAACAAAGGCCCATATGGATGCTCTTCGAGAGACTGGAATAAGCCCTATCCACAGGGTTAGTTATCTCAAGAACTTGTAAAAATAGTATTTTCGTGTTAATATATACATCCGTTCTTAATACAATTAAATAACAAAAACAACTAAAAAGAAAGAGAATTTATGGATCAATTAGTAGTAGACAGGGGTGTAGAAGTGCACAGAAACAAGGACTTGAGTTTGGTGCCAAGGTTACAAGATGGAATTACTTCGTTTGGCCGTCGTGATGATGAAGAGATAACGAAGTATAAAAGAACAGTTAACATTATTCACCGAGGGTCTGGCGTAAAGCAAGAAATAATTTGGGATACCGGTATTGATGTTGGGGAATATGAAAAATTGGAAAAAAATAATACCTTAAAAGGTTTTGAGGTTGTAGTTTTTCCAGAGATTTACTTCTTAAGAAAATCAATAAAATTCCCGGAAGAATCTTGTTTCAAAAGCTTGGATTCAAGATTAGAACAACTGAATTTATTTGAATTTATTCAATTTTGTCTTTCAGTTAAAAGGTTAAACAGGAGACTTCTTGGTAGTCGTGTTTACGTTCCAATTGGTTTAACTGTTGGGATCAAAACCAATGGCCCAAATGGAGTTAGTTTTGAGGACATATCTCTTTACCCGATTTACGAGGATAAGGGTTTATTGGGAGCTATCGCTGGAGGGGAAAGCAGTCTTAGAGGAGCTAGTAGTCCTACAATCAAATTTCCGATTGAGTCAAAATTTTTCTTAGCAAAAGTCGTTTAAAATAAGGGCCATTTTCGGCCCTTTTTATTTACCTTTTGGTACTTGACAAATCACTAAAATCTAGTAAAATAAGGTCAAACTATAAAAATCAAATAACGATGAAAAAAATCTTAATTTACGCATTGATTGCGATAACCATGGCTTCGTGCAGAAACTCAAAAGAGGTAACGAAGGTTGAAGGAAAAAAGGTTGATCCAAGTTTTCGGTCTCTTCTCGAAAGTGATGTGTTAATTTTGGAAGAATTTAATGCACAAAAAGGAGCTCAACTTTTTTTATCAAACAAACTTTTAATTAAGAGATCTAATCAGGGCTTCGATTCTGTATTTACGGACTATGAGGGAAAGGTGAATTATGTGTACAATACACCACTTAAAATGTCCTTCGACTCTTTGGAAAAAGTTGTTTATGAAAGCAGATATGGATCGGTGTTAAGTGTCTATTCAAATGGCAAGGAGAAGAGATTTACTTTACCGTTTCAAAAGGGCGCAGATGGAACTTATTTTTTATCTTCAGGGTTTATGTTTAATGGTTTTGAATATAAAATCATAAATAGCGACAGTTCTTCTCAGCAGAAAGAAATTATTTTGATGTGTCGAGTAATTTTAGATGATGGGAAAACAGAAGACGCAAAAGGTGCTTCAATTCATGATCCAAATGGTGAATCAGGTGGAACAAATAGAAGTGCGCCTAGTCAAAGCGGGGAGGTTAAGATGAATTCTCGCCAGAATTCAAATTTACCCCCAAAAGAATACTCAACTCCTAATCCACAACCACAACCGCAACTACAGCCGCAGTCTAAACCAAAATTTGGACCAAGGTAAAATTAGTTCAAATTTTAAAACCGTCTCTTTAAGGGACGGTTTTTTATTTGTCACAGACTAAAAGCTACGGCGTTTATATGGGTGTATAATAAATTTATTATTTAATAGTTTAATCGATATTCTTAATTATGAAAAAATATAGTGCAATTTTAGTTATTTTTATTTTTGTAGCTACTCTTGGTGTAGGTGCAAAAGCTTACGCAGATCAGAAGCTTAGCCCAACAGTTATTTCTTGCATGCAAGATGCAGTAGAAAAAAGAGATACAGCTATAATTAGTTCAGTTTCTACTTTTTCAACTTCTGTAACTAGCTCTCTAACAACAAGAAAAGATGCAATAAAAGCTTCTTGGAATCTTGCAACAAAAGAAGAAAGAGATAGTGCTCGAAAAACTGCATGGGAGAATTATAAAACTAGTGCTTTGCAATCAAGACAAGATCTTAAGACTAGAAAATCAAAAGCTTGGGATCAGTTCAGAATTGATAGAAAGGCTTGTGGTGTTGGTGTGACTGACACATCAACAATCGATTCTACAGTTTTGTAATAACTTTTTAAAAACACCCGCTATTTAGCGGGTGTTTTTGTTTTAATTGTTGCCGGAGGTATAATTAACTCAAACCTTGAACTTATGAAAATAAAAATTATTAGATTATTCATTGCTTGTGTGTTTCTTCCGTTGTTTTCAAATGCAAATAACCAAGAAGATTCATCCACTGCTTCTGTTGAGCTTTCTGTTCGTTATGTTTTGGTTACGAAAGAATCTCAAAAAACTAGCCGTACAATTTCATATGGTGAGACTGGAAATATTCCCGTCACAATGAATTTACAGTTAGATGTTCAGCCATTTTTATGGCTTGAGTCGCCATTTAGTAGTGTCTTTTTTGTTTCCAAATCTCGATTTGGACAAGATCGAACTTCTTCTGAATTCGGTATTGGTCTAAGGAAAAAACACTTCGAGTTTTTTGTTTCTTATGGATTTAGAGCTATAAGAACAGACAAAGAAGGGGTAACAAAAGGATTGTCTTCTGGTTTTGATAATCAGGAAACAAAGAGTATTTGTTCCAAGTTTGACTTAAAAGTTTTTGGAATTAAAACAGATTTTTTTGGAAATATTTCTTTAGACGGTCGTGATAAATTTTTTTACGAATGGAAAACCGAAATATATCCGTTTGTTGATTATTTTCCAGTACACATTTTTTTGTTCCATGAATCTTTTTTCGGAAGCGGAACTTGTTTGGTTTATTCAAATAACGAAGAGTCATCTAAAGTATTTTTAGGCTATTTATTACCTGAAAATAGATCTGAAAGGATTTATAGAAGGAGCCAAGGGTTTTTGTTTGGCCTAACTCACACTTGGAAGTGAGTTAGGTTTTTTTTATTTTAACTTGCGTGTATAATTTAAAACTATGAAAAATAACAAAAATCATGAATCGCTCAAAAATACCAAAGATTACTTTGCTGTAAAGAAAGGGATAAACGGACTCGGACTTTTTGCAAAATTACCAATTAATAAAAAAATGAAAATTTTAGAATATTTTGGTGAAATAATACCAGTTGCTGAAGCTGATAGACGAGGCGGAAAGTATCTTTTTGAAATAAGTAGTAGAAGGACTATTGATGGAAAAGAAAGAGGGAACATCGCCCGATATGTAAATCATTCTTGTGATCCAAATTGCGAAGCGGAGACAGACGGTTCAAAAGTTTTTATTTGGTCAGTAAAAGACATTAACCCAGGCGAAGAGCTTACTTATGATTACGGAAAGGAATATTTTGATGAATACATAAAACCAAAAGGTTGTATGTGTTTAAAGTGTGCTAAAAAAGCTAAGTAAAAGATTTTATTTTTGTTCTTTTGATGCTAAAACAGGTGCATTTTTCACCTAATTGTTCTCCAATTTCTTCAGCCAAAACTCTCATATAAGCACCGGCGCTACTGTTTATTTCTAGTTCGAAGGATTGGAATTCTTTACCAGTTATTTTTTTCCAAGAATTTAATATTTCCTTTTGTCTAAAATTTCCTTTAACTTTTTTGCATATCGTATTTACACGTAGAAATATTTTTTTGTAAGCTATTAATTTTTCTGAAAGTATATTTATATTTTTTATTTCTATTGTGTGTTCTGGTAGTTCAACATTCATTTTTTCTCGGGTGATTTTCCAAAGAGGAACTCCCTTTATGTTTTTGGATGAATATGGGTGGTATTTTTGGGTTCGAATTCCAGATAGTTTTTTAAGAATTTTTAAAAGGTTGTTTTTGGTTATTATTTCGGATTTTTGCTCACTAGGTATTCCCAGTAGATCTCCTGTGTCAGTTTGTAATCCGATCAGTATCTCTACTACGTATGTTTTTGGAAGCGAAGTATATTTTTCTTTATTCAAAACATCTTCCTCTGTTAAAATGATTAATTTTCCTTCTGCGGCAGGGTCTAGTCGACCAGCATAAGTCATGGGAGTACTTTTAGATATTTTTTTAGATTCCCTTAGTTGTTCGATTCTCTCAAGGGGTGTTTGGCCCAAGGTTTTGTTTACTAGGTATACTGACATACGGCATTTATAGCATGTTGTTGTATAATTACAATCAATGACAGATAAAGAATTTTTAAGGTTTCTTAAAAAATTAAACACACCAAAAAAGATTCAAGATTTTTTAAATACTCTTGAAAACAATAAAGCCGATACTGTGTTTTCTCCAAAAAGATCTATAGAAAATAAAACAGCTCATTGTTTAGAAGGTGCGTTAATTGCTCATGCTTGTTTTATTTTAAATAAAAAGGAAAGTTTTCTTTTGGATATAAAAGCAAAAAGAAATGACCTAGATCATGTTGTTACAGTGTTTAAAGAGGATGGTTTGTATGGCGCCATAAGCAAAACCTCATATTCGGTTTTAAAATTTAGAGATCCTGTTTTTAAGAATGCTAGAGAACTGGTAATGTCTTATTTTTCAGAGTATTTTTTGGAAAATGGAGAAAAAACAATGCTTTCTTATTCATCGCCATTTTCACTTAAAAAAAGAAATAGATCGTGGATTGCAACAAATGAAGATCTTTATGAAATAGGCTGGGAGATCGATAATGTTAAACATTTTGAAATTGCCCCGCAAAAAGTCATGAAAAAACTACGTAAGGCAGACGCGGACGAAGTTTCTAGAGTTTTTGAAAAGTAGTCAACATTGTTTGGCATTTTTGTTCGTGGTATAAATAAGACAATCGAGTCTATAGATAAAAGTATGTCGATACGTTTCGTTAGCTCGTTTTATTAGTTTTTTGTATCTTTTACTTTTATGGATAGAGATAATTCTACAAGACAAATGGTTCAAGGTAATTGGACATGTGGTACATGCGGTGGGGCTATTCACGAGCTTCCATTCGAGCCAAATCCTGAAAGATTGGCATCGTTAAAATGTCGAGATTGTCACAGTAAGTCACGAGATTCTCGTGGAGACCGAGGTGGTAATAGAAATTTTAACGCAAGAAGTCAGGGTCCAAAACAAATGTTCCAAGGAAATTGGAAATGTGGATCATGCGGAGGAAGTATTAACGAGCTTCCGTTCCAACCTGATCCAGCAAGAGTTGGATCACTAAAGTGTCGAGATTGTCATAGAAATAGTCAATAAGACAAAATAAAAACCCCTTCCTATCGAGGGGTTTTTATTTTCTATAGTTCGTAATTAGACATTATTTTTTCAAATATTTTCATTAATTTCTTTTTTAGTATTTTAAATATTGCGAAAATTGCAACAAACCCAGCAAAAATTAAAATAGCATTTCGCACAACATTAACTCCGTCAATTATCGAAGATATTCTGCTATGGAAATAATTTCCTAGACCTAAAAATAATGGTACGTATACAAAAAGGGCAGCTAATTCAATTAGGATAAATTTTTTGAAAGGCATTTTTACTTGACCCGCCATAAACGGACCTAAAAATCTAAGTTGAACCATAAATCTAGAAAAGAAAACTACTTTATTTATGTTGGCGTTCATCCATTTAAGTTTGTCGCCTAATTTTCCTGCAAATACCTTTTGGTAAAACATGTTTACCCACTTGTTGCCACCACGAGACAAAAAATACATCCCAATATCACTCACAAGGAGGCCTGTGATTACAATTGGTATCAATATCCAAATATTAGCGCTACCTGTGCCTGAGAGGTATCCTAGACCCAAAAGAACCACTTCTTCAGGGAAGGGTATGAACACATTGCCCAAAATCGATATTATGAATATGACAAAATATGAAAGATAACCAAGTTCTGCAATTAATATAACTGTTCCGTTCAAGGATTATATTATAGCATTTTTGGAGATGTATTTATCTAATGAAAGTTAGGGCTTTTCCTCTTTTAGCCGCACGTCCAGTTCTTCCTATTCTGTGTACGTAATCTTCGTAAGTTGGGGGAAGGTCATAGTTTATTACATGACTAATGTCGTCGACGTGAATACCTCGAGCTGCAACATCTGTTGCAACTAATATATTTACACCTCCTTCTTTAAATCTTTTTAGAGCACGTTGTCTTTGTGGGTGAGATTTGTTTCCGTGGATTGATTCTGCTTCAAGTCCCACTTTTGAAAGATCTTTGCTCAATTTTTCTACTCCATGCTTGGTTTTTCCAAAAATAAGAACTTTACTAAATTCATCTTTTTTCAATAGATCAATAAGTACATTAATTTTTACTTTTTCATCTAAAAAGTGCACAACGTCTTGTTCGATATTTGTTGTAACATCTTTTTTGCGAACAGAAATTTTTATTGGATCTCTTAAAAAATCATCAACAAGTTTTGTGATCTCTGGAGACATCGTAGCTGAAAAGAAAAGAGTTTCTCTTTGTTGTGGCATGTCTTTTAGAATTGCTCGAATATCATGAATGAATCCCATATCAAGCATTCTGTCAGCTTCATCTAACACTACAGCTTGGATAGCATTTGCGTTCATTGCACGTCTTTTCATAAGGTCTAGCACTCGTCCAGGTGTTCCAATTATAAACTGGTTTTTATTTTTTAGTATTTTAATTTGAGGCACAAGACTTGTTCCGCCAACACAAATTACAGAATATATTTTAGAGTTAAATGTTAGTTTCTTTAATTCTTGCTCGATTTGAATAGCTAGCTCTCGAGTCGGCGCCAAAACCAAAACTTGTCTATCAGGAAATCTCAACGCTTTGTCGATTAGTGGGATTAAAAAAGCTGCCGTTTTTCCTGTCCCAGTATTTGCAAGACCTACAACGTCTTGGTTTGCTAGGATGTGTGGAATTATTTGGTCTTGAATTTCTGTAGGTGTTACAAGTCCCGCTTTTAGAATCGCTTCTGTTAATTTTTCGTTTAGTTGAAAGTCTGTAAATGTTCGCATTGATTTATATGGAACATGCTCTACAGTTTCTTCAACATTTTTATTTATAAATTGAGAAGGGTTGAAAGTTTTTTGAACTCTTCCTCCGCCACCATTTTTGCCACCAAATGAACTACTTCTTCCGCCGTGACTTCTGTTTGAAGATGGCCTAAAAGAGCTAGATCCAAAAGCTTGTTTTCTTGGTCCAGATGAAGAACCTCCTCCAAATGAAGGTCTTGGTCTAAATGTCCCAGGATTGTTGCCTTGGTAAGAAGTAGGGGCACCGTTAGAAGTGCTAGCTGTTCTTGGTTTAAATGACGAAGTAGTAGAATCTGTTTTACCAAATGAAGATGAGTTTGATCTAAATGATTTGTTTCTACTAAAACTGCTTTTATCACTTGATTTCCACGGAGTTGCAGATCTAAAAGGTCTAGCAAACGCAGGTTTTTCACCAGATGAAGTACCTCCTCTGTAAGAAGAAGGGGATTTACTAAACGAAGAAGAGCTTGTTCTTGGCGTAGTCGAAGAACTAAATTTCTTTGGCCCAGATGAAGTTCGACTCGAACTTCCGTATGATTTGGGTTTAGAAGAACTAAATCCCGAAGACCGACTTGGTCGGTAATTTGATTTTTTATTCATTAGAATAGTTATTATTGTAGGGTTTAATTGATTTCGAGTTAAATACGAAATATCTTTTTAATAACTCAAGAACCCCCATACAACATCTCAAGTTTCAAAAGTATATAATAAAAGCTTAAAAAAGTCAATAAAAGACATTAAAAGACAATTTAAAATTGGGTTATAATAAATGCGTGATAAAAAGCATTAAAAGTAAGCTTGAAAGCTTTTTAGATAACAACAGAAAGTACGTAATGCCAATTGCGGTGATTGGTGGTTTTATTGTCGACATTTTTACTTTAAATAGGATAGATCAAGTATTTGATAACTCAATTTTAATAACACATTTGTTAATTGTTGGTGTTTGTATGGTATTTCTTTTTGCCAAAGATACAAAATACGACAAGATTTTTAAATCCTCAAAGTATGAAAGTATTTACGAGACATTAATGCTGTTTTCTTTTGGAGGTTTGTTTTCTGGGTTTGTTATTTTTTATACACGTAGCGGTTCGCTTTTGTCTGCGTGGCCTTTTGTTTTGGCAATGCTTTTTTTAATGCTAGGTACAGAATTTTATAAATCTTTTTACAAAAGAATTACTTTTCAGATAGTTTTATATTTTATTGCACTCTTTACTCATTTAATATTTTTCATACCGTTAATTGTGAAAGACGTCGGTGCTTTTTGGTTTTTGGTTAGTGGTGGAATTAGTATTATTTTAATAAATATTTATTTTGGTTTTTTGGCTTCAATAAATGTTGAGAAGTATAAATCAATTAGAAAGAATTTAATTAAGTATATTTTTATTGTTTTTGGTTTATTTAATTTTTTATATTTTACAAATATTATTCCTCCTGTGCCCCTTTCTTTGAAATTTAAAGCTGTTTACCATAGCGTACAACCAACGGATAGTGGTTATTTGGTTACCTATGAATCTCCAGCGCAGATATCTTTAAGAAAAAGAAGTCATATTTATCATTGGGATGGCGTAAGTCCGGTTTATGTTTTTACTTCAGTTTTTTCACCGATTGGTTTTCAAACAGAAATTCACCATGTCTGGAAGTTTTTTGATCCAAATATTGGACGCTGGGTAACAAGAAGCACCATACCTCTTACTATAAAAGGGGGTCGCGCAGAAGGGTATAGAGGTTTTTCTTATAAAACAAATTTACAGTCTGGAAAATGGCGAGTAGTCGTCGAAAATAAAAGAGGGCAAGCTCTTGGTTATATGAATTTTACAATAAAAGACGGAGCGCCAACGCGTAGTTTGATACTAGAAGAATTATAAAATTATTTTTTAAACATTACACCTAGATAAGAATCAATAACTCTTTGGTCTTCTTCGTAAAAGTTTTTATCTTCGTTGTGTAGTTTTGTCGCCAGGTCTATTCCGACAAATCTCCAGTGCCAAGGTTCAAATTTGTAGTAGCTATTTCCACTTGGGTAAGAAAGAATAAAACCGTATTTGTGTGCATTTTCAAGTAGCCATTTATATTCAGGAGTTTTGTCAAAACCGTTTAAACTTCCGTTTAGTGCTTTTGTTGTTAGATCAACTGTGGTACCAAGTTGGTGTTCAGAATATCCTTGGTCAGCTGAAAATTGATTTGCAGAACCTGCTCCGTACACTACTGTGTAATTGTCTTTTAAAACTGTTTGAGTTCCGAAAGACCTAAAAGCAGAACCGACAAATAAATTTCCGTCGTCGTCATTTGCGTCGTCAATCATGTCTTTTAAAAATGGCCAAACTTCTCCGTGAATTTCAAGACCTCGTGATGGTTCAAATAAATAATCTGGATCAATTTTAACAATGTCAGTCGGTGCGTAATGTTCATTTAAGAAAAAAACTTTCGAATATTTTTTTAGAAGTTCTTCGTCAAGGGTGGTAAGTTGTTCAAGAGTATTTACAGTTCCTGTTATTTTTTCTAATTGCTCTGCGAGGGTGAGATTTGTGTTTTCTTGAGACTTATTTAAATCCAAAAATATTTGCGCCATATTTTGTTGTGTGTTTGATAGGTTCGTATTAAGTTCGTCAATTTTTAAAACTAAGCTTTCATTAGTAATAGCTAGCTCATTTTGTTGTGCTTTTACAGTAGATAGTTGTTTCCAGCCATAAAACACAATCCCTGCGATAATTATTGTAGCAACTGCGCCCGTGATCCAGATGGGTGATATTTTACTTATGTGTAGTTTTTTTGTTTCCATAAGGTGATTTTAGCATAAATATGACTAAGAATTTTTTGATAAAAAACACCCACCATATTTAAATAGTGGGTGTTTTTTCCTTTATCTAGTTGGTTTTTTCCATCTTTTCGCTTTTACTGCTTTCTTCTCAAGCATTGCGCGCTTTACTTCAAGTCTCTTTTTTGTTTTAGGAGATTTTTTTGACTTCTCCTTCATTTTTAGCGATGTTGCTCTTTTTGCCATTTGATTTTTTCGATTACTTATAAGATGAATGCATTATACATTATTTTTATATTTTAGATAATCTATAGTTATTTAATTATATTGAGTAACATTTGTTAGTGTGGTATTGTGTATCGAACATAAAACTTATACAACATGAAAATAAAAGCAGAGTACATTTTATTTGAAGAGGAAGGTAAAATTGTTGGAGTTATTCCATCGCTGAGCCTCGCCGCAGATTCTAATGATAAAGAGGACACGATTAAGGGTCTAAAGTTGATGTTTTCTGAATTGGTTGAATTTTGGAAGAAAAGGGGACTTTTATTGCAAGATAAAATCAAAGAATTTTGCCTTGCGGAAGATTGCCCCAAGGAAAGAATTAAATCTTTTGAAAGAGAATTACAAGTCTCAATGTACCTTTTGAAAGTTGATAAAACTTTCGGAACAATTTATCTTGAGGTTTAAATTATTGTTTTAAGAAAAAACCCGCCCAACAAGGCGGCTTTTTTATTTAAAAAGTGAGTGTTTTAATTTGGCAAAAGTTTTTGATACAATCAAATTATGTCCAAAGAAAAAGTCTCTAGTGGTACGGTTCATAAGTTGCCCTCAGATTTGTGCGATATGCTTACGTCCACACCGTCAGTACTAGAAACGTGGGAAGATATTACGCCTCTTGCTCGTAATGAATGGATATGTTGGGTTACGTCCGCGAAAAAAGAAGAAACACGAATTATCCGTATCGAAAAAGCACTCTCAAAACTAAAAGGGGGAATGCGCCGTCCATGTTGTTGGGCGGGGTGTACGCATCGGTAAATTTTAATATTTATGGATAATAAAAAAACCGAACTATAAAATAGGTCGGTTTCGAGATTTAAAATTTTGTTTAATTTAATCGCCAGCACCTCCGCCACCAGAATCGCCACCACTAAATCCATCAAAAAAACTATCTGAAGAATCAGAAGAACTAAAAAAAGCAGATGATCCGTCGCTACTAATACCATACTTAATAATTAAATATATTAGTATGAGTACAATCAATACAATAATGAAGATTGTAAAAGTGCTCATTCCTTTTTCTTCCGGTTCTTTTGAAAATTCTTCACCCATTCGAGAAATCATACTGTTTAGCGCTTCACTAATTCCAATATAATAATTTCCAGATTTTATGTCTGGGCGAGCCTTCTCAATTATTCTTTTACAAATTCCGTCGGGAAGAGGGCCTTCTGCGCCGTAGCCAGTTACAATTCTAAGCCCCGGGCCATTTTTAGAAGCAAGATTTTTTACAATGACAAAAAGTATTCCATTGTCTTTTTCTTTTTTACCAATCTTCCAATCATTAAAGACGGCCATAGAAAAATCAAATAATGGTCCATCGTTTTGGTCGTCAAAACTCTGAATTGTAAGTACGGCTATTTGATTGCTTGTTGAATCCTCGTGTAATTTTAATAATTTGTTTAGCTGATTTTCTTCCTGTTCGGTGAGTAGGTTTCCGTAATCGTTTATGTATCCTAGGGGTTTTGGGATGTCGTATGCCATACCATTTGTAAATGTCATGGCGAGGCAAATGAATACAATTATTTTTTTCATATTCGGTTTTTAAGTTAGTAGAATTTAACTCAAGATTACAATTATATATTGACTTTGTCAATCAATGTCGTATAATCGTTAAAACCTTAAAACTAAAGATTATGTTCAATATCTATTGCATCATGTGGCATGGTGGTAATTTAACTGACGAGCTTCGTACACTATTGTTCTCAACTGCTCAGGAGATGTTTAAAGAGAGTAAAAAATTCGCAATTTTGAAGACTCCTTGGTGTGACGGAGAAATTTCGACTGAATGGGACTGCAAGAGTATGGCGGGAATATCAGGGTTTGTCTTTAAAGCTTTTGTTGACTGGGAAGACAAAAGTACAGAAGTTGAATATATATGTAGAGAGACAGACCTTAATCCAGATGATGGAATATGGGTAAGTTACGGAGTTAATCCATTAGGAACATTTAATCTGAACTGATTTTGTTGCACCTAATTTAAAAAGGCTGATGTTTAAATTACATCTGCCTTTTTTTTATTAATTACTATTAAAATATTTACTCGCAACACTAAGTGCAAAAGAGGGAAGGATAATAAAGACACATATAAACAAAAGCCTAATAAGGGTTTTGTCCAACAGAGTATCTGCTGTGTCCGGACCTGAAGATGTAAAAACAATAAGTAAACCGATGACTCCAAAAGCGATAGAAGCGATGATGAATATTTTCGGGGCTATTTTTTGCATAGATTAATTTTAACATAAAAAGTGTGACGCCTAGAAGGCGGCACACTTTAGTTTTTTCAGGAAATACAATAAGCAATTGTCACAATAATTGCTTGAATCCCATCAAATCCTGGAACACCCAAAGATATTAGGCTTCTAACGCGATCTTCTTCGTATTTATCGTAGGTCACCTTAATTCCCAGGCAGTGCATAATTGCACCTAACATCATTGTTAGGGCAAACGCTCCGAGATAATTTATAGGTATATTTTTCTCGAAAGCGTATATCCAAATAGATAGTTCAATAACCCATAAGGCAGAACAGATTAAATAGAAGTTGCGCACAGTCATGATATAAGATTTTTTAGTTCTCCTGCATTATATACTTAAAATGTTTTTTGTCAAATTTATCTTAGAACACAAGATTGAGTTTTAGTAATGATTTTTGAAAAATAATTACTCTTTGTTTATTTTTTTAAATATATCTTTGAATTCATTGGCCCAATCAAATTCTTGCGTTGTTAGACCAAAGTTTTCTTCAAGTTTTTGTTCAAAGTTTGGAACTGTTTCAATATATTGATCGTAAGTTTTACCGGATTTTTTTATAGAATTATATAATTTTGACAAAAATTCAAGAGTTTCAATTTCACTCTCTAATCTTTTGGGAATGGATAGATTGTCATTACCTTCTTTTGCTTCATTCCAGAATAAGTCGAACTCATTTCTTTTTTTTAAAATAAGTGAATCAAAAAATTCATTTCCAGAGGGATTAAAAGGCTCTAGGTGATTTGGCTGTCTTGTGAATTTGAAATTTTCCATATTTTAATTATGGCACAAAAAAATTAATACGTAAAAGTGATCTGAATTTATTGAGATATCAAAAAATCACTTTGATTTACAAAATGATTTTAAGGGCTCCGAACTTGGAACGATGTTCGAATGGCAATTTTAGAATAATAAAAAGGCTGATCGCGATGCGAACAGCCTTTTCTGGTTTTAATTTAGTCTTTTTCAATTGTTACGGAAACTCCAGGAAAATCTTTCTCTAGTAACCTTTTTGTTTCCTCATGATTTGCACGCCCATATTGAGTACTATAATCAGTTAAGACAAAACCTTTTTCTTCTCCATAGAAATACATACTTCCTCCGCCGATAACTTTTGCATTGTATACATTAAGTATGTAGTTATTAAATTTTTCAAACAAATCCTTGTGTTTTTTACAATATGAACTTGCTACAAAGAATAATCCTTTCTCGTTTTGACATAAAAGATATTTAGAACCAAATGGCCTTCGAATATTGTTTCCAGGGAAGCTAAAATCGAAGGTTAAAATTACATTTTCATTTTTCATATTTTATTTTCATATTTAATTGGTTATCAAAAACCCCAATAAAGAATCTCTGAGAACCAATCAAATACAATGTGAAAGAGCAGGATTGTTATTACAATATCATAATATATTTAGTTGTCAAATTTGCTCCAACTAGTGGACGAGTTCAGAACTCGTAAAAGAAAAAATCCACCGTGCAGTAGATTTTTTCTACCACGCAGTGGATTAGTTTGGTTATACAACCTTTTCTTCTGTACGGTTAAAGAAGAATGTTCTGTCTGTATCACTTGCAAACGCATTTTCAATGGCAACGATTTTACATGAAAGCATATCTATTTCTTGGGGTTCCTTAACAATGTTGTGAAAAAAGTTAAGTCCATCATACTTCCATGTACTATCATGGTTTGCTGTTATTGAAAAATCATCGTCAGAAATGTCTTCTAAATGAGTATCGAAGTTGTAGGCGACAAGCATGCAGTTATTTGGGCGCCAGAATACAACTTTTACATGCTGAAATCTGTTATTTTGATAAATCATTTTTAAGAAGATTTCAAGCATTTTGTTTTGCCCAGAAGATGGTGGCAGCATAGCATCAGCAACTGATGACAATGCATTTTTGAGTGAAATATTGAAGTTCATTTTTGTTTATTTAATTGTTAGAAATTATTGAGCTTTCTCTAATCCCATAAGGAGCAGGGAAGACCCAATAAAATCAACGGTAAATAATCAAATATATTAAAGAACTCTTACTCTTTAATAATAGCATAAAAGTATATAAAAGTCAAGTAATGCCAGCTCCGAACTTGGAACGATGTTCGGAAAATATTTACAAATGTCCAATTATGACGTAAGATAATGAAAAACTGAAATAATGAAAAAGCTCTATCAAAAAACCGAAACAGCACTCCTTGTAATTACAAGTGTACTTATTTTGATGACGGGGGTGTTAAGCCTATTCTCGAGAGGATCTTCGTGGATATCTGTCGGGATCCTCGCAACTGCAAACATGTCTGCAATATGGGTACTACTTGTTTTTATTAAGAAGTATCACATCCATGATTCATGTTCTGGGTGGAAAAGAGATGAGAAAGTTGCTAATACGAAAATGTTGTTCCTTACATCCTTGCTTATGACGTTAGGTGCAAGTTTATATCATTTTTGTCCAGCTATTGATGCAACTCGTCATCAAAATCCTGACACATTGATGTATCTAACCAGCGCGTTGTTTTTCAGTGTTCTGTCTTTTGTCTCAGGATGGCTTTCGATAAAGGTATTTTGGCAGAAAGATAAGTATAACCCGACCGTGTATCTAAAAAACGAGTTCGGAAGCACTGTTTGCTTTCAAGCTTCGTAATGCTCTAAGTAATGTATTTTTTTTGTGAATTGGGGGTATTTCCTTTGGAAGTACCCTTTTTCTTTTTCTCCGCCTCGTTGAAGGTATTAGAACGTATTGGATGGGGGAATAAAAAAAGACGCGTGTGGTTCGCGTCCTTTATTAAGAAAAGTTTATTTTCAGTGTAGCACTATATAATTTTTGTCCCGTAAGGAAATAAAACAAATGATAGTCCATTTCAAGAATGGGTGAATAAGAAGAAGACAGGCAAATATAACTACAAAGGGATTTTTATTGTTTTCTACCAAAATGGTGCCAACAATAATTGTAATGGCTATGCTTAAGCAAATAAGCATAGTCTCATTCTTTTTTGTTATATTGTAGATTAGTTTTCGTGAAGTAAAACTAAGGGACTTTGAGTTTTTCATTTGATTTAATTTTGAAATTTATTTATTGTAACGTTACATCCTAAGGTGAGATTTGTCAATTTAGGTTCGAACATACTAAGTACGATAAAAAAACACCCAATAAAATTAGGTGTTTTTTGTCGGCTCCGAACTTGGGATGATGTTCGAAACATTATTTCAGTGGAAAAGTAAAAATGCTTGCAAGATGACAATTCTTGCAAGCATTTTAAATTTCTGTTTTAACTGAATGTAACCTGGCCTTTTTTATTTGTATCGAATGGGCACATGATGCAAATAAATCCTACTGTTGCTATTAAGGATAATACCAAAATTGACATTACGTTCTCTACTTTCATGGGATCTATATTCCCAAACTTGAAAATACAGATGGACAAAATAAGAAGAAAACTTCCGATTACTCTAACATATTTAGATTTCATATCGCTTTGTTTAATTGGTTCCCATAAAGGCATTAAGCCACTATGGGAGCCAATTAAACTAAGTAATTTTAAGAGCAGTGTACATATTAATAGTAGCATGTAATATTGTAAAAGTCAAATAGTGCTCCCCCTAGTCGACGCGTTCGTTTATCCTGAGCTTGCCGAAGGAGAACTCTCAACTGGGTTCAGATTAGAAGGGAAGTAATATTTTTTGAGAATCTGGAAAATACTATGGTTTTCTTGCCACAATAAAGTATGTCCATTTATCATAAGCAATATTGTTATAAAATTTAATGTCTACAAAACCTGCTTTAGTTATCAATTCAGACATTTTTCTATCATCAATGTTCCTATTGTCTATATTGTTAGCATTTACAACACTGGTCTCTAGAAGAGAGTCCCATTCTTTCTGGTATTTGGGTAGTATTTTACTGTCTAAAAATTTCTTCTCAACAACAGTTCTTAAATCCCAACCGTCTTCGACTTTTTGATTTGGTCTCCACATTGAAATTGACATAATTCCATCTGAATCAAGTACGCGAAAAACCTCCGAAATATGACTATTAATATCTTCAATAAATGGCAATAAGAACATTGACACTACACCATCAAAATAGGCATCCTTGAAAGGCAATTTTGAGGCATCTGTTCTGATAATCTTAATTCTTCTACTGGGATCTTTTTCTTTAAGTTGATTTAGGGCGTACTCCTCACTATCAACAGCGGTAACTTCTCTATCGGGAACGCTCAAGAGCTCAATTGTTAAATTTCCAGAACCTGCTCCAACATCTAAAACTTTTTTCTTTCCCCTCATTTGCTCAAGGTGAAATTCAATCGTCTTTTTATACCAATCAAGTTTGTTTTGAAAAAAATCGTAGTGCTTATAGTGTTTTTCCCAAAAAGATTTACTCTTCATGGAAATTATTATACCAAAGTTCTGAACCCTATTTAGGTCATACAAAAAAGACCTTGCATGACAAGGTCTTTTTGATTTCTCCGAACTTGGGACGATGTTCGAATGGCAATTTTAGAATAATAAAAAGGCTGATCGCGATGCGAACAGCCTTATAAAAACTTTTTATCATTTGCTACACAGCAACCATTTCCTTAAAAAGAATCGATTTTTCGAATTGACCTTCAAATGGACTGCGGTTTTCCCAGGTACTAGTAGGTGACTTCATGAAGTATTGATAGAACAGACTTCCATATATTGATCGAGTACCAAACTCAACAATATCATCGTCATCATTCTGTTCGTAATTCTGATCGTCATGCATCTTTTTTAGTTCCGCATAAAGTTCTGGATACTTTGCCTTTGCATATGTTTCCCGTACCTTAAGAGCACGTTTTCGTAACTCTTCGTTGCTACGAGGGTACATTGCGTGAATCTTGCTGCCTAAGTCATTAATCTCATTCATTGTTTTTACCAAATCAGAGATAGCTAAGGTTTCAAGTTTTTCCATAGCTTCTTCAATAACCAAAACCTGTTTTTCAAGTAAGGGTTGAATTTCAGTAATTACAGCATTGTTTACCTGATGACCATGCTGAAGCGATTCCTTTTTGGCATGTGTTTCCAATTTTTCAATGTCTTTCGGTGTTAATCCATTGCGTCTTGAGATTGAATCTGAATTATCATCTTTTTTCATAAAACTTGCATCAGTTTCTATCCCATTTCCTGTCATACATTTTAATGTAGCATCGTCGTCAACTTTGTATAGTTTCCAACGCTGAGATATTTCAACCCAGTTTGTACGACTGCCAAACACATCAAGTGTTTGAAGGAATAAAAACTCAATACCTTTGTTCTCAAAGGTGAACCCTCTGAAGATCCAAAGACTCAGACGAGTGTCAAAATACGGTGTGGTTATCTGCGAGATAGTGTGTATCATTTTTATTATTTATTTGTTTTGCATTATTGCTCTATAGAAACCAATAAATGACGTCCAGAGAGCAATACGCAAAAACCAAATATATCAAAGAAACTATGTCTGTATTTAGCATAACATATTCAATGGTATTTGTCAAATGCTCGCGGTGCAGAACGACCTTAGAACGATCGATTGGGTGAATGAGTATTAATTCCCGATAACGACACTCAATGAAATTAAGAGCTTATTGGTTTAAGGAATTGAAAAAGTTGAATTATGCTATAGTGCTACAAAAGCACCTACCATGGAAAATAACCTTAATATCCTTATTGTTGATGATCTTGAACTTGTGCACGAACCAATCGAAAAATTTCTGAAAGACTTTGTTTTTATAAACCAGAACTGTATCGTTACTAGTGCTTACAACCTCACACAAGCTAAGCGTCTCCTTTTGGATAAAAAGTTTGACCTTGTTATGCTCGATGGCGATGCTGGCGATGGCTGGGGGTATGAAATTATTGCAGATATCCTAAACCACAACAGCACTGTAAAAATTGTTTCAAGTTCAAATGATGACGATTTTAACAGTAAAAATGTCGAAATGGGTTCGCATGCATCTGTAAATAAAATTTGGCTTTATCCTTGGCTTGATGAAAAAAATGAATATAAAATCGAGAAGGGGAAATTGATCAGAGATTTATTTGCAATGGAATAATCTAAAATAAAGGCACTTATCCGAGTGCCTTTTTCATTTGTTGATATTTACTTACCTTGAATATGTATAAAGTTCGACTGAAAATTCGGAACTATCAATTGGGTTCAAATTAAAAGAGATATTGAGTTTTCTAAGATTTTTGAGATGGTTCCAATGGTGGCACTTCAGAACTTGTAAAAGAAAATCCGCTTCAGTACATGAAGGGATTTCCCCTCCACTGAAGCGGATTGATGTTATACTTTGCAAGAAGAAAGTTTGTAAACATTGGCAAATCCTAGATCGCCACTGCTATTGTTAAAAACCATCCTCCACGCAGTACTATTATACTTTTCATAAATTTTATAGTAAGAAATAAGTCCAGCCTCTTTCATTAAAGCAAAGTACTTATCTATACCTTCTTCTGCATCAACAGATAATTGCTTGGTCGTTGTTGGTGATATACTTTCAAATAAAATTGCATAAGTATATTTTTCTTCCGCAAACATTTCGTCAAGTCTTTCTTGGGCAATATTTTTATGATCTCCCATAATCTTGATTTAATTGTTAGTTATTTAGTGAATTATCTAAACTCTCTAGTAAGAGCAAAGATAATCCACTAAATACAATTAAATAAATCAAAATATCAAAGAACCATATTACTTTGTACAATATAGCATATTAGAGCCTATTTGTCAATATTAGCTCCCCATAGTGGACGAGTTCAGAACTTTGAATTGGGTGAGTATTGAGAAAGAGTTAAATTCTATTGGAGATATCTTTTTAGACCCGCTGGAACAACTGGTGTAAAATCTTTTTTTATAACTTCTCTAATCGCCTCTTTTACCTTCTCATCTTGAGCAAGGGCAAGGTATTCTTCTGCAGAAAGTTCTCCAACATATTCGTCACCGAGAAATTCATATTCTGGAATCATTTCCCAATCATATGATTCTATTATCTCAATAACATCAACTGGTTTTACTTCTTTGTCTGTAATCCATTCTGTAGATTTGATCCACTTTCCTATTTCAAAATCTTCCCTTGCAACTTCATAAAAGTCTTTTCCTGACAGAACATAGATATATCCTTTTAATTTTGCCCCAAGAAGTATCTTATGGTTGCCGTTAATAAGTCTATGGTATACAGAGGTTCCGTATTTTTCTTTTGTTTGTTGATATAACTCTGTTGGCTCATAACAAAAAGCATTTGATGGTTTATCCGAAGCATAAATAACTGGTATTCCGTATTCGTGAACACCATATGCTCCCAAAACACGGTTATGTTGAGGATTTAGACTTTCCAATTTCTTTCCACTTGAATGAAAAAGAAATTCTTTTTGACACTGAACAACGCTGGATATCTTAAACTCCTCTTCACTGTATGACTTTATTGGTATTGGAAAATGTGACATACCTTCAAGTATAACAAATAGTTCTAAACCCTGTCTGGGTATCAAAAAATACGTTGCAAAATAAAGCTTAAAAAAGGGCTCCGGAGATAGGGATCGAACCTATGACCTTACGATTAACAGTCGTTTGCTCTACCGCTGAGCTACTCCGGAAAATATTCGTTATTTACGAATAGAATCATACTAGCAAAAAAATGATAATATGAAAAGACTTATGGGCTATATAAAAGTAAAGGCATGGCCGGGGTTTTCCAAGGAAAAAATTAGCCGTCTAGCAGAAGATCGATTTGAAATATGGATGAGGGAGGAGGCTCATATGGGGCAGGCGAATGCTCGGTTACTTGTTATTTTGGCAAAAGAATTGAATGTTCCAAAAAGCCAGATTAGGATGATAAATGGGCATAAAAAACAATCGAAATTATTTTATGTCAATGAGAGCGAGAAAAAATGAAAGTGATATAATTAACATATGAACTTACAAATAAAAGGTACAGGGATTGAACTAACTCCAGAAATTAAAAATTATATTACTAACAAGCTAGAAACAGCTGGTCGTATGATGGACAAACCTGAATCAGAATCTTTGTTTCAGGTAGAAGTTGGAATGGACACAAAGCGTCATAAGAATGGAGAAATATATCGAGCTGAATGTAATGCAAGATCTGCGGATAAAAAAATAAGATCTGTTTCTCAAAAAGACGACATGTACGCAGCCATTGATGACATGAAAGATGACGTGGAGAGACAATTGAAAGAATTGAAAGATAGAAAAGAGGGGCTATTTAGAAGAGGCGCAAGAAGTGTAAAGAAAATGCTTAAAGGTTTATCTAGTAGAAATCCATTTACTTCAAAGTACTAGATCTAAAATTGACATTTTGTGTTTTTGTAATATAATTTCAAAAAATTAAAACAAAATATAAATGATGAGAAGTAAAAATAATATTGGAAGCATTGTTGGGTCTAGAAATCCAGATGCAATACTTGATACCGATATTAATCTACTATCGGTCAAATTTTTAAAGCGTATAGAGAATTGCGGAATATCCTACGATGAAGTCAAAGATTTTTTCGAAAGAAGCTGGGGATCGAATGCCTTGGTTTTGATTTGGAACACAAGAGAGCCAGGTTTTAAAATGAATGAAGAAACCTTTATCAAGTATAGTAGAATTGCGGAAGCTAGTGGGAGAAGTGTTCCATACAATTTAAATAAGGCGATTAACCCAAAGAATCATTTCAAGGTTTACTTAAATTTCAAAAGTGTACCAGAAAAAAATAAACCAATCTCTCGTGTGGTTCAATTGGTTGTTGAAATGGAGCCTAAAAGCAATCATCCACAATATAAAATCCCAGAAGATGTAACTGGGATGGAATATATTGAGGTGCGAGGTAAAGGATTTACCGCTTTTGATAAAATAAAATTAGGTACATTTCTCGCTTCGTTTGAAAAAAATAGTGCTATTAAAAATTTGTTAAAAGAGCATCTTGTTATTTTTTAGTTAGTTAAATTTAAAAGCGTAACCAATGGTTATGCTTTTTATTTTTTGTATTCAATTTCTTTTCCACCCTCAGGTATAACTTTTTTGATTATGAATTTTCCATCTACAAATTCTGCGTCGGTGACCTTAAATCTCTTTGCGGATTCATTAAAGAAATATACCCCCGGATATCCAAGATATGCGCGGTATTTTCTCCAACACTCGTCGTCTTTTGATAAATCAAGCTCACCGTCTTCTTTTTTTATTTTCTTTGTATATGTTGCCACGTTGTGATCTTGTTCTGTCGGTTTTATTTCTTGATTTAGTATTTGTTCTAAGTTATCTACTAACAAATCTGCGCCGTGCTCAAAAAGAATACCCCCTAAGTCTATTTTTCGCATATCAGGATGTATCTCAAACTCATCTTGAATTAGTATTGGACCGTGATCCATTTCTTCATCTAGTATCATAAGCGTTACTCCGGTGACAGAGTCATTGTTTAGAAAAGGATACTCAAGTGGAGCTGTTCCTCTGTATTTAGGTAAAAGAGATGGGTGAATATTTATTGTTCCAAAAGAGGGAATTGATAAAACTTCTTTTGGTAGTATTTTTCCGTAAGACACAATTAAAAATAAATCAGGTTTTTCTTTTAATAACTCGCCAATAAACAGCGCGTCTAATTTATCAGGTTTAAGTGTTTTTATGTTTGAGCTCTTTGCCGTAGTGGCTACTACATTTTCTTTTAGAATTTGCCCTCGTCCTGAAGGTGCATCATTTTTTGTTACAACAATATCAACAACAAGACCTCTATCTAGAAGTCTTTTTAATGCAATATTTCCATATGGCCCAGAGCCAAAAAATACGATATTAGTTTTTGTCATTTTTTTCTGGTAGCATTTCGCGAATATTTTCCGCCGTGTCGATAAAAAGTATTCCATTTAGGTGATCTGTTTCGTGTTGAAAAATTTGAGCCATAAGACCAGTTCCTGTTTCAATAAATTTTTCACCAAGTTCATTCTGGGCTTCAACTGTTACGCGAGAGGATCTTTTTACAGTTCCGTATAGCCACCTAACAGAAAGACACCCTTCTTCCATTTTCTTTTTGTCTTTTGATTTGAATGTTATTGTTGGATTAATAAAAACTTTATCTTCTTGGTTTTTTCCTTCAGGTAAAACTTTTCTAGAAACAATATAAATTCTTTTTGAAATTCCGATTTGAGGTGCCGCAATAGCGACTCCATCATGTTGAGAGTCTAAAGATTCTTTCATGTCAGAAATTATTTTATTTAACTCTTTTTGATTGAATTCTTTTTGAGAAACCTCTTCAGCTTTTTTTCGTAGAACAGAATTTTCGTTTTGTACTATTTCCGCCATAAAAATTTTACAAGTTCTTTATGTATTCAGCCAAATCTTCAAGCTTTACTGTTTCTTGAGAGAATTTTTTCATATCTTTAACAATAACAGTTTTGTCGATTGATTCTTTTTGTCCAAATATAATTGTGTAAGGAATACCAAGTTTTTCGGCAACACCAAGTTGTGAAGCAAGAGAATCTTTTGAAAGAGATTGTTGTATCGGTATGTGAGCTTTTCGAAGTATTTCGATTACATTTAAACTTTTTAGTTTTGCATCCATTCCAAGTTGAACAAAATAAACTTTTGGTTTTTTGATAATTCTTGGCATTGGTTTTTTGTACCACTCTTGTTCGATTATTCTGTCTACGCCGATAGATCCACCAACTGAAAAAATATCTTTTTTATTTCCAAGTTCTTTTGCTAGGTAGTCGTATCTTCCACCTCCTGCAAGTGTTAGTGGTGCTGAACCATCTTCTTTTGATTCTTCCATTATTTCAAAAACAGTGTGAGTGTAATATGAAAGTCCACGAACTAAACATTTGTTCATTCGGTAAGGTATGCCCATTTCTTCTAGGTACTCGAGTACTTCTTTTAAGTGTTTTTTTGCTTCAGGAGTTAGAAATGAAACTGGATCTGGGGCCATTTGATTTATCTCGATCGTTTTTGGTTCTTTTGAATCCAAAATTCTCATCGGGTTTGTTTTTAGTCTTTCTCTGTCGATCGGTGGTAGATCTGAAAGGTGCTTTTTGTAGAAATTTGTAAGTTCTTTTACATAAGCTGGTCTTGAGTTTTTGTCACCAACCGAATTTATATCTACAACCAAATTCTTAGAGCCACATTCTTCAAGAATAGTCATTAGAACTTTAATTATCAATGCGTCGATAATACTTTTGTCACTTCCAAGAGCGTCGACGTCAAATTGCCAGAATTGGCGGTAACGTCCACGTTGTGGATTGTCGTGTCTGAAGACTGGACCTGAGTGATATTTCATAACAGGTTGTGGAAGAGACTGCCATCCATTTTCTATATAAGCACGCATAATTCCAGCGGTAAGTTCAGGTCGAAGAGCAAGGTCGTCTTTGCCTTTTGATTTAATTTTGTACATTTCTTTCTCGATAATGTCAGTACCTGCACCAATTGAAGATGTGTAGATTTCACTATTTTCAATCATCGGTGTCTCTACAGGTGAGAATCCATAGTAGATTGCTATTTCTTGAGCTTTTTCAAAAAAACCTTGATACAGATAATATTGTTCATTTTCAATATCTCGAGTTCCCTTGGGTTTTAGGGGAGTTTCTTTCTTTGCTACTTTTTTTATTTCTTTTTTCATAATTTAAATTTCTTTGTAATCGTATTCTCCTGGTTTTAATTTTATTTCTTGAACAGGTAGAAGTCTTATAAAAGCACGGCCTACAATTGCGTTTTCGTCTAGTGTACCCCAAGCTCTTGAATCAGAACTTTCTGTTCGATTGTCTCCCATAACAAAATAATCGTCTGGGCCAAGCTCCCAAGTTTTGTCAGTGTCGGCAGATTTTTTCGCTATATATGGTTCATCAAGAACTATTCCATCAGCATTATCTTTTGGAAATATTGTAACTGTTCCGTTGTTTACCTCGATTTTTTCTCCAGGTAAACCAATGATTCTTTTAATGTAAAATTTACTTTTGTCTGTTGGGGGTCTGAAAACAATAATATCGCCTCGATGGGGTTCTTGAAATCTATAAGTTAATTCGTCGACTATTAAATATTCGCCATCAGAAAATGTCGGATCCATAGAGTGGCCTGAGACAATAAAAGGCTGGGCAACAAAGGCTCTGATAGGGATGACTACAACTAAGACAACTAGTATAAATCTTATAAGTTCCATATATAGACGCCATTTTACCACATAAGTTGTCAAGTCACCAAGTCTGGGGTTTTTCCATACCTTTTTGTTGTTCTGGTGATATAATTTCTAAATGTTTTATTTTTTCGGATTGGGAAACCCAGGAGAGGAATATGAGAATACTCGCCACAATGCCGGACGGATGGCGCTTTTGACTATTGCTAAGAAAAATAAATTTTCTGATTGGAAAAGTGACAAGATAATAAAAGCACTAATTTCAAAAGGAGAAATTACTGGAAAGAAGGTAACTTTTGTGTTGCCTGAAACTTTTATGAATAATTCTGGAAATTCTGCCGTGCCTATTATAAAAAGTAAAAATGATTTGAAAAAACTCGTTGTTGTTTATGACGAAATGGATATGCCGCTTAGTAAAATAAAATTGGCATTTGACAGAAGCTCTGGTGGTCACAACGGACTCGAATCAATAATAAAAAAAGTTAAGAGTCGAGAATTTTTGCGAATCAGAATTGGTGTTTCTAAAATGACAGCAAAAGGTTTGGCCAAAAAACCAAGCGGAGAAGAAGCAGTCATAAAACATCTTATGAAAAAATTCTCTGCGGATGAAATGGATGAACTAAAAAAGGTTTTCAAAAGGGTAGAGAGTGCTATGGAAATTTTTGTAACGGAAGGGAAGGACAAGGCGATGAGTATAGCGAATCAAGATAAATAAAAAAAGCCTCTTAGATTAGAGGCTTTTTTTGTTTTACAAAAAGTTCACTGCAAAATTTCTTTAAAAATTCATCAACATTAACACCTTCCCAGTTATTAAATAAATCAGCCTGAAGTGCTGCGCTTTTTTTCTTTGTAGCAATTAATTTTAGTAGATTAGAGAGCAAAAGAATACCATAGAGAATTGATGCAGAGAATAATGGCCAAAATATTATATATATTGGAAGTTTGCTTATATAATTGAATAGAACGGTTAATGTGGATAATACAATAAGCAAACTAATATATATTAAATTTTTTATAACCCCGTGTCTTAGCTTGTTTAGTGTTGGTTCGTGATACTGGGTGATTAGATTTCTAGTTTCGAAGTATTCTTTTTGTGTCATGATGTATAGTTTTTAAGTATTTTCGGTAGTGTACAGTTAAATTGCTAATTTGTCAAAGCATCAAAAAAACGCCCTCCGTCAGTTGGCGGAGGGCGTTTTTTTTAAGTCTAATAGTCTATGTTCTATCCTCTAACATCTAGACTATTTCTTTTCGTTTAAGAAAAGAAGAGTCATCTTTTGATCCTTCGGCTCAAATAGAGTTACTTGGAAGTTATAGGTCTTTCCAAGTTCCAACATTTCTCGAAGTTTCATTTCTGAATCAAATTGAGAGTTGTGAACAAGTCCAGCAACACCTTCTTTGATAGAAACAAGCGCTCCGTGTTTGTTGTGTTTGATAACAACACCACGAACGATATCACCTTTGTTTATTTTTCCTTCAAATTCTTTCCAAGGATTTTCTCGTAGAGCTTTGATAGATAGAGAAACTTTTCCTTCTTTGATTTCAATAATTTTAGCTTTTACTTTGTCTCCAACTTTGAATCGAGATTTTGTATCATCAACTAGACCCCAATCAATTTCTGAAATGTGAACAAGTCCTTCTAGTCCTTCTTCAAGTTTTAGAAATACTCCGAAGTCTACTATTCCAGTTACAGTACATTCAACTTCATCTCCGAGAACATATTTGTTGACCATATTATCCCTTACTTCTGTGTCAGATCCTTTTTCAGAGAAAATAAGTTTTCCTTCTTTTGGTAGGGCATTGATAACAATAACGCTGATCTTTTCTCCAACAAGCTTTTTAAGTTCGTGGTAGATTTTGTCTTTGTCTGAATCATTTACTCGTGGATAGTGTTCAGGTCGTAATTGACTTGCAGGTAGAAAACCAGAAATACCTTGCCAGTCTAAAATAAGACCACCTTTGTTTGCATCTTTGATCGGGATTTCAAGAACAGTCTTTGATTTGATAAGTCTGTCTGCTTCACTCCAAATAAGTGCTTGTTTAGCTTCTTTTAGAGATAGTTCAAAATAACCATCAGGATTGTTTATATCAACGATTTTCGCCTTGATAACATCTCCGATACTTACTTTCTTGATTATTTCTTTTGCGTTTTGAAATTCTTTACCATAAATAATACCTGTTCCAAATGGGGCAAGTGATATATAGATAGAAGATTTATCGATAGCAATAACCGGACCTTCAACTAATGAATCGATTGTTGGCGGATTTGCCTCTTTTTCAACTAATGTCTTTAATTCTGCGTTTGTGTCAATCATAATTTTTTCAATAAAAAAAACCGTTTGGCGGTTTTGTAATAATTTCTCGGGTTTCAGGTGTTTTTTCTAACCTGAGGGTTATTCCAAGAAAGTACCGCTAGTAATGGAGAGATTTTGCCACAAGAGCCGGTATTTTGCAAGACTATTGTAAAAAGACGTAAATATGGTATTATTTCGCAGAACCTAATTCGAACCTATAAAAACCTAAAATGTATGAATGAAATAAACAAAAAAATTGAAATTTCTGTATTCCTAAAGAAACTTAACCCAGCTGAAATTTTAACTGAATTTAATCTGATTGATTACAAAATTAAATACCTTATTGGTGTTTTGGCAGTCCTATCTTTGTTTTTATTTTCGCTTTCAATTGTCAGACTGCTTGTTGAAAAAAAATCTGACACAATAGAAAAGATAAGGAAGTCTGAGTACTTGTATGTGTATTCTGGTGTAGTTTTTGTCATGGCGTTGGTTTTGACTGTGTTTTCTATGAATGATAATTTTTTCTTTGTATACCTTGTTGCTGGATTTTTCCTTTTTGTCGTTATAATTTTATTGACCGGATATGTTTTTAAATCATTTTTTGATAGCTCAAAGAATAAAATCAAAGCAGAATCTACAGTTAATTCATCTTCTCAAAATGTAAGGGTGATCAAGAGTTTTGAAAATAGAAAAGAAGACTATGAAGAACATTTGGGCATTTGATCATAAGAATCCAAAACCGCAAAACCTATGGGTAAATCCCCTAGGTTTTTTTTATTATTTTTGGTAAAATACAGCTATGATTATCACATATCACGGGGGTCAGTGCGTCAAAATTGTATATGGTGATACAACGATTGCAATTAACCCAGGTTCAAAATCTACAAAAATTTCAAGTTCTTTTGGGGCAGATATTGCTTTGTCTTCTGCAAATATTGAAGAAACAAACGGTTTCGACAGTGTTACGCGTGGAGACAAAGAACCTTTTAAAATTTCAGGTCCAGGAGAGTACGAAGTAAAAGACGTAATGATAAAGGGGGTGGGGGTAACTTCAAGTAAAGATGGAAAAGAATTTATGAATACTGCTTATTCTTTTATGATCGACAGCATTAATTGTTTAGTTTTAGGTCCTATAAACGAGCCTATACCAACTGAAAAAAGAGAAAACCTAGGAACTCCAGACATAGTATTTTTAACAATATCAAATATGAAGATCTCTGATGCATACAAGCATGCTGTTTCTTATGATCCTAGTATTATAATTCCACTTGATTACGAGGCAGATAAAAACTTGTTAGCTCAATTTTTGAAAGAGGCAGGGCAAAATCCAAAGGCAGAAGAAAAATTGGTTTACAAAAAGAAAGATTTAGACGGAAAAGAGGCTGAAGTAGCTATTTTAGAAAAAGTTTAAAAATGAAGCAATTTATAAGACAACTTAGAAAAAAGCCAGCACACGTAAAAGAGAGAATTGCTCTCGGTACAACTTTTGTTGGCACAATTGTTTTGGTTTTCTTCTGGGTTACTATTGTTAGGTATGAAATTTTGCCAAAACAAAACTTGGCTAAATCAAAATCACCGTTTGAAACAGTTGGTGATATATTTAAGTCTGCTTATAAGGGAACTGTTGCGAGCGTTGGCAGTATCGGAAGTACTGAAGATAAAAATATCGGTGAAGGAAAGTTGATCGTTGTTCCACAGGAAGAAGTTTACGGGAAAAGTAGTAATAGTTTAGAATTAAGTCAATAAAATTTTATGTCAGGAAAAGATAAATACAGAGATAAGTCTAAAGACGAAGGTGAAAAGAAAAATGAAATTGTTTTAGATACAAATATTGTTACTGAAATGAGAGAATCATACATTGCGTACGCGATGTCTGTTATTGTTTCTCGAGCGCTTCCTGATGTACGAGACGGATTGAAACCAGTTCATCGAAGAATTCTTTATGCTATGCACGAAATGGGACTTACTTCTGGTTCTCGTCCGCGTAAATCAGCTGCGGTTGTTGGAGATGTTTTGGGAAAGTATCACCCTCATGGTGACACAGCTGTTTATGATTCTATGGTTAACATGGCGCAACCTTTCGGCTATAGATATCCGTTGATTATAGGACAAGGAAACTTCGGTTCTATTGATGGTGATGGAGCAGCGGCGATGCGTTACACCGAAGCAAAAATGGCAAAAATTTCAAGTGAACTTTTGCGTGATTTGGAAAAAGATACTGTTTTAATGCGACCAAACTACGACGGAACAAGAAAAGAACCGTCAGTTTTGCCTACTCAAGTTCCAAGTCTTCTATTGAACGGAACTCTCGGGATTGCTGTTGGAATGGCGACAAATATTCCCCCACATAATTTGACTGAAGTAATAGATGCAACAAATCATCTTTTGGAAAAACCAGATTCTACAACTGAAGATTTGCTTGAGTTTGTGCAAGGTCCAGATTTTCCACTTGGCGGAGTTGTTTATGGAGCAAAAGATATTGCACATGCGTATACTACAGGCCGAGGCGGTGTTGTTGTTCGTGGAGAGGCAGAAATTGTTGAGAATAAATCGGGTGTTTATCAAATTATAATTACATCTTTACCTTTTCGTGTTAATAAATCCGCTCTTATGGAAGCAATTGCTGAACTTGTTTCAGAAAAAAAATTAGAAGGCATAAAATCTCTTGAAGACCTTTCGACAACTGATATTCGAGTGGTTCTTACTTTGAAAAATGGAGCTCAACCACAAAGAATTTTAAATTACATTTATAAACATACTCAACTCGAATCAACTTTCCACTACAACTGTGTGGCGCTTGTTGATGGTGTACCACAAACTCTTTCTCTAAAATCAATGCTTTCTGAGTTCATTGCTCACCGCGAAATAGTTATAAGAAAAAGAAGTGAGTATGATTTGAAAAAAGCTCAAGAGAGAGAGCATATTTTACTTGGTCTGAAGAAAGCACTCGATCATATCGACAAAGTTATTTCTACAATTCGAGCTTCGAAAGATGCCGCAATTGCAAAACTAAACTTGATTAAAGAATTTAAATTTTCAGAACTTCAAGCTGTTGCGATTTTGGAAATGCGTTTGCAAAAACTTGCAGGACTTGAGCGAAAGGCAGTTGAAAGTGAATTGAAAGAAAAGCAAGATTTCATTAAGGAAATGCAAGAGTTGTTGGCAAGTCCAAAGAAAATCAAAAAAGTTATTTCTGATGAATTGGCAAAAATAAAAGAACAATTTGGTGACGAAAGAAGAACAAAAGTTGTAAAAGGTGGTCTAAAGAGTATGT
Organism: uncultured Candidatus Saccharibacteria bacterium; assembly: GCA_964384645.1. GTDB lineage: Bacteria > Patescibacteriota > Minisyncoccia > Phycocordibacterales > UBA9973 > DAORIO01. The sequence goes on from CAYLKL010000004.1 coordinate 65,138, forward strand.
CTGATGAAGATTTGATTCCTGACAAAGAATCTCTTTTGGTATTTTCTTCTGGTGGGTATGTAAAAAGAACTGATCCTTCTGAATATAGAATGCAAAAGCGTGGCGGTGTTGGAGTTATCGACCTTGAAACAAAAGAAGAAGATTTTGTAAATATGCTAGTTTCAGCTAGTTCACATACAGATCTCTTGTTCTTTACCGATCTTGGAAAGGCATATCAAATAAAAATGTATGAACTACCTGAAGGTAAGCGTGCTACAAAAGGAAAATCAATTATGAACTATTTGTCGCTTTCAGAAAATGAAAATGTTACTTCAATTATTCCAATGTCTAAAGACGTAAAAGCAAAAGATGTGTCTTTGATGTTGGTGACAGAATCCGGAGTTGCTAAAAAAGTAAAAGCAGATGGGTTTAAGGACGTTAGACGCAGTGGACTTATTGCTATAAAACTATCAAAGGGCGACAAATTGCTATCTGCAAATTTTGTTGAAAAAGGAGATGAGGTTATTTTGGGAACAAAAGAAGGGCAAGCTATTAGATTTAAAGAATCAGACATCCGCGAAATGGGTAGAACAGCAAGTGGTGTAAAAGCAATGCGTCTTCCAAAGGCAGATTTGATAATCGGAACAGGGGTAATAAAGAAAGATGAAAAAGATGTTTTCTTTTTGACAATGAGTGAAAATGGTCTTGGTAAAAAATCAAAAATTTCTGAATATAAAGTTCAAAAAAGAGCGGGAAGTGGAATAAAGACTGCAAAGGTCACAAGTAAAACAGGTAAGTTGGTTATTGCTCAAGTTGTAAGAGAAGAAGGGGGAATTATTGCCATCTCAAAGAAGGGGCAAGTTATAAAAGTTGAACAAAGTGCAATTCCAGTATTAGGTAGACAGACACAAGGTGTTACAATAATGAAGTTAAGAGCAGGAGACGGAATCGCGTCACTTGCGATAATGTAATTTTTAAAATGTTAGGTAACTTTTCAAATCCAAGCCAGATATTAGAAGAAGTTGGTGTTAGTAAGGGTTTAGTTGTTGCAGATTTTGGTGCAGGTAGTGGGCCTTATACTTTTTCAGTGGCGAGAATTACGGGGATGGAGGGAAAAGTTTATGCACTAGAAGTCCAAAAAGATTTAGTTGAAAAATTAAAATCTGAAGCAGAAAAAAACCACCTAACAAATGTTTCTCCTATTTGGTGTAATATCGAAAAAATCGGCGGGACAAAAATAGCAGATAATGTTATTGATTTGGCTATTGTAGCAAATGTCTTTTTTCAAATTGAGGACAAAAAAACTTTCTTGAAGGAACTTTTTAGAGTATTAAAACCAAACGGTAAGGTTTTATTTATTGATTGGTCCGATTCTTATGGAGGAATGGGACCTGCGCCAACATCTGTTGTTAGAGAAACAGATGCAATTTCTATTTTTTCGCAAAATGGTTTTAAAAATGACAGAAATGTTAATGCAGGCGGACATCACTATGGTATAATTTTTGGTAAGAATTAAAAAATGAATTTTGTAGAAGAAAGAATATTGATTAAACTACAGAAATTCATAAAAAATATTTTTTCCGTATCAAAATTTATGTTTTATTATAAAAATAATTTAAGAGTGGGCGCTTCGCACCATTTTTCACTACGAGATGAAAAATAATTTTCAAATAATTGTCTTAACTGTTTTTGTGGCAGTTCTTGTTGTGGGTGTTTTGATGTTTTCTGGTTTTATCGGTCCAGATATAGGTAGTAGTAATTCTGATAAGGTTACAGGAACTGCAATTATTTGGGGAACATTGCCACAAGGTGAGGTGAATGATGTTTTTGCAAAGCTTTACGCAGGTTCAGATTACAACATTTCTTACGTTCAAAAATCAGAAGAAACATATAGAGAATCTCTTTTAGAAGCTTTTTCCTCTGGGGCAGGTCCTGACTTGTTTTTTGTAACTGACCAAAACGTCGCATCTTTTGAGAGTAAAATAATTCCATTTACTTACGAGCAATTCAACCAAAGAGATTTTAAGAGTACTTTTATTACGGAAGCTGATTTATTTAGCGGTCCACTTGGGTACAGTGCAATACCGGTATTAATTGATCCTATAGTTATGTATTGGAACAAGGGTATTTTTGATTCAACTGGAATTGCAGATGTTCCAAAGACTTGGGAAGAGGTTAAAAGTATAACGCCTACACTAACTAAAAAAACAGATAGCGGAATTATTTCACAAAGTGCAATAGCGCTTAGTTTTATGGATAATGTTTCTCATAAAAAAGAATTATTATCATTGTTGTTACTCCAACAGGGTAATGGCGTTTCGGAAAGATCTAAAACAGGTAGCATAAAACCATTGTTTCAAGAGGAGAATATTGAATTACAAAAAAGCTATGCAGAAATTGCTGGCGATACGATGATTTCTTTTGTTGACCCACTTTCACCTACTTATACCTGGAACAGAGGTTTAAATAATGATTTGGAAAGATTTACGACAAGCCAAGTTGCAATGTATCTAGGTAAAGCATCGGAATTATTTAAAATTCAAGAAAAAAATCCAAATTTAAATTTTGACGTTTCTTTTGTTCCACAAAATAATTTAAATACCAGAGTTACATATGGAGAATTGCATGGAATTGCTTTGTCAAAATTTACTCAAAACAGCACAGTAGCGTATCAAGTTGTTTTCGATATGATCTCTTCTAATTTTCAAACAAAAATTTCGAGTGCGCTGTCTTTGCCTCCAGTAAGAAGAGATTTACTTTCTCAGAGGCCTCCAAATCCATATGCAGGTACTTTTTTTGACGCAGCATTGTCTGCGAGAGGCTGGCTTGACCCGAATGATAAAAAAACAGAACAAATTTTTAAAGATATGTTTGATGCAATGTTTTCAAATTCACTTAACCCTAGAAGCGCAGTCAGTCGAGCTGCTTCAGAATTTTCTTTGATAGGAAATTTTTAGAATATGAATTTTAAAAAAACATTATCTTTAATTTTAGTTTTTTGTTTTTTTTCCTTACCCTTTTTTTCTTTTGCTCAGAGTCAAAATCCTGCACCAACTTATAACCACACAACAGTAGGAGAGACTTCGGCTGTAATAGAAGGCACTATATTTGGTTCTGGTTTAAATTTAGGTTATGCAATAATCTTTGGAGCTATTCCTCAATTTTTAATAAACGTTGCACCGATTATTCCAAATATTGACGGAAGTTATTCTATAAAAATAAATAACCTTCTTGGAAGTACTAATTATTATTATCAAATGGTTTATGGTCCAACTGCTTCTGCTGTCGGTCCTGTGAAAACTTTTAAGACAACAGCTTCAAGTCTTATTTTGAACCACCAAGACATAAATCAGGCAGGGGCTAAAATTGTCGGAACAGTTTCTCCTGGGCATCCAAATTTTATAATTAAATATGGAAAAACGACAGATATAAAAGACGGGTCTTTTTCTTTAGGTATAGATTCTTATGGTGGTTTTAGTCAGTATTTTCCGTTAAGTTTTCCACCCGAAACAACTGTTTTTTACAGAGCTGTTGATCCAGTTTTACATTTTGTCTATTATTCACCGCTTAAAAGTTTTACAACTATTTCAGAAAGTGTAAATTTTGATATTAGAAATTTAACTTCGTCTTCTGTGTCTATTTTTGGAAGTGTTACAAACGGAACGCCTGCACCAAGAGTTCTTTTGTCTATAGACGGCCCTGTTTCACCACAAACGGTAGAAATTCAAAATGACCCAGTCCTCGACGAGACAAATAGCTGGCAGGCAAACTTTAATGGATTAGAGCCTAATACAAAATATTTTGCACGTGTCGCAAAAAGGTCTGACCCAACGTATACATATTTGATTAAAGATTTTACAACCACTTCCTCTGATGTTGTTTTACAATTTTTTAATGTTACAGATGTATCAATGAAAGTTTCCGGTAATTTACCTTTTGGTACAGATTCTATTATTCTTTGTTTTGCTACAGATAAAACAAATTTAGTCACGTCACCAGATTGTGGAAGTGGTCCAATTTCAGAAGCTGTTTTAGATAGTTCAGTTTTTGAAACAACAATTACAAACTTGGCGCCAAATACTATCTATTATTTTGTAGTAAGGAATGAGACAAACACAAAAGACATAAGTGAAGTTTTTGAAATTCAAACTTTCCCTCCGGCGGGTCCTGGAAATATTGGTAACGATATTGTTTTGCCGGTCGGACCCGATTCATTGGTTCCTTGCAAGGGATTGGATTGTGATTTTAATAGTTTGATGAAACTTGCAAACAATATAATTGATTTTCTTTTGAAAAGAATCGCGCTTCCTATTTTCGCTCTTATATTTGCGTACGTTGGATGGTTGTATATGTCTAGTGCAGCAAACCCTTCTCAGAGAAGTAAGGCAAAAGGTATTTTAATAAATTCTGTTGTGGGTTTCATAATAGCTATGGCAGCGTTTTTGATAATAGAATTGATTCTAACCACTCTTGGGTATGAGGGGATAAGTTTTATTAATTTTTAATATAAAATTTGACTATATATGTTAAATACAAAAAGATTCGCTAAATTTTCTTCAATCTTAATAACAACTTTTTTGTTTGCTTTTTCTTTTGCAAATTTTGCATATGCCAATCCAACGTTTACGGTGAACACTTCAACTGTTGGGCAGATAGATTTTAGTGGGAGTAATTTGGATGGAATAAGCGAGATTTATGTGTATCTAACAAAAAAAAGTAATGGGACAACACAAGGATCAGGATCTGTCCCCGTGGTTTCTAATGCATTTTCGCACTCTTTTTATGGAGTGACCGAGGGTGAGGAATATGAATATTCTATAAATGGCGACGGAGCACCGTTGAAAGTTGGGAGTATTGTTCTGTCTGGAGGTGTAGATACAGGTTCTTCTGGTGGTGTTGATACTGGCAGTTCTGGAGGTGTGGATACAGGTTCTTCTGGTGGTGTTGATACTGGCAGTTCTGGAGGTGTAGATACAGGTTCTTCTGGTGGTGTAGATACTGGTTCTGGTAACAACTCGTCAGCCCAGCAAATCCTTCTAGAAAATCCATTAAAGAATATAGATTCAATTGAAGAACTTATTTCAATAATTTTAAATTTAGTTTGGAAAATCGGAGTTTGGATTTTGGCAGGATTTATAATTTACACTGGATTTTTGTTTGTCTCCGCCCGTGGTAATCCTGCAAAAATAAAAGAAGCGGGAGAAGCTTTAAAGTACACACTTATCGGAGGATTGATTCTTTTAGGTGCTTGGGTTATTGCAGAAGCAATTATTGGAACAGTTGAAGCTTTAAAATAAGTTAAAAAATATGAATAAAATAATTAAAAAATTAATAACAATCACTATTATTTCCTTACCAGTAGTTTCTTTTGCTCAAGCAGATCCATCAGGAAGTCTTTGTGACGCAAAAAATATCGGAACAATCGGTGATATTTTAGGTTGGGCAACTTGTTTGCTATCCAATGCTGTTGTTCCTTTGTTGTTTGCAGGAGCACTAGCCGTATTTGTTTTTGGTGTTGTAAAATTTATTGGAAACTCAGATAGTAAAGAGCAGGGTAAAGGTAAGGATTTTATGATTTGGGGTATTGTGGGGCTTTTCGTTATGATTTCAGTTTGGGGACTTGTAAATGTTTTGAATGTAACGTTTGGGGTAAGAAACGTTATTCCACAGTTACCTGTTACAAGCAATTAGTTTGTTGGTATAATACATTTATTAAACGGTCGTTATTAATTAATTATTAAAAATAAAAATGATGAAAAAATTTATAATAGTTGTATCAAGTTTTTTGCCTAGCTTAGCACTTGCTCAAGCTTTTCAAACAACCCTAGATACAACTGATGGAACAATCGGTGGTATTATGGCAACGGTTTTCCAAATCATAAACTTCTTGGTTCCGATCGGTATTGCTGTTGGTATTGTTTATTTTATTTTTGCAGTTATAAAATACATATCAGCAAAAGACGAAGAGCAAAAAGCAACTTACAAGGGAACTATGGTTTATGCCATAATCGGTTTGTTTGTTATAACATCAATCTGGGGACTTGTTGCTGTTTTGAATAACACATTCGGTATTCAACAAGGAGGTGGAATTGGACAAAAAACACCTTGTATCTACGATAACCCAACTGTTCCAGGACCGTGCTAAAGAATATTTCTAAAAATTTAATTAAATTTTCTGCAGTAAGCCTAAGCTTTTTAGCTTCGGCTTCTGTTGTTTTTGCAGCGCAAGATTTGGATACATTGATGGGGAAAATTGCAAAAGTAATAATTAATCCAGCAATCGTATTTATATTCGCACTAGCTCTTGTTTATTTTTTGTACGGACTCGTTGAGTTTTTGCAAAATGCAGAAAGCCCAGAGAAAAGAGTAACAGGTCAGTCACACATGATTTGGGGAGTTGTAGGGATGTTTATAATGATATCTGTATTTACAATAATGCGAATTCTTCGAGATACCGTTGGGGGGGATGTAAAAATTCCGCAATAGAAAATTTAATTAGAAATAAAAAAAGCTCAACACAATATTGTGTTGAGCTTTTGTTAATAGTTGATTCACTACTTGTTTTTGTTCAAAAAATTCCTTAGTAACGAAAAGATTGCTCCATCACCTTTTGCATCACCAACGATTTCAATTTGATCTTCATTTCTTTTTATGTCCATTTTGGCGTCTTTGTCCATGGCAAGGATATTTTCACTAGCTTTTTCTGAATTCGTAATACCAGCTTTGTTAAGTCGCTCTATGCCTAAAGCATGATTTTCGTATTTAAGTAAGTCGGCGAATTCCTGTAATTGCGATTCGGGAACTGATTCTAGTTGAGCTCTGAATTTAGGGTTAGTAGGTTCAAGGTCTTCAAGTTTAATACCATTAAGGGCAACTTCCAATCCTAATTCTTCAATAGTATTGCCATCACCGTCAAGTCCATTAATTATATTACTTAAACTTTCCTTAAGTTCTTTTTTTGAAGTTTCGTTCATTAAACTTTCTGGACTGCGTGAACGAATATGATCTCTGCAGCCTTCTTTTACGTAACTTGTGAGATTTAGTTGTTTAGTACTCTCATCAAGTTGGTAATAGGTGATAGGATTGTATACAAAATAAGTAATTAATCCTCGCGCTGTAAAATTAACTGAACCAGCTAGCTCTTGTAGGACAATAGTGTCTGGTTGAGTTTTTGGAATTGTGTTTTTGATTTTGCAATAATCACGGCCAACAAATTCTGATGAGACTGGAGCTGTCTGGACGATTCTTAGGCTACTAAATAATGGTATTTTCCAATGATTACCAGCCGACAGAAATATTCTTACAGGATTTCCAAGCCACAGATAAAACCCAGTATAACCTTCAGGTGGAACAAAGTCCGCCTTGGCGGTAACGGGCCAAATAAGTATTGGTTCTGAATCAAGCTGACTCAAGCCAATTTGCTTTTTTCTTAATTCTTCAATTTTTCTATTATGTTCAGTTATCTCTGGTATTTCATGGCTTTCACCAAGACCAAAAATAAAAAAAATAATTGATAAAGATATAGAAATAAGATTAGTGGGTCCATACAGTAGTAATTTTTGATATCCAGTTCCGATAAGATTTTGATATAAATCAGTCGTATTTATCAGGCTGTGAAATAAATTAACTATAGTAATTTGAATAATTAAGTATAATATTATTGATAGAAGTATACCAATACTTATACTTAATCCGGGTGTAAGAGTGATTTCATCTTTCATCTTTTAAGTTTTTAAGTTTTTAAGTTTTTAAGTTTTTTTAAATTATATCATAAAATAAAAAAGAGTCAAGTAAATACTTGACTCTAAACTAGTTTTAATTAGGCTAAATTTTATGGTTTTTTTCTATAAACCATAACAGTTAAATTGGCTCTTTCGCTGTCACTGTACACATAAAACTCCGTTGTGCCAATAGGGAATTCATCGTACCCGAATTTTCCTGGGTACCACTCAACATTAACAAATTTATCACCGCCAGATCTGTACGCTAAGGTAATTCGATCATTTGATTGAAATTGCCATTGATAACCTGTCTGTAAAAATAAATTCGGTTCGTCTGTGATTTCTTTTGGGCAATCCATCCTGTTAATTTTAAGGGGATCTGGGTATTCCATTATTTCTCCATATTGCTTAAAACCACTACCACGCGATGATTTTGCCGGATAGAAGTCATTTTCTTTGTTTGCAGTATGGTCTCTGTCGGCGGGGCTTAGGAAATATTTTATTGTTACTATCACAAAGATTACTGACAATATTCCAAAAATACACCACATTATTTTTTTCCAATTTCTTTTAAACCATGCTTTCATAGTGTTTATTTTTAAATGTTCAATTATTTAGTTTCTTCATGTAATTATATCACCAATATCTATAAAAGTCAAGTACAAAACACTTCATTTATAAACAATATTTTGGACTTTTTGACCGTTTTATGATGTATAATTTAAGTATTAATTTATTAGCTTAAATGTTTATTTATATATGGATTTTAAAAAGTATTTAATAGTTTTGATTTTCTTTGTTGTGGGTGTTCTTGTGGGTAAAAATATGCCACAACAAGACCCTGCTGCTAATTCAGCGAGCTCTTTGAGATCTGGGGTTGTAACCCAAGATACGACAAGTGTGAACACTACTCCTGTAGTAACCAATCCATCTAGAACACCTGTGAATAACAGTACTACTGTTACAAATAATCAGGACCAAGTTGGAAGTACTGTAAAGCCAACAACTAGTACTATTTCTACCGATATCAGTGTTACAAGCAATACTGATACGAACAATGCAATTTCTAAATATGTCGGAATAAATCCTTTAACAAAAAATATGTATAAGGGAAATGTTTCAAATGATGTAGTTGAGGTTGTTAATCTTCAGAAGTTTTTAATTGCAAGTGGTTTTCTGGCTGGTGTTGCCGACGGTAAATTTGGTCCAATGACACAGCAGGCTGTTATACAATTTCAGTTGTTAGGCAGTGTGGTGCCTTCTGTTGGGTATGTTGGTCCAAAAACTCGCCAGCTAATAAACCAAATATTAGTTGATCCAAATTATAATAATCGACAAAAACCTACCTGTAACTGTAAAAATATAAGTGGAACACCTGGAATGTTGCAACCTGGAGGTGCTTGTCAGGCTAGTGATAGTTGTGCTTGGGTTTTTCCATCTTAATTTAAGTTAGTTAAATAAAAACCTGGTCATTGTATGACCAGGTTTTTTTATTTTGAAAAATAATAGTTTTTCTCCTTTTGATAAACAGAGTAAAGACTGTCGTTTGATAATATTCGCGATATAGGACTTTGTATGTAAAACTTTTGATCATTTTGCAAAACAAAATATGTGTCTGATGTGTTTACATCAATCCCGAATTGATTTTTTGGTAATTTTGAAAAATAAGATATTACTAAAAATAATTCGGCTCTTGAAAGTTTTTTCCGCTCAATACTTTTTGATATTACAAGATCAAACCCGGGGCAATTTCTTATTTCTTCCGCTTCGTTAGGGGCTGTGATGGTGTAATACTCTTTCATGTTTTCATATTGATAGCATTCTTTTATAAAATCTGCTTCAATTGTTTCAAAAAAGTATTCCGGGTCGAAGTCTTTAAAGTCGGGAATTTTAACAATGTACGTATCATTATTTACAAAAATTAAATCCTGATTTAGGGAGGTCGCGGCTTGTGCTGTAGATTTACTTTGCCACATACTAAAAATTGTGAATATTGAAATTATTATTAAATTTTTCATGTGCTAGGGGTTTTAGAGTTTTTTCAATTATACTACTCATTACTATATTGTCAAATAAAAAAACCCAGTAAAGACTGGATTTTCTTTTTGTGTCTCTATTGTACCAAGCTCGAACATTTTTTCAAAACAAATAGCTCATCGCTC
>CAYLKL010000005.1:0-6722 GCA_964384645.1 uncultured Candidatus Saccharibacteria bacterium
CACCTTCACCTGGGGCTGGAGCAGGTCCCAAAGGTATGGCTGTACGCCATTTAAAAAGGACCGCGAGCTGGGGTCAGACCGTGAAGCAACTTTTTGTTTTAGATTTATCTTTAACTTAAGGGGGCTTCACCGTCTGAATCACGAGGAAAAAAATTAGAACTCAATTTCCAAAATTTATTTTGGAATAAATATGAAGAACTAAAAGAACTGTTAGCAACCAGTGTGCTTGGCGCTTTAGCGCAAAGTATACGAATCACGGCGGTCACATATAGAAATGTATGTAGATCAAATCAACTTATATCGGTGGAATCTCAAAGTATTTTCTTGAGGCTATACCGAGGGAAGAGGAAAGTAAGGTCATTTAGCAGCGCACGCGCTGCATAAGTGTTCGCTTTGCTCCCTTACCCGTAGAGACTAAATGTTGATTATCTTCACGAAATTTATTTCGAAAGATAGTGTTATAGTCCAGTACCTATGGTGACATGGGAAAAATACGCGTGAGACAGGTTGGTGTCCTATCTACTGCACTCGTTCGAGTTTTGAGGAGAGTCTTTTCTAGTACGAGAGGACCGAAAAGAACTGACCTCTGGTCTGTCGGCTGTCACGCCAGTGGCACTGCCGAGTAGCTACGTCGGGAATGGATAACCGCTGAAAGCATCTAAGCGGGAAGCCAGCTCCAAGATTAGAAATCGTTATGAGAACCGTAAGAGATGATTACGTTGATAGGCACCAGGTGTACGCACAGTAATGTGTTTAGCCGAGGTGTACTAATGTTTCCAATTTCTACGAGAGAACTGTAAAGATACTTATCGTATCAATTAATAATTGATAAAAAATTACTTACTTACTAAAAATACTAATCTAAAAATAAATCAAAATATTTGAACAGGAATGTTTGAAAGATTTCTGGAAAGAAATTTCCTAAATCAATATTTAATAACTATGAGAGTTTTTGTAGATGACGAATCTGCTAAAATTTTGCACACAGCCGTGTAGCCTCAAAATATTTTTGAAATACAAAGTCAAATTTATTGTTATTACGTATTGGTTCCCGTAAGGTGGTGGATTTTCTTTCCAGAACCACACAACGCATATTTTAATATGTGCGACAAATTGCTCTTTATAATTAAAAAGGGGAGTTAGCTCAGTTGGTTAGAGCACCAGTCCGTCCGGCTGGGGGTCGTATGTTCGAATCATGCACCCCCCACGAAGATATTTTATTATCTTCTTTTAATACGGGAAGTTTTTCCCGTTCAGTTATTTTGGTTTATTTAAATAAATTCTTCATACGCAAAATTAATTTTTGTGAATTTTATAGAGGAAATGTTCTTTAAGATAAAGTGTGATGTAGCTCAGTTGGTAGAGCAGAAGTCTGAAAAGCTTCGTGTCGGTGGTTCAATTCCATCCATCATGCCGAAATTACTTTAATTAGTAATTTAATATTTTTATAGGGAAAATTTATTTTCCTTCCTCTATGGAGTTCATAAAATTTATTGAATATTTTGTTTTGGTGACTCGACGCTGGGGTCACACCTCTTCCCATTTCGAACAGAGCAGTTAAGTCCAGTAGTGCCGATGATAGTCCTTCGGGGCAAAAGTAGGTAGTCGCCAGAACAAAATATTTAATCACACACCTCCTCCTTACAGGAGCTGTCCACTCATTGGACTTTTTGCTTCGTAAACACTCGCAAAAAATCTCAATGAGTCTTGAGTTTGGGTCCCAACCCAAGCTCACCCATTTCGAACAGAGAAATTAAGGAAGGTAGTGCAGGTGTATGTCCTTCGGGGCAAAAGTAGGTAGTCGCCAGAACTAAGTAATGAATTTTTTCGTTTTTAAATTATAAAAAAATTTACTCTTTTTATATTACGTTTTTTTGATATCATAAGGTCTATATGTCTTGGAATTCACAGAGGCAAACTAAATATTTTTTAGGAACTATTATTTTTATATTAGCGGTTGTTTTTTTGCTAATTAGACCACTTCTTTTTAAGGAGCCAACTTGTTTTGATACTAAGAAAAATGGAGATGAGACTGGTGTTGATTGTGGTGGAAGTTGTGCTTTGTTTTGTGCTGAAGAAGCTAAAAGTATTTCTGTAAAATGGGCTAGAGCTTTTAAGGTTGTAGATGGTACATATAACGTTGCTGCATATATAGAAAATCAAAACACCGACGCTGTCGTAAAAGAAATCGGATATATTTTTAAAGTTTATGACAATGAAAATCGTTTTATTGTTGAAAGAGTCGGCAAGACTTATATTTCTTCAGCTGGAGCAATGGTCATATTTGAACCTAGATTAATTACAGGAGGAAATCGCGAGCCTGCATTTGTTAGGTTTGAATTTTTAGGAGATCCTGTTTGGTATAGGGAGCCACTTTTTGCAAAAGATGTTTCTTTGGTTGTAACAGAGAATCCAGAGCTGATAGATCAATCAACTGTTCCCAAGTTAACAGCGACAATCGTTAACAAATCTTTTCAAAAACCAAAAGATGTAGATGTTTTTGCTATATTGTATGACGAAAACGAAAATGCACTCGCTGTTTCAAAAACAGTACTTTCTGAAGTTGAAAGAAACTCTTCGGCGCCAGCAAATTTTTCTTGGTTTTTACCAATAGAAGGGGTGGTTGTTAGAAAAGAAATAATAACTAGTTTTGATCCGTTTGCTAATTTTCAATAGTTATGAAAAAAGCAATTGGCAGAATTGATTGGATATTGTTTTTAAGCACTCTACCGATTGTCATAATGGGGATTTTGGCTATGGGTTCTTTTAGTGGAGATAATTCTCTAATCAACCGACAAATTATTTGGTTGATTGTTTCTGTGGGTATTTTTTTCCTTTTGGCACAAGTTGAAATAAAAATGCTAAATAAGACAAATATTTTGATTTGGATTTTTGGAATAGCATTGTTTTTTTTGGCGCTTATTTTTGCCTTCGGTACTATTTCAAAAGGAGCACAAAGTAGATTTGATCTCGGTAGTTTGCATTTTCAGCCTACAGAAGTTGTAAAAGTTATTTTGATTTTAATTCTGGCGAAATATTTTTCCAGAAGGCATGTGCAGATTGCTCATTTTAAACACATATTTATTTCAGCAGTTTATTTATTCACTCCATTTATATTAGTTTTTTTACAACCCGATTTTGGGTCAGCTGTTATTTTGGGCCTGATTTGGTTTGGTATGATACTGGTTTCAGGTGTTTCAAAAAAACACCTTTTTGCAGTTATTGGTGTGGGGCTGGTTGCTTTTTTATCTTTGTGGTTTTTTGTATTCCAAAATTATCAGAAGGAAAGAATAATTTCTTTTGTTGACCCGCTCTCTGATATACAAGGTGCTGGGTATAATGCGTATCAATCGACCATTGCAGTAGGTTCTGGACAGATATTTGGTAAGGGTGTTGGTTTCGGTACTCAGTCTAGACTTTCTTTTTTGCCTGAATATGAGACTGATTTTATTTTTGCAGCATATGCTGAGGAGTGGGGATTTGTCGGATCTTTGATTTTATTTATTTTGTTTGGTGTGATAATTTGGAGAATTATTTGGCACGCCGTTCATGCGGGGTCTAATTTTGAGCTTTTGTATTGTTTGGGTGTCGCAATATTTTTTATTAGTCATATACTTATTAATATTGGGATGAATATAGGAGTTTTGCCTGTTACAGGTATAACATTGCCATTTATGAGTTACGGTGGGTCGCATCTTATTGCTGAGTTTGGAGCATTGGGATTGTTGATGGCAACGCGTCCGTATATGAGGGCAACACATAGAGACTATATGAAAAACGAATTTGTTGGACTTGAATAATTTTATGAATGAAAAGATTTTTTATTATTTTTTTAATTTCGCTCACCAGAGTCTTTTGGTTGATCAGTTGGTAATATTTTTGGCAAATGGATTTAGTGTACTTTTGATGCTTTCGGGTGTTTTGTATGTGATGTATCACAACGAAGGTAAATTTTCGCCAATTCAAAACTACGAAGTTTTTTCTATTAGAATGAAAGAGATTTTTGTTTTTTGTTCGACTGGAATATTTTCTTGGTTTACAGTATCTTTTTTGAAAACTATTTTTTCTACACCGAGACCTTATGAAATTTTAAATATTAATCCTTTATTTACATACGGAACGATGGACTCCTTTCCTTCAGGGCACGCAGCCGTGTTTGGAGCCCTTGCGTTCGGACTTTTGTTTCTACATAGATCCGCTGGTTCAATTTTGTTTGCCATATTGTCCTTAGTTGTACTTTTAGCAAGGATAGTATCGGGAATTCATTTTCCAATAGATATAGCTGGAGGGGCACTTGTCGGATTTTTGATTGCATATTTTTTCCATCGTCTTTTTAGACCAATAATATACAAAAAAGCAATATCTTTCCGAAAACACTAGAAAGTAGTAGAATTGCTTCTATTATGTGGAAAAAAAGATTGATAGCAGTTCTTGTATTATTATTAGCAACATTAGTTAGTTTTTTCGTTGCGTATTCTGAGCCAAAAGCCCAGAGCTCGCTGCCGGTTATTAGTAGTCCAAGTTGGTTTTCGAAGTTTCCATTTAGACTTGGACTCGATCTTTCTGGTGGTACACACTTAGTTTACCGTGCAGATGTATCAAAATTAGAAGCAGATTCAGTGAATGACTCATTGGCGTCACTTCGAGATGTTATAGAAAGACGCGTAAATGCTTTTGGTGTTTCAGAGCCAGTTGTTCAGGTGGAAGAAGGTGGGCTTACTGGTACTGATAAATATCGGCTAATTGTTGATTTGCCTGGTGTTACAAATGTTGAGGAGGCAGTTCGCCTTATTGGAGAAACTCCAATACTAGAATTTAAAACAGAGAAACCTAATGCAAGTGAAGTAAAACCTGTTATTGATGAAAACGGAAATAGTATTTTAAATCCGGATGACATATACCAATCAACAAAACTAACTGGTCAGTATTTAAAATCATCTCGTGTTGATTTCAATCCAACTACAGGAGTGCCAATGATCGTTTTAAATTTCAATGACGAAGGTTCAAAGTTATTTGCTGAAATAACAAAACAAAATATAGGGAAAACTGTCGCTATCTTTTTGGATGGACAAATAATTTCTTTTCCAACAGTTCAAGATGAAATTACTGGCGGGGAAGCTGTAATAACCGGAGACTATGATATTAAAGAAGCAAAAGCTCTTGTTGGAAGATTGAATTCTGGAGCGTTGCCTGTTCCAATTGAATTGGTGACAACTCAAACAATCGGTCCAATCTTGGGAAGTCAGGCGGTAGATGCCGGCCTAAAGGCTGCTTTGGTTGGATTTTTAGCAATCGCTATATTCTTGGTTGTTTGGTATCGACTACCTGGAGTTATTGCTGTGATTTCTTTGGTTATTTATGTTGTTTTAGTTTTAGCTATATTTAAACTCCTTCCAGTCACTCTGACGTCTGCGGGTATTGCTGGATTTATAATTTCTATCGGTATTGCAGTTGATGCTAACGTTTTGATTTTTGAAAGATTAAAAGAAGAAATTAGATCAGGAAGAAGTGTATACGATGCAGTTGATCAAGGTTTCGATAAGGCTTGGTTTTCTATAAGAGATGCAAATACTTCAACAATAATTACTGCGATTATTTTGTTTACTTTCGGAACATCTCTTATAAAAGGTTTTGCGTTAACTTTGGGTATTGGAGTTATGATATCTTTGTTCTCTGCAATAACTGTTACAAGAGCGTTCTTGCGAGTTATAAAACCAAAAACAGATGGTCGTATCGCAAAGTTTTTGTTCAGTTCTGGGTTTGTGCGCTAATTATTAGTTTTTAATTTATCTTTTATGTTCATAATTAAACACAGAAATATATTCCTAAGTATTTCAGCCGCATTG
The DNA here is from genome assembly GCA_964384645.1 of uncultured Candidatus Saccharibacteria bacterium. Classification (GTDB taxonomy): domain Bacteria; phylum Patescibacteriota; class Minisyncoccia; order Phycocordibacterales; family UBA9973; genus DAORIO01. Next base: position 5,847 of record CAYLKL010000005.1, read on the forward strand.
GTTGTTGCTTCAATTATCTTTATAGCGTCTTTTGGTTTGAATCTCGGAATAGATTTTAAGGGAGGTAGTCTTATAGAAGTAGAATATAGTAATGTTCGACCTGAAAATAATATACTTCAATCTAAACTTGCAGATGCTGATTTTAGTAATGTTTTACTTCAGCCAACAGGTGAAAAGGGTCTTATAATTAAAACTCTTGAAATCACAAATGATCAAAAAAATGATTTAGTAGAAGTTCTTTCATCTGATGGAAATACTCTTACTGAAAAAAGTTTTACTTCTATTGGTCCATCAGTCGGGAAAGAGCTTAGAAAGAAATCAATAATTTCTATAATTTTAGTTTCACTTGGAATTATTTTCTTTATTGCTTATGCATTTAGAAAAGTTTCAAAGCCAATTTCTTCTTGGAAATATGGTTTTATGGCAATCATCTCATTGCTTCACGACATAATTATTCCAACGGGAGTATTTGCAATATTGGGACATTATTTTGGGGCAGAAGTCGATACTCTTTTTGTTGTGGCACTTTTGACTATTCTAGGTCTTTCTGTTTCTGATACTATTGTTGTTTTTGATCGAATTCGAGAAAATATCAGACTAGAACAAAACAAGCCGTTTAAAGATATTGTGGGACATAGTTTGAGTCAGGTTTTCGCAAGATCAATCAATACATCTCTTACGGTTATCTTGGCACTTCTTGCTTTGGTGTTTTTTGGACCAGAATCAACAAGATATTTTGCGATAATTTTGACTGTCGGTATGTTCTTTGGAACATATTCATCTATTTTCTTGGCATCTCCGCTTTTGGTGAAAATGGAGGAGTGGCAAAAGAAGAAATAAATTACAAAATAAAAACCCCCTCCGCCAGCTGGCGGA
>CAYLKL010000005.1:6732-20795 GCA_964384645.1 uncultured Candidatus Saccharibacteria bacterium
TCAGTCGCTAAAAATTAATTTAAAGACCCTCATGATCGGGGGTTTTTTATTTTTCTATTTCCATAATGAAACCTAACCACACTGGTGAACGCTTTTCTTTAATTTCGTTGTATAGATCTTCTCTATACTGTTTAATTAATCTTAATATTTCTAAAAATCTAGGGTCCATTCTGTCTGGATTTTCCTCGACCTCATATTCTCCCCATTTTTTGTTTAGTGTATTTAAGAAATCTGAATCTGGTATTTCAAGATTAAATAAATCATTTTCTAATTCTAACAAAATTCGGTTTGGACCTTCCATATTTTCCATCCTTTAAATTTACGTTAAAAACATGTCTTTTGTCAAAGAATAAAACTTTTTTGTTTTATCTTCCGTTTTGCTATAATTAAAGGGTTATAAATCTTAACAAATTTTATTATGACAATTATTTTAATTATTGTAGCAGTTTTGGTTCTATGGTTTGTTGTGACTTACAACGGACTGGTTCGTCTTGTAAATCGCACAAAAGAGGCATGGGCAGACATTGAGGTACAATTGAAGAGAAGATATGACCTTATTCCAAATTTGGTAAATACAGTAAAAGGTTATACAACTCATGAATCAGGAGCTTTTGAAAAGGTTACACAAGCAAGAGCAGCTGCTATGAGCGCAAAGACTCCGGGAGAGCATTCAAAAGCCGAAGGAATCCTTGGAGGTGCTATAACAGGTATTTTCGGTATTGCTGAAGCTTATCCAGAACTAAAGGCCAATACAAATTTCTTGGAACTTCAACGTGAGTTATCTGACACAGAAAACAAAATTCAAGCAGCGCGTAGATTTTATAACGGAAATGTTCGCGATCTAAACATCAAGCTTGAAACTTTCCCAAACAATTTTATTGTCGGAATGTTTAAGTTTCAGAAAATGGAATTCTTTGATATTCCAGATGATGGAGTAGAGTCAAAACCAGTAGAAGTAAAATTTTAATTATGGAATCCAGCAAGATAAACTTCGGAAAAATATTATTTGGAGTTTTTATTTTCTTGGCAATTTTTGGTTTTGTTCAATTACTGAAAGATAATGGCCGAGCTCAAAATGATTCTCTTAATCAGAATTTAAAAGTAAGTCCTACGGATTCAAGGTGGCCAGATAATTGGGTTATGTGGAGCGATATTTTTGAAGGCGAATCTGTTTACAAATATGGTCCAAAGTTTTCAGAAACAGATTTTGTAATAACAATGCCAACAAAACTGATACAATCTTTACCAGAAGGTTCGTCTTGTGTAGGAGACAGTGAAAAGGCAACTTGTGTTGTTGGACAGGACGCGGAAGTTAGAGGCGGATTTAATAAGTGGTCAAATATTTAAAAGTTTAATTTTATTTTATGAATATAAAAAATATTTTATGGTTTGTTTTTTTAGTAGTAGTTTTGTTTTTTATTTTTAATACAAAGACGAATAAACAAATACCAGATGTAATTGAGGAAGAGCAACAAGCTGTTTCTGTTTTGGGTCCAAACAAAGACGATCTTTTGGCGTTATCTATTGCCCCAGGAAGTACCGTGACAGGAGAATTTGTATTAGAAGGAGTAGTAAAGAACGCATACTTTTTTGAAGGCAATATCTCGATAGATTTATTGGATGCAAATCAAAATGTAATAAAGGCAGGATATGGAACTGCAACAACAGATTGGATGACTGTAGAACCAGTAACATTTATTTCAAATGTTGACGCAACAGGTCTATCAGGACCAGGATATATTAAAATCCAAAATGACGATCCGTCAGATGGAGAAGGTGGACCAGCAAAAATTATTCTTGTTCCAGTAGTATTTAACTAGATATTAGAATATAGACAATTAGATTTTAGACATTAAAAATTAATCGTAGTTTTATGGACTATAAGCTATAAACTACAACCTATAACCAAGTTTTATGCCACCAGAAAATAATCAAAATTTTAATCAATCAATGCCACAACAGCTACAAAAAAGTGGAAGTGGGCTAAATACAATTCTGTTAATTCTTCTAATTGCCCTTGTTGGATTTGGGATTTGGTATTTATCGCAGAAAAAAGAAGATGTAGTTGTTAAAGAGGTTCCGGTAGATACACAAGCACAAACAGAAGATGAAAATTCTAATGAAACCAATAATCAGCCCCAAGTACAGAATTCGAATATTGAATATTCAATTCCTAACCAGTTTTCATTTTCACATGATAATTCTGCTAACGTTACCATTGCATCAAATCCAAAAGGTTCATATTATGTTTCCAAAAGTACTGATACATCCAATGATTCTAATTTAGAAGTCATTACTTTTGTCTCTCAAATGGGTCAGGGTTTTGATCCCGCAATGGATCCAGACAGTAGATTTTTAGAAAATCAAACTTATGGAAATAATAAATACGACGTGTATGTTATGTCTTATGGTGAAGCTTCTGGTAATATCTATTTTTTACAAAACTTTGATACTAATGAAGCCATAATTATAACTTCTTATCATGATCAAAATGTTCCGATGACTATAGATCTTGCGAGTGTGAAGTTTAACTAAATATAAATAATTTATGCCACCTGAAAATAATCAAAATTTTAATAACCCAGCCCTACAACAACCACAAAAAAGTGGAAGTGTTTTAAATACAATTCTTCTAATTCTCCTCATTGCTCTTGTTGGTTTCGGAATTTGGTTTTTGTCACAGAAGAAAGAAGCCATGCAAGCCACGGAAATAATCACGAATAATTCACCAGAGGCACCCAAGGAAAATAATGTTGAAAGCGGAAATGAATTATTTAACTGGATAGATACGTTTACTGCAGATAAGGATATGGGAACACCAAGGATTCTAGTTATGGCTCCAGAGTACGGATTGATATTATTAGAGTATCCAACAAGCCAAGAGGGTTCTTCTATGGCAGTATTTGATTATAAAAATAATAAATTAATAAAAAATATTGGAAATGCTTATGAATCTGGTGGGGCATATCCAGTTGCTTTTGTTGGGAGGGATAAAATTCTTGTTTTTTCTTTTAGTGAATCCGCCGAAGGTGTTTTAACTATCCAAGATTTTGAAAGTAAGATTATAAAAACTTTAATTGAGGATGTGGAGTATAAGGATGTTTATCCAAAATACGGAAAAGAATTATACATTAGAGCAAAAAATCAAACCTATACTCTAAATACGGAAACTCTAGAGTTAAGTAATTAAATTAAATTTTCCACTAAAAACCCTTGTTTTGCAAGGGTTTTTAGCTTGACTTTTTGCCTAAAATAGTGTATGATTTGGTTAAACTAAAACCTTAAAAATAAAATGAAAAAAATCGCACTTCTTATCTTCTTTGCATCATTTGCTCACGAAGGTGTTTCCCAAGTCTGGGATAGTATTGGTTCAGGTCTGCCTGCTCCTTCGGGTGTGCGCAGAATTTGGAAAATGCAAAATAAAGTGTTTGCTTCAACAAGTGAAGTGAACGCAAATCTGTTTGAGTTTAATCTACAAAACGGTTGGACTCAGATAATTTCTTCATCACAGCCAGGTCAAATCTGGGGCATGGAGTATGACTCCATAAACAATCAAGCAATTTTGCTTGGAAAGTTTGAGGATTTAAATTCGGTGATTTGCAACAGTTTGGCCAAATTTAATTTGGCAACGGGTTCCGTCTCACCAATTGGTTCTGGATTTTCTTTTCCTGATGAATATGCATACAGTGGAAAGATGATTAACGGAGAGTTTCATGTTTCGGGGCGTTTTTGTGAAGTGAATGGTTCAGACACCATTTATAACTTCATGAAAATTGACCTGCAAACAGAAAATTATCTATTGGCCTGCGAAGGGAATCCTGGAGATTTGATTAGAGATTTTTGTGTTTACAATAACGACATATATCTTATTGGATCTTTTTTGCGTAATGGAACTGAATTTCCGTTGGTAAAAATAACACCAGCGGGATTGGATTTTTCAATTAATGGACCATATCGAGGTTTTGGATACAGTTTGCGTTTTTTCAATAACACCTTGATTGTTGCCGGAAATATCCGTGACACTATGCAGAACAATTATATTGTCGGGAGTTATGACGGAATAAATTTTTCGACATTGCTTAAGACAAATAATTCTGTGCGCAAACTGGAAGTCTTTAAAAATGAATTGTTTATATCGGGATCATTTGATTCAATAAATTATTCAGGTTTAATTTTCCCAGCGAGTGCACTGGCAAAGTATGACGGAGTATCTGTGAGTGAAGTGTTCGGCGGTTGTACGGGGGTAAATTCTTCAGTCTGGGATTTGTTTTCAACTGAAGATACTCTGTATGTTGCTGGGAATTTTACCCAAGCGGGAAGTGTGCAGGCATTAAATGTCGCAAGATTTGTTGTGCCAAGCAGTACTGGCCTTCAGAATGAAAATACTTCTGACGGTAACGTATTTTCTGTTTATCCAAATCCAACAGACGGTAATTTTCAAATTTCTTCTCGATCGAATTTTGAATCAAAGGTTTTGGTTGAAATATTCGACATATCCGGACGAAAATTGAAAGAATTTGTTTCCGATTTGTCTGCACAGGTAAATCTAGACTTACCAAACGGCGTGTATTTTATCAAAATAAATGAAAGTACGAAAAAATTAGTTGTTCGAAAGTAGTTTTTGAAGCCTTACCCTTTTAAAAAAGGGTAAGGCTTTTTGTTATCCACAGAGCATGCTACTCGAAGTAGGTTTTTATTGAGATAATAAAACTATTATCATTATTATTTAATCGTTTAGTTTTTATGAATAAAAAAATTATTATTCCGTTGGTTGCAGTAGGTGCAGTTTTATCTTTAATTGTTTGGGTTATTGGTGTTCAAAATAACAAGTTAGTTAGCCAGCAGGCTGCTTCTATAAGATATCAACCTCCAGCAGTAAAGCCTGACTCAAATGCAAGATCTACTGGTGTTCCTCCAACAACACTTGCTTGTACATCTATTTCAGCTACAACAAATCCACCAGCACTACCTTCTATATCTCTACCAAATCTAAGATATTCAGCTCAAGAAGTTATATCTAGAGTTGATATAACAAGTACAGGCTGTACTCCAAATGACGCTTTTTTGGAATTTGTTGATGTTGTTATATATCAATCAAATTCAAATTACACAAGATTGTCTAGTATAAACATGGTGGATACTGTAACAGGTGCAACTGCAGTTCCTTATGATGTTGTATATAGTTTTCCTTTAGTTATTGCTAAGTTTAAACCAAACTTCGATATATCTCAAAATGGTTCAAGAATTATTGAAGTTCGCTCAGACCTTAACTTGGACATAAGTAGTTTAGTTCCTGGAGATTATATCTTTACAGTTTTGTCTAATTTTGTAACTAATTCTTCTTCAGGATCTGTTCCTGTAAATACTGCTGGTTTGGCGCAACAAACAATGACATTCTAATCTAACAAAAATATTCAAAAGTCGCCCCAACGGGGCGACTTTTGATATAATAGGAAAATGGCAACTTTATATACACAGCAATCAAAAAATGTTCGAAAAACTTGGGCTCTAATGACCGTTTTTTTGGTCGTAGTTATAGGAATCGGCTTTGTATTTTCTCAGATATACGGCGACCCGAATATACTGTATATATTTATTATTTTTAGTATTGGGATGAATATTTTTTCTTATTGGTATTCAGATAAAATCACGATAAAACTTACGGGCGCAAAACCCGCGGATATAAATCAATATCGTGATCTTCACAATATTGTTGAGAATTTATCTATAACAGCAGGTCTTCCAAAACCAAAAGTTTATATTGTCGAAGACAATGCACCGAACGCGTTTGCAACAGGCCGAGACAAAAATCATTCTGCCGTTGCTGTGACGACAGGCCTTTTAAATATTTTGGACCGAAGTGAACTTGAGGGTGTTATTGCACACGAGCTTTCACACATCGGAAACAGAGATATTTTGGTTTCAACTGTTGCTGTTGTTTTGGCCGGGTTTGTTTCTATTGTTGCAGATATGTTTTTGCGGTCTCAGATATTTGGAGGATCAAGAGATAGTGATAGTAAGGGCGGAAGCGTATTGATGATAGTTGGAATAATCTTTGCAATCTTAGCACCAATTTTCGCAACGATTATTCAATTGGCTATATCTCGAAAAAGAGAATTTTTGGCGGATTCATCAGGGGCGTTGCTTACAAGATATCCCGAAGGTTTAGCTTCAGCGCTTGAAAAAATCGCACATAACTCTCGTCCGATGCAAAAGGCAAGTGATGCAACAGCTCATCTATTCATCGCGAGTCCTTTTGGTGGAAAAGCTTTCAGGGGATTACATAAATTGTTTATGACTCATCCACCAGCAGAAGAGAGAATTAGAATATTAAGAGAGAAATCTTATTAATATGCTTTGGTTGATCCCATTAGGTTTATTGATTGTTTTTGAAGCCATTGCTGACTATTTTGCGGGTGGTTATGGGGAAAAAGGTAAATTTTATTTTGCAGTTCTTGCGATATTGTTTTATGTGATTGGAAACATTAGTTGGCTGATTGCCATAAGACAGGGTTCTGGACTTACAAAAGGTGCAATTATTTTTTCAGTTGCAAGTGCTGTCCTGGCTACAATAATAGGAATTGTGGTTTACAAAGAAACAATCACCACCACACAAGCAATTGGTGTTTTAATAGGACTTGTTTCAATAGTTTTAGTATTAAAGTAGTTTTATAAAAATATGATTAAAATAGTTGGTTGGGCGGGGACAGTGCTTCTAATAGGAGTTTATGCTTTAAATTCATTTGGAGTAATTTCTTCTATATCGCTAGTTTATTTATTTTCAAATTTAATTGCCGCAATACTTTTGGGGATAAGAGTTTTTGCTGATAAGAATTATTCAAATGTTGTTCTTGAAATATTTTGGGGGATAATTGCACTTGTTGCTATTGTTAAGTTTTATTTATAATAATTGAGGTATTCATTGTACAAAGTTCGAATCTTTAATGTTACAATGTGTTTATGGAAAAGAACAGGTTTGAAATCGAGAAAAGTGATATTTCTAGTACAGAATCAACATCTAAAAAAGAATCCGTCAAACAGTTTAGTAATCCCAATCCGTATATCGTTTTGGGTACTTCGGAAAATTCTTCAGCAAAAGAAATTGTGTCTGCATGGAAAAAACTACTTTTTGAATATCACCCAGATAAATCAAAACATCCTCAAGCAAAAGAAATTTCTCAATATTTGAATAGAGCAATTAGAAGGTTGGTAGGAAAAGACGGAACTCTATTAAACTATAATCCAGATTATAATAAAGAAATTAATGATGATGAGGATATCACAGATTGGGACTTCGGATTTCCAAATGTCTCTGATGAGGAATGGTATGCAGGTGATAAGTATTGGAAAATACTAAATGAATATAGACAAAAAAGCAGAGTCCGTGGCGGACTAGAAGACAAAGAAAAATTACAAAAAGAAAAAGAGTTTGTTCTGCAATTATTCAAGGAGTATGCAGATACTCAAGAAAATCTTGATAATCCCGACTTTGATCGAACAAAAATTTTATTCCACGACACGTTAATTACGGCTGATATAGAAGATCATGATTTTAGAATTGTAGGATCAAGAAGGGTTAAGCCGAATGGGGTTATTGAAAATTCTATAAATTATTTTAATGAAAAAGAAAATATATGGAGACTAAAAGAAAGAGTCTACAATCAGGAAGGGAAAATTGTAATTGATGGATCAAAAATGGGAGACCCTGTACATAGTTCATGGGAATCTTTTGAAAATCCACCGTTTCTTTATCATGGAACAACAGAGGAAAATATCGAGAAGTTTGAACCTCGATCTGCAGTTGAGAGAACGGACGAAAAGCCAGCGGTTTATGCGTCTCCTAATATGGATATTGCAATTCAATCTATGGCGAACAAGTATGTTTCCAATGGAGGAATTGTAAATGAAAGAAAATTCGTTTGTATTCCTATGAATAAAGAAGATTTTTTGAAAGTAGATCATGGAGGCTATATTTATAAACTTCCTGGAGAATCTTTTAAACCAAATAAACACAAAGGATTTGGTGCTGATTTAGAATGGGTTTCGGCAACTCCAGTTAAACCAGCTGAAAAAATAAAAATACCGTCACTTCTAGAATCATTAAAAGAAAAAGATATTGAGGTGTATTTTATTGATGAAGAAATGATTTCAGTTATTAAGAAAGCTCAAAATGGTAAACCGGAAAAACTTGAAGCTCTTTTAGACGATTTAAAATCTAAGGGCTTGAAAGTCTAATTATTTTCTGTCCTGCCCCGCCAAAAAAAATAGATAGAAAAACCGCGCGGATTCCTCCTCAGACCCGTCCTCCGCGCGGGAACATAGCCCAGGTTTTGCTAATCCGTATTCCCAGATATATTGTTTCGCAAAACCTCGTCCGCATTAGCACCTGTCTTCGTTGTGGAGGCGGACAGATTTGAACTCTCGATGCCTTTCAGCATGCCACCTTTCTCCCGTTCATGGCGGAGGGTACGAGATTCGAACTCGTGATGGGATTAACCATACTCGCTTTCCAAGCGAGCGCACTAGACCACTATGCGAACCCTCCGCCTTGTACGGGATTGCGATTTCTTGCGACTCACAAGTTCGTCTAGAAATCGGGAACAATGCGAGTACGTTAAACCACTTTACCCCGTAGTGAGCTACGCTCTACTACTAGGGTATCCGACGCCTCCAGTTTTTGTACTATAACAAACTTCAGAAGCAAAAGGAATTTAATGTTAAAATATGTCTATGGAAAATAATTTAGAAAATAAAGTTGAAGACGAAAAAACAGAAGAGACCAATCTTAATGAAGAAATATCAGAACTTAAAGATTCGATTGAAAGTCTTGAACACCAAATTCGCACAACTAATTCCAATAAAAGAGTAACTTGGCGAGGAATTATCGGTGGTTTTTCAGGAGCCGTCGGAGCTACTATTGTTTTCGGTATAGTTATTGCCCTTGTTTCTGGAATTTTATATAAGACACACATGTTCCCACAACTGAATGAATTTTTGAAGACAGTAACAACTAGAAATTAAGCTTAAATTAGATTCTATTTATTCTTGCAAAACATCTAAAAATGATGTATTCTATAAGTCTATTCGGCCTCTGGCCGTTTTTAAATTCTCTTAATAATGAGATTTTAAGGGAGTTTAATACTGAGTTATTCGAAGTATAATTAATCATCAAATTTATGGAAATCAGAAATATAGCAATTATCGCCCACGTGGACCACGGAAAAACGACTCTAACAGATGCGCTTCTTCGTCAAACAGGAGCAGCAGAAGAAGGGGTTTCTATGGACTCAAACACCCTTGAGCTTGAGCGAGGAATTACTATTTATTCTAAAAATGCCTCAGTTCCTTATAAAGGAACAAAAATAAATATCGTAGACACACCAGGTCACGCCGACTTCGGATCAGAAGTTGAGCGAGTTTTGAGATCTATTGATTGTGTTTTATTAGTTGTTGACGCTCAAGAAGGTCCTATGCCTCAGACACGATTCGTTTTGAAAAAATCACTTGAACTTGGACTCAAGCCAATTGTTGTCATAAACAAAATAGACAAGCCAGCTGCAAATCCAAAACACGCAGAAGAATTGGTTTTGGAGTTGTTTATGGAATTAGGCGCAAGTGATGAACAGTCAAATTTCCCAGTCGTTTATGCTATTGGACGAGATGGAATCGCAAAAAGAAAACTAGAAGACGATTCAAAAGATCTTATGCCACTTCTAGATGTTATTTTGGAGCATGTTCCATCTTCATCCGGCGACAGTTCACACTCTTTGATGTTTCAACCATTCAACTTGGCTTATGATAATTTCTTGGGACGACTTGCGATCGGAAGAGTTTATGACGGAGAGCTTTCACCAAACCAAAATATTTTTATAAAAAAACCAAACGGAGAAACTAGAAAGGGAAGAATTGTAAAAGTTTTTTCCTTCCAAGGTCTTCAAAGAGTTGAAACACAAAGTGCAACAAAAGGTGACATCGTAATGGTTGCGGGACTTGCTGATATTGATATCGGAGAAACTATTTCTACAGATGAAAACGTAACTCCGCTTCCCGCGATTGCGGTGGATGAGCCGACTATTGCACTAAATTTTTTGATAAACAATTCTCCATTTGCAGGAAGAGAAGGAAAATTTGTAACAACAAGACAAATCAGAGAGAGACTTGAAAAAGAGCTTGAGATGAATGTGGGACTACGTGTTGATTTTGATGCAAATGAAAATTTTAGAGTTTTAGGAAGAGGGGAACTTCACATTGCGATTTTGCTTGAAAATATGAGACGAGAAGGTTATGAAATACAAGTTTCTCAACCAGAAGTTATCATTCGAAACAACAACGGAGTTAAAGAAGAACCGTTCGAAGAAGTTATAGTTGATACACCAAATGAATATCAAGGTGCCGTTATTGAAAAACTAGGTCTTCGCGGTTTTGTCATGATGGATATGAAAACTCATGACAATAATGTTCGAATTATTCTTAAAGGTCCAACACGAGGACTATTGGGATTTAGAAATCAATTCGTTATTGATACAAAGGGTGAAGGAATATTGTCGTCTCGATTTGTGGGATTCGAACCATATGCTGGAGAAATCAGAAAGCGCCCAACAGGATCTATGATATCTATGGCAACAGGAAAAGCCCTAGGATTTTCTTTGTGGAATCTGCAAGACAGAGGAGAATTATATATTGGACCCGCAGCTGAAGTTTATGAAGGGCAAGTTATCGGAAACACTTCAAAGGGAGATGAAATGGTTGTAAACCCAACAAAAGGAAAACAACTTTCAAACGTCCGAGCTTCAGGTACTGATGAGGCAATAAATCTTATTCCACCACTAACACTCGACATTGAACGCGGACTTGAAGTTATGGCGATCGATGAATATTTGGAAATCACCCCAAAATCTGTCCGACTTCGAAAACAACAACTCACAGAAACAGACCGCTCAAAAGCCAAAAGATAATAAAATCCCCTTCATAACGAAGGGGATTTATTTGTAGTAGTACAGGTCTTCTACACTGTTATTTCTGTTGTATTTTCTTTTTTTAAAATATTTATAACAATGGTAGAAAAAAGTACAGATAATTCCGGTCAGCATTTTTTTCGATATTAAATGTTTATACAAGAATACACCTATAGATTTTAAAAGTAAATATAGATTCTCTAATTATCGAAATTTAAGGTAAAATCATTCAATGACTCAGGCTAAGGCTTTGGCTATTATGAAAACAGGTGTAAATATTTACCTCACGGGAAGTGCGGGTTCTGGTAAAACGCACACCTTAAACCAATATATAAACTATCTTAAAGACCACGGTGTTGAGGTGGCTGTAACTGCCTCTACGGGGATTGCGGCAACACATATGAACGGAATTACTATTCATGGTTTCTCGGGAATTGGGATAAGAGATAATTTAACAGAGTATGACTTGGATGAATTAACTCAAAAACCATATTTAGTAAAAAGATTTCATAAAACAAAAGTTTTGATTATTGATGAAGTTTCGATGTTGCACGCAAGAACTCTCGACGCGGTTGATTTGGTTTGCAGAAGATTTAAAAGAAACAATTTGCCGTTTGGTGGAATGCAGGTAATTCTCTCTGGTGATTTTTTTCAATTGCCGCCGATTACGCGCAGTCAATCAGTAAATAATCAAATGGATATATTTGACCAAACAGAAGAATCAGAACAGATACCAAAAGATTTAGTTGTCTATTCTCGGGCATGGAAAGAAATGCGACCAGCAATTTGTTATTTAACAGAACAACACAGACAAGACGATAGTGTGTTTACAAATATTTTAAATAAAATTCGTCAGAATAAAATAGAAGCGGAGCATTTGGAAATTATAAAAGAAAGATTGAATGCAAAATTGGATGAAGAAATTCCGCCAACAAAACTTTATACTCACAATGTCGACGTCGACACGATAAATCAAAGAGAACTTCATAAACTTAAAGAGATGGAATATAACTACGAAATGCAGACAAAAGGCCGGGATGTAATTGTTGAAATTTTGAAAAAAAGTTGCTTGGCACACGAAAAACTATCATTGAAAAAAGGCGCGCAAGTTATGTTTATAAAGAATAATTTTGAACTCGGTTATGTAAATGGAACACGGGGTATTGTTGAGAGTTTTAGAATAGATAGAACTCCTGTTGTTAGGCTTATGAATGGAAAAAGAATTGAGGTAAAAGAAGAGAGTTGGATGATCGAAGAAGACGGAAAAGCAAAGGCATCTTTGGCGCAATTGCCATTACGACTCGCTTGGGCTATTACAATACATAAAAGCCAAGGAATGAGTCTTGATAGTGCAGAAATTGATTTATCAAAGACTTTTACTTATGGAATGGGTTATGTCGCCCTTTCGCGGGTTCGAACCCTAAAAGGAATCAGGCTTGTTGGGCTTAGTGAAAATTCTTTAAATGTAGACCCAAATGTTTTAGAGCTTGATGAAAAACTTCAAATTGAATCTGAAGAGAATGAAGAAATGTTTGGAAAACTCTCAAGTGCTGAACAGGAAAAAATGGAAAGAGATTTTATTTTGAGATCTGAAGGGTTTGTAAAAGCAGGCGTTGCAAAAAAATTAAAAGAAAAAAGTTCAACAATTGAAATAACAAAATCACTTCTTTTGAAAAATATGACATTTGCGGAAATTGCAAAAGAGCGTGGGTTAGGTCTGTCTACCATTTTGGATCATGTTGAAAAGTTGATCGCTCGAGGTGATGAATTACCATTGGGGCACACATATCCAGATAAAAATAATATAAAACTTGTACAAAGTTGTATTGATAGTTTAAGTGCTAATGAAAAAGGAAAATTGGCACCAATAAAAACTATGTTAGATAAAAAAGGGAAGCATCTTACATTCGACCAAATAAGAATTGCGCGAATCTTTTGTAAAAAATAAATTTTTGACAAAATGTCAAAATATTGGTAAAAATAAGACCGATAAACTTTAAAAAACTGAATAATGAAAAAGAAAACAACTCCGCGCACCATGCGCACAAAGACAGACCGACAGGAGTTTTCAATTTTGCGTCGCCAAATTGAAAGCCTTGGTTTTAAAGAAATACCACCCGATAGAAAAATTAAGGAAGGGTGGATTCATCCAAACGTTAAGAGAATGGAAGAAATTTATGACGCGATGTCATTTGAATTAAAGATCGGAGATTACACTATGGTAATCGTAACACCTTTTAATATGGTTATAAAAGAAAGAGATGGTAAATGGGTCAACGGATCTTTTTCTCATCTTGGTGGTGGCTTCTGGATTCATATAAATGACAAGGAGATTTTAGACCCAGAAGAGCAAGCGCTATTTACCAGAAAACGTTTTTATCCAAAAAATTCTGAGCGAAGAAAGGTCTTTCGAAAAAGATTTTTAATGGAAGCGAAAGCAGTCGTATGGGGCTTGAGAAATCGTCCCAAAAAGACATCTAAAAATGGAAGAATGGTTCTATTTGACCCAAGTGCTAGTCGGTATCTATCAAGTGCTAAGAAGTTTGTAGAAGTTTTTGATAGACTTGAGTCAAAAGTTTATGAGCCAATATGGGTCACTGAAAATTCGGCCCGCTATCCGTGGTTTGAGTATTTTAAAAAAGGCATGCCTAAAGAATTAAACACATTTTTTAATTCTTTAAATAAGGTGCGTAAAAGATATCACAAAAATCGAAATGTTGCTTACACTGAAAATGAAGTGAAAAATCCTTGGTATAGATTTGATGCTTCTAAAAATTTTGCAACTACAAAATAATGTTAATTTATTTTAAAACAACCCCCGTTAAACACACGGGGTTTTTTATTTGTAAAAAATAGCCAAAAAGGGCACAATTGATATATGAAAAAGATATTAGTTGTTATAGTTTTAATAGTGGTAGTAATCGTGCTTGCCAAAGTTTTTGATTTACCAAAAAATGAAAATGTTACTCAAAATCCGACCGAGGAATCTTCAGTAAAAAATATTACATATGTTGTAAATGGGGAAACTTTTTTAATGGTTGATGGAAAAGCGCAAAATGAGATTTCACCAAATTCTGCTACTAAAAATACTTTGAGTATATTTGGAGA
>CAYLKL010000005.1:20805-50374 GCA_964384645.1 uncultured Candidatus Saccharibacteria bacterium
TGATTTGAATAGTGACGGAGTTTCTGATTTTGCAGTACTTCTTCAAAATCAGCCTGGCGGAACCGGTGTATTTTATTACGCAGTTTTGGTTGTGAAAAAAGGTGAAGAATATGTGCCGAGCGAGACCATGCTTTTGGGGGATAGAATTGCGCCACAAAATATTGAAATAAAAGATGGACGAGCAGTTTATAATTTTGCCGACCGAAAAGCGGGAGAACCAATGAGTACAGCTGCGTCAATTGCAAAAAGCGTTTGGGTACATTACGACAAAAACACAAATGAAATAGGCGAATGGGTAAAAGATTTTGAAGGCGAAGCAAATCCCGAAGTTATGAAACTTGATATGAAAAAATGGATTTGGCAGTCTGCGACAATAGACGGCAAAGAAGTTAATCCAAAAGATTCTTCAAAATTTACAATTGAATTTAAAAAAGACGGAACTTTCGGAGCGTCTACTGATTGTAATGGTATTGGTGGAAATTATTCTATAAAAGATAAGCAAATTACTTTTAGCGATATGATGGGAACCTTAATGTACTGTGAAGGTTCTCAAGAAGATGTGTTTAAGGGAATTCTTGAAAATGCAGAAAGTTACTACTTTACTTCAAAAGGGGAATTGAAGATTGAATTGAAAAATAATAAAGGGTTGGCAATTTTCAACTAAAAAGTCTATAGTGTGAATATGAAGAAATTATACAGAAGTAGGGCAAATAGGGTATGGAAGGGGGTGCTCGGTGGGTTTGGGGAATACTTTAATGTTGATCCAGTAATGCTACGTGTTGTTTTTATTTTGTTTGTTTTGGTAACGGGAATTTTCCCAGGAGTTTTGGCTTATATAATATCTATTTTTGTAATACCAAACGCACCAACTGGTAATTATACAGAACCAATAAAAATTAAAAGTGAAGAAGTGAAAACTGAACATAGATCTGTATAAATTAATTTATAAAAATAAAAAGGCTCGCGTATTCTCGCGAGCCTTTTTTATGTACCAATCTCTTTTTTAAAGATTTGCGCTATTCCAGATTGTCTTGAGTTGGCAAGTGGAATAATTGTGTTTTGGTCTGATATGAATCCCGCCTTTATTGAATTACATAAATAAGAAAAGTTATTTCCCGCCCCATCAACATTTATTGAAAGATACGTGTAGTTGTGTTTTTTCCATTCAAATTCAACACTTCCATCAGGATGTGAAGTAATATCCGGGGGAGAGATTTCTATACCACAACTGGTCATAATCCAGATGGATAAGTTTTTTAGGAGATCAAACGCTTTCGTAATAGTCTCAATTTTTAATGGTTTAAACTGTACATCGTTTACGGTACGCGCCTTATCCAACTCATCTTCTTTGTACATTGTTAGGAAGTCTTCCATTGCGGCCTTAATTGCTTCCGGCAATCCAGGCGTGTTTGTTATTTCAGTCATCGGTATCATTTTAAGATCTTTTTTCTTTTTAAAATACTCCTTAATTACTATTAAGTCAATAAATGTATAATGTTTTAGGTGACAAAAAAGATTAAATTAGATGGAAAATTTATGGCTAAAATTAAGCCCAGAGGAGGCGCTTTTTTGTCTTTGGTTCGTTCGATAATTTATCAGCAAATTTCAACAAAAGCAGGAGATAGTATTTCAAGAAATTTTTGCGCAATTTTTGCACCAAAAAGACCTGAGCCACAGACTGTTTTAAAATTAACAACAGCAAAATTTAAAAAAAGTGGTATTTCGAATCAAAAAGAAGGGTATTTAAGGGATTTGGCTAAGAAATTTTTAGACAAAACTATAAATCCAAAAAAGTTTTCTAAAATGAATGACTTAGAAATAAAAGATCACTTAGTTCAAGTAAAAGGTGTGGGCCCATGGACGGCAGATATGTTTTTAATTTTTACTCTGAAAAGGCCTGATATTTTACCGACTGGTGACTTGGGAATTAAACACGGTTTTAAGAAATATTTTGAATTGAAAGAATTACCAACCGAAGTAGAAATGTACGCACTCGCAAAACCATATTCTGGAAATTGGAGTGAACTATCTTTGTTTCTTTGGGATTTTAAAGATACTAAATAAGTTATAAAGTCTTAATTAGAATATAAAAAAGCAGGGAATGACCTGCTTTTGTTTGGTTATTTTTTGAAAAAATAATTTCTTTTTTTGAATTGCTTTACCTTAACTTTAATTGTATTATCTTTGCTTTTTTGCGCTAAATAATCCCTGTCCATCTTTTTTAGACTTTTTAATGTTATTTTAAAAAAATAATACGCAAGAGCAGAGGAGATAGCAAGGTTAAGGTAAAAATTGTCAGCAATCCCAGTAAAAGATAGTGCTGCATAGATGAATCCGGCAATGAACATTGATGACAATCCACTTATTATGTATATAGCCGTGTTGGATGTTTTTTCCATTTGTGTAAGGTTTTAGTTTTTAAAACCTTACAATAAATATTGAATTTTAGCAACTACTCGAAATTTATGATAACAATTTCAGGCGTGTTGAATGTTCTAAAGGGAACACTAGCTGTGCCAACACCCGATGTTGTTATTTGGGTAAGATTGCCAATTATGTGTTGACCATAAAAATATTTATAAATTGGTTTGACGATGTAGCCAAAAGGCCAAAACTGTCCGCGGTGAGTATGGCCGGATACTTCTAGGAATACTCCATGATTTGAAGCAACTTCTTGAAATAACGGTGGGTGGTTTATTAGAATGCTTGGACTTTTCCTGTCATGTATTTTTGATAGCACTTCTTCTGTTTCTTTTTCTTGACCTTTTGTTCTATATTTCAACCCCATAATTTGAATGTTTTCAAAATAAGTCGATTCATCTTCTAGGGCTGTGAATTTAGAATCTTTAAGTGAGTTTATAAATTTTTCATATGGGCCGTATTCTTCGTGATTTCCTGGTGCATAAAAAACTGGTATTTTTTCTGATAATTTTTTCCAAACATTCATGGATTTTTCAAGTGAAAAATCTGGTCCGTCAAAAAAATCTCCCGCAATCAAAACGGCATCAGGGTTTATGTTCAATACTTTTTCAACTGCTCTTTTTGATAGCTTTGTTTGGTTGATCAAGCCCAAGTGTGTGTCCGCCAACAGTACAAACTTTTTTCCATGTAAAGATTCGGGTGAATTTTTAATTGTATAAGTTACAGTCTTTAAAAAGAAAGATTGAATCAGCCCGATTGCTGAAAGTGAAAAAGCTATGATTAATGCAAATTTGGCGAGGTAAAACCAGTTGATGTCAAGGTGTGCAAATTTATCGATTATTAGAATAATTCCTAATATACAAGCCATTATAAAAACATAGAACATTATTCCTGTTAGGAGCATTATTTTTGTATAGAAAATTCTCGCTAAAATTCCATCAGAAAATCGCGATATTGCCATAGCAAGCGCTATGATAAATGGAAATACAAAACCAAATATGTTTATGTATTTCAGCCAAGGTTCTGAGACTTTTAATAGTGTTGTAAAAATTTTTACACTACAAAAAGATAATAAAATTAATACCGCGAAAGCAATTATAAAGAAAAATATTCTTGTCATAGAGGGGATTATAGCATAGAGGTTTTGCACTTTTGTTTTGTATATTTTAGGCTTTTAGATTTGTTATAATTTATTATTATAAATCTAGCTTTTATTTTTTTATGCAAGAAATGGTTATAAATTGGTGGGCGATAATTGTTGGGGCGATATCCGTCAATGTGCTTGGTTTTATGTGGTATGGTCCAATTTTTGGAAAAGTTTGGGGAAGTATTATTGGTATGCCTCCCGCAAGTGAAATGTCTGAAAAAGACAATAAAGATTTCCAGAAAAAAATGACACCTCTTTATTTTTTAAATTTTCTTCTTAGTATTTGGACTGCGTATGTTATTTCTTTTTATGTTGCTGGGTGGACTGACGCTGGTTCGACTCTTATTTTGAATGGGGTAATGAATGCATTTTGGTTGTGGATCGGTTTTCTTATTCCTGTTTTGGCTGGTAATGCTATGTGGAGCGGAAAATCAAGAAAAGATTCATGGAGAATGTTTCTACTTACTGCCGGTTATTATTTATTTAGTTTCATTATTCTCGGTGCAATAATTGGTGGTTGGAAATAAATTATTCAGGTTTTTCGTTTGGTGTTTTTATCATTAAAAAATATAAAATAGGTATTATCGATATTAGGCCAACTATTGTAAAAGTTGCCGGCCCTCCATAGTGTTTCCAAATAAACGAAGTAGTAATTGACGAGAAGAAAAATGCCAAAGAGGATAATGCAAAATAAAGTCCGAGTCCTGTGGCGCGGTGTTCTTGTTGTATGTGTGTAGATATCCAGGCTTTACTAGTACCTTCATCTATTGCTGAAAATATTCCATAAAAAGCAAATATAGATAATAGAATAACGGGAGAGTTAATCGGTCCACCCAAAAGACTATAGACGAGAGTAAAAATCATAAGGCCGATAATATATATTTTTTTAAATCCAATTTTGTCTGCAAGTTTGCCAATAGGAAAACTTGATATCGCAAATATTAAATTAAATAATATATAAGCAATTAATACAATGTTGTCTTTAAATCCAAGTTCTGTTGCGCGTAAAATTAAAAACATGTTTGTACTGTTTATTAGGGCAAATAAAACTAAGCCAAAAAGAATTTTTTTGTAAGAAGGACTACTTTGTTTCCAGAACTCTTTAAATCGGGTAATTATTTTTTGTTGTGAGTTTTGATTTTTTTGGTTAGGTTCTTTTTTAAGTAAAAAAGTGCAAAATATTGCAATTATTCCAGGGATAAGGGCGAGTGTAAAAACTAGGGAGTAATTGCTTGGGTATATTACTAAAATAATTAAGCCAATGATTGGTCCCAAGAGTGCGCCAAAGGTATCTAAACTTCTATGGAACCCAAAAGCTTGCCCTCGCACTTCAGGAGAAGATTCGCTTGTTATTAAGGCGTCACGGGCAGATGTTCTTATTCCTTTTCCAAATCTATCTAAGAATTTGGCTCCAATAATTAAACCAATACTACTTGTAAAACCAATTGCGGGTTTTACAAGAGCGGAAATTGAATAACCAATTTTTATAAAAATTGCTCGGTGTCCAGTCCTGTCAGAGAGTATTCCCGAGTAAAGTTTTGTTAACCCAGCAAAAAGTTCTGATATCCCTTCGACTAAACCTATCGCAATAACACCATAGCCAATACTTGAAAGATACATGGGCATAATAGGGTAAAGCATTTCACTTGCGATGTCAGTAAAAAAACTTACTAATCCAAGTATTAGAATCGTCTTTGTTACGAAGGACCACTTTTTATTTTTTATTTTTTCCATATTATTTTTTTAGCCCAATTAAATGAATTTTTCCGCCAGAAATTTCGCTTATTTTTTCTGAGAATAATTTTGTCGGCTCAAAAACATAAGTTGTATTTTTTGGGCTAATTAAATTTTTTGTATTTACCCCATAACTATATACGTACTGATCGTTGTCTGTAAAAATACTGTAATCATAACCCGCTTGAATATACTTGAAAGGTATTTTTGAATATATTATTGCCGGCGTTGCATTGTTAAAAATCTTTGAACCTTGATTTTCTGTTCTAGTTTGGAATCCCCATGTATAAACTTTACCAGCAGAATCAAGTGCTACCGAATGACGGTATCCGGCTTTTACAGATGTAATATTTTCTAAATTCGCAATTTCTTTTGGAATTGAATTTGCTGGATTACCCGTCGGGTCTTCTTTAAGATTATCTATAAAATTACCAAATTTTCCATGGCCTAATTGTCCATATAAATTACAGCCAAAACTCCAGACTTTCCCCTCGGTTGAAAGCAGTAAAGCGTGCCCATAACCAGCTGATATTTCTTTTATTTTTGGCAATCCATCTATTTTCCGTGGAATTTTGCTTTTTATACCTACAGCGTCTTCGTTTAAACAATCTTGATTTTGATTGTACCCTCTCTCAGGGTCTATAAAAGGGTCGTAGTATCCACCGACCAAATTAAGAGGTCCTTGTTGAAACTGTTTTAAAATACGCTCACTAGATGGCGCGCATGATCCACCCCACGCATAAACTTCTCCTGAATTGTTTAAAGCTAATGTGAATTTGTCGCCTGTTGCTATTTTTATTATTCCAGAAATATTTTTTGATTGTACTGCTTTAGTAGAGTTTTCGTTTGTTCCGTCTCCGAGTTGTCCTGTAAAATTTGACCCAAAACCCCAAACGGTACCGTTTTCGGCAAGAAGTATTGTGTGATCATAGACTGCATCAATTGAAATTATTTTTTTTGAAAAATTTATTTTAGTCGGAACACCGTCATTATTATCTTTTGATTCTATTGTCCGACCTAGTTGCCCTGCGTCATTGTGTCCCCAAGTGTAAACTTCACCTGTTTTTGTTAAGCCAACAGAATGATTGTTTCCTACGGCAATATCAATAAATTCTGGGGCAGATATTATGGAGTCTGAAATTGTTTCCTTTTTTTGATCAGAAATTCCGAGTTGATTGTTTGAATTTATTCCTCTAACTATTATTTGGGAAGAATTTACAAGATTATCTTTTTGTAGAATATCTACCTGTTTTTCTTCTATTGGTACAAGGGTTATCTCTTCGGGGGTTATTTTGTTATCTGTAAATGCCCCAGGTCTTTCTTCGTTTTTTTTAACAGTAGATATATTTTTTATAGATAATAATATTATCGCCAATACAAAGGTGGTGGTAATCACTATTTTAAGAATTTTCGGACCATTTTTTATCACGTGAAATAAGTATACACATTTTGCAAAACATATAAAATATATTTTAATTTTATTCCACAATAATAAAGTTCAGTATCGTGTTATTATTAGTTTTATTATGAAAAGTTTGATTAGGCTGTTATTTTTATTGTTACTAGTTATTATGTTACCAAGTTCTGCTTTGGCGGCGTCTCTTACTCATGGTGCAGCGCTTGGTTCTCCTACTGATACTTCAATGAAAGTATGGGCTCGTGCGGACGGAGAAGCTACACTTAAAGCTGAGTATGTCTTAGACGGAGGATCATTCCCGGGAACAATTACTTCAGGGGTCTCAATGTTGGCAGGAGATGATTATACTGGAGTTGTTGAGATAACCGGACTTACTGCTGATACTACGTATGATTATCGAATATTACTTGATGACGTTGTTCAAGTTGGGACTGGCGGAAGCGGAAGTTTCAAAACTCTAAAGAGCCAAGGTGCTGCGTGTTCTTTCAGGGTTGGTCTTGGGGGAGATTTTGATGCAAGTTATCAAACGGGGACATTTCCACTTTTAACAACTCTAAAAAGTAAGTTACCTGATTTTGCAATATTTTCTGGCGATCAAATTTACGGATCAGCTGTTTCTGACGAAGATTATTGGAATACTTTTTATAAAGACAATTGGGATGAAAGTAATTTTTTGAGTTTCATAAAAGATATACCGACTGTTATGATGTGGGACGATCATGAGCTTCCTGTTGGTAATTGGGATTCTGGTAAATTAGGTGCAGGTTACGCTGCGTCTCGTGAGGCATTTCAAAACTATGAAAATTCAAAAAACTTTTCTCCTCGCATTCCTGGGGAAATATTTTTTGATTTTAAGGTGTGCGATACTGCAGTATTTATGGCAGACCAAAGAAGTTATCGAAGCCCCGATAATGCGCTCGATAGTGCAAATAATGATATGTTAGGGACTGCTCAAATGGCCCATCTTCAGGATTGGCTTTTAAACACTGAAGCAACATTTAAGATTATTTCAGTTGGAGGTAATACAACAAAAAATGTTGGAACTCATACAACAGGAGACAACTACAGTTCTTTTCAAAATGAAAGAACGGAATTGATGGCTTTTATAACAAAAAATAATATAGAAAATGTCATTTTTGTTACAGGAGACCAACATGCTGTTACTTTATACCAAACATCTATTTCACCAACTCAAAATTATTACGATTTTAACGTTACTCCAACTGGTGCTGGAAATCAGTCTTTAGGTTCATCTTTCCCTACAACTCCATCAACAAGAGTTTGTTATAACACTGTATTGTCTAGGCATTATGGCTACATTGATGTAGACACAACTGTTTCTCCGGCGACAATCAATTTTAGAGCGTTCGATACATCAGAAAATAGTATCTGTAATACAACTATAAGTGAAAATGATTTAAGTTTAGGTAAGCCTACGATGTCTTCAGCATCCAACCAATCTTTTAATGTAAGTGGTTCTACAACTGCCATAAGTACAATTACAATAACAGATCACACTACAACAAAAATAACTGCAACAAATGACATAAGAATTCGTATTCCTGATGATGTAGCCATGACATGGGATGCAACCGATACAACAGCGGTAATTGGAGGGGGCGCATCCGCTAAAGTGAGCACAACAGTGAGTTACGAAGATTCCAACAAAACATTAGTTTTAAATGTAACAAGTAACTTTGCAAACTCTGATGCAATAACAGTTTCAGGATTATCCTTCACATCATTTACAAGTGCTCGAGCAAAAACATATCTTGGGATGGATATAAATAATGATGATGGTGCTGAGATAGTAGACACGGCAACTATTGAAATTATTCCACTCTCTGGTTCCGCTATTTATAGTGCAAAAAATCAAGCTTTTGAACAAAGTCAGGGAAATCAAGCGGTTC
Source organism: uncultured Candidatus Saccharibacteria bacterium (assembly GCA_964384645.1). Lineage (GTDB taxonomy): Bacteria > Patescibacteriota > Minisyncoccia > Phycocordibacterales > UBA9973 > DAORIO01. The sequence continues at coordinate 29,435 of CAYLKL010000005.1, forward strand.
AGACAATTACTATTGTTGATGGAACAACACCTGCAGTTACTGCTTCAAACAATATACGAGTAAAAATTCCAAGTTCTTTTAATATGACTTTTGATTCATCTGATACTACTGCAGTAATCGGAGGATCGGCATCCGCCAAAGTGAGCACAACAGTGAGTTACGAAGATTCCAATAAAACACTTGTTTTGGATGTTACAAGTGATTTTACTGCTGGTGAATATATTACTATTTCAGGAATTTCTTATGCTTCATTTTCTGGAACAAGTAGTGTTGCTAATTTAGGTGTTGATATAAATAATAATGGAACAAGTGATGCAACGGATGCCAAAAGCATTCGGGTAGTAACAGGAACAACAAAAATTTGGACAGGACTCGCTAATAGTTCTGTGTGGTCAGATCCTGAAAACTGGAGTGGCCAAAATGTACCAATTGCAGGGGACAATATTGTTTTTGATTCTACGAGCACAACTAATGTTATTGCAGACTACATTCCAGATGACCTAGGAAGTATAACGTTAGATACTGGATATACTGGAACTGTAACTATTACTCCGTATGCTCAAGAAAATAATTTCGAAGTATTTAATGCTGATAGTATTGTCGTAAATCAAGGGACACTTCTTTTTGAGGGAGACAGCCATCAAGATAGTGATCTCACTACTGTTGAAAATGACGGAACTGGTTTTACTATAAACAGTGATTCTATTGTTGTCGGTGCGAGTGGAACTATTTCGTCTAGCGGGGAAGGGTTTGAGCAGTGCCTTGGTCCAGGGTCTGCACTCGGTAGTTCTTCTGGTGGAACTGGAGGTAGTTATGGTGGTGTTGGCGGAAGAACTCTTACGTTTGCAGTAAATGCCGCAACAACATATGGGTCAGCATCTGAGCCGGTATCTCTTGGTAGCGGAGGTTGTTATGGGGGGAATGCTCCTGATGTCGATGGCGCGGGTGGAGCAGGAGGTGGTGCTTTGAAATTTAATATTACAACTTCAATTGAAGTAAACGGAACTCTTTCTGTTGATGGTGATAACGCGAGAACTGGAACGACTAACAAAAGATACGGAGCAGGAAGTGGTGGAAGTATTTGGATAAACGGTGGAACACTAACAGGTTCCGGGACAATTTCTGCTCAGGGTGGAAATGCGGATGCGACAGGGTCTACCGGAGGAGGCGGAGGAGGAGGAAGAATAAGTCTAGCAGATACAGTAGATTCTTTTAGTGGAACTGTAGATGTAAGTGGCGGTTCTCCAGACACAGCAGGGGGTCACACAACTGCTGGCAGTCGTGGGTATGCGGGTACTGTTATATTTTCTGACACAAGAATGGATAATTTTGTGTTATCAAATACTTTATATTTAGGTAATGATGTAGATTATGTTTTTGGAAATTTAAATATTCAAAACGGAGGAACTCTTTACTTGGATAGTAATTATTTAACTGAAACTGGGGCTGTTCTTACTGTTGATAATTTAGATATTGATGTTGGAGGAACTTTATCAGCTTTGGGTCTTGGTTATGAAGCAGGTGATACTAATGCAGATGGACTTCCAACTGCTGGATCTTCGGCTGACCGCTCTGGCGGCGGCGGTCACGGAGGCCGAGGAGGAAATAGTGCTAGTAACTATAGTTCTGCCGGTGGGGCAACATATGGATCCGTTACAGCTCCTGTTACGTTAGGTTCTGGTTCTTATAGAAAAAATGGAGGAGCGGGTGGTGGTGCTATAAAATTAAATGTAACAGATACAGCTATTGTTGACGGAACAATTACGGTAGACGGAAAATCTTCATCTCCTTCAACAAATGAAAGGGGTGCGGGAGCAGGGGGGAGTATTTGGATAAATGGCGGAACATTATCTGGCTCTGGAACAATTTCAGCAAAAGGAGGTGGAGGAAAAAGAGCGGGTGGGGGAGGTGGTGGAGGAAGAGTGAGTGTTGCAGATGTTGATACGTATAACTTTGACGGCTCAATAAGAGTTGATGGTGGATCTTATGATACCAGCTCAACAACAACAGCACATGATGGTTACGCTGGAACAATTGCATACTCAGAAGGTTTTGATTTGGTTGTTGATAGTACTATGTACTTAGGTAACGCAATCGAATATACTTTTCAGTCGGTCACAATTCAAAATGGTGGAACTCTTATTTTGGATATTGACCCAACAGGAGATACTAATAATGGAACTGGAACCACAATCAATGCGGCAAATTTTACAATAAATTCTGGAGGAATTCTTTCTGCGGATAGACGTGGGCATAATGACGTCACGGGTCCATCGGGAGGAAGAGGTGCAGCTGGTACGGGTGGTAGATATGGAGGAGGTGCGCATGGAGGAAATGGAGGAACGGTTGCTGTAGGTAACGGTACTCCTGCTGGAGGTGTAGCTTACGGTAGTTCAACATCACCTACAACTCCTGGCGCAGGGCATTTGGGGGGGAATAGTTTAACCGAAGGTCCTGGACTAACCGCCACAACTAAAGAGGGAGATCGTGGTGGTGGTGCAATTAAACTCAATGTAACAAATGATCTTATTGTAAACGGCGACATAACAGCTGACGGGTATCATGGTTCAGGGGGTGGAAGTATTTGGATTGTTGCGAAAAATTATGAAGGAACAACTGGAACAATTGGTGCTAATGGTGGTGCTTGTGCTTACGCTAACTCAACAGGATCAGGTGGCGGTGGGCGTATTCGAATTGAGTATGTAAATAAAACTTATTCTGGATCTGCTCCGACTGTGAGTTTTGGAACTTGTACTACTGCCGCAAATAGGGGAGTTGATGGAACTTTTTCAGAAGTATCTAATGCGGATGCAATTGCCCCAGATTTTTCAGTCGTTACTGTTTCAAATGTAACTCATAATTCTGCAACAATCACATGGCTTTCAAATGAAGAGTCTTCAACTCAAGTTGAATATGGACCAACCGCGTCGTATGGAACAGCGACTACTGAAACCGATACGGCTACAAGAGTTTTGTCTCACTCTGTTAATCTAACAGGATTAAGTTCTTCTACAACTTATCACTTTAGAGTTTTAGGAACTGACGATGGAGCAAATAGTGGAGTTGGTACAGATCAAACGTTTACAACGGATGCTCCGCCAGATTCAACCCCTCCTTCGATTTCAAATATCGAAGTTATCGAAAGTATAAATACAGCAACTATTACTTGGGATACAGACGAAACATCTTCTACTCAAGTTGAATACGGAACAACAGATTCTTACGGAACTACAACTTCTGAAACAGATACTTCTCCTAGGGTTTTGGCACACTCAGTAGAACTTACTGGTCTTACTGAATCTACAACATACCATTTTAGAGTTATCTCAAAAGATGCGAGTACGAATACTGGAACTAGTGCTGACCAAACATTTACAACTTCCTCTTCGGATTCCACAGCTCCAACAATTAGCGATATTTCAGCAAGTGCAGGAAGTAATAGTGTTACAGTAACTTGGACTACAAATGAAGCCGGGTCTTCTATATTAGAATACGGAACAACAGATTCTTACGGAACTACAACTTCTGAAACAGATACAGTGCCGAGAGTTACTTCGCATTCTGTGACAATATCTGGTTTAAATAATTGCACGACTTATAATTTTAGAGTTAAGTCAAATGACGCGCTTTCTAATTTGGCAACAAGTAGTAATGCAACAATTAAAACATCTGGTTGTGCTAAGTATGGATCTGTTGCCGTTGCTCCAAGTACTATTTATTTTACAAATACCAATAATATTTCTAATAATAATGGTGGTGTAAATAATTCGGTTAAGTTTTTAGTTGATTTAAAGCAGGGTATGACACATCCTGATGTTAAGAAGCTTCAAGAGTATTTAAATTCTAAAAATGTCTTTGTATCAGCTGCGGGTGTTGGATCTATTGGTAAGGAAACAAATTTCTTTGGACCTGCAACAAAAAATGCAGTTATAAATTTCCAAAAGATAAATAATATTTCTCCAGCTATTGGATTTTTTGGGCCGAAAACTCGTGAGCTAATAAATAATTTAGCCGGTGGAAATGGTACAGTTTCAACGGTAAGCACTTCAACCGCTAATACTTCATCGGAATTTACATTTTCTATAAATATGAAGTTAGGAACTGTAAATGAAGAAGTTAGAAATCTTCAAAAATTCTTAAACCAAAATGGATTTATTGTTTCTTCTTCTGGGCCTGGTTCGGTTGGTAATGAAACAAATGTTTTTGGAGCTAAGACATTGGACGCTGTAAAAAAATTCCAACAAGCAAATTCTCTTACACCAATAGACGGACTTGTTGGACCAAAAACCCGTGAAGTTTTAAACAAAAAATAAATGGATAAAGAAGAACTAAAGAAAAAACTAACAGATCAAGAATATTTCATAACCCAAGAAAAGGGAACAGAAGCACCTTTTGTGAATGAATATTGGGATAAAAAAGAAACTGGTATGTATGAATGCAAGGTGTGCGGCACTGCACTTTTTGATAGCTCAAGAAAATATAATTCTGGGACAGGTTGGCCGTCTTTTGACGAAGCGTTGCCTGGAGTTTTGAAATACGAGACTGATTATTCTAGCGGGTTAGTTAGAACTGAAGTTGTGTGTGCAAAATGTGGTTCTCATCTTGGTCACATTTTTGATGATGGGCCAAAAGAGACAACAGGTAAAAGAATTTGTACAAATTTAGCAAGCTTAAAATTCAGTCCAAAAAACTAGAAGATATAGTTTTGTTTTGGTACAATTGTAAAATTAAAAGAATAATTTTTTTGTTATGATGGATAAAATAAAAAGTTGGAATTGTAGAAATACAGGACTATTGATTATAAGATTGGGTGTTGGTGTTATATTTCTAACACACGGAGTTTCAAAACTAACTAGCATCGATGGTGTTATTGGTTTTTTTGCTAGTCTTGGAATACCAGCTTTTATGGCTTGGGTTGTTGCGATAGTTGAAGCTTTAGGTGGTCTTGCTATGATTTTAGGGATTTTTACAAAAATGAGTGGAATACTTTTGGCGATTACAATGCTTGTGGCTATTGTAAAAGTTAAATTCCCGCAAGGAGGATTTAATGCTTCAGAGTTTGAATTAATGCTTTTGTTAGCATCTCTAGGTTTGTCTTTGACTGGTCCAGGTAAGTTTGCGTTAGGTAAAAAAACTTGCCAATGTCCAGAAGGGGGTAACTGTAACTGTAAATAAATATATTAAAAAATAAAAAGCGCACCTAATTGGTGCGCTTTTTGTGATATTGTATATTTGTGAAAAAAGACAAAACAGATTTAACAAACTTAATAAACATAGGACCAAAATCTGCAGAAGCTTTAATGCGAATTGGTATAAATTCTATTTCAAAATTACAAAAAATAGGAGCCGATAAGGCGTACGTTAAAATGTGTAAGTTTGAAAACAAAAATATACACCGAGCTTTTTTGTATGTTATGCGAGCTGCATTGTGGTATGAAAAAAATAAAGACAAAAAAGATATGGCAAAAATGTGGTGGATGTTTAGAAAACCAAACGAAGGATATAAAAAATCAATTAAATAACAAAATTATGTTCAATGTTTGTCAAATAATTATCCAGTGTTGACGCACTGTGTCAGACTGATAACATATGTCCTATGAAAAAGGTCATTATAGCAATATTAGTTTTCGGTCTTTTCGGTAGTTTTGCTTTTGCGCAGACTTCTCAAAATGACAATATTATTAATTCAAATTTAGGAGATTTAAATGAGACAGCGTTACCTGTGCGAAATGAATCAAATGTACAAGGAGGTGCTGGCTTGGCGTCAGATGTTGGATTGGCAGATTTAGAAGCCGGAACATCTGAAACTTTACAAAGAACAGTCGATGAAATTCTTAAAAATTCAAGTAATTTTAGTTCAACAGATTGGTGTCGAGACGCTTCTTCTTTTGTTGGTGATTTGCCAACAAACGTAAAGCAATCTTTGGCGTGGAATAAAAATAGTTTTAACGGTATTGTTGAGTCAGCTCCAGAAAATGCACGATCTGCGTACGTTGAATTAAATATATCTTTTGATGATATGTTGTCTGGATTATTGGCCGATCAAGCGGCAGGTAGATTTATTGCGGTTGCAAGATCTGCATCTATCCAAGCACTTGTTGAGTTAAAAAGTGAAAACCCAGATCAAGACAGATTGAATGGATTAGGAGAAGTTGCGAAGAAATCTATCGAGTGTGCTTCACCTGAAAATAGTGATATTGCGGTTGAGAAATTGTCAGCTCTTTTTGCTTCAGATTTTTCAAACGCAGATTCAAATGAAACAGTAAAGCCCGTTTATGCTAGTACAAAAATCGTACGAGGAGATATAGAAGAAGGGGTAGCTCTTGTAGACGGGCAAACTGTTTCAGATCTTGGAACTATGAAGGCTTATGTTTTAGGTCTGATGAGTGTAAATGAAAGTATTGTGTCTGTTGAAGATAGAGAAGATTCAGTTGTTGTTCGATATGAGATACCTTCAAAGTTTTTGGGATTTATCAAAGGAAATACAAATGCAAAAATCGTTGTTAATAATGATTTGAGTGTAGATGTTAGCTATCCATTCTTTAGCTTCCTTTCTTCAAAGAGCGTTAAAATAAATGGAGATGAGATAGCAAATAATCTTAAGAATACTTTGTCTGTAGATGCAGAATCTGATACAGCTCTTACTTTAAAGGGTGATTACAAAACTAAGGCTAAAGCTGTAACAATGGTTGCGGGTATTGCTTCTCAAGAGGATACAATTGAAATTGAGGATAGTGGAACTATTATGGACACAGTTCTAGAAGGAGCTGAAGTTGATCCTGATGTTGACGTAAGTGTTCAATAAATAATTAAAAAAACCCGTCTCAATATTGAGACGGGTTTTTTACTTCACTATGTTTTCAAATTTATTTGTCTACATAGCTCCTTTCGTTCATCCATGTTTAGGTTAATTTTTGAGTATAAAATCGACGCGGTTGTTTGCTGGTTCGAGATAAGGGCAAGATGTACTTGTTTAGCTGCTTCTTTGCTCTTATCATTTTTCCAGTTATCGATTGCAGATTCTATTTCGTACGGTACTTGGTTGTAATTTATTACGCCTGCTGAAATTCCACTCATAAATTTTTTTATTAAATTGTTAGAATTAGGTTCTATAGAAGGTTATAAAAATTTTGTTTTTATGTCAATAGAGCGGTATACTCGAAAGTATGAAAGATGCTTTTTTGGAAGCTTATGAAAAATTAAATAACGCCCAAAAAGAAGCTGTCGATACTATAGATGGGCCGGTTATGGTTATTGCAGGACCGGGTACGGGAAAGACTCAAATACTAACGTTGCGCATAGGAAATATTTTAAGAAAAACAGATACTCCAGCTGATGGTATTTTAGCTCTTACTTTTACAGAAAATGCCGCTTCGAATATGAGGAAGAGGATTTTGGCTTTGATTGGCACAAGAGCGTACCAAGTAAACATCTCAACATTTCACTCTTGGTGTGACAGCATTATAAATGAATTTCCAGAATATTTTGAAAATATTACACAAGCAAGCCATATAAATGATATTGAAAAAATAGGAATAATTTCAGAAATTACTGACAATATGAAACTAAAGGCTCTTCATAATCCTAATTACAAAGAGCTTTATACAAAAGAAATTGCAGGAGCGATCAGTAAGATAAAAAGAGAAGGAGTAAGTCCAGAAGAATTTTCTTTTATGGTTGGTGTAGCGGAAAAGAAAATAGATATTTATGAAATTAGAGTTAAAGAAGGTGTTCGTGGAAGTAAGGCTGATTTAATAAAATATCAAAAAAAGGTTGCTAAAAATATTGAGCTTTCAAAAATTTATACAGCTTATCAAGAATATTGTGTCAAAAATAGAAAATATGACTTTGACGATATGATTATCGAAACATTGAACTCAATGCGAAAATATTCAGAATTAAAACAGATTTTACAAGAGCGTCATATGTACGTTCTGGTTGATGAGCATCAAGATACAAATAACGCTCAAAATAAAATAATAGAGTTGCTTATGGACTACCACGAAAGCCCAAATCTTTTTATTGTGGGCGACGAAAAACAGTCTATTTTTAAATTCCAAGGGGCAAGTGTTGAGAATTTTTTGTATTTTCAAAATAAATATAAAAATACGCAACTCGTAGTGCTAGATGAAAACTATAGATCAAGTCAAAATATTTTAGATGCTGCGGAAAATATTTTGTCTGGTAAAAAAGCTCTTGTTGCTTCTGGTAATCACGGAAAACACAAAGAAAAAATAAATTTATTAAAATTTGAAACTGATTTCGAAGAAGCTTTTTGGGTAGCTCAAAAAATTAAGTATTATTTAGATCTTGGTATTTCAGCAAATGAAATCGTCGTTATTTACCGAAACAAAAAACATTCAAATCTTATATCTGCTAGTTTGCGAAAAAATGGTGTTCCGTTTCAGGTTGAAAACGATGAAGATATTTTTACAGACAATAACATCGCTTCATTTTTGGCGTTGCTTTCGGCAATTTATTATTTCGGAGAGGATGAGTATCTTTTAAAAGCTCTTCATTTGCCGGTTTTTGATATTGCTCCGACTGATATTCATAAAATATTGAAACTTACAGACGACAGAAAAAAAATTGGACTGATTGATGTTTTGACAGATAAAAATTTACTGGATTCTGCTGGTGTTATTCAAAATGAAAAAATTGAAAAATTTGTAGAATTTTTAACTAAATTTAAAAAAATTGAAACAGAAATAAGTTTAGAAGATTTATGCGAAAGAGTTTTTAGAGAGTCTGGTTTTTTGACTTATATTTTAGAAAAAGAGGACTCTGTTTCTAGACTTAATGCAATAAAAATATTTTTTGATTTTGTTTCAGAAATTGGAAATACAAAAGAAAAGAAATTGAAAGATCTTTTTGATACATTTGAAGTCATCAAAAAACACGAACTTTTCATAAGCCGAAAGCTTGGTAAAAGAGGTGAAGGGATGGTAAAGCTTATGACCGCACACAAGGCAAAAGGGCTTGAATTTGAAGTTGTTTTTGTTTTAGGGCTAGCGTCTTCAAACTGGGAAAAGAAACGCGCCATATCGATTCTGTCGATTATAGATGAGGTTTATTCTATGTCCCCAAAGGATTTAGAAGCTGAAAGTGGTGGTAGTGAAGACGAAGAGAGGAGATTGTTTTATGTAGCGATAACTCGAGCAAAAAAAGACATCTTTGTTTCTTATTCCGAAAAAGGTGACGGTAGTAAAAACAATGTACCATCGCTTTTCTTGGAAGAAATAAATTCTGATTTAAAAAGAGAAATTGACCCAACCGAAGATTTGGTCGGCTATCGAGACATTGGTGAAAGAATAAAAGTTGAAGCAAAATCTGCTAATGATTTGCACGATAAGGATTTTATAAAACAATTGTTTGATAATTCAAAACTTTCACCAACTGCTTTAAATAATTACCTTAAATGTCCGTGGAGATATTTTTATGTAAATTTATTGACCATTCCTGCGGTGCAAAATTATGCTCAAAAATATGGAAATGCGATTCACTATGCGCTTGAGCAGTATGCAAGAAGAAAGAAAACAGAGGGAGCTGATTTAGAATTTTTCATGTCTTCTTTTAATTCTTATGTTTTAGATTTACCTTTAACTAAAAGAGAAACAGATGGGATGCTGGAGCGTGGGGCTGAAGTAATACCAATGTTATTCAAAGAGTTCGCCGATGATATAAGAGAAGATTGTATTGTTGAATATAAAGCCGACGCGTATCTAGAAGATATAGGAGTTTCAATTGGTGGAAAAATCGATCGTATTGATTTCGTGAGTGACAATAAGGTAAAGGTAGTTGATTACAAAACTGGAAAACAAAGAACTCGAAATGAAATTCTTGGTGCAACAAAAAATTCTGATGGCGGATATTTTAGACAACTTGTTTTCTATAAGCTTTTGATTTCATTGAACAAAGATAAAAATTGGGAAGTAGTTAGTGGGGAATTAAACTTTGTCGAACCAAACGATAAGGATGAATTTCGACGAGAAGTTTTTGATATCGAAGATGATAAGGTTGAAGAATTAAAAACCACAATTGCTACTATGGCCGAAGAAGTGCGAAACCTTGCTTTTTGGGATCGTCGCTGTGACGATGCAGAATGTGAGTATTGTAAATTAAGAGAAATGCAGAAATAAAAAACAGTGGCTTTTTGCCACTGCTTAGCTCTATTCGGTACTGCCAACTATTTTCATTAGATTTCTCTCCTCAAGTATTTTATCAAAAGCATTAAAAATAATTTTGCCTTCGTCGCTCTTGTCTTCAACATTTATAGTGATAAATGGTAGCGCCTTTTCTAAGTGCTTTAAAGCATTCATAATTTCTCCAAGGTCGGAGTCCATAGATTTAGCGTCTTTTTCCGTAAATGTTTTATGGTATCCGTACTTGCAACGGTTTACTTCACAAGCGAATTTGTTTACCCACTTTTCTTCTTCCGGTTTTTCAAGCGGGAAATTTACCAGCTTAAGTATTCCTAAGCTCACCTCTCTTGGAAAATCAAATGAACTTATGTGGTTTACCAGTGGCCAGATTTTTGTTTCTAGGCACTCTTTTACCCTCAGCTCAGTGTCATCTTTTGAAGAAGGATAATTTGCGAAATTTTTCTTTATTAGCAAAATCTGCCGTTCAATCATTTTTGCGTCCATGGTATTTGTTTTTAATTTTTTGTATTAAACCATATTATTTTTTATAAATCAAATCTTCATATTTTAATGTGCCTTTTGTTATGAATCCTTCAAATCACAGAACAAGAACTTTTAGTCTAAGGAATTTTCAATCTTAAGTTAAGAGAAATGCAGAAATAAAAACTGCGCAAAGATTTGTCTTTGCGCAGTTGTCCTTAGTTCTTATTTGGCTTCAATGGATAGGTTCGCTAAAGCGAAATGGATTTTTATAATACCCTATTAAGAATATTACTAACTCCAACAAAATAGGGGATGTAATTCCAAACACTAAGTCAAACCCTGAAAACTGATGAACGTTGTCAGTTACAAAATAGTTGAATAATCCACTAAGGGTAATTGGTCCAAACATTATTCCAACTCCCGCGGCTAACCAAATCAAGTTAAAACAATCCGGCCCTGTCCATATTTTTCTCATAATCTTTGGAAGATTTCCTCGTCCTGTTTCAAATAATAAATTCAAAACAAAAAGGAAAATTCCCCCAGAGAATAAGATTATCGATAAATTGCTTAAAAAACCAGTTCTAACTTCCGTATAGTTCGGTTCAGTGTACAAAATTAGGGAAAGTCCCGTGAGGACAATAGTCCCACTCATAATTGAGATTTTTGTGAATGAATTTTTCATATATTGTAGAGTTTAAAGATATTTTATATAAAATAACACATATATTTACTAACTGTCAAGTATTTTATAAATGATATAATTTTCTTTATGAATCCTTCAAATCTCAGGACAAGAACCTTTAGCGAAAGAGTTTTACAAGCAGCGTTTGCAATTCCAAAAGGAAAGGTTACAACTTATGGCGCAATCGCTCGAGCGTGTGGTGCTGGACCAATGGCCTCGCAAAGTATTACTTCGATTCTTAGCAAAGCCTACGATGCGGGGCACAAAAATATTCCATTTCATCGAATCGTATATGCGGGTGGAAAAGTTTGGCTCGACGATTTATATCGTTCAAAAAGATTAAAACTTTATAAACAAGAGGGAATTGAAGTGGACCCAAAGACTGGAAAAATAAAAAACTTTTACGATATATTATTTGAATATAAATAAAAAAACAGCGGAACAAGTCCGCTGTTTACATTTATTCAGTTATTAATTCATGTAACTCCTTCTCTTTTTGTTGAATCTGCTCTGTATAATATTTGATTTGTTGTTTCAATTGCTGAGATCTTTGCTTTTTATACTTCAATAAAGCTTCCTGAGAAGGCTTATAGAATCTATACACCACGAATGATCTTGCAAAATAGCCTATTATAAAAAATAGAATTGTTGAAAATATTAAAAAATTTTTAAATTTTCCAGACAAAAGTTCATTGGAGCCGAATTGCACATATATAAATAAAGTAAATACTACTGTTATTAATATGGCCATTTCAAGTCCCATTAATATTTTAGCCCCCATGCTATAGGTTAAGGCATTTCTCTCCAGATTTGTGTTCATGATTTTTAGTTTTTAATTTATCTTTAATTTACATTAAAATAAAACTTCGTCAATAGGGCTACTTTATTCAAGTAAAATAAAAAGACCCTTAAAGTTAAGGGTCAGTTAAAAAAATAATATAAGTTTTGTGCGGTCTCCAATATGCTGTTCGCATACCCCACTGTGTAAAGTTAAAATAAAAACCATGAATATTATCTGGACTGTAGTAAAAACCAATAGCGGGAATAAATTCTTGTTGTAGGGGTTCAAACCCTAAAATTGCTCCTCCATAAGGCAGATATCCTCGTATTAACAAAAATGCTATAGCGAGTCCGTATGCTCCAGAATAAATTCCATTTTGGCTTTTAATAAAATAGAAGCAGTCATCTGAATTAGCTGGATGAATAATCTCATAAATATTTATGACCTTAAAAGAACCTTCTATTTCTGGCCTGATACAGCTCTCATCTGAAATTAGTGAATCTATTCCAAAAATAAATTGCCCTATATGATTCTCTTTAAATAAATTAAGAGAGAAGTATTTGGTATAAATCGGTTCACTTTTGTAATATAAAGCGAACTTCTCCTTTAAGGGTTTTTGGGATTGACCAAAAACAACCGAAAAGGAGAAACATAGCAAAATAGTTATTTTTCTCATTGTCTTTAGTTTTTAAGTTTCATTAACACTAACATGTATAAAATTTGTGTCAAAGTAACAGAAAGACATAAAAAAGATGAAGCACAAATGCTTCATCTTTAGATTAAATCCTTAACTATTTTTTAAAGTGGATTTTGTTTGAATATAAATAAAAAAAGTGAAGCATAAATGCTTCACTTCTAAATTAACTTTCAGATTTTTCCTTGAAATGGATTTTGTAGGTTTGGCCGTTGAATTCGTATGTAACCCAATCTTCTTTTTTCTTAATAATCCTTTTTACGACAGAGTCAGTAAATACTTTCTGCACATAATTCTTTACGCAGTCTGTAAAAGTATTTATTGCAGGAACCCTAGAGCTGATTAGAAGATTCATAGAAAAAGAATCGCCATCTATTTTTAATGGGCCACTTTCTCCAGCCCAAAGGCATCTCATTGCGAAAGATACTTCTTTTGCAAATTTTTCAAACTCTTGCAATTTAATACCAAGAGGTGCAAGTTCAGTTATGTTTATCATAGCTTCTATTTTTTTTAAGTTTTCTCAAATTTACCTCTTTTAATAAAATAGTCAAATAAAAAGCATGATTATAAATCATGCTTTTTCCATACTAAACGTATTCCATCCTTTCCATTAATATCCACGATTCTTCCCATATCTACCATCAAGTTTAATACAGGGACAAAAAAACTTTTAGTTGCAAATTTTCTATTTTCTTCATTTACAAGTATTCCAATGTGGCCATAGTGAAACCCAGGATCATTCCAATTATCTGGATCAATCTCCGTATGTCTCAATAGATTCTTTTTCATTAGATCAAAAATTGGTTTCTCTTCGTCAATAGATTTTTGTTCTAGTAAGTTTTTAAGATCTGGGTTTTTACATATTTCGACCCATGCATTTAAGAAGAAGGTATCTATGTTCATGTTTAAATTTTTTATAAATCTACTCCTTCTTTATAAATAGTCAAATAAAAAATCCCTCGTGGGAAACGAGAGATTTTTTATTTCTAACTATTTAATTACATTTGTTGTCCTGACATTTTGTTGTCTCCGCAATCTCGACACATTTTTTTATGTGACAGGACTTCGTAAACCGCTGAAAGACCAACTAGGATGTAAATGATTCTTGAAATCATTCCGTCCATTCCACCGAAAATTTTTCCAACTATATCCCAACCTGCGATTCCAAAAACTAACCAGTTTATACCTCCGATAATAACTAAAATATACGTAATTTTGTGAAGCTTCATAGAATTATAAATTAATCTAATAAAACGACCCACCCTCGTATTTAGCATTATTGTAGCACTATTTGTTTTTGAGCAATGCACTTTTTGTCTTAGACTTAATTTTATGATAATCTTTGCCTATGGAAATCAAGATAAATACTAATGAAGAGGAGGGTCTTTTGCGAAATTTAGAAAATAGAAATGATCCAGAATCTGCTCGTATAAAGCGCTATTTAGCTATGCCTGACCTTTCTCGCACTGAGGGTAGTCCAATCAAAGAATTAGTTCAAAAAATAACAGAAAGTCCAGATTTTAAAAGTTTCGACACAATAGAAGTTCCAGAAATTGTTTCAACTGATGTAGCTTTTGATCTTTTTGATTTTCCATCAACGCATCCCGCTCGTTCTAAATCAGATACATATTACACAGACGACGAGCATATACTTCGAACTCACACTACTGTGATGTGGTATTACTATTTGCACAATGAGGAAATAAAAAAGAAAATTGAAAATGGAGAGGATGTTGGATGTTTGTCTTATGGAAAAGTTTATCGAAAAGATGAAATCGATCGTCGGCATATGAATGTCTTTCATCAAATCGATGGATGGTATCTTACTCCACGAACTAAAAAAGAAATAACACTCGACGATCTAAAAGATGTTTTGGTGAAAATTGTTCAAGCTCTTTTTGGGAGTGAGGTTAAATATAAATTTATGGAAGAAACATTTCCATTTACCCATCCTTCAATTGAAATAGAAGTTGAAATAAATGGAAAGTGGGTAGAGGTTGTGGGCTCTGGAGTTGTAAAAGGAAAAGTATTGGAGAATCTCGGAGTTGATCCACAAAAGTATAACGGTTGGGCTTTTGGGTTTGGTCTTGAAAGACTTGCGATTATTGGAATGGAACTTCCAGATATCAGGCTTCTTTGGTCAGACGACGAGCGTGTAAAGAAGCAATTGAAACTCGGAACTATTTTTAAAGAAGTGAGTAAGTATCCAAGTATTGTAAGAGATATTTCTTTTATTGTAGAAAAGGCGAATTATTCACCAAATGATTATTTTGATCTTGTGCGAGATGTTGTCGGAGATATGGCAGAAGAAATGGCACTAGTGGATGAATACGAAAACGAAGCAAAATTCGGAGCAGGGAAGAAGAGTTACGCATATAGAATAACTTACCGAGCGCTAGACAGAACTTTGACTGACGCCGAGGTAAATGAAATTCATAAAAAACTGGAAGAAGAAACTGTAAAAGTTTTTGGTGCGACGGTGAGATAAAATAAAAAAGGATCATCGTAAGATGATCCTTTTAATTTTTTAAGAGGTTTTTGCCTCAAAAGTAAATCCATTCCAAAGATGGCCTCGGCGGTATTTATGGCTTTTTTTTAATGACCAACCCTTTTTTGCTATGTGCTCAATGGCAAGTTTTCTGGCATGGGCACACATTTTAGTAATCATATTTTTAGGAAGCTCTATCGTTTGGGTTTCCACAAAAGTATAGAAGATGGTTTCTTTAATTTTATTTGCAACAATAATGTGGCAATCTACATAAATTAAATTTCCTGGGTATTTCATACGTCTGATTCTAGGTTTTCCAAATAAAGCTAATGTATGGCCACCATTTTTTTCGTGGGGAGAGTTTGTTGTAATCTTCATTTTTTTCAAATTTAGTTTAATTTAAATTACCATTTAAATTTGATTATGTCAATCTAAAAATAGCCTTAAAAATAAGGCTTTTTTCTGTGGAAAAAGTGTAAAAAAAGCTTTTAATATAAGTGCATTTTTGCTATAATAAAAGTATAAATATAGGTAATTTATTACCTCTTTTATTTTTAAATAAAACCGAATGGCAGACGATAAAAAAAGAAAATATGGCGCAGATGAGATCTCAGTTCTTGAAGGACTAGAGCCTGTACGACGTAGACCGGGAATGTACATCGGTACAACTGGACCTGACGGACTTCATCATTTGATTTGGGAAATTTTTGATAACTCACGTGACGAAGCGATGGGTGGTTTTGCTGATGAAATTGAAGTTGCGCTTTTGCCGAACAATAGAATTCGTGTGGCCGACAACGGACGAGGTATTCCAGTCGACATACACTCAAAGACAAAAGTTTCAGCTCTTGAAACTGTAATGACAACACTTCACGCTGGAGGAAAATTTGGTGGCGAAGGTTATAAAGTCTCTGGGGGTCTTCACGGTGTGGGTGCTTCTGTTGTAAACGCTCTTTCAATCTTCTGTAAAGCTGTGGTATTTAGAGATGGTGGAGTGCATATGCAAGAATATTCGCAAGGAAAGAAAAAAGCGAATGTTAAAAAAATAGGTGCATCAAAGGCAAATGGTACTGTTGTTACATTTGAACCAGATATTGAAATTTTCAAAGATATAAAATTCAATCTAGATACTGTTGTGAACCATCTCAGACAACAAGCTTATTTGGTTAAAGGTCTTCGAATCAGAATTATTGACGCTCGAGAATACGAGGGAAAAATAAAAGAAGATGACACAATGCACTACCTAAAAGATTTGGAGCTTGAAGTTCCAAGTTACAGTTTCTATTTTGAAGGAGGGCTTGTTTCTCTTATTAAACACAACACTCTTCATCAAAAAAGAGTTCAAGAAAATATTTTTTATGTTGAAAAAGAAATCGATGGTGTTGGTGTTGAAGTGGCACTTACTTATGTAGATGATGTTATCGACAAGATTACTCCTTTTGCAAACAATATCTATAACCCAGAAGGTGGAACACATGTTACTGGTTTCAAGATGGCGCTTACTCGACTATTAAATAGTTATTCAAAGAAAAATAATATTCTAAAAGAAGCCGACGGCGCCTTTACTGGAGAAGATGTATTGGAAGGTCTTGTTGCTGTTATTTCTGTAAAACTTCGAGAAATTCAATTTGAAGGACAGACAAAAGCAAAGCTTGGTTCAACTGAAGCACAAGGAGCTGTGGCTACTGTTTTCGGAGAAGCGTTTGAAGCCTTTCTTGAAGAGCATCCAGAAGATGCCAAAGCTGTTATTACAAAATCTATTTTAGCTCTTCGGGCTAGAAAAGCGGCTAAAGCTGCTAAAGATTCAATACTTAGAAAGGTAGCACTTGAAGTATTTGCTCTTCCTGGAAAATTGGCTGCCTTTATGACAAAAGACGCCACTGAATCAGAACTGTTTATTGTGGAGGGAGATTCAGCGGGTGGATCTGCAAAGCAAGGAAGAGACCGAAGAACTCAAGCAATCCTTCCTTTGAAAGGTAAAATTCTAAACGTCGAACGTGCTCGACTCGACAAAATGCTTGCTTCAAAAGAAGTTAAGTCTTTAGTGATCGCTCTTGGAACTTCTATTGGAGATACTTTTGATATAACAAAGATTCGTTATGGAAAAATCATTATTGCAACAGATGCGGACGTCGACGGTGCGCACATCACGACTTTGCTTTTGACTCTATTTTATAGATATTTTAGAAACATAATCGAAGCAGGGCATTTGTTTATTGCAAAGCCACCACTTTATAAAATAAAAAAAGGGAAAGTAGTTGAGTATGCTTATTCTGACGATGAAAAAGCAAAACTTGTAGGATCTGACGCTGATCAGGTTATTGAACTAGAAGAAGAGCTTGCGGCTGAAGAAGCCATGAACGAAGAGGGTGCTGAAGAAACAGAAGAAGTGGCAAAAAAGAAAGCTTCAAAAATTTCAATTCAACGATATAAAGGTTTGGGAGAAATGAATCCAGACGAGCTTTGGGAAACAACAATGAACCCAGATAACAGAACACTAAAACAAGTAAATGTTCACGATGCACAAGAAGCAGACAAAGTTTTTGATACTTTGATGGGTACAGACGTTTTGCCTCGAAAGAGCTTTATCCAAAGTTATGCAAAAACTGCTGACCTTGATATTTAACTTTTGTTTTTGTAAAATTTATAAAACGAAAAATCATGGCAGACTTAGAAAGTGATTTCCTTAAAAAAATCCGTGAGTGGCCTGAAAATCACCCAGCGGTTAGGTTAGATAGTGTTCTTTTATTGGTGTTACTTTTCGAGGTATTGATGAGTAAGTTTTTATAAAAAAAGCCCTTTATTGAGAAGGGCTTTTTCTTATATTTCTTTTTTTATTAGAGATCTTATTTCGGTAAGATTTTCTGTTTTGTCTTTTATTAATTTGTCCCACAATTCTTTTGATTCAGGTGAGCTGTCGGCATCTTTCATGTAGTCATCTTTTATTCTCCAAAGTGATCTCGCTTCGACAGTGTATTGAAGCATAAGATTGTATAGATTGTTTTCCATAAATTTATTATATTAACTTTTAATTTTCTTGGTCTCTTCTTTTTGTTGTTGCGTCTAAAAATTTTTCATTTAATTTCTTAAAATCATCGTCTAACTTTTCAAAAAGAGCTAACATTTTTTTAGATTCGTCTATTATATTATTCAGTTGCCCTTTAAGTTTTAAGTTATTTTCTAGTTCCGTTGTGTCGTCAGGAGAGATTGTTTTTATTTCAAGAATAATTTCTTCAAGCTCAGCAAGGTCTTTTTCAGTTTCTTGAATAACCCCTTCTACTAAAGCTTTTGCTTCAGAAATCCTGGATGTTTCTTTCTTTGTTTTCTCGCTAAAAGATTCAATATTTTCCATATATTATTACAATTCTATTCTACTATTCTATAGAATAGTAGAATAGAATTTGGTTATTTACGATTACTTATTTCGTGAGTAATGTTATTAATAAATTCTTCAACGGTAATTTTTATTTTTTCACCATCTCGTTTTTCGATACTGAGAACCCCTTCGTCTTTTTCTTTGTCACCGAGAACTATTATATATGGAGCGTTCATCTTTTTACCTTCGTGAATTCGAGTTCCTAGATTTTCTTTTGAAAATATTGTTTTTGTACGGATTGATGTGGATCTTAATTTATCTTCAATTTCTTTTGCCAATTCACTGTGCACATCTTTTACTGGGATAATTACAACTTGAACAGGCGAGAGCCATGTAGGAAATATTCCAGCAAAGTGTTCAATCATAACTCCCATAAATCTTTCAAGCGACCCTGAGATTGCTCGGTGAATAACTACGGGTCTTTCTTTTTCTCCTTTTTCGTTTATGAAAGATAGATTGAATCTTTCGGGCAAATTGAAGTCACACTGAATAGTCGCCAATTGCCATTCACGCCCGATTGCGTCTTTGAACATAAAGTCGAGTTTTGGTCCGTAAAAAGCTGCTTCGTCTTTTGCTGGCTTGTAGGGAAGATTCTCCTCTATACAAACATCAGTTAAAGCTTTTTCAGCTATTTCCCATACTTCGTCAGTGCCTAGGTATTTACTCTTGTCGTCACCTCGAAGAGAAAGTCTGACCCAATAGCCATCTATCATTCCCATTGTTGTATAGAAATCTTTTATGATCGAAACTATAGTTTTTATCTCTTGTCCGATTTGGATAGATCGGCAAAATAAATGTCCATCGTCTTGTGTAATTGCCCGAACACGAGTAAGACCACCAAGTTGACCTGTTTTTTCATCTCGGTAAACTGTTGCTGGTTCAAAATATCGAACGGGCATATCTCGATAGCTCCAATGATTGTCAGAGAAAATTTGCATATGGTGAGGGCAGTTCATCGGCTTCATTATGAAAGATTCTTCTTTACCTTGAACTCTAAAAAGTTCATCTCCAAATTTTTCAGCGTGGCCTGAAGTTTCATAAAGCGCGATTTTTGCTATGTGTGGAGTCCAGACGCGGTCGTAACCTTTGTCTTTATGAAGAGACCAAAGATAATCTTCAATTTCCTTTCTAATTATCATCCCATTTGGTTGAAGAAGTGGTAAACCTGAACCAACCAAAGGTGAGACTGTAAAAATTTTTAATTGAGCTCCAATTTTTCTGTGGTCTCTTTTTTCGGCTTCCTCAACATTTTTTATATAAATATCAAGATCTTCTTTTGTTTCGAATGCTAGTCCGTAAATACGAGTAAGCATTTTATTTTTCTCATCTCCTCTCCAATAAGCTCCTGCGACTCGATCTAGTTTCCAAGATCCTTCTTTTATTTCTGCGCTTGGATTTTCAATGTGGCCTCCGCGGCAAAGATCAGAAAAATTTCCAGAAGAATAAATACTAAGACCTTTGTCTTTGTGTTCTTCAATTAGTTCGAGTTTGTATGGATTATCTTTGTACAATTCTTTTGCCTCCTCGTAAGATATTTCTTTTCCTGTGAAATTTTGCCATCCAGAAAGAAGTTCTTTCATTTTTGACTCTATTTTAGGAAGGTCCTCCTCGGTTATTTTTCCTGCAACATCGATATCGTAATAAAAGCCGTCATCTATTGCCGGCCCTAATGTTAGGTTAGATTTTGGGTATAGTTCTAGTACGGCAGCCCCTAAAAGGTGAGCCAGAGAATGTCGTTTTTGTGATAAATTTTCTTGTTCCATAATGACTTATACTAGCACAGCTTAATTTTTTCAAAAAGTAATAAAAATTGAAAAAACCATTAAATATGGTATGGTTTTGTAGAACCTTATAAAAATTCAATATGTTTAAAATGAAAGTGATTAAAGCCGCATTTATCGAACTATTTCCTTTGGCGAGAGGAAAAAAAATACGTATTAGTTATTTAGCTTACCAAATAAAAAATTGTACTTCGTCTGATTTACAAAAAAAATTATGCGAACAACTAGAAGGGGAGGATGTGAGATTTGCACCGTTGGATGTTAAGTTTTTAAAGTATCAGACTTTAATTATGGAATCCAAAAATAATGCTGCTTGGGTGTATCAGTATTGGAAAACTAAAGAGTTACAGGATTCAGTAATAGAATTTTATGAAAGTTTTGATAAAAAATTTACTGTACATGTGAAAATAGAGCCGCATATTTAGCGGTTCTTTTTTATTGCAACTTGAGGCTTTTGTGTTAGAATGGTTTTCTATCGCGGGGTGGAGCAATGGTAGCTCGCAAGGCTCATAA
>CAYLKL010000005.1:50384-50943 GCA_964384645.1 uncultured Candidatus Saccharibacteria bacterium
TCATGGGACGGTCTTTGTTTGAGTTGCATTTGTAAAAAAAGTATATTATACTGCTTCAATGCGCGTACGGTAACGTATGTGAAAAATAGCGGGGTGGAGTAACAGTAGCTCGTCAGGCTCATAACCTGAAAGCCTCGGTGCAAATCCGGGCTCCGCAACAAGAAGAGGGTCAGTATAGCTCAGTCGGTTAGAGCGTGGGACTCATAAGCCCAAGGTCGGTGGTTCGATTCCACCCGCCGACACATTCAATTGAGAAATATTTTAATTTCTGGTAGATTGGATAAGCAACTTTGTATAATTGAAATTTACATTGTATGCAGTCGTAGCTCAACTCAATTTAGACTATAGCGAGCACTCGCCTTGGCGAGTAAAAGGTAGTAGTAGTTAAATAGATTTGAGAAAATTGTATTTATGCAGTCGTAGCTCAACTGGTTAGAGCACTCGCCTGTCACGCGAGAGGTTGCGGGTTCAAGTCCCGTCGACTGCGCCAAAGTTCGCATAAGAAGATTTAGTTCTATTCAAAACGACATCAAAGCCTTGTTTTGCAATAAAATTCTTC
>CAYLKL010000006.1:0-21824 GCA_964384645.1 uncultured Candidatus Saccharibacteria bacterium
TGCATGCCTTATCCACGCCGCCAGCGTTCATCCTGAGCTAGGATCAAACTCTTCTAAAAAATTACTTAAATAAATTTAAATAACCAGAAAAGGATCTTAGACGGGACAAAAGAAAAATCATTTACTTTTCTCTCATCATTACTTGT
Organism: uncultured Candidatus Saccharibacteria bacterium; assembly: GCA_964384645.1. GTDB lineage: Bacteria > Patescibacteriota > Minisyncoccia > Phycocordibacterales > UBA9973 > DAORIO01. Next base: position 147 of record CAYLKL010000006.1, read on the forward strand.
TATGTTTATGTTCTTTACTTATTCCTTTGTTAAAAAACAGGAGGACAAATCCTCCGTGAACTAAGCCATTATACTTATGGCGAGTTTCGTGTCAACCCTATAACAATAAATACCCCGAAATCCCCAAAAAGCCTTATTTTAAAGCTCTTTTTTAACGAAAATTAAAGAGCTCTCAACGTCACCAATTAACACCTTAGAATTAGCCAAATCTGCAAGTAAAATTTCTGTTAATGTAATTTTCGTCTTTCCAGAATGCTCACCAGGAAATGTTCCATAAACAGTCAAATCCTGCTTTGATTCAACCACTGAAATTTTTATGGATTCTTCAAATTTAAAAGTTAGAGATAATTTATTTTTTGACAAAATATCAATTTTAGAAGTTTTAAAATCTTGCCCTAAAATATTCAACATAAAATCCAAATCTGAAGCAAAACTTTCAGCACCACTAAACTCTAAAACAAATCTTAATTCTTCGATTTCAACATCTCCACAAGTTACAAGGTTTAAGCTAACTAATTCTGTGTTTTTAACCCCAGAAGGCGCATAACCCTTCCTAGAGTTTATATCCTTTTCTACCCACACAGTTGGAGGATTGACATCTAAGCAGGGCGATGTGTTTGTTGAAATAGTTTGGGCTTCTTGAAACAATGTTTTTGACATATTGGTAACAAAAAAAGGAGTAGCCACTACCAAAATACCAAATACAATCAAAAACTTATATTTATTCCAAAAATACATACTAAAATGATACATAAAAAATAACCTCTTAACAATTGAACCTGTGTATTGATAAAAAAAACCCGCTATGCTAGCATAATAATTATGTCAGTTATATCCGCGGTATTACCCTGGATAGAGATACTATCTGCACTCCTAATTGTTCCAGCAATTTTATTGCAACAATCAGGTGCCGGCTTAGGCGGAGCACTCGGAGGAGGAGATAATGTTATCTATCGAACAAAAAGAGGCCCAGAGAAATTTTTCTTTGTTGTTTCTATTATATTGGGAATAGTACTAGTTACAGCCTCAGTGGTTGATTTATTTTTTATCTAGAAACTAATCAAAAATTATGAAATCCTTAAAAACGGAAGCAATTCCGAAGTTAGAAGAGTTGCGAAAGGGCTTGAGTCAAATGGAAGGTCTAAGATGGATCGCTTTCATTTTTTTCATTGTTCTTATGTGTATTGGAACAATTGGAATACTTTCAAAATTAAACTCACTATTTTTAACAACAATCCCAACTTCGGGTGGTTCTTTGTCTGAAGGTATGATCGGAAATCCATCTCAAATAAACCCAATCTTTGCTCTAACAAACACTGACAAAGATATCTCTTCCCTTATTTTTTCTGGTTTAATGAAAAAAGATTCGAATGGTGAAATAGTTCCAGATTTAGCTGAAAGTTATACCGTAGGCGAGACTGGAAAAGAATACACTTTTAAACTAAAAGATGATCTAAAATTTCACAACAATGACTCAGTTACAACAGAAGATATTCGATACACAATATCACTTGTAACAAATCCAAGTATCCGATCTCCAAAAAGAGCAAACTGGGAAGGTGTCACGGTAGAAATAATTGACGAAAAAAATATTAAATTTTCATTAAAGGAAGAATTTACAGGATTTCTAGAAAATACCACTCTTGGAATACTGCCGAGTTCTGTGGTTAAAGATATAGACCCTACATCTTTTTCTCAACACAACTTCAACCAAAAACCTATTGGGGCTGGTCCATTTAAAATAACAAGTGTTTCTAAAACGAATTCTGGCCTTATAGAAAGCATAAACCTAAAATCTTTCAATAAATACGCCCTCGGAAAACCATACTTAAATAAAATAAACTTAAGATTTTACGGAAATGAAAGTGAATTAATAAAAGCATTAAAAACAAGAATAATAGATAGAGGTGGTCCCGTAAGCCCAGAAGGAACACTAGAACTTACAAATTCAAAAATAGAGACGAGTCAGCTTCCTAGGATATTTGGATTATTCTTTAATCAATCAAATTCAAAAGTCCTAGAAGACATATCTGTTAGAAACGCGATCGACGCTGGAATCAACAGAGAGGTTTTAATACAAAATGTGTTTAATGGATTTGCGGTTGCAAATAAAAGTCCCTACCCTAAAAAAGTTGACCAAAATTTCTCAACACAAGACGCGAATGAAATACTTGAAAAAGCTGGTTGGAAAATGGGAGAAAATGGAATTCGACAAAAGGACTCAATAGAACTTAGATTTAAAATCGCAACAGGTGACAATAAAGAGTTAAGAAATACAGCACTAGAAATAAAAACTCAGTTAAAAAATATTGGTATGGAAATAGAGGTAGAATCTTTTGAACTTGGTATTTTAAATCAACAAATAATAGAGGACAGAAATTACCAAGCACTTTTGTTTGGGGAACTTATACCAAGACCAGAAAATCTATACGCATTCTGGCACTCTTCCCAAAAAGACTTTCCTGGCCTAAACATAACAGGTTACGTTAACGGAAAAGCAGACCAATCACTAATTGCCCTATTATCAGAATACGAAGAAGATAAAAGAGAAAACGCACTTAACAACTTTATTAATGAAATATCAAAAGACAAACCAGCCGTTTTTTTGTACAGCCCAATGTTATTAATTGGAGACAATACTGACATTAAAAAACCTGATACAACTTTTGGAGTTTTACAAGAACGCTTTGTCGAAGCGAACAAATGGTATTCTCAAACTGATAAAGTTTGGAGAATATTTGCAAAAGATAATTTAATAGAATAAAAAATATATGATCGAGAATAGACAGAATTTCAGTAATCAAAGACCAGCAAATGATGCTCACAAGAAAGGTCTTATGACGCGCACATACAGGGCAAAAGACACACCCCAGAAGCCTCAAACAGCGACGTCACCTACTCCTACAGTAGCGAGCACGCAAACACACAGTCGACCGCACCCGACACAACGTCCGGCACATTTAAAGGCTCACAAAAAATCTACCCACATACATGGTAGATCTCGAATGGGCACACCGAGTAACTCTCACCGAGAACGTGAGGCTCTGAAAAAACAGGTAATTCCAGAAGTTGCACCAGGCACAATCCGAATCATCCCACTTGGAGGAGTAGAAGAAATCGGAAAAAATATGACAGTCATTGAGACGACAGACGATATTATTATCGTTGATGCTGGTATGCACTTTGCAACAGAGGCTACTCCTGGTATTGACTACACAATTCCAAACACAAAATACCTAGAAGAAAGAAAAGATAAAATCCGAGCGATGATTATAACCCACGGTCACTTGGATCACATTGGAGGAGTACCGCTTGTACTTTCTCGAATTGGAAACCCTCCAGTATATTCTAGAAACTTAACTGTTCTTATGCTTAAGAAGCGACAAGCTGAGTTTCCTCATCTACCTGCGCTCAATGCTCAAATCGTAGAAAAAGACGAAAGTATTACTCTTGGAAAAATGAAAGTGAAGTTTTGGGGAGTTACTCATACTATTCCTGATTCAATGGGTATTATTCTAGACACTCCGTATGGATGGATTGTAAATCCTGGTGACTACAAACTCGATCAAATAGATGGTGTTGTTCAACCTGACGAAGAAAAAGAATACAAAATCTTTAATGACGCAAAAGTTTTACTTTTGATGACTGACTCGACAAACATCGAAAACGAAGGTTTTTCTTTGCCTGAAATCAAAGTGCATCAAGGTCTTGAAAGACTTATAACCGAAAACAAAGGCGGACGTATTATTATTGCAGCTTTTGCTTCACACATAACTCGTTTGATGAAAATAATCCAAGTTGCTGAAAATCTTGGCAAAAAAATAGTGCTTGAAGGCCGTTCAATGAAGAACAATATCGATATTGTTATCCAAGCTGGACTCATAAAACCCAAAAAAGAAACATTTGTTTCTGTTGATGAAATGAACAATTATCCTCCAAATAAAATCATTGTTCTTATGACTGGTGCTCAGGGTGAAGAATTTGCTGCCCTTAACCGCGCTGCAAATAAAACTCATGCAAAATTTAAACTCCAAAAAGGTGACACTATAATTCTTTCTGCTTCGATCATTCCAGGAAATGAACGTTCGGTTGAAAAGATGAAAGACGGTATCGCTCGACAAGGTGTTAAGATTGTTAGTTACAAAACAGCTGGTGAAGACTATGTTCATGCAACAGGTCACGGAAATAAAGAAGATGTTCGGTGGCTTCACAATAAAATGAATGAAAAGTTTTTCATTCCTATACACGGAAATCACTATCGTTTACAACTTCACAAACAACTTGCGATGGAAACAGGTGTTTCAGAAGAAAATATCGTTGTTCCAGATAATGGAAGTATTATTGAAATCGTTGAAGAAGGAACAAAAATCACAGTTCTAAAAGAAAAGGCTCCAAGTGCACCAATGATGGTTGACGGACTTTCTGTTGGAGACGAACAAGAAGTTGTTATTCGAGATCGACAAATGCTTGCTCAAGACGGAATGTTCGTCGCAATCGTTACACTAGATAGTGCAACTGGAAAACTTCGAAAATCTCCCGATCTTATTTCTCGAGGATTCGTTTATCTGAAAGAAAACCAAGAGTTGCTTCGAAATGTTCGAGGTCTGATAAAAAAGACAGTTGAAGCAAACACCGAAGGTCAGCATCCAATCAATTTTGATGTCGCCAAAGGCGCTATGGGAGACGCTGTAGCTAAATACTTGTATCAGAAGACAAATAAGCAACCGCTCGTGATTCCGGTTTTGTTGTCAGTCTAAAAAATATTTAAAAAACCGCCAGTTGGCGGTTTTTTAAATCAAAATATTTTACTGAATATGAAAGACTGGAGAAAATGTTCTAATTATATGATTAACTACAGGTCCGCTTGTAGACTTCATGCTTATATTTTCAATTCCAACTGAAAAATAATCCTCGTTTATAATAGCTGTTTCCCTAATATCTCCAACATATAATATAACATCTTTTGACTGACCAGGACTAAGAGTTAATCCTCCAGTTATAAAATTATCTAAAGATATTTCAACGGTATCGTAAGATGCCATGTCGTAAGTCACATCCATATTTAATACCTGTAAAGACCCTGCATCCTTTAGCCAAATATCGTCAGAGAAGTTAAAGGCCCCAGTTCTCGAAGTGTGAACAATCCCAACTCTCTGAAGTTGAAGAGTACAAGTTGTACTTATATTTGTTAATTTAAATTTAAGTACCCCTAGAGAGATAGTACCAGAAGATACATTATTCCCAGGCGGATAAATAAAAGGTTGTGATTGAAAAATAAAATCACAAGGAGCTCCTAATTTTGTCTCTGATCCATTACTTATTTCTTGGCTTTTATATAATTGAGGATTGTCTGTAATCGAATCTTGTGCCACTTTTGACGAAAGAGTTGCCGCTCCTTGATCTTGTACTGAAATATTTGCCCCGCCGGTCATATAACCCACCATAATTCCCCCAACCAAAGCTAACGCAACATATAAAATCTTTTTATCTTCCATAAATTAAGTTTAAATTTTTAATACGTTAATTATAACTTGTAATAAAATTTAAATATGTCAAAAAAGTGGAAAACAACTTTCCACACAACTATTACGCATTTGTTTAAATGATATAATAAATCCAATGCATAAAACCATTCGTTCAATACTTCCATTTCTAATTTCGGGATTTTTGTTTTCAATGATTCTTTCAAGTACGGCGTATTTCAACTCCACTTTTATTGAAACAAATTTTTTAAATACAAAACCAGGGATCTGGTACACTATTGGCTCCATTATTGTCCTTTTTGTATCATTGCGACTGCCTCACATCCAATCAAAAATCGGAAACAGAAAGTTGATACTAATAGTTCTCTCAATTTTATCTCTTAGCTTGCTTGGGCTATCGATGCCCGCATCACCCATCAGCCTTTTATTTTTTGTCACCTTTTTGGCCACTGGAACAATTACGCTTTCAAGTTTAGATATATTTATTGAAAAATACTCAAGCGATGAATTTACTGGTCGTATAAGAGGAATATACCTAACATCACTTAATCTTGCTTGGATTTTCTCACCACTACTTGGAAGCTTATTCATTGGTGAAAGTGAAAATTTTGGACTACTCTATAAAATAGCTTTTTTCATGTCTTTAATTGTTATTATCGTAGTTTCCATCAGTAGTAAAAATTTTATAGACGATAAATACAAGCATCACGAACTAAAAGATTTTATCTTGGCTCTAAAAGACAAAAATATTCGCGGAACACTTGCTTTGCAGTTTACACTTCAATTCTTTTACGCATGGATGGTTATTTATACTCCAATTTATCTACACGAATCTTTGGGAATTCCTTGGGCAGCAATTGGAAAAATGTTTTTAATTATGCTTGTACCTTTTGTTCTTATTCAATATCCGCTCGGCAGGCTTGCGGACAAAAAACACGACGAAAAAGAATTTCTAACTTTTGGTTTTTTAATAGCAGCTATTTCAACAGCAGTATTTGGAATTGCTGGAGGAGGAAGTATTATTTTTTTGGCAATAATTTTGTTCTTTACTCGTATAGGAGCCGCAACAATCGAAATAATGAACGAAAGCTACTTCTTTAAACAAATAGGCTCGAACGAACCAACAAAAGTAGCGATTTTTAGAATGATGTACCCAAGCGCTTACATAATTGCGCCAATAATAGCCATCCCAATACTTCTAAAAAATAACTTTTCTCTTTTTTATCTAATACTTTCTATAATCTTAGCTTCTATGGTATTAATCATAAACAACTTAAAACAAACAAAGAAAAGCTAACTCGGCATATTTTCTAATTTCAATTTAATATTTTTTTCAAGACCCTTACTTAATACTTTAAGATTTACAGAATCTCCAACCTTCTTCTCTCTTATCAACAAAGAAAAGCTTTGATTTTTATCTAGTTTTTTTCCATCTAGTTCTAAAACTATGTCGTTCTCTAATATTCCCGCTTTGTCAGCAGGAGATCCTGGTATCACAGCTATTTCGTTTTTACCTTCCCCTCTTATGACCAAAATACCATAATCAACACTTAAATCATTTTCTTTTTTCATCTGCTCATCAATTTGAACATATCTTATTCCAACATAAGGCCTAACAATCTTTCCGGTTTCCTTAACGGAATTTATTATTGATTTAACAGAATTTATAGGTAACGCAAAGCCAATGTTTTCAGAACCCTTAACAACTGCCACATTGACCCCAATAACATTCCCCCTCAAATCAAGCAGTGGACCTCCAGAATTACCGGGATTTATAGCTGCATCTGTTTGAATAACATGTTCAAGCAATTCCGAATTACCCATTGAATCTCCCGCAACTAAAGACCGGGAAAGACCGGAAATAACCCCGACAGATACTGAATTTTGAAATTCAGCCAAAGCATTACCTATAGCAATAACAGATTGACCGACAGATATGGTTTCTGAATCACCCAAATCTAAATACTCAAAATTACTTCCTGCTACTTTTATTATGGCGATATCCAGCACTTCATCTCTAGCTAAAACCTTTGCGTCATATTTCTTACCATCACTTAGTAATACTGTGTACTCAGCTTTTTCATCCTCAACAACATGTCTATTTGTAACAATAAGACCATCTTCTGTCACAAAAAACCCAGTCCCTCCACCGACTTCTTTTTTCTCTGTTCCATTTTGTCTTTGTTTTGGTATATTAAAAAATAAATCTGGAAGATTTAAAAAACCACCAAACGGACTACTTTCAAAATAATTCTCATAAACAGGAAGTTCTTTTGTAACAATAATTGAAGCAACGGCGGGAGTAGATTTTTTTACAGCTGAAATTACAAAAGACTCCTGTGAAAGAATATTTTCTGTACTGATATTTTCCACAGATTCATCTTTATCACTTGCCACATAATCACTTGCTAAATATTTATATATTTGAGACCTAAAATTTGTAGCTAAAAAAATCAACACTAAAACAACCGCCAAGCCACCCAAAGCTCCACTAGCAACAGGTATAATAATATTTTTATCAATTTTCATAAAAAACAAAAAATTATTAATAAAAAATCAACAAAAAAATTTTATCTTTTTGTTAAAACAGAGTCAATATTAAATTTTTAGTAAAAAAGTTCCGGTACAACGATTAGTGCTTCGTTGGCAAAAGAAAGACCGGCTGTAATTGTTAGAAGTATTAATCCATAAAGAGCGTGCTTCATATGGCGGGCTTTAAATTCCATTAACAAAAAGGCAATAAGAGAAAACAAGCTCAAGATCATTACAATTGTAAAAATATACTGAACAAGTAATGGTTGACTTGCCAAAGCACGATCTTTTTTAGTACTAAGCTCTACATTTGATGCTTCTGAGTTTACTGCAGTATTCTCATCCGGCACAGTGCTTCCAACATCTTCCGCTGACTCATCTTTGGCAATTGAAAGATACTTATCTTCAAAAACTGTAGTTATTTCAATAGGAACCTTTTCGGCCGTAGCAGAAAGAACCGTTGTCACAAGGTTGTTACTCGGCGCTTCATTGGTTGTAGTTGTGTCTAATGTAACAACAGGAGCTTTAGTTGTCTTTGGTTTACCAAACATTTGAACAACAAACGTTGCCGGTTTTCCCTTATGATAGCCGTCAGCTACAGCGATACCAATTTCTGTAAAATTAGCAGACAAAATATTCGCCTTATGGGTTGGTGAATTTATCCAGCCAGAATGAACTTGTGCGGATTCATTAAATCCAACTGCTAAATTTTCACCTGCATAAGAAAACTTATATCCAACATCTGAAAACCAAAACCACGGAGTTATTCCGTTAGGTGAAGTGTGTGCAAAATATGAATTTTCAACCATGTCTTTAGCTTTTTCTTCTGCGGCCTTAACTAAAACTGGGTTTATTTTAAGAGTAGGTAGATCTGACTCGGCTCGAGCTTTGTTTGTCATATCAACCAAAATACTGCCGTAAACGGCGCCGACTTGCTCATTTGTTCTTATAGACAAAGTAGAGATCAGAGATGTTCCATAAATAAACACAACAAAAGCAACAAGACCTATGCAAACTTTCTCAGAGAAAATATGCGGTACGTGTCCGTTTTCTTCATGTGGTATTAAAAAATTTCTAATTTTCCTCATAATTTGAATCATATTGATTTTGAGTTGCTTGCTCGAAATTTACATGATAATTGTACTCTATGTAAATATATGCGCCAAGTGCCAAAATAAGCATTGCAAATGTGGCAAAAAACCTATTCCGAGTAAACTCGTATCGAGTTTTAAAATTTGAATTGTCTTCTTTTATTATTCCCATATATTTACAAGTTTTGATCTAACGACAAATCTTTCTTTTGATGTCCAAAGTGGTGTGCAAGTAAACATTGTTAAAATATTTTCTTCTGTATTTTCCAATATTTCAATATGACTTGGATCTACCACAAAAGTCTCAAAGACAACGTACTCATATATTTTACCATCCCAAACAACATAAGACTTATCTCCAGAAACCATCTCTGGGAGATTATAGAAAGTACTAGCTCTATTTCCACCAATACTTGCGTATCTGTGAGCCAAAAGAACGGTATTTCCACCTACGTCTGGTTTTTTAGACCCTGGCCAAATCCAAACATCTTCATGTATATTTTTAATATTATCTGTCTCAATAATTTTTCTATTTACCTGACTTTTTGAAATATAGAGTAAATTCTCACCCCTCTCAAGGGCGCCTAAAACTTCTATAGGTAAATTATTTTTTGGGTTAACATCTTCATTAAAATATGAAACAGCATATTCTAATTTAGGTAAGAATGGAAAAGCAACTAAATAAAATGCCATAAACAAAAGTATTATTCTCATAATAACAGTGCTTCTATTTAAGATTTTTATTTTATCAATTATTCTCATATTTTTTGAAACAGAAAAGGGCCCGAAGGCCCTTTTCTAATTTATTAAATAATGCTTTGTTTTCTTTTTGTTGCTATTAGGAAAGCAAGTATTAGGGCAGACAAAACTATGTAAGAAACATTTTCTGTTCCAGTTGAAGCCAATGACTCCCCTAAAACTTCTCCGTCTCCATTACCAGTATTATCTCCTAAAACTGTACCTGATGAACCAGAAGATGAAGAGCTTGATGATGATCCACTTGAACCACCATTGCCTCCATTTCCACCATTATCACCTCCATCATTATCTCCACCGTTTCCACCGTCATCATCTTCACCGTCATCTCCACCATTATCATCGCAAGATACAGGATTTGAATAAGAAGTTGTAAACGCATCACCCTTTGACATTGTCCCTAGAGAGAATTCTACAGAATCTCCGTTTAGCCTAACTTCGTCGTTGTTATGATCAACACCACCAAAGCCAGTTCCGTCGAATCCATTTTCAAGACCAAGACTTCCTGATCCGTTAAATATTGCAGTCGCTCCTGTATTTCCAGAAAATTCTAGAGTTCCATCAACATGCTCTAGAGTGTCTCCACCAAGGTCATGTCCGTAAATTCCAGCTACGATCTTTCCACCATTTTCAGTATTATATAGTCTTTGCACTGCAACACCTGGAACATTAAAGTATGAACTTCCCTCTGCGCCAGTTCTAATATCTGTTAAGAAGTTTACTCCGTCAAAAATCATGAACCATGTTCCAGAAGGAATAATCTCTGGATCTGATGCTCCACCAAGAAAAATGTTTGAAGTAATATTTCCATCTTCTGCAGGATCTTTAATAACATTATCAATAGTTATTCTTGCGAAAGCTTTGTCAGTACACTGGTCTTCAAATTGACAAGTTTGTGTACAGTTTTCACCGCCATCACAAGCTTCCCAATCTTGGTTTACAACTCGGTCTCCACAGTAACCACCATCACAAGATACTGGTTCTGAAAGTTGAACTGCAAATGCGTCACCCTTTGACATTGTTCCAAGAGAGAACTTTGTAAGATCTCCATCTATAAATACTTCGTCATTGTTATGATCAGTTCCACCGAAACCAGTTCCATCAAATCCATTTTCAAGATGTAAGCTACCTGAACCGTCTATAAGAGAGATAGGTGTAATGTTGTTTGAAAATTCAACATAACCATCAACATGCTCTAGAGTGTCTCCACCAAGGTCATGTCCGTAAATTCCAGCTACAAGTTTAGCCCCATTTTCAGTATTGTGTAATCTTTGCACTGCAACACCTGGAACATCAAAGTATGCACTTCCTGTTGTTCTTGTGTCTACAATGAAATTTGTACCATCAAATATTGGGAACCATGTTCCGTTTGGAATCATTTGTGGATTTTCATTTCCACCAAGATAAATATTATCTGTAACGTCACCTGTTTCAGGCGAGTCATTGATTACATTTTCAACAACGATTCTAGCAAAAACTTTGTCAGTACATTGGTCTTCAAATTGGCAAGTTTGTGTACAACTTTCGCCGCCATCACAAGCTTCCCAGTTTTGGTTTATTTTTCCATCACCACAGTATCCATCTTCTTCTTCAAAAGTGTTTGTGATTGTACAAACATGTTTATTTCCTTCTGTTATATTTACTTCAGCGATACCATCAGAATTTGCGTCAGTACAAGCACCTGAAAAAGTTGCAGTATAACCTGGAAGATTATCTTCTGAAACATAGTGAGTTCCTACAGAAAATTCATTTTCACCACCTGATGTAACTAATTCTTCGTCAACAAAAAGAGGAAAATCTTTAATAAGTTTGTCTCCACCGCTAACAATTTTATTTACAGTAAGATATCCAAATGGATCTTCGTTATCGTCATCGCAAGAATTCATCTTGTAATGAATGTTTAGTTCGTACAATAGTCCAGCTGGATTTGATTCAGGAGTTGAACCAGGTAGTCCCCAGTTTTTAACTTCAAAATCAAAAGTGTTTCCACCTTCGTTTAGATAATCAACAAGATCAGCTGGTCCCATGTCTAAAACATCTCCAGTGTAAGTATCTTGACCTTCTGCTGTGAAATTATATTCACCACCATCAACGTATACTTCAGAGTTTGAATTTATAGAAACTTTGTAAGAATTATCAGTTGCGATTTTTAGAGTTGCAGTTTGTGCAACACCAGGCAATACAAAATATTTAGTAAACAATTTTGTAGTATCTACAGTTGGGTCAACAATATTTAGAGTTTCCCAAACCCAAGTTGCGCCTGGGATAGAAGCTGTCCATCCTGGGTGAACCCAAGTAGCTACAGATGTAGCAGGTCCATCATCAACAAGTTCACTCCCGTTACTTGTTACAATCATATCCGCGTAACAAACTTCTTCAACTTTTTCACAATGACCTTGAAAGTTGTTGTCGTTTTCGTCTGCATTTAAAATTTCTTGACCTTCAGGACTACTAAAACGTGAATAAGTCCAAGTCATGTCATTTCCATCAATACATACGTCATACATATTTTCACCATTACCTCGTATTGGTAATAGTGGTTCTGTTGGATCAGCAGCTTCGTCATCAGCTGGAGTTGCACCACCATTATCAATGGCGTCACCTCCTAGGTCTTCAGTCTGTTCTCCTAGTGTTTCCCCTTCAGCTTCTAGAACAACATCAGTTGATTCTTCTACTAAAGATTCTTCACTAACAACCTCTTCTAATACCTTATCGCTTTCAACCTCTTCAACTGAAATTAGTTGAACTGGTGTTTCTGTAGAGTCATCTCCATATGCAACAAACGGCATTGAAAGATTGAAACCTGTAGAAAACACAAAAATCGCTACAAAAAATAGCGTTGCACTTTTTCTTAGTGTTATTTTAAGAATTTTTTCTGTCATAAAACTTTATAATAAATAAATAATAATTTTTTTGCCCTCGTTACAAGCAAATCTTCGACGAAACCTAAAATAAAAACATTTGTGCTATTATATTATATATAACATTTTTTGTCAATACTCCAAAACCCACCTTTTTATACCCTCTAAATATACCCTAAAAGGATTGACAATTTAAGTGTTTTTGTGGACAAACTGTGTATAAAAATAACCCTGGATGCTCTTATGCACCTAGGGTTATTAGAGTTAAACCACTCTTAAGTGATTGACTTCCCCCGATATCCTAGCGGATAACGAGTTTACTGAAAACTTTTTTACTGTTTCAAGTGTGTTAAGATCAACTTCGAGCACGGCAGCAAGGAGGCTTAGCTCCCCAGTACCTGGAACATGGCAAATCTTTTTTGAAGTTTTCGAGTTTGTTTTACGGGGTCCTTTTGATTTTCCCATAATAATTTGTTTAAGGTTAATATAGGTTCTTTGTTCAAAATTATTATATAAATAAAAGGAGTATAGTCAACCATTTTAACTAAAAATTGCAATTACTTAAAAAATATTATATAAACTAAATTGAACCTTAAACATATATCTTATGCTCTACAAGATAGCAATTGCACCTATTAATTATCCAACAATCTTTGAGCCAATCGTAGCTCCTTGGATTGTTGCCATTGTGTTTCTAGCTATATATTTCTTACGTCCTTTTTACCGTTTATTAAAAAACGTTGGAAAAAGTCATGAGGAAATAAAAAACAAAGAAGAAGGCATTTACGAAAAGCACTTATTAAAAAAATAAGTGCTTTTTTATTAATAAATGCTATACTCGCGGAACAACAACAAATGGATCCACTAGTAGAAAACGGCATAGCACTATGGTGCGGATTCTAAGGTAAAATAACTTCAAATGAAAACAAATACACAATTATTAAATAATTCACAAAAGTGGCACACCAATGCCATTTTTCACTAACCGGATGGAAGAAATACAATTCCCAGTAAGAATAAATAAATACCTCGCTCTAAAAAACTACTCGACTCGAAGAGGGGCCGATGAACTCGTAGCGCAAAAAAAGGTTTTCATAAACGGAAGACTTGCGGTACTTGGCGACAAAGTAAATGAATCTGACAAAGTTGAAGTTAAGGGAATACAAAAGAACCAGGATTTTATGTACTTTGCTTTTAATAAACCAAAAGGAATATTGAGTCATTCAGGCACAGAAGACACTGAGGACATAATGGATATCTTCCCAATCCAAGGTGTCTTTCCTGTTGGAAGACTAGACAAAGGCTCACATGGCTTAATAATCCTTACAAATGACGGTCGTGTAACAGACAGACTTTTGTCGCCTAAATATGAACACGACAAAGAATATAACGTAATCACAAAAGAAAAACTAAGATCGAGCTTTAAACAAAAAATGGAGTCTGGTGTAAAAATGGAGGGAGACGACGAAATAACAAAACCATGCAAAGTAGAAATTTTAGATGATAACAAATTTAAAATTATTTTAACTGAGGGGAAAAAACACCAAATTAGACGTATGTGTTCAGCGCTTTTTCAAGAAGTGACAGACCTAAAGAGAGTTAGGATTATGAATATAAAACTCGGTCCCCTAAAACAAAACCAGCACCGAAAAATTGAAGGTGATGAGTTAAAGAAGTTTTTAAAATCACTTAGCCTAATATAAAAAAACGACCCGCGTGGGTCGTTTTTTTATATATAACCTTCAGATTTTAACTTACGGGCTTTTTCACTATTTCCACGATTATAGTTTCCGAGACTTCCGTCAGAGCGAATAACTCTATGACATGGAATTTTTGGATTGTAGTTTTTCTTCAAAATACTTCCTACAGCACGTGACGCATTTGGACTTCCAGAAAGTTTGGCAACTTTTTTATAAGTAAAAACTTGTCCCTTTGGAATATTTTTAACAATCTCTAAAACCTTTTCTGAAAAAGTTTTACTCTGTAGTTTGCCCATCAAATTCTTCTTCGTTTGCCAATGCCTCCTCTTTTGTAGTTCTAACTATTTGATCTTTGTGATGTGCTGGAGAATAAATAGTGTAAAACTTTAATGACTCAGAATCATTTGTGTTAATAACATTGTGCTCTGCGCCCATCGGAACAACTACGGCGTCTCCATCTTTTACATCATACTCTGTGCCGTCTACAACAACACGACCAACACCTGCATCAAATCTAAAGAACTGATCATTTTCACCGTGAACTTCCATTCCAATATCTTCTCCTGGAAGAAGGCTCATTAGAACCAATTGCGAATTATGTCCAGTATAAAGAACTTTTCTAAAATTAGTATTCTCTTTTGTTAAACTCTCTATATTTCCCTTATATCCTTTTTTCATAATTTTATTTTAAATACTCTGTTATATTAATATTCTCCAAAATCTTTGCTCTAGTTTTTGGACCAACAAAACCACTAGCTGGACTTATGTTATTACTTTTCTGGAAATCCACAACTGCTTGTCGTGTAATTTCTCCAAAGTACCCTGTCACGAATTCTGTTTTAAGAAACCCTTTGCTTGCTAAATATTTCTGCAGATACGAAACACTGCTGCCTTTCATCCCAACACTAATATTTGAAGAAAGAGACGCTATCTCTGGGACATCATTTCTTTCAATTATTTTTTGTTTGACTGAGTTTGAAATTATAACTTCCCTTGTCTTTTCATCAACAACACCGGTTACTGGTACTGTAAATTTTTCTTGAATTTTTTTAACAGCCTTGTCTGTTAGAGAACCAAAATAATTTGTAATTAAACCTTCAGGATAAACACTCGGATCAATCGCTAATAATTCTTGCAAATGTCCCACCTCATCATTTTTATCACCTAATTTTAGATTATTTTTTAAAACATCAGAAAAATCATATAAATTAAAATTAGCCACACTTAAAACGTGGATATGCCTGGTCTCGCTGTAAGGAGCGAAAGAAAATAAAATTGGCTCTGGTGAAATCACCAAGATTGTTGTATGAATACAAAGCATAATAATAAGTCCTTCCGTTTGTAAGTCCATTATCACTTATCGATTCGCCCACCCCATCATAAACAACAATGCCGTCGTTTTTATCTTTTGGATAATTCTTATTATTTCTCACAATTTTTACTTTTGAGTAATCCTTATTTGTTGGCAAGTTCCAACTTAAGGCAATAACACCGTCTAAAGAAACCGCTTTGATATTTTGTGCTTTATTACCCAATAAAGTGTCTATTACCTTTACAGGAGTAATTACGTCGTCTTCGCAAGGTACTTCTTTGATCTCACCGGCGTGACTATGTCCACCACCTGAAGATGTGTTTGTGCTATTTGTACCACCACCTGTATCTTCAGGATTATCGGGATCTGAATCATTTTGCAATGTGGTGAAATAATAATTATCAACCGAACCAGCAAGACCAACTTCATTCCTAGAAGTTAACTCTATAAAATAGTCTTTACTTGGTTCCAAACCTTCAATGGTTACCTCATGCTTTTTCAAAAGTTCATCGCCATTAACTTCACCAATTATTCCATCTCCAGAAAAACCATACTTCAAAGTAAAATTAGATATTATATCGGTCTCCCAATCTAAAGAAACGGAATTTGAAGAGGGGTTACTATTCAAAAAAAGAACTCTTGGCGCAAAAGAGCAGAAATCTTCAAGGGAAAAATAAATACCTGACGACACAGCTTCATTTCCGCTTTCGTCCACAGATTTTATTTCAAAAAAATATTCAGCACCAGGCGTTAAATCTTCTGCGTTAACTAAATGTTCAGTTCCATTTTCTCCATATCCAAAACGGTCATAATTGTCTGGACTAAATCCATACCGAATAACAGACGTCGAAACTTCATCAGTTTGCCAAGCTACGGAAACATTTACAGCAGACGTCATATAAATATCTACACTAGAAATTACCGGCGGAGTGGTATCTCGTTGATCTTCTTGTGCCAAGGTAAAATTAAAAGAGGCAGAAAAAAATAAAATAAATAATATACTTTTTTTTAAATTTTTATAAATCATATTTTATAAAGATAATATTAATAGACTACTCAAACCAATTTTTTTTCCAAAAAATCATTTGTTCAATTTCTTTTGTTTGCGCGACTATTATTTCGTTTGCGAGACTAATTAGTTCTGGTTTTTCAGATTTTTCTAAAACTAATTTAGCCATATCAATAGCGCCTTGATGGTGAACAATCATTTCATTAATAAAAGCTTCGTCGAACTCATCCTCAGTCTTACCTTGTAGGTTATAGTTCATATTATACATCATCGATTCCATACTTTCATCGCCATTTTTCATAATATGACCACTTGTCATAACGTGTGTACCACTAGAAAGAAAACCACTCCCCCAAACCAGCCACCCTGCAAATATTCCCACAACTAAAAAAATCACCTTTGTATAAATTAGTTTTTTGTTTTCCATATATTAATTATACCAAAAAAACAAAAAGCGTCTCCAAAATTGGGACGCTTTTTATAATAGTTTTATGAAAGGTGTTTTGAAACAAGCTTTGTCATTTCAAACATGTTTACCATAGCCTTACCTCCGAAAACTTTTTTAAGATTTTCATCAGCGTTGATATTTCTCTTGTTCTTAGGATCTTGAAGATCATGCTTCTTGATATAAACCCATAGAGCTTTTACAACTTCACTTCGAGGCATAGGGCCTTTTCCAACGACTGGTGATAGGTCGTCACTAATTGTCATTGGCTTCATAAATGCAGAATTTGCTTTTTTTGCTACTGGCATATTTAATATTTAATTAATCTGTTAAAGATGCCTAAATGATACCATTTACCCTACCTGAGCGCTATAGGGCTGTGGATTAACTAAAATGTCCAATATCTTGCCTAATAATGCATTCCGTTTTTTCTCTTTATAAAAAAAGACCCGCGATAAATTGCGGGTCTTTTGAAATTAGTCAAAATTACAAGGTTGTCTCTTATAAAAAGACGACATCGGTCTATTTTCAACAAAATCAGCAAAATTAAAGTCAGTTGTTTGCTTGTTTATCAACTCTTGAATTTTTTTTCTACTAAGCTTATTTTTTTTATCCTCCGAAGGAGAATGCATCCACGTCTCATCTGGAATAAAGCGTTCCCAATCAAGCAAAGTCGGAACTCCGTCACGATTTTTATCCAACCAATCAAACCGGCAATTCAAATACCCGGTAACAACATCTAGTGTCCACTTACCGTGGAATTTTTTTGGTAGAATTCTGGTAATCAAATCAGCACCCAAAGCATGACCTAAAACTGCAATCGATTCCCGGTGAAAAGTAATAACGCTTTCATTAATCCAAGTATGGAGACGAAAAATTGAATCCAACTCATTAAGTTGAGCTGTACTTAAACCCCTTAGACGAGTATCTGTATTTGCTCGATCAACAAAATTCTGCTGAGAAGAAATTTTAGGCAAACTTTTTTCATTTATTTTCAATGCGGGTAACCAATGTTCTTTAAATGTAATAAGTTGCCCGTAATCCTCTATTAAATGTTGGGCCAATAATTCTTTTAAGGGAATTTTTTTAGAACCAATATTTTTACCAAATACCTTTTCAAGGAGAATAAGTCCAATATCAAAATGATGGAGGAAAAATCTTCCGAAGATTGAAGGTGTCACCGTCTTATTGCTATCGATGAGTGCATGAAATTCTTCATAATCAGTTGCCTTTCCACCAAATATCTTGGCAGAATTTGAAGCATGTTCGTATTTATTCATTTTTTAAGTGTTTAGATTTTCCCCAATATTACAGTACGTAAACACCTTGTCAATTAGCAACTATTCCCCGCTACATACCCTGTAGTCCAACATAACTGTAGACTATATCCGCCGGACGGGCGGTCAATATTTAAAACATCCCCTATTAAAAACAGATTTGGAACAATTCTCGATTGCATGCTTTTGAAATCAACTTGCTCAAGCGCAACACCACCAGAAGAAATAATGGCTTTTTCTTTTCCGAGCAATCCAGAAACATTTAGTGGTATAGCTTTCAAAAAATCAACCAATGCTTTTCGATTCTCTGTTCGAACTGAATGGTTGGGTGTATCCCCGTCTATTCCCACCTGGTTAAGAATAGGTAAAACCAAAGCTGACGGAATAAGTGGCGACAAAGAATTCTTTATTTTTTTATTGCTCTCGCCAACCAAAATCTCTTGAATCTTTTTTCGCAGCTCTCCAGAATCGATACCTGGAAACATATCAAGCATTATAGTTACTGTACTTTGTTTTTTATTCTCATACTCCTCTCCCTCTGATCGCAAAAGTAAATTTCCAACATCACGACTCATATTCAAAACCGTTGGACCACTTATTCCAAAATGAGTAAAAAGTAATTTTCCTTTGTAAGATTTTTGTTTTACTTTGTCTTTATATGTAGTTAGTTTTATGTCAGACAGTGTCACACCACTTGCTTTTTTAACCCACACATCTTTAAGAGCAATTGGTACAAGAGACACATCACTTTCAACTATTTTATGTCCAAGATTTTTGAGCCACAAAAATCCATCACCAGTTGACCCAGTTTCAGGCCGAGAAGTCCCGCCAGTTGCAACAATACAAGATTTCGTTTTTATTATTTTTCCAGATGACAAAAAAATCATAAATTCCTTATTTGCCTTATTGTAATTTATTGATTTTACATTTGCGCCTGTTTCTACTATCACGCCAGCTTTGTTCATATGTTCAATTAGCGTCTTCCAAATCGTTTCTGCTTTCTCTGTTTTTGGAAACATTCTTCCGTCATTTTCTTCTTTGAATTCCACACCGCGTTCTCGGAAAAAATTTATAGTTTCTTTGACAGCAAATTGAGAAAAAGCTGAAAAAAGAAATTTGTCATTACTTTTATATTTTGAAAGCATTGTTCGAATATCAGTTTTGTTATTCGTAACATTACATCTTCCACCTCCGGTAATAAGAAGTTTATTTCCTAAAGTTTTATTTTTCTCCAAAAGGAGAACTTTTCTTCGTCGCTCGGATGCACGCCCTGCAGCCATCATACCAGCAGGTCCTCCGCCAATTACCACGACATCCCAAACAAAATCAGTTTCCATTTTATTCTTTACCTAAATCTAATTTTTCATCAATTCTAATTTGTTCCACAAAGTCCGGTACGTGAGAAACCAGTATCATCGCGCCTTCGTATTCATCGAGTGCCTTGGCAATAACTGGCAAATGTCTAAAGTTTATGTGGTTTGTCGGCTCGTCCAATATCAAAATTCCAGGATTTTCAATTACTAGTCTTGCAAAAGCAACTAACCCTTTTTGACCCTCTGAAAGACTACCGATTTTCGTATTTATCATATCTCCAGTTATCAAAAATCCTGCAGCAGTCGCTCTAATTCTTTCTTGATCCACGCGGCCTGTGACTTTGAAAGATGCATCTGAGAGAGACTCAAGTGCAGTTTGATTGAAATCAAGCGTCGAGAAATCCTGCCTGTAATATCCGACTCGAACATCTTTAGATAAAGTCTCGCCTTCTGCGTGACCACTTGCCAAAGATTCAAGGAGTGTACTTTTTCCGATTCCATTTGGGCCTGACAATAGTAAATGCTGTTTTTTTCGAAGCTTAATATCCACTTTTAATTTTTTTGGTTTTCCATTTTTGAAAATTGAAACAGAAGTAAGTGTAACCAAATCACCATTTATGTCTGGTTGAACAGGAATTGTAAACGCTCTTATAGTTTTGTCTTCTTTTCGAACATCAACTTTTTCTTCTTCCAAATCCGCCGCCAAATCTCGCATTCGCTTTGCAACCAATCGCAAATTTCCTCCTTTCATAGCGAAAGCATTTGCCTGATCTTTTTTAGCTTGAATTTCTTTCGAGAGTTGAGCATTTTTTCTATTTTCTCTTTCCATTCGCGCAACAATCTGATCTCGAACGTCTGTATAGTTCCCAACGTACTGCTCTATCTTTCTAGTGTAAACATCCAAATACAAAACGGCGTCAGTAAAAGCATTCAAAAATTCTGCATCGTGAGAAATTACAATAACTGTCTTATTATAATTCACCAAAAAATCCGTCAGGTGCGCAATTCCTTCTTTATCTAAATTGTTTGTTGGTTCATCAAGTAGTAAAATATCTGAATTTTGAATCAAAGCAGAAGCCAGCAGAAGTCGTGCCTGTTGACCACCAGAGAAAGTTTTCATAATTCGGTCATGAACTTTTTCGTGACCATTTAGATTTACAATTTCCAAAACTTCATCAATTCTAGGATCTATATCATAAATTTTCTCTTTAAAACATTTTAAGAAGAAATCTCTAACAGTGAGTTCTAGCTCATCTCGCGGAATAACCTGTCTAGAGAGCGCAATAGTTGCCCTTTCACCCAAAATAACCTTCCCCTCCTCTGGAATTTGCGCCCTAGTAATTAGCGAAAAAAGGGTACTTTTTCCAGCACCATTTTGTCCCATTATCGTTACTTTCATCCCTCGGCGAATAGAAAAATCCACACTATCTAAAATAGGTTTGTTTGGGCCGTATTCAAATGAAACTTTTTCAAATCGTATTAAAACCTCGCCATGAGCCATAGATGTCTACTTTACATTATTTTTCCCGAAGTAGAAAGGAGATAATTAATTTGAAGCCTTCAGCTTATTATACGAAACATAAGACATCACAAGGAGAATCATAAATAAAACTGGCATAAGAACCATAATTCCAAACCCGAATACTGCAACAATACTTACAAACGCACAAACAAAATCAATTCCAAATCCTGCATATGCCCATTCTTTTATTCTCGCTGGAACTTGCGGAATAATTAGAGCAAAAGAGCCCAGAACTTTAAACACTGCCAGTAGTGTCACGAAATAAAGTGGGTACCCCAAAGAAGTAATTCCCTGTATAGACATTTCACTTTGTGAAGTAAGTAAAACCAAAACTCCTTCCATTAAAAAGATTATCCCAGTCGAAATCCAAAACATTA
>CAYLKL010000006.1:21924-45748 GCA_964384645.1 uncultured Candidatus Saccharibacteria bacterium
AAAACCAAAACTCCTTCCATTAAAAAGATTATCCCAGTCGAAATCCAAAACATTATTTTATATTTTTTCATACGCCGTATTATATTATTTTTTATCAAATATTTCACTAACCCTAAACTTTACTATTTTTGTTATTAGGGTTACGGGGAGTGGTTTGTCCAAAGGAAATTGAATTGCGCCTTTTGAAGTTACATATTTTGATAATTCTTTTTGAAAAGCATTTATAGCAGAAGGCGCAGGGTAAAATCCAAAGTGCTTTTTAAAACACGCATAATGCAAAAGATTTTTATTATTCAGACGAAGAGTCGGCATTCCATATCGAATAGCTTCTTCCCCATTTGGCACAAGTTTCAAAACCAAAGCTCGCATCTGCAATAATTTTTCCTGCCCAGACTTTGAAAAACTTTTTATATATTCGTTGACTGTTTTATATGATTTCATTAAATAATTATACCAAAATAACTCTTACCAAAGCTAAACAAAAAACCCCTAAGCAAGGGGTTTTTTGTTTAGCTGGCCGTCTCGGGCTAGAACCGTGGGCGATCAAGCCCTGCTTGACGACTTTATTATATTTTAAGAATCAATTTCGACGCGTCTCGTGCGCTACTTACCGAGACTTAATCCACCTATCTCAACTAGTTCAAGAGGTGTACCGTCTACAGGTCTTTGGTGAGTAAGTACAGCACTCACATTATTAATAGTCTCGCCATTTTCAAGCACAGGTTCAATTTCTCGACCAATTTTACTCCCTCCATTAAATTCTGCAGGCATCTTGTGCGGATTATCTTGAATTGTTGCAACAATGGAAACGTGCTCACCGTTTTCTAAATCAAAAGACACAATTAATTCAGCTCCCCTGTTTGAAAATAACTCATTAAGTGACTCGGGCTTCTCTTTTGAAAAAAAGATACCCATATTTATTGATTTACCTGGAGGAGCAGCTCTGAAGCTACATACGGGCTTTTTTGTTTCTTGATATTGAGAAAAATCACCTTTTAAAAAATCCGTAGCGAACCTAATTGATGCGACATATAAAGCACCATTATCTGGCGTCATTTTTCTTTTCCAAACTATGGGTGCAAATGTTCCCCACCCCTTTCTTTTATTTTCTTCTGCGTAAATATCTTTCATTCCCCATTGACAATGATCAGAGTGTAAACTCAGCTTCATTTTCCCACCAAAAGTTCTTTGGTAGAGATATATACTAGGGAAACCATCTTTCTTTCTAATATCCTTCTTAATAACCCAGGTTGAGGATATTCTATGACCCGCTTCATTAACTATGTAAAAACTAAAACCTTTCTTTTCAATTCTATTTTCTAGTTTTTTAACATTGTCGCTCATGTACTCAATTATATAGCTTCCAAAACTTTTGCTAAGTCTATGTAAAATTAGACAAGCTTTACATTAACGCCCTTCGTGCTACCTCAAGTTTGCTGCGAGACCTGGACTCGAACCAAGATAACCTCCTCCAGAGGGAGGTGTCCTACCATTAGACGATCTCGCAATATTTTATACTTTATACATTCCTATAAATTAAGGAGTTATTTTAACCCTTATTGCGGACCGCGACTCGCTTTGCTCGCATGCGTTGCGATTTGTACTCAATCGCTTCGCTCTTGAACAAATCGGGAACCTACCATTAGACGATCTCGCAATAAAGAAAGTCTATATTATTTTAATATTTTTTCAAAATTATTTAGACAAATATTTTCGAACAGCGAGAGCTGAAGAAAGTGCGCCGAGTCCTATTCCGAAAAGTAAAACTATTACCAAAAGTGGTATGAAATGTGATACATAGTATTCGAGCATATCAACTCCCAAGAAATCAGTCATTTTATTAGACAACCAAACAGAAACTGGATAGAAAGATGCCATTGCCAAAAACGCTGCCATAACTCCACAAATCATTCCTTCTACCATAAAAGGACCTGTTACATATCTAGAACTTGCACCCACAAGTCTCATAACTCCGATTTCTTCTTTTGAAATGAAAATAGTTAGTCTGATTGTATTAAATGTAATTATTACTGAAATAACTGTCAAAACCAAAGTAAGCGCAACTCCTAGCGTTCTAGCGCTAACTATGATGTTGTTTAGTCTGTCGATAATACTTTTGTTTTTATTGTAGTTTATATTGTAAATAATCCCTTCGTTTGACTTTACTAATTCACTTTCAGGTGAAAGAGAATTTGCAATTGCTTCGTATTGAGTAGTATCCCGAGCTTTTATATTTATAGATCCACCAAGAGGATTTTCGCCGATTTCTTCAAGAGCTTGAAGAGTAAGTTCATCATCTTTTTTTCTTTCTTTGAACTGAGCAAGAGCAATATCGGCTGAAATGTAGCTTGCAGATTCTACTTCTGGTAATTTTTGAATTATGTCTTTGAATTCTAATATTTTTTCTTCAGATGCATCTGGAACAAAATAAACCGTTATATCTACTTTTTCCCTAACTTGATCCAAACTATTTGTCAGAACTGCTTGGAAAAACAAAATTCCCAAGACCACAGAGAGTGTAACCCACAAAACTAAAGTTGAAGCTAGTGAAACTATTCCGTTTCTGTAAAAATTTAGCACTCCACTTCTTATGATTCTTTTTATATCAAGTAAAAACATAAATTTAAATTAAATATTTGCCATCTTTATCGTCTCTAACAATGCGACCACCTTCCATTGTAATAACTCTTTTACCAATTGATTCGACGACTCCACGATTGTGGGTTGTCAGAACAACAGTTGTACCAAGGTCATTTATTTTTTTCAAAATCTGAACCACTTCATATGTGTTTATTGGATCAAGGTTTCCTGTTGGCTCGTCAGCAATAATAACTTCTGGCTGATTGATAATTGCTCTTGCAATAGCAAGTCTCTGCCTTTCACCTCCTGACATTTGAGATGGAAAAGAATCCATCTTGTCTGAAAGGTCAACCAAATCTAAAACATGAGGAACATCAGTGTATATTTCATCGTCTGTCTTTCCCACTGCCTCCATCGCAAAAGCAATATTTTCATAAGCAGTTTTACTAGACAGAAGCTTGAAATCTTGAAAAACCATTCCAATTCTTTTTCGAAGTTTTAAAAGAGAATTTCGTCCAAGTTTGTGAATATCCACATCCTCGAACAAAACACGCCCTTTTGTTGGTTTATCTTCCGCCAAGATAAGCTTAAGAAGTGTAGTTTTTCCAGCACCAGAGTGCCCTACAATAGAAACAAATTCGCCAGACTTTATTTTTAGATTTATATCTAAAAGGGCTGGTGAATCTTTAGGATAAATTTTTGAAACATCTTGAAAATTAATCATTTTTTGAAAAAATTAAAAACAGAAAACCTATCGTTTATCGAGATTATCGTGCTTAAATATCATAGCACGAAGAGATAAATTCAAAAACTATAAATCAATCTCTTTTTCGATAAATTCATCAATATGCCCTTGTTTTAAAACGCCGTCAACATCACTTACCTCTACGCCTGTACGATGATCTTTGACCATTTTATAAGGGTGTAATACATAAGAACGAATCTGATTTCCCCACTCTATTTCAGTTGTCTTTGAAATATACAAAGCTTCCATACTTTTATTTTCCTTTGCTTCGTTATAACGATGTAGTTTACCAAAAAGTAACTCCATTGCTTTTTCTCTATTTGATTCCTGACTTCTTTCTGTAGCAACATGAACAGCAATGCCTGTTGGGATGTGAACTATCCGCACAGCTGTTTCTCTTTTGTTTACATTCTGCCCTCCTGGACCGCCCGATTTTGCAAAATCTATTTTTATATCTTTTTCATTTATTTCTACTGCTTCACTCTTTGGAATAATTGGAATAACTTCAACTAAAGAAAAAGAAGTGTGTCTCAATTTTTTTGCATTGAACGGTGATATGCGAACGAGTCTATGAACACCTGATTCGTTTTTAAATGTTCGATATGCACTCTTGCCTGTTATTTCAATAGTTATATTTCTATATCCGCCGTGATCATTTTTATTTTCGTGCAATATCTTTATAGAAAAATTATTATCTTTTGCAAATGCAAAATACATACCTAAAAGCATAGACGAAAAATCTTCGGCATCGTCACCCCCTGCGCCAGAGAAAATTGTGAGCACTGCATTTCCTTCGTCTATTGATTTAAATTTATTCAAAGATGCCTTGAGTTCCTGAAGTTTTTTAACTTTTATTTGGGAATCTTCTTTATTTTCCCAAAAAGTCGCTTCCGACATTTGGCTCTCCAAAATCCCAATTTCCTCTTCTGTTTTTTTCTTATCTAATATCATAGTTCGATTTCTTCACAACAAGAATTTATCTAGAGAAATATCTTGTATCTTTTAGGACAACTTCGAAAAGATCAATTACTCTCCTTGCCTCTCTTTGAGTCAAAATAAATTTTTCTCCTTCGTGGGCAATTTTATTTCTAACTTTATGAGCTTCCCACGCAAGTTGTAGCATTGGAAAATCTGCTTGTTCAATTGATTTCAATTTTTCACCAAGTGACTGACCCTGATAACCCATCTGAGTTATCACATCTTCCAAAAGTAAATCAGCTTCAATTATTGCCATTCGCCAATTTGAAGGATTCTCAGACGAAACATGTGCTTTTATTTTTAGCCAAGTTGGGTTTACTTCGTCGCTTGTCATATGTCCTGGAATTGTTTTGTCGACTTTTTTCTTTTGCTTTTTATCCATTTCATTCAAGCGAATCAAAATATAAGAAATAACTGCAATTAAAAATACTGAAATAACCGCAAGTATTGCTTGAAAAATAGACTTTAGAGGTCCTTCTGTTAAGAAAAGCCAAATTGCTTTTAGAATTTGAACGAGATTATAAAAAAGAAAATCTAAATTTAAGTATCTTGGATTAAAAATTGGTTCTATTCCTTGTGCTTGTGTTGACCCAACGGCAAAAAAACCAATAAATCCTATTGTGGCAACAAGCAAAACTATATGTTTAATAAAACCTTTATTTTTTATTTTCATTTAAAAAATATAAATACAATGAATTACTTCTATTGTAACCTTTCAAAAGCTTTTCCGAAACCTAAAACTGCTTCATCTTGCCCAAAATCTGAAACCAAGTGTATATCCAATGGAAGTCCATCTTTGTTGAAACCATTTGGAATTGATATAGCTGGTAGCCCGGCGATGTTTGCTGGAACTGTAAAAATGTCTGACAAATACATTGAGACTGGATCTTTTACTTTTTCACCAATTTTAAATGCTGGAGTTGGGGCTGTCGGACTAACTATCGCATCAACTTTTGTAAAAGCTTCATTAAATTCTTTTTTTATTAGATCTCTAACCAAAAGAGCTTTTCTGTAATATGCATCGAAATAACCATGCGACAAAACATATGCGCCCAATATAACTCTTCTTCTTGTTTCCGGGCCAAAACCTTTTGCTTTTGTATTGGCGTAAACATCAAACAAATTTCCACCATCTTCCCTGAGTCCGTATCGAATACCATCGAACCGCGCCAGGTTTGTAGAAACTTCAGCTGGCATCAAAATATAATAAGCAGCTAAAGAATAGCTCATATTTGGCATACTAATATCTACAATTTTAAAACCAGAATTTTCTAATTTTTTAACTGTTTTTTCAAAATTTTCTAATACTTCTGGATCAATCCCCTCTTTTCTGATTTCATTCCAAGGAACACCTAGGGTTTTTATTTCTTTTTGTTTAGGTTTTAAGTTTTCATTTACAGAAGTTGCATCTTTTTCATCAAAACCACCAATACAATTTTGTATTATTTCTGCGTCTTCAGATGTTTTTGTAATTGGACCAATTTGATCTAGTGAATTTCCCATAGCAATAGCGCCGTATCTTGAAGTAAAGCCGTAGCTTGATTTAAAGCCAACTACTCCACAAAATGATGCGGGTTGTCGAATAGAACCAGCTGTATCTGTACCGAGTGATGCAACACAAAAACCTGAAGCAACACAAACAGCAGAACCTCCCGAAGACCCACCGGCAACTCTTTCGTTGTCATAAGGATTTTTTACAACTCCATATGCAGAATTTTCAGTAGAACTACCCATAGCAAATTCATCCATGTTTGCCCTACCAATAATTACAGCGCCCGCATCACGAAGCTTTTGCACAACAGTCGCTGAATAAGTTGCAATATAATTTTCTAAAATTTTTGATGCAGCGCTTACACGATGATCAACAAATAAAATGTTATCTTTTATAATTACAGGAACACCACACATTGGGTTTGCCTCACCTTTTGAAATTTTTTCATCAGCATCACGTGCTTGAATCTCCCAATCAGAAAAAACTTCAAGAACTGCATTTAACTCAGAATTTTTTTCTTCTATATTTTTTACACACTGTACACATAAATCAAAAGCGCTATATTTTTTTTCACGCAAATCACTACTTACTTGTTTAATTGTTAGATTTTTTATATCCATTACAGTATTGATTTAACTTTTAGGAAATCTCCGTCTCGATCTGGAAATTGATTTTTTATTTTTTCTACTTGATCAGGATTATATTCATTTACAGCATCAGCCCTAAAGACATTATGGACTTGATCTATTTCTGCTGGTTTATCTTCTGTTGCAACCTCTCTTATTCTATCCACATAAGCCAAAATAGAGCCCATATCTTGGGCGAAACTAGCTTTTTCCTCTTCTGTTTGACTAACCCTGGCAAGCTTGGCCAAAGCTTCTATTTCGTGTTTCTCCATATTTTTAGTATATCAAAATAAGGCTTAAAATAGGAGTCCTTAGATAATTAGATCTTTGAATTCTTTTTCGTCAATAATTTTAACCCCCAGTCTTTTTGCGTCATCTAATTTTGAACCCGCACTATCTCCAGCCAAAACATAATTCGTATTTCTTGAGACAGAACTTGAAACTTTTCCACCAAGTGAATTTATTTTTTCTTTTGCATCATCCCTAGACAAAGTCGGCAGTGTTCCTGTTAGAACAAAAGTCATACCGGAGAATTTTGCATTTGATATCTTTTCTGCCTTCTTGATTTTTACACCATTGTTTTCTAATCGCTCTATAAAATGCAAATTATCTTTATCTCTAAAAAATTCATAGACGCTTTTTGCAACAACGGGACCAATATTTTCAATTGCTTCTACTTGCTCCAAACTTGCTCCAATTATTTTTTTAAGATTCCCAAAATTATTCGCTAAATCTTTAGCTGTTTCTTCTCCGACATGTAAAATTCCCAATGAATAAATAAAACGCCAAAGTGAAATTTCTTTTTTTGACTGAATTGAATCAATTATATTTTTGGCAGACTTTTCTCCAAACCTATCAAGACCAGAGAGGTCTGATTCTTCTAGCAAAAACAAATCACTCGCGTCAGTAATGAGTCCTTCGTCTTTTAGTCGATCTAAAATTTTTGGTCCGACTTCATAAATTTCAAATATACTAACAAAATGTTGCATTCCTCTTATGTTTTTTGCTGGACATTTTTTATTAACACAATAAAAAGCAACAGTCTTACCTGCGCCGCCTTCTTTTTTAGAAACTTCTAAATTACAGACCGGACAAACTTCTGGCATGTTAAATTTCTTTTCTTTCCCTATTCTTAATTTAGGCAAAACTTCTACAACTTCTGGAATAACATCTCCCGCCTTTTGAATAACAACAGTATCTCCAATTTTAATATCCAATCTCTCTATCTGGTCCATATTATGAAGTGTTGCCTTTGACACAACAGAGCCTGCTACAAGCGTAGGAGTAAAATGAGCAAGGGGTGTTAAAACTCCAGTCCTTCCAACGTTTACAGTTATTGAGACAACTTTTGTAGTTGCTTTTTCTGCTGGATATTTATATGCAATCGCATATCTAGGAGCTTTTCCAACAACACCTAATTCATCTTGAAATGACAAATTATCGACACACACAACAATGCCGTCAGTTCCATAATCAAGACTTTCTCTTATCTTAGAAACTTTTTCTATAAAAGAAAAAACACTATCTATATCTTTTACCTTTAATTCCTGAGGTGAAAGAGAAAAACCAATACTTCTTAAAAGAGTATGCCTATCAGAGTGGTTTCTAATATCACCATCAAAACCTCTTACAATCGGAGCATCGTAAGCAAAAAAATCTAATTTTCTTTTTGCAGCCAAGCTTGGATCAAGTTGTCTAAGCGAACCAGCTGCCGCGTTTCTCGTGTTCGCAAAAAGTGATTTATCTTCTTTTTTATTTTGTTTATTAAGTTCCTTCCAAACTGTTTTTGACATTACAGCTTCACCACGAACTTCAATATAATCTGGAAATGGTGCCATAAGTTTCAAAGGGATTGAATTTACGGTTTTTAAATTCTGAGTTATGTCTTCTCCAACAAATCCATCACCACGAGTTGCACCACGAACAAAAATACCATTTTCGTAAACAAGAGATACCGCCAAACCATCCATTTTTATTTCACAAAAATATTCTATATTTTTAGTTGTTCCCAATAACTTATGAACACGCTTCTCCCACTCCAACACTTCCTCTTTTGAAAATGCATCGTTTAAAGAAAGCATTCTTGTTTCGTGTTGTACTTTTACAAACTTATCTAAAGGTTTTCCGCCAACACGATTAAGTGGCGAATTTTGATTTACTAAATTTGGATATGTTTTTTCTAAAACCTTTAACTCTCTAGACAAAGAATCATATACTTCGTCCGTAACCGAAG
Source organism: uncultured Candidatus Saccharibacteria bacterium (assembly GCA_964384645.1). Taxonomy (GTDB): domain Bacteria; phylum Patescibacteriota; class Minisyncoccia; order Phycocordibacterales; family UBA9973; genus DAORIO01. Next base: position 30,579 of record CAYLKL010000006.1, read on the forward strand.
GATTATCATATGTGTGGTATGCTTCGCGCAATTCATCTATCTGCTTTTCAAGCATTCTCATTCTTTTTTCTGCCTCTCCTTTATTCATAAAAGCAATTATACTAAAAAAGGCGCCGAAGCGCCTTTTTTAGTATGTTAAATTAATTTGGGGTAAAAACTTGATAAAGCTCGGCGTAAACTCCCGCTGGAATAACTTTTCTATGTCCAAATTCAAACCTCCAAGATAAATCACCACTTCTTGCGTCCGCCGTAGTTGTACCTGAGCCAATTCGAGTACTGCTACCTGGCGGACTATAGAACGTTTGTTTCCAAGGAGAAAAAGTGGTCTCAAAATCAGAATTAGTCATATTTGTGTTAAAAATATGTATGTCATCTACCCAAGTTGTAAGCTCAACAATATCAGCACTAGAATTTACAGGGACACCATTTTTTGAATAAAGTCTCATTGAAATTTTTGCTTGAGCTCCTGGAGTTAAGTAGCTTGATACATCTAAAACAACGTGTTGCCAACCCTCATTTCCAGAAACGTCATCTTCCCAAACAACATTTCCATTTATAAGAAATTGTTTTTTATATCTATCTGTTAATGTTCCTGGGTAAGAATCCTTTACCCAAGCCGAGAGAACATACGAACTATTCTGAGGCTTTACTTTTATAGTCTCCCAAGCTGTCTCACTTGGAATACCATAAGCATCATAAGAAACTAATCCGACTTTATAAATACCAGGTTGAGTAAATGTATATGTTACGTTTTTACCAATCTTTCTATCACCATACGCATCACCATTTCCAAAGCTCCATTCATACCTGTTTATTTTATTTCCCAAAGAGCTTACGGCATTGCCCAAAAAATTAACAGTTAACGGAACATTGCCTTCTTTTGAAGAGCTGACAATTGTACTAGTTGGAAGACTAATACCTTGCCCTCCGAAATAATTTCCATCGAGGACTGCATTTTCCGTATCGAGTGTCTGACAAGCTGGTATTTTACCAATAGTACCCGAAGAACAAAGATCACTTCTCTTAAACCAATTTTCCCTAATTGTTACTAAACCGTTTTGGTTCAATGGGTTTGCAAAACCGAAATGAAGTTGTGTTGTTAAAAATAAATTTCTAAACAGTGTAGTGTTTTCACCACCCAATTCATTCTCCAAACCAGAATTATTGTGTCGATCAAAATTTATAAACAATTGTCTCCTAAGTAAAATATTATGTCTTGCTTCCCAAGAATTCTCATGACCACTTGAAGCAACACAATGCCTGCAACCTCTAAAAAGGTTTGCTTCAATTAAAGCATTTGCATTGATTTCTGTACCAGAGCCACCCACCCAAACACTATAACCATACCCCTCTCTTACATTTTCGTGGAAAAAATTATGGTGCACATGTGCGCCGTCTAATCTATAGAGCCAAATTGCCCATTTATCCCAAGCAAATATTTCATTATTATCCACTTCCAAACCTGAGTGAAGACTTCTTACGGCATTAGCGACACCGGTTGCAGAATAACCATGATCTAATATGTCTGGATTTGGGCCTTTTAATCTTAGTCCTGTAATTCTCACATCAGGTCCCCCTGTTACAAAAACGGCAGAAAATTCTGGTTCAGGAAAAAATGAGTTTGAAAACAACAAAGCACCCATAGATCCATTAATACCCCTTCCAGAGGCAAGAGTTACTCCAGCAGGAATACTAATATTTTTTTCTCCTGTCAAATCAATTACTGCGTCATCATTAACGTATACAATTTGTCCACTAGTAGCACTTTGTAGTGCTTCTTTGAGTTCTTGTTTATTTGATACAACAAAACTAGCGCTACCTTTGTTTATTAAATTTAAGTAACATTCACCACCTCCAACAGGGCTACCTGTTGGATTTAATTTTGATGAAAAATTTTCGCCAGCAGTTGAAAGTGTTTGACACTCTGTACCTACAACAAAAGAAACTCTGTCTGATGGAATAGAATAATTACCAGAAAAATCAAAAGCTTGAACCATAAAACCAGCATCGTATCCATTAGTTCCATATTCCCCAGAATAACCGACTCCATTCAATAAATTAGGTATCGTAAAAGTATTCACATTTTTACTCCTTACAGAAAAGTGGACTCCATCATTGGTGCTATTTATTGGACCAAAAACAGAATAACCCTGAATATCATCCCCGCCAACTAAATCCCAGCCAATAGTCACTGAATTTCCGTCAGTGCTAATAACTCTAACATTTTGAACTTGTGATGGTGGTTCAATGTCACCAGAAGACTGCCCGCAACCCCTAGTGTCTATACCCTTCATTGCAGAATTTGTATAAAAACCAGTCTCTGAGACAGATTTTGCTCTAAAGAAATATCGAGTGCACGGCGTTAAGTTTGTTAATTCTATTTTATGTAAAACAACACCATTTACTGAAGCGGGAGAATCATTCACTATAGCTTGCGGCAAGCTCAATTTTGAAGTACCCAACATCATCTCTGTTGTACTTTTTATATCAGTCTTCCAATAAACAGTTGCTGAATCTTGAGTTATGTTTGTAACCAAAAGATTTGAGACAGTTGGTTTTTGGCCAATCACTTCTCCTATTAAATTTCTAGAAAAACCTTTTGGAAAATCTAAAACATAACTTAAGGCAAATATTATTACCACTAACGCCACTCCAGCTACAATACTTACCTTTCTTTGTTTATTGTTCATAAAAAAATAATCTTATAATAAAAAAATTAATAATAAATTTATGGTGTAACAATCGGCGCAGAATTTGGATACGATGCTCTAAGTAGTCTATTTACAATTCGATTGTTAGAAATATTTAAAATATCGTTAACATCATTACAGTCTATATTATAACCATTAGAAAATATCTCGGTAAGTGTCCCTGTGGGATTAACTGGGTCTGGAACACTTTTGTCGATAGAAACTTCTACACATCTATTTTTACCCGCCATCTCATATTCAAAATTAAAACTAACCTTAGTCCCCACAGCATCAGAAATCATATTTAATCCAGCACAATCAACTACAGGTTCGGGATTAGTTGGATCTGAAAACAAACCTCTTGAATCGTGAAATAGCGCACATTCAAGACCAGTGTCTGCAGCGAAAAAAGCATATGATCCTTCTTTTGCGGAAAAAGCTAAAACGTTTTCTTTATAAGCGACGTTTGAAATACCGATAGCTATTGCCAACACAACAAGTGAGATCAAAACAGCAAACAAAGAAACAAAACCTCTCTTAGTTTTTATTTTATAATCTTTAGTTTTTAGTTTATTCTTTATCATTTTTAATTTATAGCTCGTTACGGAGTAACCGCGGGTGCTGTTTTAAACCAATTAAATAAATTTTCAACCGCGTTTATTTCTGCGACACCTGTTCCCTGGCGCCAAGCAACCAAAGACTCAACCCGCACCTCAGTACAATCTGCATTTACGCATTCGATATAAATAGTTCTCTGAAATGGAGACTCTGTAGCCACAGTTGAATTATATTGATAAAAACCAAGTGTTCCGACAACTGTATTTGATAAATCAGATGGTAATTTTTCTCTTTCCAAAAAAGGACATCCACTTGGAAAAACACTGCCTCCACCAATTGTATTACAGGCAATAACTGTTGGTAAATTAATATAAGAAACAACATCTTCAATAAAACATCCGTCGGGTTTAGAGCATTTATTTTGAATATCATTTATAAAATCTATCCAGCCAGAACCAGAACTTGCCTCTGACAAAGAATACGTATCTCGAATATTCCTAATAACTTCTATTCCTTCTTGAGCAAGAGCAACTGCTGTAATTTTATTTTTTGCAATTGTTGTGTCTGATACCCCTTGCCCAGTCACCACTATAATCGCGGTAATAGACAAAGAAAATATAAATAAAGAAACCAAAGTTTCCACAAGAGTAAAACCTTGTTTGTATTTTGTATTCAATATTTTGTGTCTTGTGTTTTTCATTTAAATTTAACCTTCGTAATTTTTTATGAATCGATCAGTCTTTGTGTCACAGTTGTCTGGACTGAAAATGGTACTCTATTATTTTTATAATCAACATAACCCGAAAGTCTAATGATTACTCTTGGCTGAAGTGTATCAAAAAATGCAGGATCAGCAGATGGGTCTGGCGGGTATGGATATGGACCGATAACAGTAAAACCAGACTGACGATGATCTATTACAAGCTGAACTTCGTTTGAGCCAAGATTTGGTGTTACATCTCTTATGGTTGTCACACCACCAACTTTTGAAATCTTTTTCACAAAAGCACTTTCTGGCCCAGTTGCTTCAATTATATAAGACATTTGATCTGTCTCATCAGCATAGACACCGCCCATTGGTTCAAATGCCAAAGAAAGAGCCTCTGCGCAATCATCTGGTTCTTCTATTGTTGGGCTATATATTACTGTTGAACTCACGTCTTCTGTGTACTCAGACAAAATGTCACAATTATAATTTGAACCGAGTCTTATATTTCGCGCCATATCCTCAACCAAGAAATTTACCGAGTCGAGAACTTGCCTTACCGCCAAAGTTCTTTTGTGTGTAACATTAGTATTCAAAACAGCACCAACACCCACAAGCATAACCGTAACAAAAAGTCCGACAGAAATCATAACTTCCACAAGAGTAAAACCCCCCTGAGTCTTTAGTCTATATTCTTTAGTTTTTAGTTTATTTTTTATCATTTTTACTTTACAACTTTATGAACTTTCAACTTTATAACTCATTACGGTGCTACTTGTTCAATAGAAATATTTCCAACTGAATTTATTATTATCTTTCTCTGTGACCCTTTTGAAGAAACGAGTGTTACCTGTGCACTATTGTTTTCAAAAAAATTAGTACCGTCTCCGTCAGCTGAAATAATCGCATCGGGAAATGGTCTTTCGAAAGAAATATCGAGAATACTTACGTCCTCGCAGTTCGACAGATCTGTAGTCTTCACCACACAAATATTTGTTATCGAATCAAAGCCATTTATTTTTACATCTTTCAAACATTCTGTATTTGTCACAGCAGACGAACAATCACCTCCATAAACCCTATCTTTGTCCAAATCAGTAAACTTTATGAAGTTCGACGGCCTATCAATTTCAAATCTCATGCCAAAAGAAGGTTTATAGTACTCAAGGCCACTACTATCAACATATAAATTTATAGTATCGTTTAACCTTCCCGAAATTGCGTCTGATTGAGCTTCTTTAATCTGAAGCGCAATGTCTGAAGTTGTATTCTGTAAAGATATATTGGTTGAAAAATCAGAGAAATTAAACAAAACAACAGAAGAAATTATAGAAAAAATAGCAATTACAACTATCAATTCTATAAAAGTGTAACCTCTCGTAAATCGAGCTGTTAATCTATTGCCTTTAGTTTTTAGAAATTTTTTCATACTTATTAATAATTCAAAAATAGAACTTTTGCTAAATCTAAGTTAGTTCTAGATAAAACAAAGGCAATAAAAATTCCCAAAGTTAAATACGGCCCAAATGGAATCTCTGTGTTCATTGTAATTTTTTTACCTTTTATTAGCAATATAAAAAGTGTAACAATCGCGCCGACCCAAAATGAATACATTAAAGCCATAAGCATTGTTACTTTTCCTAAAATAATACCTCCAGCAAGGCCAAGTCTCGCATCTCCAAATCCCATCCATTTACCATTTGAAATAAAATATAATCCCGCAAAAGGTAAAAAACCAATAAGGCCACCATAAAAACTATCTAAGAAAGCTTTTAGAACTATTGTATTTGAACTAAATCCTAAAACTAAAACAAGGAATGCCACAATTGTAGCTAAATTTGAAAGACTTGGTGGGATTATTTTATGTCTAAAATCATAAACTGCAATTGCAATAAAAATTGAAAAAAATGAAAATGCTGCCAAGAAATAAAGGAGAGACATTTGGTCAGTTAAAATATTTAAAACGCCAATTTTGGCGGCCAAAACACCTGAGACAAAACCTGTTATAGCTTCGACAATTGGATACTGAATTGAAACTTTTGCTTTACAACCACGACATTTTCCAAGTTGGAATATATAAGAAAAAATAGGAACTAATTCATGAGAATGTAATGTTTTTCCGCAGTTCATACACATAGACCGGCCCCCAATTCCCTTACCTGTATTTAACCGGAATATTATTACATTCAAAAAACTTCCGATAAGAGTACCGAAAATGAAAAACAAAATTAGAAATAAATTCAACATAAATTATTAATATAATTATAACCCAAAAAAATATAAAATTTGTTGTATAGTGTTTATAAAAAAAATACACCCGAAGGTGTATTTTTTTTATAAATATACTTAAATATTATAGAGTGTTACAAAGACCGTTTCCAGCTCCAGCTGCTGTGCCTATGCTTTGTTTTCCGGCAAAACCATTTGAGTCAACACAGAATTCATTTTCTGTATCAAGTAAATCACCGTAAATAACATAAGTAGTATCTGTTGAACTACAACTATCTGTAAAATCAGTAGAGCCAACTTGCTTGTCTGCTGCTGTCAAAAGTCTTGCAATGTCTGGATCTGTACAAACATCAGTATAAGAATTCATTGTGTCGAAATATATTTCAGCTTGTGCTCTTGCTGAAGAAACTGAACCTTGCGCACTAGAATCTTTAGCCTTGTTTCTTGCTGCTCCAAGTGAAGTTAGCGCAATAGCGGCCAAAATACCGATGATCGCAATAACAACCAAAAGTTCAATAAGTGTAAAACCTTTTTTAAAGTTTTTTGTCATATAAAAAATAAATTTATAATTAATAATTAAAGGGTTTCGAAAGCCCAAAGCCTTTAAGGGCTTTAAACGACAAAGTAAATCGTTTCGATAATTATAACATTTATAAAAAACCTTGTATTAAGCTACCTTTCTGTGGAAAAAACCTTTCCTCAGAATTAAGAGATTGTAGAAGAAATGTTATAGATAGGAATCAAGACTGAGGCAACCAGTATTCCAACACCAAGACCCAAGAAAACAATCATGGCTGGTTCAATAAGACCAATCAACGTATCAACTGCATCATTAACTTCTCTTCTGTAAAAATTTGAAAGGGTTTTTAAAATCTGTCCAAGTTTTCCAGTCTCTTCCCCGATCTTTGTCATTTGAACAAAAATATTAGGAATATCTTCTGGGTATTTTGCCAAAGCGTCAGAAACAAGAAATCCACTTTTAACCTTCTCAGCTGTGTCGCGCATTATATCTTCATAAAATTTATTTCCTACAACTTCTGCCGTTAGATCAATTGAGCGAACAATTGGAATTCCAGACGTAAGCATTGTATCCAAATTATCTGATATACGTGAAAGATACAATTTTCTGTACAAATTTCCGAAAGCAGGTAATGCTAATTTCATCTTATCCAAAAATAACCTTCCTTTATTTGTTCCTGAAAGCCACCAAAGATAAGCTCCTCCAAAAACAACACCGATCAAAAGAATAAATCCATAATTTACGAAGAAGTTTGAGGCGCCGATAACAATCCTAGTATAGACTGGAATTTCTTGTCCTGACTCAATAATAAGTTGTGAAAGTTTTGGAATAACTAAAGTCAAAAGCAAAACCATAACTGATATGAAAACGACAACGACGAAAGCTGGATATATAAGAGCGTTTTTTGTCTTTGAAGTTAACTGATGTTGTCTTTCTAGGTAGTCTGCCAAATAAATAAAAGTTTGGTTTAACTTACCCGACTCTTCTGCAACTTTTACCATAGATGTGTAGAAATTAGAAAAAACATCTGGATGTTTTTCCATTGCACCTGAAATAGAAAAACCAGCCTGAAGATCGTCCACTATTTGCGTTAACACTTTTTGCAAATAAGGATTGTCATTACTTGCTGAAAGTAAAGAGAAAGCTTTTAACGCCGACACTTGAGCTTCGAAAAGTGTAGCGATTTGACGAGACAAAATAACAATCTCTTTGTTTGAAACGGATTTAAAAATTACAGATCTCAATCCTTTTTTATTGTCATCACCTTCGATAGACAAAACAACAAAGCCTCGCCTTTGTAAAGCTCCAATAGCTAAATCCTTTGAAACAGCATCTATTGTCCCATCTCTTTTTTCTCCGTTATCTGTTATGGCTTTGTATTTGAATATCATATTTGTAATTATAATTTATAATTTTTAAATCATTCTTTGTAGCGCCTTTGGATTGAAAGAATTTAAATAAGCGTTCTCAATTGTTATTTCCCCTTTTTGAACAAGCTCTAACAAAGACCTATTCATATCTATCATTCCTGATTCTGATCCAGTCTCAATAACAACATCTATTTCATGAGTTCTTTTTTCTCTGATTAAATTTTGAACAGCCGTATTGTTAACCAAAAATTCGTAAGCTGGAACCAATCCTCCAGTTATTCTAGGTATAAGTCTCTGAGAGAAAATGCCCAACAGAGATCCCGCAAGCTGTAATCTTATTTGATCCTGTTGTCCCGGTGGAAAAGAGTCGATAATACGATCAATTGTTTGAGATGCATTATTTGTGTGAAGAGTTGAAAAAACCAAGTGACCAGTTTCAGCCGCAGTAACAGCTGCCGCCATAGTTTCAGGACTTCTCATTTCTCCAATCATTAAAACATTTACGTCTTGTCTAAACGCAGACCTAAGACCTGTTTGAAAATCTTCTGTATCAATTCCCACCTCTCTTTGATCGATAATAGATCTTTGTGGTTCAAAAATATATTCCATCGGATCTTCGATGGTTACTATATGTTCAGCTCTTTCTTGGTTTATTAGATTAACCATAGAAGCAAGCGTTGTTGATTTACCTTGCCCAACAGGACCAACTACTAGAAAAAATCCTTGCTTTTTTCTAGCGTAAGTTTCAAGTATTGGTGGTAAATTCAACTCAGAAAGACTTCTTACTTTTGGTATAAGTCTTAGAGCGATACCTATCTTTCCTTTTTGAAAGAAAGCATTACCTCGAAGTCTCGCCTCTTCTTTAAAAGCATATGAAAAATCAATTTCTTTGTTTTCCAAAAACTTTTTAACATTTTCGTCACTGCCAACAAGTTCTCGAAGCATTTCTATAACCTCCTCATTTTCAAAAACTTTTTTCTTTACCAAAAAAATAAGCTCTCCTGTAACGCGAATTGCAGGGTACCTACTTGCAGAAATATGCAAATCCGAACCACCCTCTCTTATAACTGTAAGTATTAAATCTTCTAGTTCTTTTTTTGGATCCATAAATTATTTTAAATATTCTTTAACTTGCTCAATTACTTCTGCTGGCGTACTGTTTGCTTTTACAATATATCCCTTTGCTCCATATTTTTTACCTTCCTCTATGTCATTTGTCTGCCCTCTATTTGAAAGAATTATTTTTATTGCATTAGGGGCCAATTTTTCATCTTCAATTTTTTTCAAAAGTTCAAAACCGTTCATTCCAGGCATAACAACGTCGAGTAACATTAAGTCTGGCTTATAACCTTCCTCTAATTTCAATAGAGCTTTTTCACTACCGAGCTCTGCTGTTACCTCAAAACCACTTTGAGAAAATTTTAGAGAATACATATCTAATAGGAAGCTATCATCATCCACTATCATTATTTTGTTCTTCTTTTCCATACTTTTATTATATAACAAAAAACAATTTATTTTAAAAATACTGTTATTAATTAAAACCAAAGACTTCTGTCATAGAAGTTTCACCATTTAAAGCTTTTATAAGAGTGTCCTCTTTCATTGTCATCATTCCCTTCTTTCTGGCTACTCTATAAACATCCTGCTCTCCCGGCCTCTTTAGTATAACTTCCTGCATTTCCTTATCCACATCAAACATTTCAAAAACTGCGAGTCTACCTCTTGTACCGCCTGGGCAATCTGGAGTATCAACTATTTCATACATTTTATCTTTATTTAAAATATCCTTTTTATAATCATCTGGATAATCTTCAAATTGTTTTTCCATCATTTTTCTAGTTGCTTCATCAACTGGTTTTTCTTTTTTAGCACTTGGGCAAGCTTTTCTAACAAGTCTTTGGGCAATAGAAAGTATTAAAGTTGGCGCAATAAGATAAGGGTCAACACCCATATCAATAAGTCTTGGAACCACACCTCCGGCATTATTTGTGTGAAGAGTTGAAAAAACCAAGTGACCAGTTAAAGCTGCTTGAATAGCAAGCTGCGCTGTTTCAGCATCTCGTATTTCTCCAACCATTATTATGTCTGGGTCTTGTCGCAAAACAGAACGAAGACCTGAAGCAAAAGTATAGCCAATTTCTGGCATAACTTGAGACTGGTTCAAGCTTGGAATATTGTATTCAATAGGGTCTTCCAAGGAAACAACATTGGATGTTTCTCTGTCTAAAGCATTAAGCATTGAATAAAGTGTGGTAGTTTTTCCAGACCCTGTTGGACCAGTAATCAAAATAAGTCCGTAAGGTTTATTCAAGGCTTCTTTAACCAGATTCATATTTCTTTCTGAAAAACCAAGCTGATCTAATGGCTTTACTCCTCTTTGAGTATCCAAAATACGCATAACAACTTTTTCTCCATAAGCTGTTGGAAATGTCGAAACACGAAAATCAACTTTTCTTCCGCCAACTTTTGCAGAAAAACTTCCATCTTGAGGTTTTCTTTTTTCATCAAGCTTTAGCTTGGCTAAAATTTTTATACGAGCAACAACTCCTGAATAAACATTCATTGGCAAAACTAATGATGTATGCAGAACGAAACCTAACCTTAACTTTGTCTCCAGTGCTTTCTATGTGAATATCAGAGGCACCCCCTTCTGTTGCGTGGTTTATTATAACTGCAACAATTTTTATTATAGGAGCTTCTTCAACCAAACTTTCTTCATTTACAACCTCACTTGAAACTTGTGGTATTTCTACAGTGTCACCTAATTCATTATCAAATTCATTTAGAGCACTTGAAACTATCCCCGTCATCCCCTTATACCCTTCGAGTAATTTTTTATAAGTAACACTTGAAATAATATATATTCGATAAGGTATATTTATTTTTGAAGCAATAAATTCTACGGCGTCAATTGTTGCAGTATTTTGTGGCTCAACTACTCCAATTTCTAAAACCTTGTCTACAATTCCTATTGGTATAAATTTATAATGACGAGCAGAATCTTCTGGAATCATTTTCAAGACATCGAAGGGTACTCCTTTTTCGTCTATTTCTTTGAATGGTATGTCGTATTGCTGACTTTTTGCTTCAAGCAGAGCTTTTTCTGGTACACGAAAAGACAAAACAGCGGCATCAATGTCGCCATCAAAATCTTTTTTAGCTCTTCTGTTGAGTTCTGATATATCAGCCTCTTTCAGAAAACCATGTTGAATTAATATATCTAAGTAATCCATAAAACCAAACTTTATTGTTTGGCTAAAATAAGAAGTTATTCTTTAGTTACGGTAAAGTTTTAAAACTCTGAACTTCACCCCTAAGAACAACGCTACCTATCTTAACCACTGCTTGAAAATAATACGTCGTATTCGGAATCAAATTTGAAGCAGTATAAGAAAATGTGCCTACGGTTGATTGAACAACCTTATTGGAAGAAAAAGATAAATTAGTTTGACTCAAGCCATACTCAAAGTATCTTTCCGCACCTGAATTTGCAGTAAGTAATTCTCCTTTTAATATCGCAGTATTTTTTGCAACAGTAGAAGCTTGTACTGTGATAATTGTACTTGCGTTATTTTGCACAACTGGATTTTGCGAACCAGAATCAGTTGTATTGCCTAAATTTTCTAAATTGTTTAGAAGATCAACTTGGCCATTTACTTCTGGAGACAAAATAGGGGTTGCCAATTCTTGATCAATGCCAATTGGTGCAAATGGGTTATATCTACCAGGGTTTAGATCTTCTAAAATTTGTTTATTCTGATCTTCCAAAGCTAGATAACTTGGTCTATCAAATATACCTGTATCTAATTTTAAATTACTAATAGATTGAAGAAGAGATAAAATTGCCTGAGTGTCCGCGGACAAATTTGGGTCAACCCCAGCAGCCGGAGTTGAGCTCAAAGAACCTTGTATCTCTGGTTTCTTGGCAAAAACAGAATAAAGAATCACAACTATTATTATGAAAATTACGAATATTATTGCTTTTTTTATTATTCCTTTCATTTTACTTTACTTGGTTTAACCAATAAGTTCTTAAATCTATATCGAACTGATAAATTTCATCACTCGTTGGAGTAACTCCCGCCTTCGGATCCTTTGCTGAAAATTCAATCTGTCGAACGTCTACAATTCTAAGACTCTTTTCTATTCTTGAAAGAAACGTCACGAACTCTGGGTATCTTCCTGTAATTGTAAAATTCATATCAAAAACTCCGTAGTCTTTTGTTTGTCTATTCAAGGCTTCCTGACTTGTCGCTGTTTGACCTCCTGATGTTTTCTGAGAATTTGAGTCATAAGTTACATTTTTTATTGAAATACCTAAATCTTTTGCCACGTTTTGCACTGCCAAAATCAGTCTTACATTATTAACATTATCTGGTAGGAATTTTTCCAATCTTTCAATATCCCCTGTTTCAATAGAATTATAATCTAGAATTAATTTATCGTGTTTTTCTTTGTAGAGTTTAATATTTTCCAAAACAGAACTAAGGTGGTCAACTTCAGCGCTATTTTTTTCTATTTCTTTTATGTTGCCATTAGTAACCAAGAAAAACAGCGCAACTGCGATGGCTATGATTATTAAAGCTGAAATTTGTCTAAACATAAATTAATTTATTAAATCAAAACCTTGAGATTGGCTATTAAAAAGACTTTCGTAAGAAACAAGAGCTGGATTTACAACAAAAGTTAAATCAAAAGAAATAGTTCCTCTGATTTCATCCAAGGTCATATTTGAAAAAATTGGATTGATTATATATTCATTTTTTGCCAACTCTTCTGCTTGTTGAGCAATCGCATCATAATTCTTTGCACGACCAGCCATACTAACTGTAACTGTTTTACTTTTACCTGTTGGGTCAGCTATAGAATACGCAAATTTGTTAAAACTTATAGTTTTCAAAGTTCTCTGTTGCAATACTTCAAATATCTTAGAAACTGCAATGTGTGAATTTAAGATCTCTTCAGAAGATTTTAATCTTTTTTCTAATTCTTTTATATCGTAAATAGTATCTTGCTCAAGCTGATCTTTCACAGAAGCTATTTGAGAATTCATTGAAGAAATTCTTCCTTCTAGTGTCTTGTTCCAAAGAAATGATCCTCCGGCTATCAAAATAGAAACCACAAATAAAAACCAAGCTATTAAATTTAAACCCGAAACACTTCGTGGTGCACGATTAGCAACAGGAGCTAAAGATTGTTTTGGTATAAAAGATGTTTGATTAATATTTTCCATTTAGTTTTTTCGCTACAATTATTTTATCACGATAAAAAAAACTTGTACGGGTTTTATCCACAGAATTACTCTAAAGCTCTAAGTGCCAGTCCAACAGCAATAGAAAATTCAGGACCACCAGCTCTCAAGACGTCTTCCAAAAATGCAGGTGATTCAACTTTTGAAAAAGGATCCGCAAAAACAACTTCACTTTGAAACTGAGATACAGCGTAATCCATAAGTCCTGGTAGAAGCGCTCCTCCTCCTGAAAACATTACTTTTGTAACAGCTCGATTGTATTTTCTTTCAAATTGCAAAACAGTATTTGATATTTCAGAAAATATATTATCGACAAAAAGTCTACAAGCGTCAGCTATTGCAACATCTGGACCGATCAATCCATTTTCTCTTTTTTTAACCTCAGCCTGATCGTAAGTTATACTCATTCCTTTTGAAATAGAAGAAGTTAGATCGTTCATTCCTCGGTTTACCATATGAAAATTTCTAACTACACCCATCTCTATAATTGAAAGTTTTGTTTTTGACGCACCCATATCGACAAAAACCATCGGAGCAATGTCTCTACCTAAACTCGAACGAATAGCTGAGAAAGTTTCAATTTCATAAAATTTTGCAGTTGTATCTACTCTCTTTAAAACATCCTTATATCTATTTAAGATATCGTTATGAATAGCCGCAACCAAAACTTCAGATTTTGAACTTTCTTCACCTCCATAAACATTAAAAGATTCGTCTCTTTTTGGTATAGCCCAATAATCTAAAGCGACTTCATTTATTGGAACTGGAACATACTTTCGCGCTTCTGTTGGTACAACATTTGGATACTGAGATTCAGAAACAGAAGCTGGTAATTCAATAACAAAAAGTAGACTAGCTGAAGATGGAATAGAAAAAGCTGTAACTTTTGAAGTTGTATTTGTTTCTCGAAGTGCATCAGTAAGGGCTGTTGAGATTTTATCAGCAGGAAGATTTGTGACTCGCCCAACTTCAGTATCTGCATAGGGACCAAGGGACAAAGAACCGTAAGTTTCAAGAATCGCCTTTGATCCTTTTTTCTTTAGCTGAACAATCTTTATTGCAGATGTTCCAATATCAACCCCAATAGCGCTTTCCACCTTAGAAGAGGTAAAAGCCGCCAAGCCTGTGCTAAATATTTTCTTAAACGGATTATCCATAATTACTCTAAAAAGTATATCATAGTAATAATGAAAATGATTAGTGAAATACTATTGTTTTTTGAAGAACTACTCTTCCCCAAAAACTGCGGAGGTTGCAATAAAAGTGGCGAAATATTGTGCACAAAATGCATACTGACCCTAGAAAAAAACCCAGATAATTTCGACAAAAATACAAACTCTGCCTTTGATTATAGAAGTGGAGTTCTTAAAAAATTAATCTGGAATATTAAATACAAAAACAACAAAAGATTGGCTGAGGCTTTAGGCGAGCAATTGGCTTTATATGTTCAAGAAGAGCTTGATTCTCTAAAAAAACTATACGGTGGTGAATTTATAGTAATCTGTGTGCCAAACAGAAAAAAAGGTTTTCGGGTTTTTAATCATGCTTATATTTTTGCAAAAGAAGTTTCAACAAAAAACAATTTAGAAATAATTGATTGTCTTTACTATACTCGAAAAACAGAAAATCAGGCTCGTCTTAAAAATAAAAAAATGCGCGAAAAAAATATCGAGAACAGTATGGCTGTTAAGGAAAAATATTCTATAAAAATTTCTGGTAAAAATATTATTTTAATTGATGACATCATAACAACAGGTGCCACCATAAAAGAAGCCCGCCGTGGTTTTAGCCCGGGGGGGCCGTAAAAAGTTTTTGGGTTTTCACTGGGCCACGAACTATGATT
>CAYLKL010000006.1:45758-50631 GCA_964384645.1 uncultured Candidatus Saccharibacteria bacterium
CAAACTGGTTCTAAAAAAATTTTTTTAATTCACCAAAACAAAACACCCGGCCCCACAAAAAACCCCCCCCCCGGTGCTTAACCCCGGGCGGGCCCTAAAAAAGTTTTTGCTTTTACACTGGCACACTAACTAGTATATTAGTAATTAGTAGATTAGATTTAAAATATGTTTCGAATTACACTTCTTTTTTCTTGTCTAATCTATCTAACTTCAATGCTTTGAAACCAAAATAAACGACCATTGCAATAATCAAAAAATCAATTGCTACAGAAACAAAATCTCCCCAAAGAATTTGTTGTTCTCCCATTTTAATACTTGCGTTTTTAAGTCCATCAGCACTTCCAATCATGAACCCTATAAGCGGATTAATAATATCTGTCACTAAAGCTGAAACAACTTTTGAAACTGCTCCACCCAAAATAAAACCGATAGCAAGTCCCACCACACCCTGTTCTCTAATAAAATCTATAAACCCACCAATATGTTTTTTAGGTGATGCATTTTTTATAATTTCTTCCATACTTATATTATAAATTATTCTTATAATTTTATAAACTTACTTATTTTCTCTCACCCACCTGCTGTCGCCACATCGCAAAATAAAGTCCCTTTTGTTCTACAAGCTCGTCGTGTGTTCCACTTTCACTAATTTTACCTTTTTCCAAAACATAAATTTTATCCGCATGCATAATGGTCGAAAGTCTGTGAGCAATCAATATCGTCAAGTGTGCTTTTGCATCAGATAGATCACGAACCGTCTTTGTGATTTCCTCTTCGGTAATAGAGTCAAGTGACGATGTCGCTTCGTCAAAAACCAAAATAGCTGGCTTTCGAAGCAATGCGCGTGCTATAGAAAGACGTTGTTTTTCACCACCAGAAATTTTCATTCCACCTTCACCTATTACAGTATCGAGCCCCATGCCACCTCGCTCAAGAAGATTTTGACATTGTGCTTTGGTTAGCGCATCGAGACATTCTGCATCAGTTGCCAGGGGATTTACGAACAACAAATTCTCCCGTATGGTTCCAGAAAAAAGTTGTGTGTCTTGTGTCACAAAACCAATCTGCTTTCGAAGTTCTTCTTTATTTATATCAGTGTGCTGTATTCCGTTATATAGAATATTTCCCTCAGTCGGAACATAAAGCCCAACCAAAAGCTTCACAAGAGATGTTTTACCAGATCCAGACGGACCAACGAATGCAATCGTCTCCCCGCCTGTCAATTTATAATTTATATTCTGTAGTGCTTTTATAGTTCCTGCTTTATAAGCAAAAGATACGTCATTAAATTCTAGTGTTTCAATCGTTCCGATAGATTTCGGAGATGTAGGATTTGGTTCGACAGGGGTATTCATGAGAGTCGTATAGTTAGCAAGCGATGCTTCTGCTTGTCGATATGTCGCTGTAAACATTGTGAATTGCGTAAGCGGAAAGAATAACCAAAATGAATAAATATTTAGAGATAGATACTGACCAAATGTTATTTTTTCGATGAATATTAAATAGAACAAAAACAAATACAAAAATGCGCGTATTGCATTTGTCACAGTACCTTGAACAAAATCAAGAACTCGTAAATATCGAAGTTTCTTTAGTTCGAGTTTTAAAATCTTTTCTGTTGTAGAGTTTAGTCTGTCGATTTCCTGACGAGTAAGGCCAAGAGATTTTACAAGTTCAATATTTCGCAAAGATTCAGTTGTGGCTCCAGCGAGTGCTGTAGTTTCAGCAACGATTACAGTTTGGATAGTCTTGATACGTTTTGAAAAAACAAAAGTAATACTTCCGATTATAAGTATCATCGCAGCGAAAAATACTGTGATCACCCAATAAACCATGGCTGAATAAATCAACACAAACAAAAGAACAATTGTCGAAGCAAATACAACGTTGATTGTATCTTGAATAAGTTTCTCTGTATCTTGACGTGCTTTTTGGAGTTTCCCCAATGTCTCACCGCTTCGTTCGTCTTCAAAAACCACATAAGGTAATTCCAAAGAATGCTCCACCCCTTCTCGATACATGTCCGCACCTGAACGCTGACTGACCGTATTTAAATAATAGTCTTGAAAGTTTTTAGCAATACGGGAAACTAATGCCGTACCGACAAACGCAAGAAGAAGCATTATTGTGCCACGGAAAAATTCTGCTCGACTAATCTCACTATAGCGCAATGCATAGCCGTCGATAATTTTTTGGAAAATAAGCGGTTCAAGCAATGCAAAAACCTGATTAATAGTCGCAAGGATTAGTATGACGACACAGAGCTTCCAATATTTTTTTAAATATGATTTTAATATACTCATACTATTTACTTTCTGTTTGTGGCATATCAAATCCACCCCAAAGATTTGATGTTCCGAGATTTGTATTACCAGATGCTTTTATATAAAGGAAAAGTTGCGTCTTATAAGCACCTAGCCATTTAAGCATTGACTCAACAAGGTAAACTCCCTTTGTCTTTTCTCCTTGGTTATAAAGATTTATAACAACAGACAAATCTTCGTCAGTCACATTTTCTAATGCTTTTTTAAATTCAATTTCTTCTTGATCCAAAATGCTCGCAAAATTTTGTATTGTTGTTTCTTTTGATTTTTCATGAAGAGGCATATACAAAGATGAATCATTAGCAAGAATTACTTTTGTTGTTGCTGAAAAAACATATGACAAATATTGAACAAGCTCGAGTGTGGTGCGTTGCCCTTCTGTTGGCTTGTAACCTTCTGTGTCAGCTGGAATTTTTTCTACCAAGTGTTTTAGGATTCTAAATTCATTACTAACTGCGTCGATAAGATTTTGTTTTGTATACATATGTTTTTTGGATTAATTTTAATTAGATGAGGTAGTATAACATACACCTAAAGAATTGCCCTTCGTTACGATTTTCCAAAAAACTAAACATTTGGTGTCGCCTCGTGAAAAAACATTTGCCAACCATTATCTGTTTTTCTCCAATGCGAGCATCTCTTCGAAACAACTTTATCTTTGCAATCTATTATCTTTTCCGTCTTATATGTGGCAATAGCGATATCGTCCGATGGATTTATAACATTAAAATCAGTCACATTATATTCAACTTTTTCGATAGTCTTCGGGAGTCTTTCAAGAATGTCTGCCTTTGTGTATTTTTTTCCAGAACTTCCGAATTCGATAAAATCATCAGTAAGTAAATTATCGAGAGCTTCCCTTGAAGATCTTACTTCCGGTTTTAATAATGAAAGCTCGAGGTCTTTTATTGTGTTAGATATATTTTCCATAAGATTTTTTAACAAGAAACAATCAAATTAGGATTTACTTTTTTCCACAAACTCTTTAAATTTTTGTAAGTCGTTTTTAGCACCAAGGATGTGTACCTGTTCAGTATTAGGAACAACTATCTCTTTTAAACGTATGCTCATTTGAAAAATTTCTTTATCACTATCTACATAGACTACAGGGAAACCTTTTTCATCCTTTGGACCTTTATATTCAATGAAGTAGTCATTAATTTTTTCTAATAATTCCCTATCTATTCCTTCATAATTTAAAATGGAATCATTTTCAATATAATCACTTATTTTTTTGTCGTAAGGTATTGTTGAACAATGGTACCATTCTTCATATCTTTGATTGGTAATCAGAGGGTTTTTTATATTTAAAATAATAGACAAAAGATATTTATCTTGTGCATATTTTTTTGCCCAACTAAAATCTGTTGTTGTATATACCCCGTTTCCATAATTTCTTCCGCTCAAACCCCTTCTTTCTAGATCAAAATCATCGAACTTACTTCTTGTTCCATGATATACAATATCCCTAACCTTACTATAAGGAAATATAGTATCTAAATATTCTGAATATTGTTCTTTGGTGCCAATGCTCTCTAATTCAGGGTTTTGTTCAAACACAAAATCTACACCTTCTTTTAGTTTTGGTTGTTCAATATTGCTTTCTTCTTTTGAAACCTCTTTAGGGAATTCTTCCATGTAAAATTTTATAAATTTGCGGAGAATGTGAGACTGCTTCGCGTTTTGATCCCTACTGGATCTGTACACCTTTTCGATTTGTTCAGAATAAAATTCTTCACAAATAACGAAAAGCTTTTCAAATCCCAACACAAGCAAAGCAGTTTACTTGTTCATTCTACGCTTTCGCGAAGCTCTAGCGGAGAATGTGAGATTTGAACTCACGGACAGTTTTACCCGTCGGCGGTTTAGTAAACCGCTGGTTTAAACCACTCACCCAATTCTCCTTGGTTTTATTTTATGCCTTCTAAAGTTCTATTTAGATGATCGACTGCACAATCATCATATTTTTTAATTAAGTCAAGATATATATCAACTGCTTTTAATAATTCCTCATCATTAGAATTATTTTCTTTTTGCAGCCTTAATTTTAACAACATCAATTCCTTCTCTGTACGGCCTTGCCAAAATTGAAACGAATTATGGAAATTACTATTCAACATTTCTTTGTCTAATTTCGCAAGTTCGACAATAGAAGGTAAATCTTCATCTTTAAAGTTTCTACTCTTTATGAAATCAAGTATTTCTTTATTTTCCAAAATATTACTTAAAGATTCGGGCGCTTTTTCCATACGAATTGAATATATCACAAACAAAACCTTTTTTCTATTGAGTAGTAAAAATAAAAAAATATGGTATTGTTTCTATTGTTACGGAGACGTGTCTATGCAAATCAAACTGCTTTGATTTTCATCCAATTATTCGCATAGCGAATAAATGGCCGATGCCGAAAGGCAGGCCATAGGGAGTGTCCGAGGAGGACGCGAAGACAAGTCTCCATGAAATACGGAGACGTGTCTGAGCGGTTTAAGGTACCACCTTGCTAAGGAGGCGGGCTGTTACAAGCCCCGCGAGTTCGAATCTCGCTGTCT
>CAYLKL010000007.1:0-43526 GCA_964384645.1 uncultured Candidatus Saccharibacteria bacterium
AATATTTATTGGAACGAGGCCTAACAAAAGAAACAATTAAAGAATTTAGATTAGGGTTTGCGATAAATTCTTGGGACGGAGTCTTAAAAGTTCTACGTGAAAAAGGTTATAAAGACGAAGACATTATTGCTTCTGGTGTAGTGGCAAAAACAGAAAGAGGTTTGATCGATAGATTTCGGGCAAGGATAATTTTTCCGCTTATAGATATTTCAGGTTCTGTTGTTGGTTTTTCTTCAAGAATTTTTCCTGCTGATAGAGAAGGACCTAAATATGTTAATTCTCCAGAAACTTTAGTTTTTCATAAATCAAAGTTTTTGTATGGACTTAATTTTGCTCGTCAGGAAATCTTAAAAAAAGGGCAAGTTATTATTGTTGAAGGGCAAATGGATTTAATGATGGCACACCAAATAGGTGCAAAAAACACAGTTGCTGTATCTGGAACCGCTCTAACTGATAGCCACTTGTCTCTTTTAAAGAGATTTACAAATGAAGTTGTTTATTCTTTTGATTCAGATGAAGCAGGGAGAAAAGCCGCAATTCGAGCATTTAAGATATCTTTTGAAAATGAATTGCTGCCAAAATCTGTTATATTGGACGAAGGATTAGATCCTGCTGATATGGCAAAAAACGACAAAGATAAACTACTAGAAGCATTTAAGAGTTCAGTTCCGGCTATAGAGTGGATAATAAAAACAAATAAAACCAATCCAAAGTCTCAAAGTTTCTTGAGTGTTATAAAAGAAGAAGTGTTACCCGTTGTTGCAAAAATTCAATCTAATATCGATAAAGACTACGCAATAAAAATGGTTTCAGAAATATTGGGAGTTAGAGAAGAAAGTGTTAGGGATGACCTAGCGAAAGTTAGAGATACTGAATTTCGACAAGTTTATGAGGAAGAGAAAATAATTCCTTATGTAAGCCCTCCAACTATTCAAGAGATTATAATAGACAAGATAATTGGAATCATTTTACTTTTAGTTGAAAAAGATGCAGAATTTGTAAAAGTTATTAAAGATAAAATTAAAGAGGTGATAAATTTAGATATAGATGACCGCTTAAAAAATTTAGATGAAATTAAAAAAAATGATTTAATTTTTCAAGCAGAATTTTATGCCGAGAATGAAATAGAGCAGAAAAGATTGATAGAAGAATTGGTTGAGAATCTCGAATTAGATCATCTTACAAAATTATTTAGTGAAAAGACTATTACATTAAGACAAATTGAAAGGAGTGGAATTGAAACAGGTGAAATATTGAAAGAATTAACCGAGATAACAAACAGGATTAATAACATAAAAATTAAAAATTTTAACAAGCAATAAATTTATGGCAAATAAAAATAAAAAAACTGTAAAGAAGGCAAAACCAAAAGTAAAAAAAGTGGTTAAAAAATTGGTTAAAAAAGTTTTGAAAAAGAAACCAGCAAAAAAGGCCGTAAAGAAGGTTGTAAAAAGGGCCGTAAAGAAACCTGCTGTTAAAAAAGAAAAAGGTATTAAAAATTTAACACCCAACCAAAAGAAAGAACTTGAAATGCTAAAGAGGGCAAATTCTTTGGTTACAAAAGGGAAGAAAAGGGGTTTTATTACGTACGACGAAATTTTGAAAGAATTGCCGGATATTGAGTCTGATATTTTACTATTGGATGAACTGTACGAAAAATTAGCTTCTGCGGGAGTTGATGTTTTGGAAGGTGGAAATTTGCTTGATATAGACGCCAACACTAAGGCGTCAGATTTGGGTCTTTCAAGAGATTCGAGTAGTTATGATTCTGTCCAAATGTATCTTAAGGAAATCGGTCAATTTTCTTTGATTACTGCCGCTATGGAAAAAGATTTAGCGCGAAGAATTGAAGCTGGAGATCCTGAAGCTAAAAATCTTCTTGTTCGAGCAAACCTTAGATTGGTAGTTGCTAATGCTAAAAAATACGCACAAAGAAGTGCTGACCTTACCTTGCTTGATTTGATACAAGAGGGAAATTTGGGATTGTTTAAGGCGGTAGAAAAGTTTGACTGGAGAAAGGGTTATAAGTTTTCAACTTATGCTACTTGGTGGATCAGACAGTCTATTACCAGAGCACTTGCAGACCAATCAAGAACTATTCGTATACCTGTTCACATGGTCGAAACTATTTCAAAATATAAACAAGTTGTTAGAAGATTGTCTCAAGAGTTGGGGCGCGATCCGCTTGCTGAAGAAGTCGCAACTGAAATGGGGTTAGATATTGAAAAAATTAGAACTATCGAAAGTATAAACCAAGACACGATGTCACTAGAGGCACCAATTGGAGATGACTCAGGAGACGACAAGTCAACTCGTGGAGAATTTATTCCAGATGATAAGATTTTAAGACCTGACCAAGAATCTTCACGAAGAATTCTTCAAGATCAAATCAAAGCAGTTCTTGATGAATTGAATCCAAAAGAGAGAAAGATTTTGGAAATGCGTTACGGATTAACCGACGGAATCCAGCATACCCTTGAAGAAGTGGGACAAGAATTTGGAGTTACAAGAGAGCGTATTCGACAAATTGAAGCCAAGGTTCACGACAAGTTACGAGCACATGAAAGAATCGCAAGATTGAAAAATTATTTTGATTAAATATAAAAAGCGTCTGAATATCAGACGCTTTTTATATTTGTAAGATTCCAGTATAAATTAGTAATATCTTTATTTATTTTTTATTGCGTCTATCTTTTCTATAACTTTTGCATAAGATAATGCTCCGTTAATTGTGTCTACAATAACTCCATCTTTTCTTATTACAGCAAACGGCGTGCCCATTTTGTCAGTTAAAGTCTTAACTTCTTCAATATCAGCATCAACTTGAGCGCTAATATTTGGATCTAATAAACACTTAGAAAACAAATCTTTATTTAATTCAATACTTTCCGCTATTTCTGGAAGCATTGCTGGAGGTAGTCCGTCATTTGAAGTTGTAGAGTCAAAAATTGCATCTAAGTACCTCCAGAAAATTATATTTCCACCTTGTTCTTCTGCGCATTCTGTTGCCACTGCTTCGTTGTAAGCGTACTTATGTAGACCGCTTAGTGGTAGGTGTTTATATACCCACGCAACTTCACCTTTGTAGTTATCTATAACTTGGTGCATTGTTTTGTGGAAGTTTTTACAAAACGGACACTCTGTATCTGAATACTCTGTTATTACAATTTGAGCTGTTGGCGAGCCTAGTCTGTGATCATTTACAGATGTTTCTGTCGGCTTTACTTCCCATGCGTATGTATATTTTTCAGCAGTGTCTTTTGGAAGAATTTTATCGCTAGTAATACCTGTTGTTGGTAATTTGAAAAAAATTGCTACTGCAATAATAATTCCAGCTAAGACTATTGCTTGTGGAATGTTTAATTTTTGGTTTTCTGTCATATTTAAAATTTTAACATATATTTAAAAACCACCTTTGTCTAATAAGTCTTTTTGTGATAGAATCACCGAGATGTCAAATAATAGTTTAAAAATAAGCCAAAAAATCCTTAAAGAAATAGCCTTTGCTTTTGTTCTGATTGGGGCCGTAAATTGGGGGCTTATTGGATTATCTGGTGTTATAAAACCTTTCAGAAATTTAAATTTAGTTAATCTTGTATTTGGAGACTATCCAATGGTTGAGTTTTTTGTATATATTCTTGTTGGAGTTTGTGGTCTATATCTACTTTTAAGTGAAGGGAGAGATTTCGGTAAAAAATAAATGAAAAATTCGTTACAGATTTTTGTGTACGCGGTTACTTTTCTGTCTATGTATGTACAGATTTTTTTTCTTGTAACTTTTTTTGAGAAAAGAAAAAAAATTGAATACAGAAAAGGTGTTTTAAAATTAGATGAGTATCCGACAGTGTCGGTGGCTGTTCCTTGTTGGAACGAAGAACATACTGTTGAAAAAACAATGTACTCGCTTTTGGAATTGGATTATCCAAAAGATAAATTAACTATCATTGCGGTTGACGATGGAAGTTCAGACAACACTTGGCAAGTTTTGCAGAAGTTTAAGGACTACTCAAATGTAAAATTAATAAAAAAAGAAAATGGCGGTAAACATACTGCAGTAAACTATGCAATTGAAAATTCTAACGCAGAGTTTGTTTCTTGTTTAGATGCTGACTCTTATGTAGATCCACAAGCACTGAAAAGAATAATAACTTATTTTCAAAGGGACCCAAAAACTATGGCGGTTGCTCCTGCTATTTTAATTGATAAACCAAAGACATCAATACAAATTATCCAAAAAATAGAATACGAATGGGCTGTTTTCTTGAAGAAAATGCTTGCTTTGGTTGGGGGTATTTACGTTACCCCTGGGCCATTTTCAGTTTTTAGAAGAAGGGTTTTCACAGACTTGGGCCTTTTCAGAAAAGCTCACAATACCGAAGATATGGAAATTGCTTTTAGAATGCAAAAAAATCACTATAAGATCGATCAGTGTAATGACGCTTTTGTGTATACAACAGGCCCAAAAAGCGTTATAGCGCTCTATAAACAGCGGTTAAGGTGGATTTATGGGTTTATAATGAATACCATAGATTATAGGGGAATCCTTCTTAAAAAGGAGTATGGAACCTTTTCTCTTTTGGCGGTTCCAGCTGGGTTCGTTTCTATTGTGGCAGTACCTCTACTATTGGGTTTATTTTTGTATAAAATAATAAACAAAATAATAATTTACGTGGCAAAGGTTAGAGCTGTTGGTTTTGATTTTTCTTTTGGTATGCCAAACTTCGATTCTTTCTTTATAAGTTCGAATGCATATTTATTTATTGGGTTAATTTTGTATCTTTTTGTCATGACGTCAATTGTTATCGGTAAAAGAATGGCCACAGGAAAGTATCGTTTTGATATAAGAATAATCTATTTTATGGTTACATTTAGTTTAATAGCCCCATTTTGGGTCTTAAGGGCGCTATTTAATGCAGTATTTGCAAAAAAGACCGCTTGGAGGTAAAGTTTACTTTATGAATACAGAAGAAAAAAATGATTGGAAAAAATACCTTATAGTCTTTTTTATAACACTTTTTGTGTTTGTCACAGCTTTTTATGTTTCTGGAAATATGAACGAAAAAAAGCTTGAAGAGATTAGGAGTATAGAGGATACAATTTCTATCGATATTTTGTCACTAGAAACTCAATTTGACCTATTTGAAGAGCTTTCTTGTGAAAGTATAACTGACTCAATCTTGTCAAAAGAACTAAACGAACTTGCTACTAAAATTGAATATGGAGAAAAGAATTTTGATAGTTTGGGAGATGAATTATTTACGTTAAAAAAGTATTATTCACTTCTTCAGATTAAAGATTTTCTTTTGATGCAAAAAGCCTCTGAAAGATGTAATTTAAATATTGAGTCAATTATTTATTTCTATGGAAGGGAGGACTGTAAGGATTGCCAGAAGCAAGGTTACGTTTTGACGGATATTAGACAAGACTATCCAGAACTTCGAGTTTATTCTCTAGATTACTTTTTAGATTTATCTGCTATTGAAGCATTGAAATCTATTTATAAAGTTGATGAAAATTTGCCAGCCTTGATTATAAACGGAAAGACTTATAAAGGTTTTAAATCACGAGAAGAAATAGAGAAGATAATCCCAGAACTAATAAAGATAAAGGAAAAGAGGGAAGCCGAGGCTAAGTTGGAAGCAAAGAAGGCACAAGAGGAGGAAAACAAAGAATAAGAACAATAAAAAAAGCCCCGTTTGAAACGGGGCTTTTTTTATTTGGAGCCGGAAGAGGGGTTCGAACCCACGACCTACGGTTTACAAAACCGTTGCTCTACCAACTGAGCTATTCCGGCATCTTTGGAATATGTGTTTCAAGATAACTTTTATCTCGTGTCTTTTGATATCTACCAAGACAGCATATTCCGGCGATAGGACAATATTAACCGAAAAAATTAATTTGTCCAATTTGTCTTTTGATTTAAAACTTTACAACTTTTTACTCGTCCTTTTGCTTTATTCTTTCACGCATCTTTTTCATTTTATGTTTGTAGTCAGAAACTGTGGTTAAAAATGTCGAGACTGCGCCATTTCCATTTCCTTCAGGTCTAGATGCGAGTTTATCTTTTATGTATTTATTTGTTCTGTGTGTTAAGACTACCCAAGTTTTTAATATTGTTATGATTGATTTGTGAGTGTTTAGTCTGAATACTTCCCAAACATGACTCGTAATATCAGCCACTTTTTCTCGAGAAACAAGTGTCTTGTCGTTTATCTCTTCACCAACAAGTCCATGTTTTCTAACAAAAGCAACTTCTCTTTGTAATAACACAGAGAGACCAATAAGACCTATTAAAAATATTATTATCCAAATCATTTTATTAACTAAATTGAAACACTTTGAGTACTCTTTATTTTAGCATTTTTACTTTCCAAAAGTTTTCCAACGGTGATGTTTTGATCCTTAATGAAAGATTGCTCTGTAAGAACTTTTTCTTTAAAGTATCCGGCTACTTTACCAATCAACATTTTTTCTTGGATATCAGCAGGCTTTGAAGAGTCCACTTCTTCTTTCATAAGGGCAGTTACTGCTTCTTTTGTTTCTGCAGGGATTTCATCAAGGGTTGTAAATTCAGGTCGCATGGCTGTTATGTGCATTGCGATATCTTTGGAAAGATTCACATCTCCGCCGTCTAATATTGCAATTGTTCCTTTTTTACCGTCATGAATATAAACTCCGATATTTCCAGAACTTTTTTCCAAGATTTCAATTTTTCCAAGTTTAATGTTTTCTCCGATCTTTTGAACAACAAAATCAATTTCTTCTTTTGAAACTTCGTTTGCTTTTTCAGCTCCATCTTGTAGGGCAATTGTAGCTAATTTTTTACCAAGAGCTTGAAAGTCTGCATTTTTAGAAACGAAATCAGTTTCGCATTGTAAAGTTACAATAGTGATTTTTTCAGCAGTTTCTTCTACTGTTATAAAGCCATCTTTTACTTCTCGATCAGTTTTTTTGGCAGCAACTTCTGTTGATCGTTTCTTTAGTATCAATAAAGCTTTTTCTCTGTCTCCACCTGAAGCTTCTAACGCTTTCTTGCATTCCATTATTGAAATGCCTGTTTCTTCTCTTAATGACTTAACTTCTTCTGCACTTATCATAAATTTTATATTTTTTTTAAAAACCTGCCCGACTAGTTGGCGGTTTATTTATTAAACAACATTGATAATATTAAACTCACACTTGAAATTGATGAATCGTTCGCAAGGATAGGGTAGTCTATACCGAGTATGTTTGTGTCTGTATTTGTTATTGCAACAACTGGAATATTCATTTTCTTAGCTTCTTTCTTTGCAATATCTTCATATTTTGCGTCTATTAGGAAAACTGCGTCTGGCATTTCTGTTATTCCAACAAGTCCACCAAATGTTTCGTTAAGCTTTTCAGCTTCTTTTTCCATCATACCTCTTTCTTTTTTAGTGTACTTGTTTATATCTCCAGTTTCTTTACTCTTTCTGATTTCTTCAAGTCTGTTCAATCTCTTTCTGATTTCAGGCATGTTTGTAAGAGTTCCTCCAACCCATCGGTAAGCCATACTGAAATTTGTAGTTTGGTCAGCAAATTTTGAAGTGATATCTCTAACTTCTGGTTTTGATCCAACAAAAAGGATTTTCCCACCATTAGCCTTTATAGAATCCAAGAATGCTTTTGCCTTTTCGATATCAGCAATTGTTCCGTTGGCGTTTATAATATCTGTTCTATTTTTTGTAACTAAAATACGCCCTTTGATTGAAGGGTGTCGTCTTGTTCTGGTTAGTCCAAAGTGGGCTCCAGCATTTAGTAATTCTTGGATTCTAGGATCCAACTGTTCTGTTTTTTCTGTACTCATAAATTAACAGGAAAGTTCGACAATCTGGTGTCCGCAGTCGCGAGAGCTTCCTTATCTCATTTATTAATTTAAATAATTGAACACTTTTGCCTTATTTGGGAAATAAAAATCCCCAAATGGGATAGGAATAGAATAGCATAAAGATGGGGAGGTGGCAAGACATATTTATTGACAAAAGAAGTGAATATTGTAGAGTTAATAAAAAATTAAACAGCCAACCTCTTGCTGTATAAGAAGGGGAATTCTTTAATAAAAACTATATTAGTCATGACAAAAGTCGCAGACGAAAGACTGGGTGCGTTTATGCGTTTCCAGCACGATATTACCGAAAGGGTAATGAGAGGATCTTTGGATCCAGAAGAAGTTGAAAATGCACTTCGTAGTTTAATTGGACAAAGATCAAAAAAAGGAATCCTTAAACTGATTTCTGGAGCTGAAACGTTGATGCTTGATGCACTCGACGGCAAAGAGACATTGGCAACCGCTAAGGAAGTTTTCCTGTCAGGCATTGGTCACGACTTCGAAAACTGGCACACCAACAAAGCCGGCATCGCAACCATTGAACAGGCAGTGGATGTTCACGAACTGATACAGAATGCCACCTTTGCACAGATGTTCTGTTCCCTAGGAACTGATCTGGACAAGCTGTGTTTAACACAAGCCCAGATAAAAAAATTTTGTAAAAAGCATCCTCAGTGGCTGCACCAAAACGGATATATGACTTTCTTCCTGTTTAAGGTTGAGGACCAGTTCTTCGTTGCCCGCGTGGACGTGTTCGTTGGCGGCTTGCGCGTCCACATAAATCGGTTCAAGGACGGCCACGTTTGGTTTGCCGAGTTCTCCCATCGCTTGGTGGTTTCGCAACTGACCGCTTAGTATCTTGTGCTAAAGACCCTTATTTTCTTAATCCCTTTGATTCTTCGGAATTGAAGGGGTTTTTTATTCTATGGAACTCTTCGCACGAATAGTTCCATAGAATCGTCGTTATTCACATTGAGAAGTTTTGATTATACGAACACGCGAGGACGAGCGTTCCGAATGAAAAAACAATCTGTTTGAGCAAGGCGAGTTATTGTTTTTAGCGAGTCCGAGTGTTGTGAGTATTCAAAACTTCTCAGTGGTGAGAGCATTTTTGGTTACTTTTTGGTGGTTAAAAAGTAACAAATCAAACCACCTTTGGTGGTTTTTCAAGTCTTTTTTATTTACCAAATATAGAGTAGTATTGTCTCTATGAAGCAATCAAATTTTGTAACTCGAGCCGAGAAGACGGTTTCTGGGGAAGAAACCTCAAAAAACGCTATTTTACTTGAACAGGCAGGCTTTATAAATAAGCTTTCGTCTGGAATTTATAGCTTTTTGCCAATGGGACTTCGGGTTCTTAAAAAGATTGAAAACATAATAAGAGAAGAAATGAACACTGTTGGTGGTCAGGAAATTTTCATGCCAGCACTTCATCCAAAGGAAAATTGGGCAACTACTGGAAGATGGGAATCTTTGGCTAGTGAAATGTATCATTTAAAAGACGCAAGTGATAGGGAGTTTGCATTGGGTGCAACACATGAAGAAGTTGTAACTCCACTTATTCAAAATTTTATTCGTTCATATCGCGATCTACCAAAATCTGTTTATCAATTCCAATCAAAGTTTCGAATGGAGCTTCGTGCCAAGGGTGGACTTTTACGAGGACGAGAATTTATGATGAAAGATATGTATTCATTTCATACCACAGAAGAAGATCTGAATGCTTATTATGACAAAGTAACAAATGCTTACCGAAAAATTTTCCAACGTGTTGGTTTGGGGCATATTACTTATTTGACATTCGCTTCGGGTGGAAGTTTTTCAAAATTCTCTCACGAATTTCAAACAATCTGTTCAACTGGAGAAGATACTATTTATTTGGATGAAAATAAAAATATTGCTGTAAATAAAGAAGTTCTAGAAGATGATGTGCTGAAGGAAATTGGTATTGATAAGGAAAGCCTAAAAGAAAGAAAGGCAATTGAAGTTGGGAATATTTTTAAATTAAATACCAAATTTTCTGATCCTTTCAAAATGGAATTCAAAGACGAAGACGGTACGAACAAAACAGTTTTAATGGGATGCTATGGAATTGGCCTTAGTCGAATAATGGGAACAGTTGTCGAAGCGCTTGCTGATGATAAGGGTCTTGTTTGGCCAGAATCAATCGCGCCATACAAAGTGCATTTGGTTATGCTTGGTACAAAAGAAGATACAAAACAAAAAGCAGAAGATTTGTACAAACAATTAAATGATAAAGGTATTGAAGTTTTGTTTGATGATCGAGAAGTTTCAGCTTGAGAAAAATTAGCTGAAAGTGATTTGTACGGAATACCTATGAGACTCGTGGTGTCAGATAGAAGTTTGGCTGAAGGAATGGTTGAGTTAAAGAGCCGAACAGAAGAAAAGCCGAACATGATTGCGCTTGATAAAATTATTTCGAAATTAACTGATGAAAATAATTAAAGATTTTACAGATAAATTTTCAAATGAGATCGGAATAGATCTAGGGACTGCGAATACTTTAGTTTATCTAAAAGATCACGGTGTTGTTATTTCCGAGCCGTCAGTTGTTGCGGTGAATCAAAAAACAAATCGTATTGTTGCGGTTGGTGCGGAAGCAAAACAAATGATGGGTAGAACTCCGACTCATATAAAAGTAATCAGACCTCTTGTTGAAGGTGTTATTTCTGATTTTGAAATTACCGAAGAAATGTTGGCGTATTTGATAAATAAAGCCGAGAAGATTTCTAAAAAGTTTTTTAAACCACGTGTTGTTATTGGGGTGCCGAGTGGAATTACAAATGTTGAAGCTCGAGCTGTTTTTGACGCAGCACGTTCTGCTGGGGCACGAGATGTTTATATTATTGAAGAACCAATGGCTGCTGCTATTGGAGTAAGGTTGCCGATTTTTGAACCAGTCGGATCTATGGTTATTGATATAGGAGGAGGAACATCTGATATTGCGGTTATTTCACTTGGTGGAATTGTTCGTTCAAAAAATTTACGAATCGCTGGAGATGTTTTGAATAAAAATATATCAGATTATATCCGAGATGAATTCAATCTTTTGATCGGAGAAAAAACAGCTGAGCAAGTTAAAATTTCTGCAGGGAATGTAATGCCAGGAACTCCAATTGAAATAGAAGTAAGAGGGCGAGATATCGTGACAGGGCTTCCTAGACAAGTTGTTGTTACTGATACGGATATTCGAGAGGCGATATCTGCTTCAATCTCGTCTTTGATTGATGCCGTAAAAGAGGTTTTGGAAACTACGCCACCAGAAATTCTCTCAGATATAATGCATCGAGGAATTGTGCTTATGGGGGGAGGGGCTCTTCTCTCTGGGCTTGATACATTACTTCAAAATGTTCTCAGGCTTCCTGTAAAAGTTGCCGATGATCCACTAACAGCCGTGGCTCGTGGAACTGGTATAATATTTGAAGATATAAATTTATACAGAGGAGTTTTACTTCAAATTGAAGATGATTTACCGTCAAGATAAAATAAATAAAAATAAAATTTACAAGATTATTTTCTTGCTCTTTTTTGTTCTGGTTATTTTAACTCCATTCGGTAATTTTTTGGGTAAAATAGCTATTAATATTTTTTCTGGTGCGGGTGCAGTAAGTGCGCGAGCCGAAGCATTGGTGGAAAATACAGAACTATCTTTAATGTCTAAAAAACAATTGATTGAAAAAATAAAAGTTCAAGAAGAAGAAATAAATAGACTGAGCATTACGGAAAATTTATACACAGAACTCGTTGTTGATTATGAAAAAGTAGTCACTCTTTTGGATATTAAAAATCAATTCTCAGATTTGGTTTTAACTGAAGTTGTTTCTAGTCCAAGTCAAAATATTTATAACACAATAATAATTAGTAAAAGTTTTAATGTTGGAAGTTTTGTTTTTAGTGAATCAGGAATTCCAATTGGTACAATAGAAAGTAGTAGTGACAAAAATTCTACCGTTTTGTTTTTTTCAAATTCAGGGCGTGAGACAGAGGCATTTTTAAATAATGACACAACTCCAGTGACTCTTGTTGGAAAAGGATCTGGGAATTTTACGATATCGCTTCCTCGAGAAATCGAAGTCAAAGAAGGAGAAAGTGTTTATTTGCCGGGAGTTAAAAATCCAATTGCTAAAGTTGGTTTTGTTGAATTTGATCCACGCGATCCATTTCAAAAAGTTTATCTTTTGAGTGATCAGAATGTTTATAAACTTGATTATGTTTTAGTACAAAGCGAAACTAAAATAGAAGCTGAACTCTAAAATTTACAAAAAGAAAAAGCGCAAAAAATTTTGCGCTTTTTTAATAACAACTTATTTAATTTTATCCGGCGGATTGGCTGGTCCTACAGCTGAGTCAATTGCTTGGCGAAGCGGGTATCTTCGGGAATAATCTTTTGGATCATATTGTCTTTGAGGGTTTGCTTTTACTCGAGACGAAGTAGAATTCCCTTGTCGTGTTCGGTGGTTTGCATTTCTTTGAACAGAACGATGACTTAATTTCCTTATATCACTCATTTTTCTCTCGTGTTCCTCATCTTGCTCTTTTAGTTTTTTTCTAAACTCCGCAAGCCATCTTTCTGTTTCTTTGTTTTCTTTCTCAATGACTGCGGTTATTGAGTCAAGTGTGTGAGTATAATCCAACGTAGCTTGAATTAGGGAATCTTTCCAATGTTTAAAGCTTGAATCTTGTGCACTTCTTTTTTTATCTTCAGCTGCCGCTTCTTCATTGTTAGACTGGTTACATTTAGAGAACTGTATTCCTAAATGTATTACTAAAAGGGTAGCTCCAATACTGAGTAATGCAATAAAAGAATTTTTCATATGTAGTTTTTTAAGTTCAGTTATACTTAGGAATTATATCACTAAATACACTAAAAGTCAAGTCGTTAAAACCACTCACATTCTGCTATATTAGTATTGTTTTGAAAGGCTTTAATTACGAAATTATAAAAAAAGGTCCAGGGAAAGCGCGCGCTGGGATTATTCATACAAAAAACGGTGATATACAAACTCCGGCGTTTATTCCTGTTGGCACAAAAGCGACTGTCAAAGCTCTTACTCCTGAAGAAGTAAAATCGGCTGGCGCTCAAGCAGTCCTTGCAAATACATATCATTTATATTTAGCACCCGGGATGGAGACAATTGAAAAAGCAGGTGGATTTTCAAAATTTATGAACTGGACGGGTCCTACATTTACTGACTCTGGAGGATTCCAAGTTTTTTCACTAGGGCTCGCATTTGGAGAGAAAGTTTCAAAAGTTGCCAAGGGAGAAGTTTCAGAAGACTTTGGAGAAAAAAATGATCATGCAAAGCTCGCAAAAATTGATGAAGATGGGGTAACTTTTAGTTCGCATGTTGATGGAAGCTTGCATAGGTTTACGCCAGAGAGCTCAATGGATATTCAGTGGAAATTGGGGGCTGATATTATTTTTGCATTTGATGAATGTACAAGTCCGCAAGCGTCACACGAATACCAAAAAAGTGCATGGGAAAGAACTCATAGATGGGCAAAGCGATCAATTGAGGCACATGAAAAACTAGACCCTGAAAATGTTCAAGCAATTTTTGGTGTTGTTCAAGGTGGACGATTTGAAGACTTGCGAAAAGAGTCTGCGCGAGAACTCGCTAAAATGAATTTTGATGGATTTGGAATTGGAGGGTCATTTTCGAAAGATGATATATCAACGGCTGTTGGTTGGGTGACAGAAGAATTGCCAGACGATAAACCAAGGCATCTTCTTGGAATTGGTGAACCAGAAGATATGATTTTGGCTATTGGGCAGGGAATAGATACTTTTGATTGTGTTACTCCAACTCGAAACGCTCGAAACGGAACACTCTATACAAGTACAGGAAAAGTACATATGAAAAATGAAAGATTTAAAAATGATTTTTCTCCAGTCACCGAAGATTGTGATTGTTATACTTGTTCAAATTTTTCAAAAGCCTATTTATCGCATCTATATAAACAAGGCGAAATGTTGGCAGGCACGCTTGGCTCAATTCACAACATTCATTTTTTGATTGAGGTTGCAAGTGGTGCTCGAGAAGCAATTTTGGCTGGAAATTTTGAAGAATATTCTCAAATCTTTTTGGGTAAATATAGAAATTTAAAAAGTGAGTAATTTAATAAAATATAAAGAAGAAGAAAAAATTATTATTCTCGACAAGCCATCAGGAGTTTCTTCTTTTCGATTTATAAATGAATACAAAAGAAGTATCGATGCTAAAAAGATTGGTCACGCGGGCACTCTCGACCCAATGGCGTCCGGTGTAATGCTCGTTGCTGTAAACGAAAATACAAAAATCTTGGGTGAATTTGTTGGTCTTACTAAAAAATATATCGCTGAAATAACTTTGGGTAAAAAGACTGATTCGGGGGATAAAGAAGGGAATGTTGTTGAAGAAAAACCAGTTCCAGAAATAACAGATGAAAAAGTAAAGAATGTTTTAAAATCTTTGATTGGAAATATTGAAATGCCTGTTTCAAATTTTTCTGCAATGAAGTACCTTGGAAAACCTCGATATGAATATGCTCGAGCGGGAAAAGAAATTCCAGAAGTAAGAAGAGAGATGGAGATATTTGAAGCCAATTTAATCAAATTTGAAAAAAATATTATTTCTGCTGAATTTTTTGTTGGAAGTGGAACGTATATTCGCTCTATTGCAGAATATGTAGGAGAAAAATTGGGAACGGTAGCGCACTTGTCAGATCTTAGACGAACAGCTGTTGGTCCATTTGAGATAAATAAATAGTTGTCTCTATTTGATAAATGTTTTTAGGGCTTTTTTAATTTCTAAAAATAAAGTATTGTATTGGTATGTTTAAACTTTCGAGTAAATGGGAGCCAGCCGGAGATCAACCAGAGGCCATAAAGGAATTGGTCAAAGGTTTGAAGGCGGGTAATCGAATGCAAACACTTCTTGGTGCCACTGGAACTGGTAAGACTTTTACTATGGCAAATGTTATTGCTCAGTATAAAAAACCAACTCTTGTTATTGCTCATAATAAAACTTTAGCAGCTCAATTAGCATCCGAGCTCAAAGAATTCTTCCCAGAAAATAAAGTTCATTATTTTGTCTCTTACTACGATTATTATCAGCCAGAAGCATATATGCCAGTGACTGATACATATATTGAAAAAGATGCACAGATAAATAAAGAAATCGATCGTCTGCGTCACGCCTCGACCCAATCTCTTTTGACCCAAAGTGATGTGATAATAGTCGCATCAGTTTCTTGTATTTACGGTTTGGGATCTCCAAAAGAATATGAAAAAGAAAATTTTAGATTGCAGGTTGAGCAAAAAATAAATCGAGCAGATATAATATCGCGTCTTGTTGGAATCCATTTTGAAAGAACAAACGCAGATTTAACTCCTGGAACGTTTCGCGCACTTGGAAATAAAATTGAAGTTATGCCAGTTTCGGATGTTTTTGTTTATTCAATCGAAATTGCAGGTTCTCATGTGGATAGAATATTAAAAATTGATCCAATAACTTCTAAAATAATAAGTGAAGAAAAAAATATTTTTATTTTCCCCGCAAAACATTTCATTACTAATGAAAAAGAAAAAGATAGAGCTCTAAAAGATATAAAAAAAGAATTAGATGCTCAGTTGAAAAGATTTGAAAGTGAGGGAAAACTTTTGGAGGCCGAAAGAATTAAGAGACGTACTACATATGATATGGCGATGATTCGAGAAATCGGCTATTGCTCGGGTATCGAGAACTATTCAAGACATATGTCTGGCAAGAAGGCAGGCGAACCGCCAGAAACTCTTTTGTCATATTTTCCTCACAAAGAAGATGGAACGCCGGACTTTTTGACTATTGTTGACGAGTCTCATGTCGCACTCCCACAGCTTCGCGGAATGTACGCAGGAGACGCTTCTAGAAAAAACACATTAGTAGAATTTGGTTTTAGATTGCCGAGCGCTAAAGACAATCGACCACTTCAATTTCCAGAATTTTTAGAACGTGTAGGTCAAATGATTTTTACATCAGCGACACCGTCTGATTATGAAAGAGAAAATTCTTCTAAAATAGTAGAACAAATTATCCGACCAACTGGACTTATTGATCCAGCTATTATTATCAAACCAATTACCGAAACTAAAAAGACAGGAGGTCAGGTGCAAGATTTTATCGCTGAAGCTGAAGTGGAAATTAAAAATGGCGGACGAGTATTAGCTACAACTTTGACCAAAAAGATGGCAGAAGATTTATCTGCATATCTTAAGGAAAAGAAGATAAAATCAGAGTATATTCACTCTGATGTTAAAACAATGGAAAGAATTCAGATTTTGACGGATTTTAGAAAAGGGAAGTTTGATATTTTGGTTGGAGTAAACCTTCTTCGAGAAGGGCTTGATTTGCCTGAAGTTTCTTTGATTGGAATACTTGATGCTGATAAAGAAGGATTTTTGCGAAGCGAGGTTTCTTTGATCCAGACAATTGGGCGAGCTGCTCGAAATGTAAACGGACGTGTAATCTTATATGCTGACAGAATAACAGGTTCGATGGAGCGCGCAATAGAAGAAACAACTCGACGAAGAAATATTCAACTTGCATACAATAAAGAGCATGGCATCACTCCGAAAACAATTGAAAAAAGAATTTACGACATTATGGCAGAACTCGAATCTGATCATGACAAAGCTGTAAGAAGTGAGCTCGATACAGATATACAGATTTTGGAAAATGCACAGAGACTGGACGATAAAAGACCACTAGGAAAGAAACGGAAAAAGGATCCAATATCACAATTAATCAAGATGAAAGAAGATCAAATGAAACAAGCTGTGAAAGTCTTGGATTTCGAAACCGCAGCTATTTTGCGAGACGAATTAGTTGTCCTAAATAAAAGATTGGAAGATAAAACTAAGAAATAGTTTTCTTTTCATCGATACTTAAAAATCCACCACCTGTAATCATTAAAATTGAAAGTGTGCCAAATAGTGTAACGTGTGAGAATACTTCTTCTTGAAGTCCAAAAAAAGTTAGGATCAATACTAAAAATGCTATTGCTGAAGTTAATCTTGTTTTGAATCCAATTATTAAAAATACTCCAATTAAAAGTTCCACTATTCCTGCGCCAAGTACCCACATTGAAGGACTAACATGAATTAATTCTGTTAGGTTGTATTTTTGAACCACTAATTCCGACAAGTGTGGGTTTAGTAGTTTTTCGTATATTGCTAAAAATAGCATAGCAGTTCCGATACCAAGGCGAGTAATTAAGGGTACAAATTTCTTTAGTTTTTCTATTTGTAAAATTTTAATTCCAAATACATCATCAAGCCCTGGGCGACCATTTCCAAGTATTAGTAATATAAATAGTAGGGCGGGGAATTCTAAATTGCCTAATAGATAAAAATTTGAATTTAATCCAACTAGGAATAGCGCAATAGACACCACAATTACTGGAGTAATAAAAGCACCTAATAACAAGAAAAACCCCAAGATTAATTCAAGCCACCCTAATCCAAAATCATTTGCCATTACAGGTGAAATTAAAACACCCGCAGTGCTTGCGCCCATTAAAGCAATACCAAGACAAATTCTGGCAATCCAAGGGATTAAATCTTTGTAACTATTAAGCTTGCCCTTGGCTTTTGTGATTATTTTATGTGTAAATTCTATTTTATGAACTAAATAGTATAAGAGGAAAAAAGAAATTAGTATTACTATTGTTAGTTTAATATTCCCAGAATCAAACATCGCTTGCTTTAAAAAAGTAGGGTCCGAACCTTTTGCTATATCAAATTTTTCTTTTTCAATAACATAGCCAACGTGCGCTAAGCTATTTTTGATCGGTATTAAAAAATAAAATAGTGAAAAAATAATATATTTCATACATCTATTATACTCATTTTTTCTGTGGTATAATCCACTTACAAGTTAATACATATACCCTTAGAGTAATCCGAGGGCTAATTTTGATATATGGCAAACAAAGAAGACAAAAGAGGGCAAGATAAGATAATCATCAAAGGGGCTCGAACTCACAATTTGAAGAATATCGACGTCGAAATGCCGAGAAATAAAATGGTAGCAATAACTGGCCTTTCTGGGTCGGGTAAATCTTCGCTTGCTTTTGATACTATTTTTGCCGAAGGCCAGCGTCGCTACGTTGAGTCTCTTTCTTCGTACGCAAGACAATTTCTAAAGCAAATGCAAAAACCAGAAGTCGATGAAATCACTGGTCTTTCACCGGCAATTTCAATTGATCAAAAATCTCGTTCAAACAACCCACGTTCTACAGTTGCAACTATTACTGAAATGTATGACTATCTTCGAGTTTTGTATGCACGTGTTGGGCGACCACATTGTCTTATTTGCGGAAAGGAAATAAAAAAACTTTCAAACGAAGAAATAAATAGATTTATTTTGGATAAAGTAAAATCTGAAATAGGAAAGAAAAAGAAAAAAATAATGGGTGTTGAATATGACGATAGATTGATTCAAATATTTGCCCCAATGGTTCGCGGGAGAAAAGGGGAATATTACCAAATGCTTTACGATATGCTTGGTAAGGGTTTTGTTCGAGCACGTGTCGATGGAAAAATGGTTTCGCTTCGTGATCGTATAGATCTTGCAAAGCAGAAAAAACACGACATTGATATTTTGGTGGACGAAATTGCATATCATGAATTTAAGGACAATCAAAAAGATTCTGAAATGCGTCTTTACGAAGCTGTTGAGCGATCGATTTTAGAATCAGACGGACTTGTTAGAGTTTCTTTTCCGACAGAACAAAATGAAGGAGAAAAAGAAGCTTTTGAAGAGTTTTTAATGAGTGCAAAATTTGCTTGTCCTGATGATGGTTTTTCTTTTCCAGAAATCGAACCAAGACTTTTTTCTTTCAATTCTCCATACGGAGCTTGTGATGCGTGTAATGGTCTCGGAACAAAATATTTTCTAGGGGACGATCCTTGTGACAAATGTAAGGGCGCACGTCTTCGAGCAGAAGCTTTGAATGTATTTCTTGGTTCAAATACAAATCGAAAAAATATCATCGAGCTTGTCTCTATGTCTGTAAAAGATGCGGTGGAATTTTTGGGTGTTGTAAAACTAACTGCAAAAGAAAGAGAAATTGCAAAAGCAGTAATAAAAGAAATTGAAGACAGGCTAACTTTCCTTTTTGATGTTGGTCTTGAATATTTAGCGCTCGATAGACGTGCAAATACTCTTTCAGGTGGAGAAGCGCAAAGAATTAGATTGGCGTCCCAGCTTGGATCACGCCTTGTTGGAGCGATGTACGTGCTAGATGAACCAACAATCGGACTTCATCAAAGAGACAATGAAAGACTTATAAAAACCCTTGAAGATCTTCGTGATCTTGGGAATACGATTATTGTAGTTGAGCACGATGAAGACACAATGTATGCGTCGGACTATCTTATTGATATCGGCCCGGGTGCTGGAGTTCATGGTGGAAATGTTGTTGTTTCGGGTTGGCTTGCTGATTTGCTTTCTGCAAAGAAAAATACAAGTGGCTCTAGAACTCTTTCGTATCTTCGAGAAGAAACAAGAATCCCTGTTCCAGTTGAAAGAAGAACGAGCGACAAGGGGACAATCAGAATTGTTGGAGCAAATATTTTTAATATAAAAAATCAAAATATCGATATTCCCCTTGGAAAATTGGTTTCGATTTCTGGTGTATCGGGATCAGGAAAAAGTACTTTTCTGTATGAGGTTTTGCATAAAAATTTACAAGCTCGTCTTGAAAGAAAATATCGCACTAACGATGTGTTCAACTGCGCATCATTTACTGGAACTGAATATTTAGTTCGAACTATTTTGATAGACCAATCTCCAATCGGAAGAACGCCACGTTCGAACATCGCAACTTATACCGGAACCTTCAACCATGTTCGAGATATTTTTGCTGAAACAGAAGAGGCACGAACTAGAGGTTGGAAAGCAAATCGTTTTTCTTTTAACGTAAAAGGTGGAAGATGTGAAGCTTGTGAAGGAAACGGACAGATTGCTGTTGAGATGCACTTTCTTCCAACGGTTTATGTAACATGTGATGTTTGTAATGGAAAAAGATTTGATAAAGATACTTTATCTGTAAAATTCAAAAAGAAAAATATTTATGAAGTTTTGGAAATGACAGTTGAGGAAGCGGCTGTTTTCTTTGAAGATATTCCAGCGATTCACGATAGGTTAAAAACTTTGATGGATGTGGGTCTAACGTATGTAAAACTTGGGCAAAGCGCAACAACCCTATCAGGTGGAGAAGCTCAGAGAGTAAAAATTTCAAGTGAGCTTTATCGACCATTTTTGGAGCGAAGTATTTATCTTCTCGATGAGCCGACTGTTGGACTTCATTATGATGATGTTCAAAATTTGATAAATGTTTTGAATCGTCTTGTGGCAAAAGGAAACACTGTTGTAGTTATCGAACACAATATGGACGTTTTGAAATGCTCTGATTACATAATAGATTTTGGTCCAGAAGGTGGAGTTGGTGGTGGAAAAATAATTGCCAAAGGATCTCCCGAAGATGTGGCAAATAATGCTAAAAGTTACACCGGGCAATATCTTAAAAAGATTTTGAAGAAGAAATAAAAAAAAGAAAGCTTCTGCTTTCCTTTTTATTAAGACTCTTCCATTATTTTTTTGAATAATTGTGTCCATGTGACCATTTTTTTAATCAATAAATCAAATTCCACCTGAGTTATTTCTTGATCATTCAAAAATAATTCTTGGGCAGATATGATGTCTAAATTTATACTCTTTAAAGTAATTACTTTTTCAAAGTTAAATTGCGAATCCCTAACTGACACATTGTAAGTAGAATTATTCTCTTCCTGAGTTTGTTTTTTATCTAATAAAATATAGTAATCAATTAAAGAGTTCATATCTACTACTACATTCTTGTATTCCCTGATACACTTTTTGATAATCTGCGAAGAAGGGGAAGTTCCTATACACTTATTATAATTAGCTCCAAGGTTATTTAGGCTTTTAATAATATTTTGCCCGCAATCTTCTTTTGCCATGGCAATTTCCAAAACAGAATTAAATTTAACTGTGTCATTTGGGTTATTTTCGATTTTCTGTATTTGAGCATTTAAAATGACGGGAAATAATGCAATAAGACCACTTAGGAAGATTTTTTTCATTTTTATAAGGTTTTAGTTTTGCTCACTTTACACTTCTAATATATATTTGTCAAATTTTAAATTGTTACTTTTTAACCGCCAAAAAGTAACCAAAAATGCTCTCGCCAGGATAAAGTTTTATTATGAAAACGAAATTCGTCCTCCCAAAAAATTTAAACTCCACTTCGACAAGCTCAGTGTCAAACAGAAAATTTTTAGTCTTCGGACTCATTGGTTTTCATATATAAAATTTTATAAGGCGAAAATAAAAAAACCGGCGGTTAGGCCGGTTAAAGTTCCAAAATATTTTTTTCGGCATAGTCAATTAATTTTTCAATTTTTGATAAGTGGCAAAATTTAAAAGAATCATTTTGAAAATCACCCACCTCTAATTTAGAACAAGTGCAGTTGTGAAGATGTCCCACTAAAAACTCAGCCCTTTCAGACAGGCTGGCTTTACCAGGGGTATGAATATTATTGCTAATGATTAAACTCTTCAATTCCGATATTATTCTGTTGATAACATTAAAAGAGTATCCATTGAATATTTCTGTTTCCATTTTGTTAAGTTTTAGTTTTGCTCACTTTACACTTCTAATATATACTTGTCAAACATGAAGATTTCTGACTTGAAAAAGTTTAAGTTACCTGATTTATCAGGCGTTTATTTCTTTAAAAAAGGAGGGGATTTGTTGTACGTCGGGAAGGCTACTTCTTTAAAAGATCGAGTTAAAAGCTATTTTTCGAAAGATCTAATAAACACTCGAGGGCCACTAATACTTGATATGGTTTTCAAGGCTGACAAAGTAGATTTTATAGAAACTCAAAACGCACTCGAGGCATTGGTACTCGAGGCGGCACTTATAAAAAAACATCAGCCATACTACAACACTAAAGAAAAAGACAATAAGAGTTTTAATTATGTTTGTATTACAGATCAAGAAATACCGCTTGTAGTAATTGAGCGTGGGAAAAATATTGATTTTAAAAATCTGAGCACTAAAGACTATAAAATAAAGAATCTGTTCGGCCCTTTCCCAAATGGAAACCAACTCCGTGACGCGCTAAAGATTCTTCGGCGTATTTTTCCATTCATAGACAAGTCATCAATTCAAAAAGATAAAAGTGTTTTTTATCGACAAATCGGACTTAGTCCAGATATAGAAGATGAAAATGCTATAAAAAAATACAAGAAAAATATAAAAAATCTGGAAATGTTTTTGAGCGGATCATTTGGTGATGTGCGAAAAAATCTAGAAAAAGAAATGTTTGATTTTGCAGAGTCTTTAAAATTTGAAGAAGCAAATACTATAAAGAAAAAACTTTTCGCCCTTGATCATATAGAAGACGTGGCTCTAATAAAAAGAGAGAATATAAACAAAACAAATGAAAGAATTGAAGGTTATGATATTGCTCATATTTCGGGAAAAAATATTGTAGGAGTGATGACTGTTGTAACAGGGGGTGAGCCTGAAAAAAATGAATATCGAAAATTTAAAATTCAAACTGTAAAAAGCAGTAATGACACTGAGTCTTTAAAAGAAGTTCTTCGCCGAAGACTAAAACACCCCGAATGGCAATATCCTAAAGTTATTGTCGCCGATGGTGGAATCGCCCAAAAAAGAGCACTTGAGTCTGTTATAAAAGAAAACAATTTAGAAATACCCGTCGTTTCTGTTGTAAAAGATAATCGCCATAAGCCTAGAGCTATATTGGGTAGTAAAAAAATAGTAGATAAATATAAATTAAGTATTCTTTTAGTCAACCAAGAATCTCACAGATTTGCAGTAAATTTTCATAGAAAACTCCGTTCTAAATTGGTATAATGTTTCCATGTCATTACGAGTTGGAGTTGTACGAGGTGGAATTAGTCCTGAATATCAGGTTTCTTTGAGTACGGGAGAGGCAATTCTAAAAGTAATAAAAGAACTAGCACATGAAGCAGATGACGTTGTGATTACAAAAAAAGGAGATTGGATAAATCGTGGTCTTTCTGCTTCAGCTCAAAAAATCTGCCAAAAAAACGATGTCATTTGGAATTGTCTGCACGGTGAATATGGAGAGGATGGAAAACTAGAAGATCAAATTTCTGGACTTGGCGCAAAGATAATTGGAAAAACAGGTTGGGGAAGTGCTTTGACTTTAAATAAGGATTCAGCAAAAAGACACGCTGAGAGTTATGGCTTTCCTGTATTTCCTCATATTGTAATAAAACCAGAAGATGAAAACAGAGCTCGAAAAGTTCACAATACTTTTTCAGGTCCTTGGATAATAAAACCTCTTAAGAGTGGTTCGTCTTTAGGGATAAATGTTGCAAAATCATATCCGGAATTAGAAGAAAAATTAGCTGATATTGAAATAGAAGTAATCGTCGAACCATTTTATAAAGGTAGAGAAATAATAGTCGGCGTTGTCCCTGAGCTAAGAGGAAAAAAGTGGTATAGCACAATCGTTTTGGAATTAAAGAAAGATGGACATATTTTGTCATATGACGATTTGGAAAAAGGTTCATACAGATTATTGCCTTTGAAGGACTACGGAATAGAACAAAAGCATGCCCTTTCTGAAATGGCAGAACTTGTCGGAGATGTCTTTAATTTAAATTATATGTACCTAACTCAGTGGATAGAAACTCCACGCGGATATTTTTTGATAGACATAGATTCTCTTCCTGCACTTGATGATAATTCTATATTTAGAAAAAGCGCAGAACACTCTGGAGTAAATCTAAAAGAAATAGTTGAAAGTATTCTAAAAAATATATGATGCAAACAGAATTTCCAAATAATTTTGGTTTTATGAATTTTTCAGGAATTGAATTTATGCCTTTGATAATGCAGTTCGCATTTTTTGGAGTTTTGCTTTTTACATCTGTTAGTCTTCTTATCTCATTTTTGCACTTGATATGGTACGGGTCTAGTAGTACTAGATCTTTTTTATCTTTGGCTATTTTTGTTTTTGTTGCTGGGCCACTTTTTATATTTGCTTATAAAATAATGCCAAGTGTTTTATTTAGATTAAATATATGAAATTTTTAACACAAGATGAAAAAGTAATAAAATCCGTCAGAAAAAGTTGGCTTGTTTTGTTTTTTGAATTTTTAAGTCTGGTGATCGCCGGGGCACTACCATATTTTATGTACAGTTTTGCACTGACTCATGAAATGAATAAAATTCCTGGTTTTGTTTTGAGCCCAGAAACTTTTGAATTTTTCTTTTCACTTTGGATTTTGATTTTGTGGACTTTGATGTTTGTCCGATATGTAGATTTTTATTTGGATCAATGGGTGCTTACAAATGAGAGATTGATTGATATAGATCAAAAAGGATTTTTTAATAGACAAGTTTCGACGCTTCATTTGGATGCTGTACAAGATATAACAATCGAATCAAAAGGTCTTTTCCAGACAATGTTCAATTTGGGAACGATTACTGTTCAAACTGCTGCGACCGAAAGGGAATTCGTCATTCGAGATATTCCAAACCCTGAAGGGGTAAAATTTGTTATTAGTGAACAGGTTGAGGTGATGAGAAAAAGAATTTAAAAATCCCCACCAAGTGGGGATTTTTAAATTATTGCGAAACCTCACTGAGTTTGTTTTGGGTCATCATTCCCGCAACGCCGTCAATGGGATTAAGATTGGTGCGATCCTGAAAAGCCTT
Organism: uncultured Candidatus Saccharibacteria bacterium; assembly: GCA_964384645.1. GTDB lineage: Bacteria > Patescibacteriota > Minisyncoccia > Phycocordibacterales > UBA9973 > DAORIO01. The sequence goes on from CAYLKL010000007.1 coordinate 24,638, forward strand.
AACAAGTGTTACGGTTTTATTTCCGTATATTCCATCAATTATTATTGAACTATAATCATTACCACCACCAACCATATTGGTAGATTCTCTTACATAATAATTCTTAATTGCCTGCTGAAGTGCTCGTACATCATCTCCTCTCATTCCATATTTTAGAGTATATCCGACTGGGGTATAACCTGTTGGATTTGGCAATGGTGGGTTTGGGTTTTGCCTTGTTACAAGTGAATCATATGCAGATTGCGCTTCAGACATTGTGTTGTAACCTGTTGAAAATTGGTTACCTCTTTCCACGTGTCTAATTACAAAGGCATCATTTGCCGGAGCAACTACAACATAGTATTTGTTTGAACTGAAATCAAATGCGGTAGTACAAGATGTTCCATTTCCTTCTAGTACAACATACTGAGTCGGAATTGCAACCGCCGTCATGATTACTGGGTAATTTTGAACCATAGCAGCTACGACTTGCCCCGAATCCATTGGTTTAACAATAGAAATTTTTCCTCCTGCATTTAAAACTTCTTGGCGTGTGATCGGTGGCGGTGTTCCTGGGGCAAAGCTACAAGCCTCTGCTTTTTGAGCAGGGAAGCTACTAATAATAAGTCCTATAATCGCAAATAAATAAATAAATTTTTTCATATATAAACTATTAGACGGATAATAATCAATTATATGACAAAAACAGATAAATAGTGTCCAGTTGCTAAAAATTCCAAATATAGTTAGAGTAGGGAAAAATGTACTAACCTTAAAACTTAATAAATATGAGCGTAGAAAAATTGCGGATCCGTATTATAGAAATTAATAGACCGATAAATAAAGTAGAAGGGTCTATAAAAGAAATTTATCGACATTTCAAAATACATCCATTTGATGCAAGTGTTGAATTTAAAGAGGAAGAAATTAGTGGATTTAAAACTGCCCGAGTAACATTCTTTAATATAGGATCACCACTTTATTTAGGAAAAAGTTTTCCAGAAATTTTCCCTGAATGTGAAGATATTGAAGAAAGAAAAGAGGACTCACCTGAAGATTTTGTTGATTTTATTTTAGATAATATCTCAAGAGATAAATTTTTTGATATTTTAGGTCAGAGATTTGAAGTTGACGTAAAACTTCTTTCTGTAGAAAAAAAGATGCCGGTGATTTGGTTGTAAAAATGAAGGTCTTCCAAGTGGAAGACCTTTTTTGCTTTTTATAAATTTATGATAGTCTGAAATTAAGATTGTAACTTAAAGAAGGTGCTTTGGGGGATGATAGCGAAAGCGAGTCTGAATAGGGCGTAAAGGGTTATTCCAAACTTGTAAGCAGTTGCCAAAGATGTTACTACTAATGTCGTGAGGTAACGGTTAAGTCCGTAAATTAGGTTAATTCCTGTTCTATGGCTAAAAGAGAAATAATTCTTCAGCCAAGAAACTGCCACGTAAGTGTGAGGAAGAAGGAAAAGTGACAAATACACTTTTAATAAAGTGAACTATTTAATACAATCTTACCCAACCTGTACAGGTTGGGTTTTTTAATCCACAGGAATCTCGAACCTTACAGGTTCAGTACACCTTTTCGGTGAATTCAGAATTAAAATTCTTCATTCATATCGAAAAGCTTTTCGAGTCCTGACGCAAGTGAAGCAGTGCCCTTGCTTAGGTTCCACAATAAAAAAAGCCGTCTTTCGACGGCTAATTTTTTTATTGTGGACCCTACAGGACTCGAACCTGCCACCCCCTCATTGCAAATGAGGTGCTCTACCAGATGAGCTAAGGGCCCAATTACAGAATGGATAATATCAAATTAACCATTATGTGTCACTATATTAACCTAAAAATCGTTGTTTTGTAAAGCGATTTGGTTTACTATTAATTTTAGTCCTTATTCTGTAAGAATATAGCCTCGAAATCGTCATAACCTATGAGCATTAAAAGACAAGATATACACGACCACTTTATTTCTGTTTATAACGAGTATAATCAGCCTATTTTCCGATATTTAGCCGTGAAGATATTCGACAGAGAGATTGCCAAAGACCTTTTGCAGGACGTTTTTATGAGGTACTGGACGCATATTCATGCTGGTGGGGAGGTTGAAAAAATAAAGCCATTTTTATACAGAATTGCACACAATTTGATGGTAGATCAAATTAGACGCAAAAAACCTATTTTTTCACTCGATAGTATATTAGAAGAAGGTGTAGATTTTAGTGAAGGAGATAATCCCGTAAAATCTCATGAAGATAAAAAATTTGCTGAAAGTATCATTCCGCGACTTGATGAATTGGACGATGATTACAAGCAAGTTTTGATTATGAGATATGTTGACGATTTGTCGATTGGAGAAATTGCTGACATTTTAGAAATTCCTGAAAATACAATTTCAGTAAGGTTGCACCGTGCTCACACAAAGTTAAAAAATATTATTAAAAAAGATGAATGATATCGAAAGACAATTTAAATCATTTGCAAGTAAGGTAAAACTTTCAAGCAATGAACAAGAAGAAATAAAGGCAAACTTGCTTCGCCAAGTATTTGCTCGTTCTTCTATGCACACAGAAAGACCAAGAGTTTCTCCGCTTTCTATGTGGTTTAAATTTGTTCCAACAGCTCTTATTGCAATATTGTTTGTTGGTGGAGGAGTTTCATTTGCCGCAAAAGATACATTGCCAGGAGATTTACTTTATCCATTTAAATTAGGTGTTACAGAAAAAGTTCAAGGTCTTCTTTTGGTCTCAACAAAAGAACAAGCAAAATTTGAAATAATTTTAGTTGAAAGGAGAACAGAAGAAGCCATTAAACTTGTTCATACAGGAAAGTTGGATGAAAAGAAAAACGCAACCCTTACACAAGCTATAGAAAAACACACAGATTCGATAAATCTAAAAGTTGAAGAATTGAAAACAACAGATAAAACTGCAGCAAAAGATGTTGCTGGAAGTTTTGCGGCCTCTTTGACTGAGCAAGTTGAAAATATTGCAAAAGCAGGAGAGACACAGGCAATAGACGCTACTGATGTTTTGCCGTTGGCTGTCAGTATGCAAGCAAAGGCAAAAGTTGCAACTGAAGAAAAAGCTACTATTGAGACAGAAATTTTACTTGATCCAAAAAGCCCGGCGCTTACCGAAGAAGATGAAGAGACTATTGACGACGCAATGCTTGATGTTGATTTATCAGACGAGTCAATTTTTGATGAGCTAGAAGATCCAACATCTCTTGATGTAAAAAAAGAAATTATAAAAGTTGAAGCTGTAAAAGGTACAACTGCAGAAAATCCTCAAATAAAAAGTGAGCAACCTATAGAAAATATTGATACATTAATGGAGTTTGAATTTTAAAAACACTCGAGAGAGTGTTTTTTCGAGTTCTTTCAAAAAGATAAATAATTTTGACATATTCATATATGAGTGGTAGGGTAGTGTGGTAAATCACTTAAACAAAAGAATATAACTATGAAGAAAATCAAAGTAATCAAACTCAGGACAGTTTGCACAGACAAAGCAACTGAATTACCAGGGACCCTTACTCATTGGATGTATAACATGGGCGGATCTGTAGATTACCTATTTCAACCCAAGGGATTGAATGAAGAAGGTCAGCCTGTAAAAAAACTTTACCTTGAAGCTGAAAGGCTTGAAGTTGGGCCGGAAGATTTTGAAGAAGTGGAAGTTCCAGATGAAATTCTCGGTACTCAAGTGACTGATGATGCTAGTGGATTTACCGGTATGGCCATTTCTTTCATGAGACATGTTAATGGGTGTTTCCATGTTTTTATTCAACCAAAGGGATTGAACAAAAAAGAGGGTGCACCTATTCAAAGGAATGATTTTGATTTACGGGGTTGCTCAGGAAAGATGATAAGTAAATTATCGGAACTTGAGTTGAAGAAAAGTGAAGCAGCGGTGCCGTCTCCGGAACCAGCCACTTTCGAAAGAGAACCCGCGTCTGAAGATTTACCTGGAAAGCACTTTTGATTTTTAATTGAGAACAAAAAAGCCGGAATAATTTCCGGCTTTTTATTTTTGTGTGGACCGTACCGGGATTGAACCGGTCGCCCCTTCCATGCCATGGAAGCACTCTACCAAATGAGCTAACGGCCCGATGTTAAATATACAAGTGTTTGTAGGAAGTACTACAAATTAGTTGGTAACCTGTAAATAAAATTAAAATATTTATTCACGAGATTTTAGCATATTTTTTTATTTTTAAAATGTTATAATTTTCTCATATGTTTGACCCAAACAAAATAACGTACTTTGGCGAAACTGATTTTCGTGGAGCCCGAACAAAGTTCGGCATTAAAGCGATTGATCGTACTCGACATATGTATGTAATCGGAAAGACGGGTATGGGTAAATCTACTATTTTGGAAAACATGGCGATTCAAGATGTTCAAGGTGGTGAAGGTTTAGCGTTTATGGATCCACACGGAGGTTCAGCGGACAAACTCCTCGAATTTGTTCCAGAAGATCGAATTCGTGATGTTATATATTACGCGCCTTTTGATTCTGAATTCCCAATCGCTTTCAATGTTCTAGAAGACGTTGGCGCAGACAAAAGACCTCTCGTTGCGTCAGGGCTAAAGAGTTCATTCAAAAAGTTTTGGGTGGATGCGTGGAGTGCTCGTATGGAATATATTTTAAACAATATTTTACTCGCGCTTTTGGAATATCCAGACGCGACACTTCTTGGCGTAAACAGAATGCTTTCTGATAAAGATTACACAAAAAGAGTTGTTGAAAATGTACCCGACTCTTCTGTAAAAGCTTTTTGGGTGGATGAATTTGCAAAATATTCTGACAAGTATATGCAAGAAGCTGGAGCTGCTATTCAAAACAAAATTGGACAATTTGCTACAAATCCGCTCGTTCGAAATATTATCGGCCAACCAAAATCTTCTTTTGATATTCGTCGCATAATGGATGAAGGGAAAATTTTGATCATAAACTTGTCCAAAGGACGAATCGGAGAACAAAACGCAAACCTTCTTGGTGGAATGCTTATTACAAAAATCTATTTGGCCGCGATGTCCCGAGCCGACGCAACTCCACAGGTTTTACAAGCTCTGCCAAACTTTTATTTATACGTCGACGAATTCCAATCTTTTGCGTCGGATTCTTTTGCAGACATTTTGTCTGAAGCTCGAAAATATAAATTAAATCTTATTATTGCTCACCAATACGTAGAACAAATGTCAGAAGCCGTTCGAGCGGCAGTGTTTGGAAACGTTGGTTCTATGATTATTTACCGTGTTGGTTCATATGACGCACAAGTCTTTGAAAAAGAATTGGCACCAGCTTTCAACGCTGAAGATATTGTTAACTTGGGAAAATACCAAATGTATTTACGGTTGATGATAAATGGTGTTGGTTCGAAACCTTTTTCAGGTACAGGTATGGCGCCAATAAAAGAATCACACCGATCTTTCGCAAAAGAAATTATTGAAAGTTCTAGATCTCAATTTGCTGCACCAAGAGCACAAGTCGAAGAAAACATTCGTGCTTGGTATAACGACGGTAATACTCCAAAAAAAGAACCGGCAACTGAGGGCTCACAATCGTACGAAAAACCAAACAAACCTTTTGAAAAAAGTTTTAAAGATTTTGGAAATAAAAAAGAATTTACTCCGTCTACAAATAATTCATTTCAAAATACAAACAGAGAACCTAGAAAAGAAAATTTTACACCAAGACCAAATCCGCCACAAAATCAAAATTATTCTGCCCCAAAGCCAGCTCAGCCTTGGCAAAATAATGCACCTAGACCTGCACAAGCTCCGGTAATTAATAATGTTGCGCCAACCGCCTCACCTGAGCCTGTTTTGAAACAAGAGATAGTTCAAAAACCAATTTCTAAACCAATTCCGCCAAAAACACAAAATATTTTTGTTCCACCTAAAAAAGAAGAAGTAAAAATATCTCCATCATTACAGAAAATTTTATCAACTCTTGAGGGTGACAATCCAGAAAAAGTAGAATTACCAATTGTAGAAGTTCCAAAAACAGAAATACAAAAACCATTTTCAACTTTTGTTAAAAAAGAACCGACAAGAGCTGTTACCGCAGAATCGAGCTCTCTTTTAAAGAGTGCTCTTGAGAAAGCTTTAGCTAGTAAGAATAAAGAAAGTGTTGAAACTTCAAAACCAGACACAGTAGAACCAAAAGTTCAACCAGAAAAACCAAAAGAAGCAATTGTAGATACTTCTGTTTATAGTCCAGTAGTGCCGGTTGTAGAAGATAAATCAATACCTGATATTCAAACACCTCCACCAACGCCTGAAATTAAAAAAGAAGAATACGCTTTACCAACACCACAAAAAGATGTTCCAGAAGATGTTTTAAGAGATTTGTTAAAAACTGAGAATGAGCCACAAGGTTAAAATAATTTTATTTTTTGTTTTGTTTTTAACGCCCGTATTTGCGAGTGCGGCAGATGTGTCTATTAGTGAAATAATGTACGATCCTGCTGGGACCGATACTGGTCACGAATGGATTGAGATTTACAATTCAGGTAGTAGTGTAAGTTTAAGTGGTTGGAAATTTTTTGAAGAAGGTTCAAATCATGGGTTGGCGGAATACCAAGGCGGGTTAACACTTGGTGAAAATAGCTATGCAGTAATTGTTTCGGATCCAGTAAAATTTTTAGAAGATTATCCAGGATTTTCTGGGATCATTCTCGATTCTTCGTGGTCTTCTTTTAATAATACAGGCGAGAGTTTGGCGATAAAGAATAATACCAATAGTGTGGTTTTTCAAGTGAATTACACAGGTGGAGGGCAAGCTGCTGGAGATGGTAATAGTTTGCAGTTTTATTCAGGTGGTTGGACTGCAGGTATTCCAACTCCTGGGGCCCCTAATACTGATGAAGTAAATGAAGGGGACGATCAAAATGCTGGTGGAGACAATAATGAAGATGAGGAAGAAGAAGTTGAGACTCAAACTGTTTCTGGTGGCGAGAAAGAAGAGTTAGTAAAAATTTACAATGGAACAACAATAAAAATACAAACTGATCAAAATGCTGTGGTTGGGGTTCCTTTTAAATTCAAGGTAAATGTTTTGGATGAATATGGAAGAGAGTTAAAAGTGGGAATTTTTAAATGGAATTTTGGTGACGGTATGACTTCGGAAGAAAAAGACGTAGTTGAATTTTTGCATATTTATAAAAAAGCAGGGAAGTATGTTGCGTTCTTGGATTATTTTGAAAAATCAAGAAATGTTGTTCCAGACGCTACTTTAAAAGTTGTTGTTACAGTTATTGAGCCAGGGCTAAAGATACAAAGTATTGATAATGATAAAAATATAGAAATAAAAAATGAAGGATCGACAGAGCGAGATATTTCTGGGTGGATGTTATTTTTTGGAAATCAAATTTTTACGCTTCCTCCACACAGTATAGTTCTTGCGAAAAGTTCTATTTTTTTAAATCCTTTAGCTCATAATTTTTCAGGATTAAACTCAAATTCAAAGCTTGATTTATATTTACCAACCAATGAGTTCTACGCAACTTATCCTGAGCCAGTAAAAGTTGCACAGGCTTTTTCTTCTAGTACGACCCAAAGAGTTGTTAAAAGTAGTGTTGTTGAAAAAGAGAGTGTTGAAGTACCGAGTGATTCACAACAAGCTTCAGTTGTTCTGTCGCAAGACTCAAAAGATAACACCGGAGTAAATCCAAAAATATTTATTGGTGCATTTGTTTTGTTTTGCCTTGTCGCAATGTTTGTTTTTTATCGTTTTGGTAAGAGTAAAAATACACAAGAAAACGAAGCGGATGATTACAAAATTTTGTCTTAACTATATTTCTGTTAGAATAGAATGATATATGGCAAAAGAAAAAAGAGTTTTAATCGTTGGAGGTGGATTTGCTGGTGTGCAAGCAGCTCTTGATTTATCAAAGAAAAATTTACCAAATACATTTATTACTCTTGTTTCTGATAGGCATCATTTTGAGTACACACCCCTTTTGTATCGCGCTGTGACTGGACGAAATCCTATGGAAGTTTGTGTGCCCTTACGAGATATTTTTGAAGGCAAAAATGTTGCCATCGATATCGATACAATTATAGGCGTAACTCCAGATCAAAACACTGCGATTGGATCAAGCGGAACAACTTACGAGTTCGACTATGCCATTTTGGCTCTCGGAAGTGAGACTATTTTTTATGGAATAGAGGGGATGAAAGATTTCTCTTTTTCTTTCAAGTCTATAAACGAGGCACTTCGTCTAAAAGAACATCTTCATAGAATGTTTGAGGAAGGAAAACACGCAGCTGGATCAGAGAAAGATTCCCATTACAGAATAGTTATTGTTGGAGGGGGTCCTTCTGGGGTTGAGCTTGCGGGAGAGCTTGCCGTCTATACAAAAAACTTTAGTAAAATACATAAAATAGATCGAAATAAAATAGAAATAGTTTTAATAGAAGGATCAGATCGAGTTTTGGCCATGCTTTCGCCAAAGGTTTCTGCTTTGGCACTAAAAAAATTAAAGGAACTAAATGTTAAGGTGTTATTGAGTGAACGAGTAAAGCAGGTTGAAAAAGAAAAAGTTTTACTTGATAACGATGAAATAATTTCAAAGACTATTGTGTGGGCGTCGGGGATTAGGCCAAAAGAATTTTATTCAACTATTCCAAATACCGAAAAAGATCCGAAAGGAAGAGTTGTGGTAGACGGGCAACTTTCTATAAAAGAGCATGAAAATGTATTTGTTGTTGGTGATGGTGCAAATACAAAATATTCAGGAATGGCACAAACTGCAATTGTTGATGGGGCATTTTCTGCAGAAGTTATCGCTTCCAAAATACAAGGCAAATCTTTGCCAAAATATTCTCCAAAAAAAGTTGGTTACTCTGTTCCGGTTGGGCCAATGTGGGCTATATTTACATACGGTAATATTTCTTTTTCGGGACTTTCTGCTTGGATTCTTAGAAAAATAATTGATATAAGATATATGACAAGTATTCTTCCTTTTTGGAAAGGGCTTATCGCTGTAAAAGAAGGCGCAAGACTTTGTGAATCATGCCCAACTTGTACAAAGTGTATAAAAGATAATAATAACTAAATCTTTTTTAGAATTGCCGGTATTTTTTTAAAATCTTTTAGCAAGGTCTCTCTAAGTTTTCCATTATATAAAGCAACTGCTGGATGATAGAGTGCCAAGAAATTTTCTGTTTTTAAATTTGGAAATTTATTTTTCAAAAGTTTTCCGTGAATTTCACTAATTTTAAATTCTGGAAAAAAGTCATTCATCGAGTGCCTTCCCAAAAAAACAATAAGTTTTGGTTTTATAAAATTTAATTCATCAATTAGCCATTCGCGACAATCTTCTTTTTCTTTTGGCAACGGGTCGCGATTGTTTGGTGGACGATATTTTACAATATTTGTAATGTAGATTTTTTCACGACTCATTTTTATTTCTTTAAGCATTTCACTTAAAAATTTTCCAGCACGTCCAATAAAAGGCCGGCCTTCTAGGTCTTCATTTTTACCAGGAGCTTCACCAATAAAGACAATTTTGGCTTTCGGGTTGCCGTCTCCAAATACTGCTTGAGTGGCAGTCTTTTTTAGTTTGCATTTGCAGGCTTTTTGCCAGTATTTGTTTATTTCCGATAAATCCCTCATATCTTGATTATATAGATAATTCTGATAAGCTTAAGACATGTTTGGAGGAATAAAAGATTTTTTTGTAAAAAAGCTTCTCGAGAAGCAGTTAAAAAATGTGCCACCTGCACAACGCGATATGATAATGAATATGGTTCAAAAAAATCCAGAACTATTTAAAAAAATTGCCGCTGAGGTAGAAAACAAAAAGAAAAATGAAGGTAAGGATGAAATGGTCGCAACTATGGAAGTAATGCGAAAATATCAAGGAGAACTTAGAAATTTGATGTAAAGACTATGTTTAATGCAGAAAATCCGCAGGATGTAAATCACTTAAACTCCTCAAAAGAGAATCTTGTAGGTAAGTTAGAAGACCTTAAAAATAGAAAATCAGAAATAACTCACTTTTATGATGAGTTTAGATTTGCTTATTTTAATTCAGATCAGGACAAAGAAGAAATTTCTAAAAAGAGAGAAGAGCTTTTAAATTCATTGTTGCAAAATAAAGAACTGGAGAATATAAATGAAGAAATTCATAAACTTAACAGAGAAATAATGTTAAGACACAGAAAGGACCTGGCGACTAATTATTTAGTAACACAAATGTTTCTAAGCGATCTTTACCAAAAGATGTTTGATCTTCCAGAGGGTGACGTAAGGTTGAAAGAGATAGAAGATAAGATTGTTGAATTTGAAAATTTGCTCAAAAATGATATTAAAAGTTTAAACTCGGAGGGGTTATCTGAGGATCTTGTAAAAAATGGAGGGTATTAACTAGATTTTTATTGAAAAGTTAATAAAAAAAGGAGCGCTATGCGCTCCTCTCGGGGGTTAGGGTTCACTGTATTATGTTGTTTGAGCCTCAGGCTCTTTTTGTTTCTTTTTAACGACAGGTGCCGGGTCTTCGTATGTGGCGATTATAGCTTCTGCGTATTTTGCATATTTTTCCGGCAGTAGTGTTTCTTTTTGTCTCCAGGCCTTCATTGCTTTTTGGTAATCAGATATTGGTGAAAAATGTTTACCGTTGTGTTTAAGATGTTGGCCAGTTTGTGGATCCATCTTGAAACAGGTTTCTTTGTTGGTTCCTGGGACGGTTGCTCTTATGAGCAGGTTTTCGTTGGCTGATTTGATACAGTGCATATTTAGTTATTTTAAGGTTAAACTTGTTGACGATTATATACACTTGTTTATAAATTGTCAAAATAAAAAAGCCCTGTATTCTCGGGGCCTTTCTTAATTGAAAATTTTTTTAAGCAGAGAGGAAATGAACGTTTTTTTTGGGTTCAAAATTCTTTCCCGTTTCTTCAGAATATATTCATAGGCATATTGTGTCTGTTCTCTCGAAATATATCCGGGTGTTTCAATATGTGTTTGGCTTACGTACTTCTTTTCTTCGTGTAATCCAAAAGCCATCACAAATAAATCCGTCGCCACCTCAGATTCCCTGTGTTTGTCGAAAGTAGAGTAGAGGGTTAAATGAGCTAATTCATGGCAAAGTGTTGTTATGAAAAATTCAAATTTTTCATAGCGTTCTGGATGAATACAAATCTCAAACCGTATTCTTTTAAATGCCTCTGTGTAAAAAAGTACCGGTTTGTACTTGTTTAATGTTATATACCCCTTACAAAGTGGGTCTTGTAGCGTACTGGTATTCTTCTGTATTAATCTTACATTAGCCGGAATATTTACTTTTCTTAGGAAATCAACAATTATTTCTTTGTGTAGATTTCTTTCGAACCAAATCCTGTAGGCTTTATTATAAGATAATAAGTCAAAGTTGAATTTTTGAACAAAGTGATCGATAACACTTTCAATGTACTTTTTATCTTGCTGGGTCATAGACTGAGTTGTTTTAAGGTTTGGCATATTTTAGCATACATTATAGTTTTGTCAAACAAACAAAACAAAATGTTATAATCCCAATATCTTGGAATACACAATAAAGAAAAATAAGCTTTCAAAAGGGATGCGAATAACCATAAAAGAAGGTGGGGAAGTTTTGGTTACAATACCAAGACGATTGCCGAAATATTTTGCCCACCGTTTTGTTGAAAGTAAAAAAGATTGGATTGTCGAAATGCAGGCAAAGGCAAAATCTCGTCCGCAAAAAATCTTGGCACATTATTCGGCAAAAGATTTCAAAGAACACAAAGAAAGCGCACTTGTTTTGATAGAAAACCGAATTGCTCATTTTAATAAATTTTATAAATTTGAAATTTCCAAAGTCGTCGTTCGCAATCAAAAAACAAGATGGGGAAGTTGTTCGGGAAAAAAGATTCTAAATTTCAATTACAAACTTGTTTTCTTACCACTTCCACTCGCAGACTATATTGTCGTCCATGAACTTTGCCACCTAGCCCAAATGAACCACGGCCCAAAATTCTGGGCATTAGTAGCTCAGCAAATCCCGGATTATAAGGAACGAAGAAAACAAATAAGACTTTTTTAGGTTATGTGTTGACATAATAGTATTTTGCTGGTAATGTATCGCCAGTATATTTGTTCATTAAAATCACATCTAAAAACTAAAAAACTTATGAAAAATCTTATTGTGTTGAGTATTTTGCCTGATTTATCAGGTTCAGTGTCCGGGTTGTCAGCAGGTGTATTTGTTGTCATCGTGGCCATCATGGCCTTTCTTTACAGAACTGTTGTACCTACAAACATGGTGCATATTGTTCAATACAGAAAGAAAACAATCTCGTATGGAACAGGTCAGTCTGCTGGTAATGTATATTACAGATGGCCTGCATGGATTCCTTTTTTTGGGGTAACTTCTATACATTTACCTGTTAGCAACTTCAATTTAAACTTCAAAGATTATGAAGCTTATGACAAAGACCGAGTACCTTTTGTTCTAGATCTAACGGCTTTCTTTCGTATTACTGATACAAATATCGCCGCTCAGCGTATTTCAAGTAAGACGGAGTTGGACAATCAGTTAACGTCTATTTTGCAAGGTGCAGTAAGAAAAATTCTTGCTTCGCACGACATAAATGCAATCATGACGGATCGCGCAACTTTTGGTAAACAATTTACAGAAGAGGTTCAACAAGAACTTCAAAACTGGGGTGTTGAACCGGTAAAGAATATTGAACTTATGGATATTCGGGACGCAAAAGGATCATCGGTAATTGCAGACATTATGGCAAAGAAGAGTTCCCAAATAAATATGGAGAGCCGTATGGAAGTTGCTAAAAATAATAAAGAAGCAGAAATTGCAGAGGTTGTAGCTGCACGTGAAGTCGATGTAGAAAAACAAAATGCACTTGAGGTTGTCGGTAAACGAACTGCAGAAAAAGACAAGGCGGTAGGTATTGCTAAAGAGGTTTCTGAGCAAGAAATAAAAAATGAGCAAGCCAAAACTGCAGAAAAAGACAAGACTGTTGAGAAGATTAAATTGGTTCGTGATGCTGAAAATGCTAAAGAAGCAGCTATTGTTGAAGCGGATCAGGAAAAAGAAACAACAATCAGAATTGCTGATGGTAAACTTCAGGCCACAAAACTTGAAGCTCAGGGAATTGAAGCAAAAGGTAGGGCAGAAGGAGAAGCTGAAAAAGCAAAACAACTCGCTCCTGTTGAGGCTCAAATTAAATTAGCCAAAGAGATTGGTGGCAATCATAATTATCAAAGTTATCTGGTGTTACTTGAAGCTACTAAGGCGTATACTACAGTTGGTACTGAACAAGCTAAAGCATTGCAAGATGCAGAAGTGAAAATCATTGCCAATGGTGGAAACGCTCAGGATGGAGTGAAAAATGCTCTTGATCTTTTTAGCACAAAAGGAGGTTTCTCTATTGCTAGCATGCTTGAAGCATTGGAGGCAACACCGCAAGGGCAAAAGCTCGTTGATAGTCTTGGTGATTTGTTTGCTAAAAAAGAAAACACTGAAAACACTGATAGTAAAAAAGAAGCTTAATTAGTTGCAGTGATCAAAGTCGACCCTTAGGGTCGACTTTTTTTATTTTGCAAAAACTCATAGCCCTTCAAATCCCGGATTATAAGGAGAGAAGAAGGCAAATAAGACTTTATTAATATTAGACATGCTTTTTTTGACTTCATTTTACACGGAACTATTCGCTCGAATGGTTCGGTGTAAGAAATAAAAATAAAAAGGTGTAAAATATTTGTATGAAGCAATATGAAAAAATATTGAAAGCACTTGCCAACAAAAGAAGGTTGGAAATAATTAAATATTTAAAAATCAACAAAGAAGCGACGGTCGGCGATCTAGCAGACAAAATAAAAGTATCTATAAAGGCCACATCCAAACATTTAGCGATTCTCGCAAATGCTGGCGTTTTGGAAAGAGAGCACCGTAGTTCTTTTATTCTTTATTCGCTATCGCGCGAACTAGAGCCGGTCGCAAAAGCAGTTATTTTTTTGGTTTAATTTATTTAGTTGATTTAGTATCCATGGAACCATTCGCTCGAATGGTTCCATGGATATAATGGATTGGGTGGAATGGTGGGGGAAGGAAGGGGTGTGAATATAGAAAAAGTGCGAGCTTTAGCGGATGGATCTTCAATGCTTGGGCAAATGGCGCTAGGGCAGGGTCTAATAGACCAAATCGGCGATTATGCGGATGTGAAGGAATATATAAAAGGGAAATACAATATCGAACCGGAGGTTTGTTGGTAGGGGGTGGAATTGAAAAAAGTGTGGTTTTGTGGGATAGTTCTTAGTATTAAGCACTATGAATCTAGTCCAACTACAAGAAAATCTTGAGAATTTAAGTCAAAACTTTTCAGAGCAAACGTTCATTTTTGATTTGCTTTCAGTGTATGAGTTGCCTAAAAGTACTATTTCTTTACTTTCTAAAAATCCATACAAATTATCTGGTAGAGATGATCAGATTATCCTCAAGAACAAAGTACTTTTTCATATAACAACACTCGAGGAAGATGAGCATGTTGCGATCGATGCACTTGCAAAAGATAAGTTCTCATACAAGTTTAACCCTCGATTTATTATCGTTACGGATTTCGTAACGTTTTTGGCTATTGATACAAAAACAAAAGAAACACTCGATATTGAAATTAAAGATCTCGGCAAGCATTACGCTTTCTTTTTGCCTTGGTGCGGAATGGAAAAATCACAGCATGTAAATGAAAATCCTGCCGATATCCGTGCCGCCTACAAAATGGATAAGCTATATCAGGCAATTGTTACTGATGATCCTGATTACTATAAAAACAATTGCCATGATCTAAACATATTTCTCTCAAGACTTCTGTTCTGCTTCTTTGCGGAAGATACAGGTATTTTTCCTAAAGTTGGAATGTTTACCAACTCTGTGACTTCTCATACTCACGAAGACGGTAGCGAAATGGATACCTATTTTTCTACACTATTTGATGTTTTGAATACAAAAGATTCAGATCGATCAAAGTTTGCATCTCATTTTCTAGAATTTCCCTATGTAAACGGAGGTCTTTTTGAAACCAATATTAAGCTACCAACATTTACAGTGAACTCACGGAAGTTGATTATTGAATGTGGAAAGCTGAATTGGGATTCTATCAATCCCGATATTTTCGGATCTATGATTCAGGCTGTTGTTCATCCAGGACAGCGTGAGAATCTTGGAATGCACTACACCTCCGTTCCAAACATAATGAAAGTGATTGAACCTCTCTTTTTAAATGATCTCTATACGGAACTAGAAAATTCAAAGAATGATATCAAGAAACTCACAAAACTTCGTGAGCGAGTTTCAAAAATAAAAATCTTTGATCCAGCTTGTGGGTCAGGTAACTTTTTGATTATTTCTTATAAGGAACTTTCTAAGCTTGAATCAAAGATCATTAGTTATGCCAATGATCTTGGCCATCAGATGATGCCCTATTCGGGTGTATCGCTAAACTCATTTTATGGAATTGAGATAGACGATTTTGCACATGAGATAGCTCGACTTTCATTATGGTTGGCACAACACCAGATGAACCAATACTTTGACGGAATGTTTGGAATCATGAAAGCAACACTCCCTCTTAAAGAAAGTGGAAAGATTGTATGTGCCAATGCAACACGGGCTACTTGGGAAGAAGTTTGTCCTCGCAAGGATCAAGTTGTGGGAGAATATGAAATCTATGTAGTGGGTAATCCACCATATCTTGGATCTAGAAACCAAGAAGATGAGCAAAAGGAAGATCTAAAAAATCTGTTTGTGAATGACTACAAGAGTCTCGACTATATATCAGCTTGGTTTTATAAAGGTGCAAAATATGTTTCAGGTTATGAAAATATTAAACTAGCTTTTGTTTCGACAAACTCGATTTCTCAAGGAGAACAAGTTTCATTATTGTGGCCAAGAATCTTAGGTGAAGGTGTTGAAATATTTTTTGCGTATCAGTCTTTTAAATGGAAAAATCTTGCAAAAGGAAATGCAGGAGTTACTTGTGTAATTATTGGATTATCTAACCCTTCAAATCACCCTAAGTATATTTTCAATGATAACCAGTACTCTTTAGTTAAAGAAATTAATCCATATCTAAAAAATACAACAGTAATAAATGTTAGTAAGCGAAGTAGTCCCATTTCTGAATTACCAGAAATGACATATGGGAATATGCCTCTTGAAGGGAATTTTTTAAAACTAGATTTATCTGAAAAAGTTGAGTTAATAAATAAATATCCAAATTCAGCAAAATTTATTAGACCACTGATTGGTGGTAGTGAATTTATGAATGGGAATAGTAGATATTGTCTATGGATAGAAGATGCTGATTTAAATGAAGTAAATAAAATTCCAGATATAAAAAAGCGAATAGAGAGTGTTCGAAAATTTAGAGAGACTGGCGGAGATGTCGCAAGAACCTTAGCAGACAGATCTCACCAGTTTAGATATCGACATGAAGCTAAAAATCACTTCATAATCGTACCTTGCACATCTTCAGAAAATAGAGATTATATGCCTTGCGGTGTTTTTAATTCTAAATTCATCAGCCTTAACTCACTTCAAGTGATTTATGATTCAGATCTGTATGTTTTTGGTGTATTAGTTTCTAAAATGCACATGACATGGGTGCGTGCTGTGGGAGGCAGACTGAAAACAGACCTAAGATACTCTTCTGCATTGTGTTACAACACTTTTCCTTTTCCAGATATAACGCCTAAACAAAAAGAATCACTTACTACCCATGTATACAATATTCTGGAAGAGCGCGAGAAATATCCAAGTAAAACAATGGCTGATTTATATGATCCAGACAAGATGCCAGATGGATTGCGGGAAGCTCACAAATATTTAGATCAAGCCATAGATCAGATATACCGAAGCAAACCGTTTGAAAGTGACGAAGATCGACTAGCTTACTTGTTCAAACTTTACGAAGAGATGATTACTAGAAAAACTAACCAATAATATTATGAAAACAATTCAAGTAGCAGAAGCAACATACGCACAAACAGGACAAAGCACCAAGCTTAATGAGTTTGGTATGCGTGAAATGCAGGCAAAAGCATTTGAGAAAAAAGGTGCTCAATACCTCCTATTGAAAGCACCACCTGCATCTGGAAAATCTAGAGCTTTAATGTTTCTTGCTTTAGACAAGCTGACTAATCAAGGAATCAAAAAGGTTATTGTTGCTGTCCCTGAAAAATCTATTGGTGGATCTTTCGGTGAGACCAATTTAACTCAAGGTGGCTTCTTTGCTGACTGGAAACCCAACGATAATTACAACCTATGTACTCCAGGTCTCGATAACGCCAAGGGTAAGGTTGAGGCGTTTAAGAACTTTATGGATAACGATGAGAAGATTCTTATCTGCACTCACGCTACTCTTCGTTTTGCATGTGAACAAATCGAGGATACGAAGTTTAATGACATGCTTATTGCTATAGATGAGTTCCATCATGTTTCTGCTGATAAAGAAAGCAGTATTTTAGGACGAGTTCTACACGGAATAATGACGAACTCAAACGCACACATTATTGCTATGACGGGGTCGTATTTCCGTGGTGACGGTGTAGCTGTTTTGTTACCACAAGATGAGGCTAAGTTTCAAAAAGTAACTTACAACTACTACCAGCAGTTGAACGGCTATACATATTTAAAAACCTTGGGTATTGGATACCACTTTTATCAAGGTAAATATACTTCGGCGATTGCTGAGGTTCTTGATACAAACAAGAAAACGATTTTACACATTCCAAATGTAAACTCTGGAGAATCTACCAAAGATAAACTCAATGAAGTTGATTTGATCTTGGATATTATCGGTGAGGTAGACCATCAAGATCGTGAGACTGGTGTTATCTATGTAAAGCGTGACGGTGACGGAAAAATACTCAAGGTAGCAAATCTTGTAGATGATTCTGTTGATCGAGACAAGATTTCAAACTATCTCCGTACTATGAAAAAGGAAGAGGACATGGATATTATTATTGCTCTTGGTATGGCGAAAGAAGGTTTTGACTGGCCGTACTGCGAACACGCTTTGACTGTCGGCTATCGTAGTTCGCTTACTGAGATCATTCAGATCATCGGTCGCTGTACTCGTGACAGTGCAAACAAAACCCATGCACAATTCACTAATCTTATTGCTCAACCTGATGCAAAAGACGGCGAGGTTAAAGTGTCAGTAAACAACATGCTCAAGGCGATCACTTGTTCTTTGCTTATGGAACAAGTTATGGCTCCGCACTATAACTTCAAACCACGATTTCCAAATGATGACACCACTTTTACTCCAGGTGAAATAAAGGTAAATGGATTCAAAGCACCAAGTACGGATCGTGTTCGAGAAATTATTGAATCTGATATCAACGATCTCAAAGCTTCAATTCTTCAAGATGATCAAATGATTAAAGCGTTGCCTGGAAATGTTGATCCCGAGGTAATCAACAAAGTAATGATCCCAAAGATCATTCAGATGAAATACCCTGATCTAACAGATCTTGAAGTAGAGGAAGTTCGTCAACACGTTGTTGTTGATTCTGTAATTAAGAACGGAGAAATCAAAGAAGTTGGTGATAAGAAATTTGTTCGTATGGCAGGTCAGTTTGTGAATATTGATGATCTAAATATTGACCTTATCGACAGTATCAATCCGTTCCAAGAAGCTTTTGAGATTCTCTCAAAATCAGTGACTTCAAGTATCCTTAAGGTTATTCAAGATACAATTGATTCATCTCGAATCGAGATGACACCAGAAGAAGTTAAGATCCTATGGCCTAAAGCTAAGGAGTTCACAATACAAACAGGTCGAAAGCCAGACATATCTTCGTCTGACCCCCTTGAGAAGCGTTTGGCGGAAGCGGTACTGTACTTGAAGAAGCTCAAGGCTGAACAAATTCAAAATT
>CAYLKL010000008.1:0-33594 GCA_964384645.1 uncultured Candidatus Saccharibacteria bacterium
AACATTTTTTCAGAAAAAAGCCATTTAAACTTAAGATTTTTATTATTGACTTTATGCCTATTTACTGATATAATTATAGGGAAATAACCTAAAAATCTAAATATGAAAAATAAATCACTTTCCAAAAATGAGGAACATGTTATGTTTCTGTTTTCAGTAAATGGTATTAGTTTCTTGCTAATTACAGTAATTGTTAACATTTTGAAGGAATATCCGCTTTTTCCAAAATTTTTCCTAGATCAAATTATGCCTGTTTTCTTTTTCGCTGGATTATATTTTATTTTTCATTGGTTAAAAAATTTTGAACTCATTGCAAATATCTTATACCGGCCAATAAATCGTTTGTTGCAAATGATATTAAAAAAATTTCCACCACCTACGGACTCGTAGGTGGTTTTTTATTACCCAAATATATTATTCAGATCTATTTTGACAATTCGTAAAAGTACTATAGTATCTTAATAAATTTAACGTACGTAAAAATATGAAACCAGCAATGATTACACTACAAAGTGGTGATGGGACTAAAATAAATATAGCTAATCTAAAAGATTTACAAATGTTGCCGGATAAATCTATAAAAGTTTTGTTCCACAATAAGAATTACATAGAAACAATCTATTTATATGTATTATATAAACTAGACATGTATCTGGATCATCATAACTATGCATGGGAAATAAGGGCTATGTATTTTAATGACTGTTTTAGAATAATCCCCAAACTCAAAAAGCATCAGGAAGATTTTCTCTCAGGTAAAGGTTTTTGTTCAGATAGGGCGTTCGATGCTGTTCCAAAGGAAATAATCGATGTTCATAAAAAATGCATAGATGATGTTTGTAATTTTTTTGGAGGTATTTTGTCTACAACTCCATATTTGAATAAGAAGATATTCCCAAATAAAAAGCTCCTTCTTATGAAACATAACTATGTAAACATGTTTCGTTTACTTCGCAATCTTTAAAGTTTTTACTAAAGAGTTACTCACAAAGTAACTCTTTTTTATTTTGAGTGGATTCCGTGATTTTTTTATTGTCACATTTCACCCCTCTAAACTGTTATAATAAGAGTACGAGGGTTATTACTAGTTAAAAATTTTTAAATTTATGAAAGATTCAAAAGGAATATTGATCGTTATTGTAATAATAATTTTGGGAATATTGGCTTATGGGTTATTTAGAAAAGATACTGTTGTTAGTACTAAAAACCCATCGAATGATGACAATACAGCTCAAGTAGAGTCTGTGGCAGGGTGTTATGTTTCTACAACAGGAAGAGATCTTTATACTCTGAACATTCAAATGCAGACCGAAGAAAAGGTGTCTGGAAAATTGGCATTCAAGAATTTTGAAAAAGATAGTTCTAGTGGAATTTTCACAGGAACTTATAAAGACGGAATTTTGCTAGGGGATTACACTTTTCAATCTGAAGGTATGCTATCTCAAATGCAAGTTATTTTCAAAAAAGAAGGAGATAATTTTGTGAGAGGCTACGGTCCAGTTGATTCTGAGACTGGATCAAAGTTTACAGACTTATCTAAAATAACTTTTGATTCAGCATCTACACTTTCTCTTTTTGAAAAAGGTGAGTGCGTAGAATAAAGTAAACAAAAAACCTCCAGAAATGGAGGTTTTTTGTTTTGTCGACTTTTGGAAAAAAATGAGTAATATTATTTATATGCAAGATTTACATTTTTCAATATTTATAAATGCGCCTATTAAAAAAGTTTGGGACACAATGCTTGAAGATGCTACATATAGAATTTGGACAAAACCATTTAACGAAGGTGGTTCGTATTATGAAGGAGATTGGAGCGAAGGTTCAAAAATTATTTTTCTTGGTCCAGACAAAGATGGAAAAGTTGAGGGAGGAATGTTGTCGCGAATAAAAGCAAATCGTCAACACGAATATATATCTATTGAACACATTGGAATGATAAACAAAGGTGTTGAAGAGCTTTTTCCGGAGAATAAATATGCGAATGAAAATTATTCATTTGTTGAAAAAGACGGAGGTACACAGCTTGATATTGAAATGACTCAAATTCCATTTGAATACGCGGATGATATGAATACAATGTGGCCAAAAGCGCTAGAGGTTTTGAAAGAGCTAGTGGAGAAAAACTAATATTATATTTGTCGACTTTCTCTCGAGGATTTTGTAGTATGGGTTTATGGGAAAGAAAATAACTATACAAGCAGACATATTGGGAGATATTCAAAAAGTTTGGGATATGTGGACAGAGCCACAAGACATTATTAACTGGGCATTTGCAAGTGATGACTGGGAAGCTCCAAAATCAGAAAATGACCTTAGGGAGGGTGGAAGATTTTTGACTGTAATGCGAGCCAAAGATGGTTCGGTAAGTTTTGACTTCACGGGTACTTATACAAAAGTTGAAGATAAAAAATTGATTGAATATAAAATCGATGATGGAAGAATGGTGAGTACTACATTTACTCCAACAAATGATGGGGTACATATTGAAGGTATATTTGAAATGGAAGAAGAAAATCCAGAAGAAATGCAACGCGCTGGCTGGCAAGCGATTTTGGATAATTTTAAAAAATACGTAGAAAGCAAATAATGTCTAAAAGCTTGAAAATAATCACACTAAATACTTGGGGAGGTAGAATCGCAGAACCACTTAAAAGTTTTATAGAGAAATATAAAGATGTGGATATTTTCTGTTTTCAAGAGGTCTTTCATGATTTAGATGAAAAAATGTCGACTTCTGATTTTATTATTGAAGATGATGCCAATAAAAATTTATTTAGTAGTATTAAAGATATTTTAGATAATCATCAGGGTCACTTTTTACCTCATTTAGATAATTATGGATTAGCAATTTTTCTAAACAAAGAAATCGGATGTTTAGATAAGGGCGAAGAATTATTGTATAAAAATGATACTTTTGATCCAAAAAATCACTTTAATGATCATGATAGAAAGTTGCAGTGGATAAAGATAAGGAAAAATGACAAAGAGATGGTAATAATAAATGTTCACGGACATTGGACAGGTAAAGGTAAGAAAGATACAGAAGAGAGAATTTATCAATCCACTAAGATAAAAGAAGTCTTAGATAAAAACCAAGGAGAAGAAATCTTATGTGGAGATTTGAACCTTTTGCCTGATACAGAAAGCATAAAAATTATTGAGGACGCTGGACTACGAAATCTTATAAAAGAAAATAATATAGAATCGACTCGTACAAGTTTCTATACAAAACCTGACAAGCACGCAGATTATATATTTGTCAGTAGTGGGGTAAAAGTGCTAGATTTTAAAGTATTACCGGATGAAGTCTCCGACCACTCAGCGCTTTATCTTGAAATCGAATAATATGAAAACAGATAAAATTTATGTATATGGCCGACATGCTTTGAAAGAAGCGCTTATGAACGCACCTCAAGTTGTTAAAAAAGTTTTTTTGGCGAAGAGTGCTGAAGATCAAGAAATTTTGGAATTGCTTGCGAAAAATAAAATTGCTCATTCTGAGCTTACTGAAGATAAAAAAAGTGCCGTTGAGGGTAACGGTTCGCATCAAGGAGTTATCGCAACAATCGACACATCAGCCCTACTTTTGGACTACAAAGAATTTATAAACAATTTGAAAGTTACTAAAGATACAATGCTCGTGCTTCTTGGTGAAGTTCAAGATCCACACAATGTCGGCGCTGTTATTCGAAGTGCGGCAGCGTTCGGCGCGCAAGGAGTTTTGATTCCTGAGCACAAACAAGCGCCTGTAACGGGGGCAGTAGTAAAAGTTTCTGCTGGAATGGCTTTCAAGATCCCACTTATTACTATCGGAAACGTAAATCAAACAGTCGAAGATCTGAAGAAGAAAGGATTTTACGTTTATGGTTTGGCGGGCGAGGGTGCGAAAAGTTTAACCGAAGAAAAATTTGAAGACCCGAGCGTTTTGATTTTAGGAAATGAATCAACGGGCATTAGAGAAAAAACTCGTGAACATTGTGACTATCTACTTTCAATTCCTATCGATCCAAAATGTGAATCTCTAAATGCTGCTGTTTCAGCGTCAGTTGCGCTTTATGCGTGGAGTACAAGGAAGTTATAAAGTTGAAAGTTATAAAGTTGAAAGTTATAATTCTTTAGTATGAAAAATAAAATTCTATTAAATGTATTTGTTTTAACGATATTTTTTATTGTGCCAGTTTTTGTTTTTGCTGAAACAGAAAAAGATAGCTCTAGTTCTTCTGCTGGTTTTGCAAAAGTCGTCGACGCAATAGAAGGTTTTAGAAAAAAGATGGTTGAAAGATTTGAAGCGCAAAAAGAAATTTTTGACGAAAAAGCAAACGTTGGAGAAGTTAGTCAAAATCTAGATGGGGAAGAGCCAACAACGAATTATGTTATTAAAGGTAGTTCAGACAAACTCATAGAGCCGATATTTAAAGTTTTGGCATTTATTTTTTCAGGACTTATATTAATTTTTGCAAAATCTATTCTGTTTTATCTAGTAGTTTTATTTTTTGTATTCATATTACTTCGTTATCTTTGGAGGAGGGCAGTTTAGAAATATTGCAATATAAAAAAGCCACTCAATTTGAGTGGCTTTTGGCTAATTAGAATATCCTTTTAAATTAGGTATTTTTTTTACAAAAAATTTTGCTCTTCTTAATGCCTTGTCTTTTATTTGGCGAACTCTTTCTCGAGTTAGGTCAAATTTTGCAGCAATTTCTTCTAACGTCATACTTTGTCCGGTTTTTAATCCGTAAAGCATGCGCAGGACATCAGCTTCTCTTTCCGTGAGTTTATCTAAAAGTTTTGTAATCTCAGTTTTTAGACCTTCGGTCATTAGCGATTGATCGGGAGGAGACTCATCTGACATAAGCACATCAAGAAGCGAGTGATGTTCTCCTTCAGTTAACTGGGCATCAAGTGATACATGTTTACTTGGTGGAACCAAATTGATGTCCGTTACCCTATCAACTGGAACTTCTAAGAGATTGCTTATTTCTTCATCCGTGGGCTCTCTTTCGCTGGCTTGTTCGAATGTCAAAGAAGCTTTTTTAATTTTATTAATAAAGCCTAATTGATTTAGGGGAAGTTTTATAATTCTTGATTGTTCTGCAAGTGCCTGCAGTATTGATTGGCGTACCCACCAGACTGCATACGAAATAAATTTAAAACCCCTTGTTTCGTCAAATCTTTTGGCAGCTCTAATTAGCCCAAGATTTCCTTCGTTTATTAAGTCAGGAAGGAATAACCCTTGGTTTTGGTATTGTTTTGCAACTGATACAACAAAACGCAAGTTGGCTTTAACCATTTTATCAAGTGCCTTTTGGTCTCCCTGCTTAATTCTCTTTGCAAGCGCTATTTCTTCTTCTGGTGAAATTAATTCTTCGCGACCAATTTCTTGAAGATATTTATCCAAAGAAGCATTTTCTCTGTTTGTTATCGATTTGGTTATTTTTAGTTGTCTCATTGTTCAGTTTTTAAGATTTTTAAAAGTATACAACATAGAGATGGTTTGGTCAAATATTATATATAAATGTTAGAATAAAAGGGTGAAAAGATTCTTGGCTTCTGTATTATTTTTTATGTTGGTTTTGTTTACCCCTTGGTGGGTGTGGTTTTTTGTTGGGTTAGTATTAGCTTTTTTGTTTAAAAATTATGTTGAGTTTCCTATATTTGTTTTATTTTCAGATTTAGCTTTCGGTACAAATTTTCAGTCATTTTTTAATATTCCATATTTACTATCAATAATTTCCTTAGTCGTTTATTTTATTTTAGAATTTATAAAACCAAATATTCGAATATCTCATTTGGATAGAATTTAATTTATGAAAAGAAGATATGGTCAAAATATAGATCCCGATGAAATTTTTTTGGATGTTCGTAATTCTCCAGATTTCAACGAGCAACAATTTGAAGGTCATATAGAAAAAGCGATTTCTGTAAAAACAATTAAGTTTTTTTCTTATTTTTGTGTTGCTGTTTTTGCTTTGCTAGTTTGGAAAACAGCAAGTTTGCAAATTGTTCAAGGAGAAGAGTTGTATTCAAAAAGTCTAGAAAATAAGTTGGATAGAACACCCGTGATAGCCGAGCGAGGTGTTATTTATGATCGAAACGGTATCGAACTTGCTTGGAATTCTGAATATCAAGAAGATAAAGACATTTTGAAAAGAAGCTATACAAAAAATCCAGGATTGTCTCATGTCTTGGGTTATGTAAATTATCCTAAAAAAGATGAAAGCGGAATATTTTGGCGAACAGAATATATCGGACGATCTGGCGCAGAACTTACTTATAATGATATTTTGTCTGGTAAAAATGGCGTAAAGTATTTCGAGACTAATGCAAAGGGCGAAATTGTTTCTTCTGGTGGTGTTACTCTGTCTGTACCAGGGTCTAATATTTATTTGTCTGTTGATCAAAAAGTTTCGAGTGCAATTTATCAAGCAATAGAGGAAGTTTCTTTGGATATTGGTTATCGTGGTGGTGCGGGAGTAATAATGGATGTTAAAACTGGAGAAATAATAGCTCTGACGAATTATCCAGAATATAGTTCGGAAGTTTTATCAACTGGTACAGATAAAGAAACTATCGAAGGCTATTCAAAAAATATCGGAAAACCGTATATGAATAAAGTTGTTTTGGGGCGATATACTCCAGGATCTATCGTGAAGCCTTTTGTTGCGCTTGCTGCACTGGCTGAAGGCGTAATTGATCCATTAAAATCTATTTACAGTTCTGGTTCTATTTCAATCCCAAATCCGTATTATCCAGAACTTAAATCTACTTTTTATGACTGGAAAGCTCATGGTTATGTAGACATGCGAGAAGCTATTGCTGTGTCTTCAGACGTATATTTTTATGAAATTAGTGGAGGCTTTGAAGATCAAAAGGGAATTGGAATTGCAAACATAGATAAGTATTCAAAACTCTTTGCAATAGGTGAGCCGACAGGAATAAATGTTCCAGAAGAAGCAGATGGTGTAATTCCAACACCAGAATGGAAGAGTAAAGTTTTTAAAGGAGATGTTTGGAGAGTTGGAGACACTTACAATACATCTATTGGTCAATATGGTTATCAAGTTACTCCAATACAAATGGTTAGAGCTGTATCTGCTTTGGCAAATAAAGGAGATTTGATAGTTCCAACACTTGTAAAAGATGAAGTTGGAGAAAAAACTAAAATAGAAAATTTCTCAGAAGAAATGTATAAAATTGTTCACGAAGGAATGAGAATGACAGTAACAGAAGGTACTGCGCAAATTTTGAATACGGGTGCTGTAAATATTGCCGCAAAGACTGGAACAGCTCAGGTTGGTATTTCAAAATCAAGAATCAACTCTTGGTCCGTTGGTTTTTTCCCGTACGAAAAACCTCAATATGCATTCGCCATACTTTTGGAAAGTGGTCCTGCTGAAAATGGAGTAAGTGCCTCGTTTGCATTTCGAAAGGCAATAGACAAATTGAATTTAGAATATCCTGAATTTTTCGAGAGCATCCTTGCTAAAAGCCTTTAAATAATATAAACTCACTCGATGGCAGAATATTTATCAAAGGAGAAAAAAGAGGAATTACAAAAGGAACTCCTTGAATCGAAATCTACTAAAAGAAAGACGATATTAGACGCACTTGAATATGCAAAAAGTCTTGGTGACTTGTCTGAAAATGCTGAATACCACCAAGCACGTGAAGATCAAGGTAAATTGGAAGAAAGAATCCAGTACCTAGAAACATTATTAGAAGAATCTGTTGTTATTGAAAAAAAGGATTCTGACATTGTTGAGATCGGGTCATTTGTAAAAGTAAAAAAATCAGACGGCGAAGAAAAAGAGTTTACAATTGTAGGACAAGAAGAAGCTGATTTTCCAGCTGGAAAAATATCTCACATGTCTCCAATCGGAGAAGCTTTGATGGGAAAGAAAAAAGGCGACGAAATAACAGTGCACACACCAAAAGGTGATACTAAATATAAAATAACTAAGATAAACTAATCAGGTAGTAGAAATTGTCGATACGCATTCGCGCCAAAGTTCGCCAATTTACACAACCCGACTAATAAATAAAAAAAGCCCCGTCCACTGGCGGGGCTTTTTTGCTTTTTAAGAAGTTTCAGTCTAAAAGCATTGGAGGTAGATTCTCCGGGTCAAAATCAGTTTTGAATTTTTCCTTTTGTTTTTCCCACTGCTCCAGTTGCTCATTAGATATGTTTTCTGTGTTAGGTAGGCTTCCCGGGTTTACGCAGTTAATTTTTTTTGAAAATGGCGCAACATGTGGCGTGAGTGGCTCCGGTCCTGTAATTGGTGTGTCTGTCATAGCTATTTTATTTTAAGGTTTATTAATTTATATAACAAAAAACATTTGCGGTCAAACCAATAAAACTATCCACAGTTTTTATGTTACATAGTGGTATGAAGTGGTGTAAAATATATAGCAAGTGGGATAAAGTGGGTTAAGGTTTTTTGAGGAGAAATTAGAGAAAAATTCATATGTTAATTGGAGAATATATTCATACACTAGACGACAAAAACCGACTTTCATTGCCGGCGAAATTTCGCAAGGAATTGGGCAAAGAAGTTGTTGTTGCTCCGGGACTTGAAAATTGTCTATTTCTTTTTAGTAAAAAAGAATGGCAAAAAATATCTTCAAAGTTAGCAGAAAATTCAATGCTTCAGCGAGACATTCGAGGTTTCAACCGATTTTTCTTCGGTCAAGCTTCGGAAGTTCCAGTTGATGCAATTGGAAGAATTTTGTTACCTGATTTCTTAAAAGTAAAAGCGGGACTTCAAGGCAAGGTTGTTGTAATTGGTGTTGAGAATAGAGTTGAATTTTGGAATGAAAAAGCTTGGGCCGATTATAAGAAAATTGTCGAAAAATCAGCAGATACGCTTGCTGAAAAATTGGGCGAATTGGGAGTCCTCTAATATATGCACGTACCAGTACTTTTAAATGAAACAATAGATGGCTTAAATATTCATACAGGTGATGTTGTTTTTGACGGCACTGTTGGAGACGGAGGGCACAGTGAGGCAATCTGCAAAAGATATGGCAGAAATGTTCACTTGATAATGTCTGACCGAGATATGAATTCTTTGGATACAGCAAAAGAAAGACTGGAAAGTCTTGAGTGTAAAAAAATGTTTTATCACGGTAGTTTTGATGAAATAAAAACAATTTTAGACAAAGCAGGTATCAAAAAAATTCAAAGAGCTATGCTTGATCTTGGTTACAGCTCCACACAGCTTGAGTTTTCTGGAAGAGGATTTTCTTTTGGAAAACAAGAGCCACTCCTTATGAACTTGGACAATCCGTATAATGGCGGACTTACAGCAAAAGAAATAGTAAACAGCTGGAGAGAAGAAGAAATATACGAACTCTTGAAAGTTTATGGTGAAGAAAGATTCTCGGGTCGTATTGCAAAAAAGATTGTCGAATCAAGACGCA
Source organism: uncultured Candidatus Saccharibacteria bacterium (assembly GCA_964384645.1). GTDB lineage: Bacteria > Patescibacteriota > Minisyncoccia > Phycocordibacterales > UBA9973 > DAORIO01. The sequence goes on from CAYLKL010000008.1 coordinate 9,421, forward strand.
AGAAAACAATAGACACGACAGGAGACTTGGTGGAAATTATCGAAAGCGCAATTCCTTTTCGAAAAAAGATAAATCCAGCAACAAAGACATTTCAAGCTCTACGAATTGCAGTAAATGATGAACTAAAAAAAGTAGAGAAAGCCATCGACGTTATATTTGAAAGTTTAAGCTCTGGTGGAAGACTCGCAATAATATCCTTTCACAGCTTGGAAGATAGAATAATTAAAAATAAATTTAAAGATTTACAAAAAGAAGGTGTTGGGATAGTTATAACAAAAAAACCGGTCGCCCCAACAAGAGAAGAAATTAAAAATAATTCAAGATCGCGAAGTGCGAAATTAAGAATAATAGAACATGCATAAAAATAATAAAAACATAATAATATCTGGATACGCAATAAATCGAAATAGTTTGTATCGAACTTTTTGGACTATAAATATAGTTTTTGTTCTTGGTTATATAAGTCTTAGTTATCTAACTGTAAGTAATATAATTGAAAGAAAGCAAATTGCTGTAAATATTGAAAATGTGCGAGCAGATATCGGAACACTTGAATCAGAATATTTTGCAAAAATGTCTGCTTTGAGCGAGGGGGATAATGTAACTTTTGGTTATAGCGAGCCAGAAGAGGTGAGTTTTGCCAAAATAAAATCTAGTAGTACTGTTTCTTTGGTAAACGAAAATGGCTTATAAATCTGTAACTAGAATTCAAGTATTGTCACTAGGGGTTGTTCTTGTTGGACTGGTTATTATTGTTCGTATGGCACAGCTTCAGATTGTTAAATCTGAAGAGTACAAAATGAGAGCTGAAAGGCAGTATATTCAGCCTAAGGATGGTTTGTTTGAAAGGGGAAATATTTATTTTAATTCAAAAGATGGCGAAAAGTTTTTGGTCGCAGGAATGGAATCTGGTTTTAAGGTTGTTGTGAATCAAAAAAAGATAGAAAGTGCAGAAGGTGCTTTTGAAAAAATTGGTAGTTTTTTGAATTTAGATAAAAGTGTATTTCTTGAAAAAGTAACAGGTGATGATCCATATGTTGTTTTGGAAGATAAAATTTCTAAAGAAACATCAGACAAAATATTAAATGCTAAGGTTTTAGGAATTAGTCTTGAGAGATACAAGTGGCGAACATATCCAGCAAAAAATATTTCATCTCAAGTTGTTGGTTTTGTTGGTTTTGATGGCGACGATGTTGTTGGAAGATATGGCATAGAAAAAGGTTTCAATGAGATTTTGTCTCGTGAATCAAAAGATGTTCATATAAACTTTTTCGCTGAGATTTTTATAAATATTAAAAAATACGTTTTAGAAAATGGCGAAGAAGAAGGAAATATCAATCTAACCATCGAGCCAAAAGTCGCTCAAGCTTTTGAAAGTATTTTAAAAAGAACTCAAGAAAAATGGAATTCTGAGATGGTGGGCGGAATAATAATGAATCCAAAAACTGGTGAAATTCTTGCGATGGGTAATATGCCAAATTTTGACCCAAATAATTATGCAGATGTTCCAGATATTAGTGTTTTTAGAAATCAAAGTATCGGTGGTGTTTTTGAGCTTGGTTCTGTTGTAAAGCCTTTGGTTATGGCGTCTGCTATCGATGTCGGAGCTGTCGCGTCTGATACGTACTATGATGACTTGGGAAAAGTAGAAGTTGGAGACAAAACAATTCACAACTTTGATAAAAGAGGGCGAGGACGTGTAAATATGCAAGATGTTTTGGTTAATTCCTTGAACACAGGAATGGTTTATGCAGTTCAGCATATGAAAAAAGATGACTTTAAAAGTTATATGGAAAGTTTTGAATTGAATAAGCCAACAGGTATCGATCTTCCAAATGAAGAAAAAGGAAATTTAAACAACCTAAATAGTAAACGAGATGTTGAATACGCAACGGCGTCTTTTGGTCAGGGAATTTCTATGACACCGATCGAGCTTGTACGTGGATTTTCTGTCTTTGCAAATGATGGAAAAATGGTGACCCCGAGAGTTGTAAAAAATATCGAATACATTGATCCACTTCAAAAAGATATTGAAAACGAAGTTAAATATTCTGAGCAGATTATAAAACCTGAGACAGCGGAAACCATAACTCGAATGTTAACTCAAGTTGTAGATACTGGAATTAATGCAGGTAAGCACAAAATGGAGCATTATCGTATTGCAGCCAAAACTGGTACTGCTCAAATTCCAAATCCAATGGGCGGATATTATGAAGATAGATATTTGCACTCACTCATAGGATATTATCCAGCGTATGATCCGCAGTTTATTGTTTTGATGTATAACTATTATCCAAAAGGAGCGAGTTATGCTTCTGTTTCTCTTGCTGATCCATTTTTCGAAATGGCAAAGTATCTATTGAATTATTACAACGTAACTCCCGATAGATAGTTTATTCGTGGTGGTACTTACCTCCAGAAAGATAGTTTGTGGCTCTGTAGCATTGCTCAGCGAGCATTAAGCGTGCTAGTTCGTGGGGAAGTGTCATAGAACTTATTCGCATAATGAGAGATGCTTTGTCTAAGATAACTTTATCAAGGCCGTAAGCTCCGCCAATCACAAACACAATTCTTTTCGGACCTTGGCTAAGCTGACCTGCTATTATTTTCGCAAAGTCTGTGGTTGTAAAATCTTTCCCGTGTTCATCGAGAACGATAATATGGTCTCCAAGTTTTATTTTTGATATCAATTTTTCAGCTTCTTTTATTTTACTTTGTTCCGGTGTGTCTTTTCCTGACGGTTCAACTATTTCAAGAGACATAGAAAAAGGCGCCGTAATGCGTTTTTTGTATTCAGCTATTTGTTCGTCATAAACTGATTTTTTCTTGCCAACGGCGAGGATATGGAGGTTCATGGGGATAGTTTAGCAGAAAAAGGTATAGAGTATAAGATTTTAGAAAGTACTTTACAAGGTACGATTTATATTATATAATATAAGAAAATAAACTGTAAATTAAAATATAATTATATGAAACGAGAGATAGTTATTTTAAACACCAAAGAACAAGCAACAGTTTCAGGGATCACAGCAAAAGACCCTAAGGATTTTATTCGTATTTCAGAAACCACTCTTCTGGCACCAATTGAAGAAAATATTAAAAGGAAAATCGGTATTGGTTACATCTATGAAAAGCACAGCGATGGTACATATCATTATGCATGCATTATGGATTTCACTCCGTCAGAACAAGAGACGCCGTTTGAAACCATAAAAAGACCGATGAATATAAAAATTTTAAATGCATTTACATTTGGTGCTAACAAGGATGAGGAATATAGAATTAAGGGTGGTTCCGATGGATACAGTCCCAGTGTTCTGTACGCTGCGGAGTAGGCAAGCTAACCTTTTAAGCTCAGGATAAATATTATCCTGAGCTTTTTTGTTTACTACAGAGACCGCTTCGTATCTTAACCTTACAGGTTGGGTGCAGGTTTCCGAGTGATTGGTGAACTTACAGAGAATCGGTCACAAATAATTTTAATATTTTACAGGGAATCTCTCCTTACAGGAGCAGTACACCTTTTCAATAAGTAGCTCTACGGGGAATCGAACCCCGCTTCCATCCTTGAGAAGGATGTGTCCTAACCGATAGACGATAGAGCCATAATATAAATATGTTAATTATAAATTTACAATAATCAGTCCTTAATAACAAGGACATCGTCGTTGATATTTTGAGAAGGCTTCCCTTATTGTCTCGTGAACATCGACAATTCCTTCGTGCTTCAGGACCAGATAAAAAGTAAAGCAGTTTACTTTTTATTCCAATAACCGTTAGACGATAGGGCCAATAAGTAGAAGGATAATAGAAAAAGTGCATATTTGCAAATAAAAAAACCGCTCCAATTCGTCAGTAGACGAACGGGGCGGTTTATTGACTAAGGTACGGGTTAGCAATAGTGCTTGAAACTTTTGCGGCCATTTGCATGAGCCTTTATAACTATTAAGCTGTAAATTGACATGAGCGATAGTAAGAGTAGATTAAGCCATAGATGGCTAATGTTAACCCCAAACAATGCGGCAAATGTCATTGAGATAACCATTGAGCCAATTGTCATGCCGACAACAGAAAGGCTTATACATAACACATCCGTAAACTGGCAACCATTTTCTGACCAGCGATAGCCGTCTTTCATTGAATGATAGCTTGCAATGATCGGTGAGATGATAAACATTCCGGTTCCTATTATAAGCATGAGCACCCAAGAAAATGTTGGGATTTCCATACTTGCTTCGTGTATCGGCTGAAAGTTTGGGAATACTTTGAAGTATAAATATCCGGCTCCGCCTAAGCATGCAATGTTTACAGCAACATATCCAATAACGATTATGGACATGCGAATAACTTCGATGAAATTAGATACTGCTTTTGAGAAAGAGAATGAATTTGTCATAGGTTTTTTAAGTTTTAAGGTTTAGCTAATTATAGCACCAAAATAGGTTAAAGTCAAGTAAGAATCGTTGAAAAAAAGGCTTAAAATTGCTAGTATTCAACCAATGAAAATTTTGGCTAATAAAAAAAGTCCAGAAGAATTGAAGGCGGAAATTGAGAATGAAAATTTCCAGCGTAAAACGCTTTCTTTCTATAAATACGTAAAAATCGCAAATCCAAAAGAAATGCGGGATTTTTTGTTTACTAAATTGGAAGAGCTAAATTGTAAAGGAAGAATCTATGTAGCACATGAAGGAATTAATGCTCAGATGAATGTACCAATTGATAATTTTGATGCATTTGATAATTTTATAAAATCAATCCCAGAATTTTCAAATATCCCTTACAAGATTGCTGTTGAGGAAAAAGGGAAATCATCTTTTTTGAAATTGAAAATAAAAGTGCGAGAAAAGATTGTTGCGGATGGACTAGACGATAAAACTTTTGATCCGAGCAATACTGGTGCGTACGTTACAGCTGAAGAAGTAAACGATGCAATTGAAAAAGGTAAAACGGTGATTGATATGCGAAATCTTTACGAAGCGGAAATCGGACATTTTGAAAAGGCAAAAATTATGCCAGTGTCTACTTTTCGTGACCAACTTGCTAGTGTAGAGAAAATGTTTGAAGACAAAAAAGACGAAGAAGTAATTCTGTATTGTACTGGGGGAATACGGTGTGAGAAAGCTAGTGCTTGGATGAAGCATAAGGGATTTAAGAATGTTAAGCACGTAAAGGGCGGAGTTATTGATTATGCGCATCAGGTAAAGGAAAAAGGCTTACCAAATAAATTTAAAGGCAAGAACTTTGTTTTTGATGAACGAATGGGTGAAAAAATAGGAGATGAAATAATTGCTAAATGTCATATATGTAGAGAAACTCCATGTGACGATCATATAAATTGTAAAAACGACGCATGTCACGCACTTCTTATTGCATGTCCAAAATGTTTGGAAAAGTATGATGGTTTTTGTTCGGCAAAGTGTAAACTTACAAGCAAACTGCCGTATAAAGTAAATCGATTTTTATCACAAGGTTTTTCTAGAAATAAAGTTAAAAATTTTGCGAAGAAATATTATTCAAATAAAGTAAAAATATAAGTATGGAAAATGAAGATGATGAGGTGATAGAAACTAGAGATAGTAATGGGGTGTTGCTTGAAAATGGCGACACTGTTGTAATTATAAAAGACTTGAAGGTGAAAGGAAGTTCGGTGGTTTTAAAGCAAGGAACAGTTGTTAAAAATATACATCTGACTGATGATGAAGAGTTAATTGAATGTCGTGTTGATGGCATGAAAGGTTTAGTGCTTAGAACTGAATTTTTGAAGAAAAAAAGCTAAATGTGTACACAAATTTTTTTTGTGCGTAGTATAATTTAAGTATTAAAAGTAAAAATCAATTTTATTTATGGCAAAAGGAAATAATTCACAAAGAAAGGAAGCAAAGAAACCGAAGAAAGCAAAGAAATAGTAGTATGTAAAAAGTTAAATAAACAAAAATCCCCGCATAAAGCGGGGATTTTTGTTTAAAGGTTTAAGCTCTCTGTACGTTTACAGCACTCGGACCCTTTTCAGAACTCTTGTCTTCATCGTAAGAAACAGTGTCTCCTTCGTTTAGTTCGTCGAATTGAACTCCAACTAGTGAATTAGCGTGGAAGAAAAGATCTTTTGCTCCTTCTACAGCGATAAAACCAAAATACTTATCCTTAAGAAGTTTTTTTATTGTACCTGTCATGTGAGTATGGTTATTTAGTTAATAAATACAAAATGAATACTTAGCTTCTAAAAACCGACTCTTTTCGAACTCTAATTTCTTTTGCATATAAAGGATAACACATAAGAATCATCTTGCCAAGAGTAAAGCAAATTCTGTAATAAGGAGTATAATTTAAGTCATGATTTCAATTTTTGTTGTTTTTGCGGGTTTTATAATTGGTTTGGGCGCAGTTACTGTTATAGACACTCTTGGTTTTTTAGGTAGAAAGTCAAATTACTGGACTGAAACTACTATTAGGGCACACAAAGTTACAAAACCTTTGATTTGGATTGGAATGTTTGTTGTTTTGCTGGGTTACGCATTGCTTTTGGCTGATCAATATATTACAAAAGGCCAGTTTACAATTAGTCTACTTGTTATTATTGTAATGATTTTAAATGGGGCGTATTTATCTTTTTCTGTAAGCCCGGAACTTTTAAAAAGGGAAGCTGAAGGGAAGATAAGCGAAATATTATCAGAAAATTTGCAGAAAAAAATAACCGTAAGTTTCGTTGTTTCTTTTTTGACTTGGTGGGGGTTGCTCGTGTTAACAATTTATAGAATCTTTATTTAATATGAATTTATTTTTAAAACTTAGTCGTCCAAGATTTTGGATTTATGAATTAGGGTCTTTTTTTATTGGTGTAATTGTTGTTGCAACAAGTATTACCGACCTTTTGAAATTTGATACGCTACTTTTTGCATTCTATTTTTTATTTCCTGCAAATTTGTTGATATATGGGATAAACGATATTTTTGATTACGAAACTGACAAACTTAACCCAAAGAAAAATCAATATGAATTATTACTGCAAAAAGAAAAACATAAATCTGTGTATTTTGCGATTCTTTTAATAAATATACCTTTTATTATTTATTCATTTTTTGTCTCAATTCCTGTTTTCTTGTGCATGCTAGCTTTTGTGTTTTTTGCTTCTTTTTATTCTGCAAAACCAATTCGAGCAAAAGCCCGACCAATTTTAGATTCTCTGTTTTCAGCTAGTCATTATATTGCGACGGGAGTATTTGGGTTTTATTTATTAGGGGGACAAGATTTTCCTGCGTTAGGAGTTATTGCTGGAATTCTTTGGGCAATGGCGATGCATGCATATTCTGCCGTTCCAGATATTTCTGCTGATAAAGGTGCAAATCTAGAAACTGTTGCAACTTATTTAGGATCGAATACGACAATAATTATGTGTGGAATATTTTATATTTTGTCTGGAATTATATTCTTTAATCTAATTGGAGTATATGCAATTTTTGGAATGATTATTTATATTGTTTTAATGGCACTTAGTTTTGGAAAAGACGAAGAAGGGGTCTTTAGAGTTTATAAATATTTTCCACTAGTAAATACTCTTTTGCCAATGATTTGGTGCATTTTTTATATGTATCAAAAATTCGGCTAGTCTAGTGTTTTGGGTGGAATGTTATCTTTGATATTAAAGATGCGTTTATAGGCCAAAATAGCTGAAATAAGGCATATTGGCATACCAATACCAGGGTTTACATTTGCCCCTACGAAGTAAAGATTTTTAACTTTTTTTGATGCATTGTTTGGTCTCCAAACAGCTGTTTGCATAAGTGTGTGGGCAAGTCCCAAGGCAGATCCTTTGTAAGAGTTATAATCTTTCTCAAAATCTTCGACTGTATATATTTTTTTGTACAGAATTCTTTCTTTTAGATCTTTTGCGTCGAATACAGAGCAGAGTCTTTCAATTATAAATTCGTAATATTTTTCTTTTTCAGATTCTTCTGAATAAAGTCCTGGTGCAATCGGAACAAGAACAAAAAGGTTTTCAGTATTTTCTGGAGCCACAGTTTTGTCTGTTACAGAAGGTGTGCAAATATACATAGATGGCTTGTCTGGCCACGAAGGAGACTTGAATATTTGATCAAAATTTTCTTTCCAGTTTTTTGAGAATACTAAATTGTGGTGTTGTATGTTTGGTATTTTTCCATCTATACCCAAGTAGATTATAAAGGCACTTGGCGCTAAGGTTCTTTTTTCCCAGTACTTATCATCGTGCTCTCTTTGGTCGTTATTAAGTAGCATTTTTTCTGTGTGTTCGTAGTCAGCATTTGAAATAACTCTGTCTCCAGTTATTTCAGAGTTGTCTTCAAGAAGTACTCCGTATGCAGAATTTTCTTTCGTTAGTATTTTTTTGACAGGAGAGTTGAATTTGAATTCTACACCGTTATCTGTTGCGATCTTGTGTAGTGATTTTATTATTTCGTAGATTCCGCCTTCTGGGTACCAAACTCCTAGTCCAAAATCTACATAGTTCATTAGTGTGTAAATACCAGGAGTTTCGTAAGGAGAAGTTCCAAGTAAGACAGTTTGGTACTGCATAACTTTTCTTATTACATCGTCTTTAAATATTTTATTAATTATAGTACTTTGTTTTTTGAAAATCGGGAGCTTTGAGCCGATTGTCATAACCCTCCAGTTGAAAAAATCAAAAATAGAATCATAATTTTTGTACATAAATTCACCTTTTGCAACTTCGTACTGGTATTTAACTTTTTTAAGAAAATCTATCAACTTGTTTCCCGATCCTTTTTCTATGCCTTCAAATACATCCGCTGTTTTTTGAATATCCCCAAAAAAGTCATATGACTTTTGAGAGTCTTCCATAAAAACTCTATAAGAAGGGGATAGTTGCTTAAGTTTTAGATGTTTATGTATGTCTTCGCCGATTAGTTTGTAGAATTCTTCAAATACGTCCGGCATCATATACCAGCTTGGTCCCTTGTCGAATATAAAATCACCTTTTGTACTTTTTCCAACAATCAAGCCAGCCCGACCACCGGCTTGTTCGTTTTTTTCTACGACTATTACTTTGTGGCCTTTTTTTGCCAACAAACACGCTGTCGCAAGTCCTCCTATACCAGCACCGATGATGATAAATGTTTCTTTATTCATAAATATAAGTGTAAATAAACGCTTTAATAAAAGTTTGAATTTTTTCTAGTGTAGTAAGTTTGAGCTTTTTATAGCTAAATACATTGTAGTTTAGTTTCTTTATTTTATCTAAATAATTTTTATAGGCAAAACAAGAAGCATAAACTCCAAGCCGAACATTTTTTGGAAGTTTTTTGATTCCAGATAATCCATGTTCGCAGAGTTTTAGACATCTTTCTTCTTGAAAATGCATCATTTTTATAAAGTTTTCAGAATATTTATAGCTCTTAATATCGTCTTCTGAAAGGTTAAATGCGGTCAATTCTTCAAGGGGGATATATATTCTATCTCTTTGTTCAATGTCTTCTTTTATGTCGCGCATGAAATTTACCATTTGAAAAAATTCCGCCAAACTTTTGGCTTCTGGTTGAAGGTTCTTGTCACCACCACACATTTTCAAAAAAATATAACCAACAGCTGTGGCAGATCCTGACATGTAGCCTTCCAATTCTGCGTAGTTTTTGTAGCTAGATTTTGTTATATCTAGCTCCATTGCTTCTAAAAAAATAAATATTTGGTCTTCAATGTTTTCTTTTTTTGCGAGTATTGCCATATCATTTATAAATTCGATATCAGAGTTTGACGATAGCGCTTTTATAAATTCATTTTTTGCTTCAAAAAACTTTTCTTTATTCGGTGTATTCTCTTCGTCTATATATTCATCAAAAATCCTAACGAATTTATACAATGTCAAAATTTTATTTCTAAATTCTTTAGGAAGTATTTTTGTTGGTAGGGAATAAGTGGAGCCATCAAACTTTTCTTGAAGTAATTTTATTTCAGATTGATTCATTTATTTTTTTCTATTAGACAAAGTTGTTATAAGGTTTTTCCAGGCAATATTGAATTCAGGGCTTCCGATCAAATTGTTGTTCGCAGTCTTAATATATTTTTCTTTTAACAGTGTGGTTTTATTTAGCGCACCAGATTCAATGAATATATTTTTAAGGTCTAATTTATCTTTTTCAGTAAGGGGATTGCCTAGATAGGGGGTAAGTTGTTTTTTATATTTTTTATTTTCAAAAACAAAAGAAGTTAATATTGTTGCCTGAAACCCTTCAATGTCTTGGAATGTGTTTTTGTTTGTTATCTTTGTGTCTCCAAAAATGTCCAACAAATCGTCGTCAATTTGAAACATCATACCGACAGAGTCTCCAAATATTTCTGCTTTTTTGAGCAGACTTATGTTGCGAGGTTTGTTTCTGAGCATGATTCCAATTTGAATAGGTCTTGTGAATGTGTAGCGCGCTGTTTTGTAAAGCATCTTACTTATTACATTGTCTTGGGTATAGTTTAGTTCTTGCGAAAGTTCTAAGTCTAGAGTTTGGCCGAAAATAACTTCTTCTATTAATGTGTCGAAAACCGATATTGATTCTTCGGATTTGTTATCTTTTAAGAATAATCTGTAGCTGTATGAAAAAATTAGATCACCAATAATAATTGATTCATTTTTAGATTTTAATATTTCATTTTCTTTTTTCCCAAAAGAATTAATTGTTTTTTTGCCGTGGCGCATTGTGGAATTATCCATTACGTCGTCGTGAATCAGTGCAAAAAAATGCAAAAGTTCGATTGCTATGAGTTGGTTCTTTATTTTCGCCAAGTCCTGTTTGTTCTTAGCTTCATAAGATAATGCGCAAACATAAGCGCGAATTCTTTTACCTCCAGATGATAAATCTAAAGTTTTTTTTATTAAGTTGTCTATGTTTTTATTTTTAGAATACAAACAAAAATGCGAAAAAAGCTTTTTAATTTCTTTTTTGTAAACAGGATTGAAGTACTCGCAGAAGTATTCTAGGGTCATGTGGTTATTTTGTATGAATATATAGATAGATGTTTTCTAGTGCTTTTACAGCATCTCCTGCGGCGATGTTATTTTGGTGATATAGGCCGTTTGTACAATCTCCCGCAGCCCAAATTCCTGGGGTTTGTGACATTTGTGTCATTGGGTCGATAATTACGCGATTTAGAGCATCTAGGGCCGTCACAGAGCTCAAAAAACTAGTATTTGGAATTTGACCAACCTCTACGAAGACTCCAGTTGTTGGGATCTCTATTTCTTCACCTGTTTCTGAGTTTTTTGCTTTGATGCCAGTTACAAATTTTTCACCAAGAATTTCTGTCGGCATTGTGTAGGTCAGTGCTTTCATTTTTGGGTTTGAAAGAACTTTTTTGACAGTTATTTCGTCTGCTTTGAAATCACTTCGAGAAAGAAGGGTAACGCTTTTGCAATATGCGAGAAGTTGTGCCGCTGTTTCAAACCCAGCATTTCCACCACCCACAACGACAACGTCTTGGTCAGCAAAAATTGGACCGTCACATGATGCGCAATATGTCACACCTTTGTGTTCAAATTTGTCAGCATTTAGTGCCTCTAGTTTTCTTCGGCTTGATCCGGCTGTAGTTAGAATAGTTTTTGAAATTATTTTTGATCCATCACTTAAAGTCGAGACAAAATTTTCTCCATCTTTTTCAATCATCTCAACTCTTTTTCCTTCAACGAGTTCTAGAAATTCACCCTTGTTTGCGTAGACATGATTTTTGAAAGAGAGAGCAAGGTCGTTTCCAGAAATTGCAGGAGTTCCTATCCAGTTTTCAATCTTTTCAGAAACGATGGATTGTCCACCCCATTCAGCAATCACCATAATAGTTTTTAGTTGTTTTCGGGCGGCATACACTGCGCCAGATGTACCACCTGGACCTCCACCAATAATTAATAAATCATAAATATTTTCTTGCATTGGGAGATTATAACATAGCAGTCTAGAGTATAGAATTAAGACAATTAGAATATAGAAAATTCTTATCAAGGAGGACCTCGGTTAAGTCCCAATCTTCGCCATGGCGTAGATTGGGACTTTGACAATGTATTGGTTAAATAGTAAAGTTTTGCTAAACAAATTTAAAACTAAATATAATGGATGTACAAACTTCAATTGATAATTCAACGCCAAAAGTTGATATGGAAATGCTTAATAAAATTGTTAAAGCAGCAATTCGTCTTAAGGGAAACCCTGAACCAAATCGTAAAGGAGGATATATTGCAATATGTGATTATTCTGATATTCCAATTATTGTATCAGTCCCAGTTGGGGAAATGCCCGAACATAAGAAATATGGTTATATGAGAAATGCATGTGAGAAACTAACAAGAATTAGAAAGCATAATCTTACAAGTTCTTTTCAAATGAGAAATGAAGAAAAGGAACATTGGGGAGGAGGGGTTGCTTTCCCGCATTTAACAGTGAGTTTTTCTGGTTTTGTAGAATTAATAGATGAGGCTGTATCTGTGGTGTATGGATCATATTATTCATATAAAATTTTCGGCTTGTTGAAGGGGGATATACTTGAAGAAAAGGTTTTAACTGAAACTTCTAGATATCAATCCATTTACTCACCGGAGAATCCATTCTGTGTACCATTAGCTCAAGCAGTCTTTGGAAAAAAGTAATTGAGTGCCATTAATCTAAAAGCCCGTTCTGACGAACGGGATTTTTTTATTTTCAAAATAAAAAAAAGAACCCGAGGGGCTCTTAGTCTTGCTTATTCTTGTCTTTGTGGGTTCTGATAAAATCCAAAATATCAGAAAGTCCTTTCCATGAGTAAGTGCAGCAACTACAACTTACTATAGGTTTACTTTCCGGATCTTTAAACTGTGTTACAAAGATTAACTCACTTTCTTTTAAGAGTTGAAGAATCTTAGACCCCACTGCTGATGTTGGTTTGCTGTATACAATATTCATTTTTTTAGGTTTTGTTTAAGAATAATCTTTGGGGACAAAATGTCAAATAAGATTGTTTGCCAAATTATATAGTTAAGAGTAGTATTTTGATAAACAAATTTAAAACTAAAAACCATGAATGAGAATAAAGTAACAACTGCGGAAGCGGTGGAATTTATGAGTTATTATCCTAACTCAGCAAATAAATCAATCGAGAAAAAGGATATCGAAAAGATGAACGAAGAAAAAAAGTTATTAGGTGAATATTTAAACATAGAACCTAATAAAATTACCAGTGCATCTTTGAAAATGAATTCCGGTGGACATGTAACTGGAATAACAGTTATTATCGACATAGATACAGGCAGACTTGGTTGGAATACAATTAAAAAAAGAAATATAACAAAACTATTGCGAAAACTTGCGTAATAAAAATAGTAATCTAAAAGCCCGTTCGCAAGAACGGGCTTTTTCTATATTTTTTATACTTCGACAAGCTCAGTATAAGTGTTCCCTTATTTCTTTCTTCTCAAAAATGCTGGCATGCTCCAATCGTCTCCATCTTCGCTTCCTCCAAAGTCGTCTTCAATTATTTCAATAGATTTGTCTCTCTTTTCCTCTGGTTTTGTTAGTGGCGGGTGATTGATAACTCTTTCTTCATTTTGAGTAGGTTTTGCAACTGTTATATTTGGAGCGCTTTGGAAAAGATTTCTTTTTGCTGGAGCTTCTGTTGGAAATCCTGTAGCGATAACAGTAACTCTGATTTCTCCTTTCTTTAGTTTTTCGTCATGAATAGTTCCGAAGATAACTTTCGCATCTTTGTCAGCTGATTCTGTTATAACTTTTGCTGCTTGTTGGATTTCGTTGATAGTTAGATCGTCACCTCCTGAAACTGCGAACAATACTCCTTTCGCACCACTGATTGAAACTTCAAGAAGTGGGGAATTGATTGCCATAATCGCTGCTTGTTCTGATCGGTTTTCACCTGATGCAGTTCCAATACCCATAAGAGCAGATCCTGCGTCAGCCATAATAGTTTTGATGTCAGCAAAGTCTAGGTTGATGTCTCCTGGTGTTGTTATCAAATCTGAAATTCCTTCAACTGCTTGTCTTAGAACTTCGTCACACATTGCAAACGCCGCACGGAAGCTTGTATCTTTTCCAGCAATTGCAAAAAGTCTGTCGTTTGGAATCACAATGATTGCATCAACTTCTTGTTCTAGTTCTTCAAGACCTTTTTCAGCAAGTCTCATTCTCTGAGTTCCTTCAAAAGAAAATGGTTTTGTAACAACGGCAACAGTTAGAGCTCCTTGTTCTTTCGCTGCGCGAGCAACGATTGGCGCTGCGCCTGTTCCTGTTCCACCGCCCATACCACAAGCAATGAAAACCATATTAGCACCACTTATTATGTCTTGAATTTCAGCTTTCGTTTCTTCAGCGGCTCGGCGCCCAACATCTGGATTCATTCCAGCTCCAAGACCTTTCGTTAGATTTTTTCCAATATGAATTTTCTTTTCAGCTAGAGAATTATGAAGATCTTGCGTGTCTGTGTTCATTGAAATAAACTCAACTCCTTTAACTTTTGAGTTGATCATGTGGTTTACAGCATTTCCGCCGGATCCTCCAACACCAATAACCTTGATGCGCACAAACGACTCTATATCTGGGTTTATTCTTGGCATAATTAATTAATATATATTAGCTTCTAAAGCATACAAACTTTACAGAAAAACGATAAAAATGGCAACACTTGCCAGTGACCTGTTAAACGTGTCGTTATTTTAGGGTAAAAGTTGTCCGAAAATGTTTTTAAAGGAGGCTTTTGCTTCTTTAAGCCAGCCTGACTCTGTGTGAAAATCTCTCTTTTGATTTTTTGAATTCAAGAAACCATAACTTGGATACCAAGAGATATCTTTTGTTTTTATATTTTGATCTATGTTTTTTAAGGTAGCTATTCTGACTGGAACTTTTAAAATTTTCTTTGCGATTTCTTCTGCGCCGTTTATTAAAGATCCTTCTCCTGTTAAATTTACTCCGGCAGGTAATAATCCTTCAAGATTTAATATTTTTAGATCCTTATTTGCAATTCTGAATATATCTTCAAGTCTGGCAAAAACAATATCATCAATTTTTCGTTGCGGAAAATTTCCAATAAAGCTTCCGTTTTTTAAATTTTCTGCTTCTTCTAAATCTATTTGAAAATAAAGCGCTATGTCGTTTGTTATGTCAGAACTACCAATTGGGTAAGAGTTTACATGCACTAAGGATCCGTTGTTGTAAACTGTCATACTCGTTGTATCGTTACCAATATTTATAAGTGCACATCCTGCGTATATGTCTCTGTCTGTTAAAGATACGCTTGAGGCCGAAACTGCGTCTGGTAGTAAATCAATTATATCGATTTTTAGATTGTTCATTATTGTCTCGATGTCTTTTATGTATTGAGAAGAAGTTGTAACTACCAATGCGTCCGCTCCAAGCTTTCCACCTTTTAGTCCTTCAGGTCTACCGTCTATTAATACATCATCTAGATAAAATCTTATTGGTTCTATGAAAAGAATTTTTTGGTTTACTTTTGTATTTTTTCTTTCCATTTCTACCAATATTCTTTCTATGTCTCTTTGTGTTACATCTCCATCTGCTTTTGTTAGAACAACTGAAGCATTAGCGATTGTTGATTTTAGATTTGAAGGGCAGAAAGAAATATGAGCAGATAGTTTTTTTGTATCAAGATTTTTTTTAATGTCTTCAATATTTTTCTGTAAAGATTTTTGAACCAATTCAATATTTTTTATTTGCCCACGCCAAATACCATCAACAGCAATGGTGCTGTGAAATAGTCCTGGATTTTTATTTTTTGAATCGTTTAAAAATCCAGTTACCTTGGAATTATTCGAGTTTAAATAAATTGATATAGTGTGGTCGTAAGACATAAAATTCTTGCGACCAAATTAGACTCTAGGTGTTAACTAGATACTTTTTTCGAAGTCGCAATTCTATCTTATCCATTTTACTACTGTGGACGTAACCTTTCAAATGGAGCATTGCGTGGATAACTAATAAAATAGTCAGTTTTTGGTAATTTAGCTCAAAATCTTTTTTCTGTTTTTCTATGATTTGTGGACACAAAAGAATTTCTCCTTGGTTTTTGTCGAGTGTAATCGATAAAACATTTGTCGATTCATTTTTTTGTCTGTATGCATTATTTATTTTTTTTATTTCAGCGGGGCTTACATAAGCAACAGATAAAACGTACTTGTTTCCCAAGATTTCATCTCTCAATACATCAAAAGGCACTTTTGGTGCCTTTGATTTAGTTTTATTTAGAATCTCAATTTGATTAGGAGATTTTTCCAAGTTTTTTAAGCTTTTCATATTTTGCTCTACTTTCTAGTTTGTGAAGAGCTGATACTTTTGATTTATATTTTGATTGTGTTCTTTCAAAATATCTACCGCCTTTTACTTTCATTATGATACCAGCATCTTGGACACGTCTTGAAAAACGTCTCAAAAGCCCAGTAGGGCTCTCGGATCCAGTTTTGCTTACTTCAATTCTTGTTTTTGCCATGGGTATGAATTTATCACGAAAAGATTAGATTAGCAAGGGCTAAAAAAGGGAACTGCTGTCAATTTCTATAGGTTTACCCAAACTTTCTAATATTTCGAATAAATCAGGGTCGTTTAGGAACTCTCCGTTTCTTATTTGCCAAGATTCTTTTGGCACGCGAATAAGGATATTTTGAATAATTTCTCGAGTCTTTTTGTCTTTGTAAGCTAGTCTGTATTTTTCTGGTTCGTAGTTTTTCAATATATCCATTATCATTTTTGTATCTTCGACCAAAATATCACTTTCTTTGTTTTTTATTTTTATCTTTATAAGTGTGTGGTACGGAGGAAGAGAAAGTCTGTCACGAAGACTTAGTTCTTTTGTTTGCAGTTGTTCAATATTCTCATCTACAACATCATTTAAAATAAAAGAAAGATCTTCATAGTCTTCGATAATTATTTCTTTTGATAGAATTTTTAGGTATGAAATAGTATCGAGAATTCTTTCAGTTATTTTGTATGTAGGAATCGTGGCAAAAGAATTGAATGATGGAATAAAAGAAAAATCTATATCTTTTTGACTCATTATTAAATATTGAAGAGTTGAAACTAAAAGAGAACCATCTATTCTTTTGAAATTTTCTATAATCTTCTTCTTCTCAGTTTGCTTTTTTGCGCTATCAAGTAAAAAGAGATGACTTTTTTTGAAATGGCTACTTAATTCTTTGTAAATTTTTTCAGATCCGGCGCCAATTGAATAAAGTTGCCATCCGCCACAGTTTGAGCAAACAGTGTTTGTGGTTAGTTCAAGCTCGCAAGTATTACATTTGAAAAAAGATTTATCATCACCTAAGTGATACAAAACTAGAGGTCGAACACATGTCGGACAAGTAACAAAGTGCCCACAGTCTTTACATATTGTTGCAGGTGCGTAGCCGTTTCTTTGAGACATAACAAAACCCTTTAATCTTTGAGATGTTTTTTCTTTTAATATACTGATAGCTTTTTCTCCAATAAAAGTTTTATCCATTTTCTTGTCTGGTTTTTGGATAAGTCTAATAGGGGATTCTTCGCCTAGGCGATAATCATTTATTTTTAGTTTTAGTTTATTTTCTTTTATTTCTTTCCAAATTTCAGAACTTAAATATCTGTCAGAATAAATAAGAGGTAAGTTAAATTTGAAGCTCAGAACTTCTATGAATTTTTTTATGTCAAAACCAAAAAGACTATTGCTGTAATATCCAGAATTTTCATTTTCAATAACAACAACTGAAATACTATCCACGACAGATGCCAAATAAGATGCAGTCCCGACGATCAAGTAACCCTTTTTTGAATTTTTGATTTCCTTTATATTGTTTAGTATTTTTTTTGAAGATTCAGAATGGGAAAGTTTTATGACCAATTGTTCAATTCCACGTCCAAATTTTTCTGAGAATAAATCCAAGTCGAAAATACTTGGTACAACAACAAAAATTGATTTTCCATTTCCTAAATATTCACGAACGAGAGGTTTGAAAAACTTTATACGACTTTCGAGTGGTCCAAATATTGCACCATTTTCCAAAAGTCTCGGCGTGCTTTTTTTTAAAACTCCGTCTTTTATTTCTTCGCGGATAGTTCTTGGCATTACAATTTCGGCAATGTCGCCAGATTTTACAAAAGAATAGTTTGCGATTGTTTCGATGCTGTCAAAAACTTTTTTATCGAAAATAGATTCACCTACTTTTGAAATTATTTTTTTAAGTTCGAAACTAGCATTTCGAACAGAGTATTTTGCATCTTTGGCCATGGTTATTTTTCTGACAATTCCAGTGATTACACGTCTACCAAGTGGAATTTTCACCACATCTCCGGGGGCGAGGGTGAGACTTGAATAATAAGTAAGCTCGTTCTCTGGCGAGTGTTTGGTTATAGGTAAAACAGAGACGATGTTCATAATTTTTAGAATAACATAAAGTGGGTTTTTGTGTTTTGGAATAAAAAAACCGTCAACAAAAATGTTGACGGTTGTAAACTATGCTGTTTATTCTTGCCAGCCGTAAAATTTAGCTATTTTCTTCAAACACATCGCTCTGGCTTTAGGACTTTCAAAATAATCTTCGTAAGCTTTGCGCACCTCGTCGAGTGTGGTAGCTGAGTTTACTTTTTCTAAGATAAATTCTTCCCATTTCTTAAAAGCCAGTGCTTCAGATTCAGAATCTGAAGGAGCATCTTCGTAAGCTTTGCGCACCTCGTCGAGTGTGGTAGCTGAGTTTACTTTTTCTAAGATAAATTCTTCCCATTTCTTAAAAGCCAGTGCTTCAGATTCAGAATCTGAAGGAGCATTGCCATAAGCTTCGAGTACTTCTTCGATAGTGACTGCAAGATCAATCAATTTCTTCAAAATTAGTGCTTTGTCTTCAGAATTTGGAGGAGCATCTTCGTAAGCTTTCCATGCTTCTTCGAAAGTGGATGCTTCGCATTTACCATTCAAAGGAATATTTAGCGTTTGTTTTATTTCAGGAATAGATATTCCTGTTTCTTCTGACATTTTTTCAATATCAAAATTGGTGGTTGTTTTTGTTTCCATTTATTTTTGTTTTAAATGATTATTTAGTAGAACAATAAAATATAAAATATTAAATGTCAATATATCGTTATTGTTCAGTATTGTTGTGAATCGATTGGTTCGCATAACAAAGCTCATACTCCTCTATGATTAACGAGCTTTGTTATGTTATACTTCCGCCACAATATGAGTATTTTTACGAACAAAATCGGTATAGACTTAGGGACTGCCAATACGCTTGTTTATGTGCCAGGAAAGGGAATTGTTTTAAACGAGCCGTCAGTCGTCGCCATATCTGAACAAGACAATAAAATACTCGCTATCGGAATTGAAGCTAAAAATATGGTGGGAAAAACCCCAGAGCAAATTATTGTTTATCGACCAATGAAAGATGGTGTTATTGCTGACTACAAAGTTACCGAATCAATGCTTCGGTATTTTATTGGAAAAGCATTGGGAAAATTCAACCTATTTCGACCGGACGTTTTAGTTTCAGTACCCGCAGGTATTACATCAACAGAGCGGCGTGCAGTAATAGAAGCGACTGTGCGCGCCGGTGCTAAAAATGCTTATGTGGTCAAAGAGCCAATTTTGGCGGCAATTGGTGCGGGAATACCGATTTATGAATCTCACGGCCACATGGTTGTAGATATTGGTGGAGGGACAACAGACGCAGCTGTTATTTCGCTTGGTGGAATAGTGGCATCAACTTCTGTTAAGTGTGCCGGAGACAAAGTCGACGCGGCAATCGCTGACTATATAAAGAAAACATTTAATCTAAGTATTGGAGATAAGACTGCAGAAATAATAAAAATAAAAATTGGTTCTGCTGTTCCGCTTGATGAAGAAATATTTGTGACAATAAAAGGAAGAGATCTTGTGCAGGGACTTCCGCGCTCTGTTCAAGTTGGAACAAATGAAATCGTTCGTGCGATTGAAAAAGAACTTATACAAATTGTCGGAGCTATAAAAACTGTCTTAAAAGAAACACCACCAGAACTAGCGTCTGATATAATTGATTACGGTATAACACTGACCGGCGGAAGTTCAATGCTTCGAGGTCTTCCTGAGCTTGTTTATCAAAAAACTGGTGTTAGTGCACGACTAGCAAATGATCCACTTTTTGCTGTAGTAAAGGGTACAGGTATAGCACTAGATCATTTGGATACGTATAAGAGAGTTATCGTAAGTAAGAGATAAAAGACGAAGTATATTAGCAATTAGTATATTAGTAGTTAGTATTTAAAACATAAAAATGAGGGAGGAAATTAATAATATAATCCAAAATCATCATGCGATTTTGCTTGAAGGAGATAAAAATCTCGCTTTTGAAATTCGAGATTTTTTGAAAGAAGACAATGATGTTTTTTTAATTGAAAAAAATGAAATCAGTATCGAAGACGCAAGATCTGTTAAGGAAAACGCAAATTTAAAACCCTTATATGGAAATTTTCGTTTTGTTTTAGTTAGCGCAAATAAATTAGGTAGAGAGGCCAGTGAGTCATTGTTGAAAATTTTAGAAGAACCACCAAAAGAAACTAAAATAATTATTGTTACACCAAATCCAAAATTTATTAGTCCGACAATTTTATCTCGAATGGTTAAGGTGAAAGATAGTTTTAGGCACGTAGATGAAGAAGTTTTAAGCTTTTTAAAAAAAGATAGCCTTGCGAGATTAAAAATTGTTGAAGGTTTTTTAAAGAATGAAGATTTTAATTCTGTAAATTTTTTAGATCAATTGGAAAATGCGATCTCAAGAGCTAATCTTTTAGATAATAAAGAATTTAGAGAGTCAGTTTTAGATATCTATAAATCAAAAGAAGCATTGCAGATAGCCGGAACATCTAAGAAACAAATTTTAGAATATATCGCACTGACACTGCCTAAATATTAATAGTCTTGTATAATATAAAAATATGGATTCAATAATTAATCAATTCGATGTAGATTTTAAAGAAAACGAAGAAAGACTAAAAAAAGAATTTTCTTCTATTCACACAGGAAGAGCGACACCTGCTTTGATAGACAATGTTTATATTTCTGCGTATGGGCAAAACCAACCAATTAAAAATGTGGCGTCTATTAATATAGAAGATGTAAAAACTCTTCGTGTTGCGCCATGGGACAAGGGTCAAATAAAAGAAATCGAAAAAGCTATTTTAGTTTCAAATCTTGGACTTTCTGTTTCGTCAGATGAGGCTGGTATTCGCGTTATTGTTCCACAACTTACTGGAGAAAATAGAGAAAAATTGGTTAAAGTTTTAAAGCAAAAATTAGAAGACGCAAGAATCTCTGTAAGGCAAATACGAGAGAAAGCTGTAAAAGAAGTAGAGCAAGCTGAAAAAGATAAAAAGATTTCTGAAGATCAAAGAAAGGCTTTGAAAGATAAAGTTCAAAAAAAAGTTGATACTGCAAATGAAGCACTGGAAGGTTTATTCGCATTAAAAGAAAAAGAAGTTTTGGGAAATTAATTTATGAATGTACTTTTATTTTTATTGATATTAGTTGTTTTGATCTTGGTTCACGAGTACGGGCATTTTGTTACAGCAAAGTGGATCGGTGCAAAAGTTGAGGAATTTGGAGTTGGTTATCCGCCTAGAGCACTTAAATTGGGAACACTTAAAGGGACACTTTTTTCTTTAAACTGGATTCCTTTTGGTGGGTTCGTAAAGATATCAGGAGAACAAAGAGAATCAGATAATGATTTAAATGTAGACAAAGATGCGTTTTATTTAAAACCAAGAGGAAAACAGGCGATAGTTATGGTTGCAGGAGTTGTCGCTAATTTTTTGTTGGCGTGGTTGCTTATAAGTACGTCTTATTTTTTAGGTGCACCAGTTGCCGCTGATGTTAAAGATACTTCTATAAAAGATCAAAAATTAGTTATTACTTCTATTACCGAAAACACTCCAGCAAATATTGCTGGTCTTAAAGTTGGAGATCAGATTTTAGAAGTTACATTGGGGGGTCAAAAATTTACCCCAGAAATGCCGGCAGATTTTCAAAGTATGGTTTCTTTTTCAGAAGGAAAAGAAATTGATTTAAAGATAAAAAGATCGGGTGATGAACAAAATATTGTACTTACATCTGAGTACGACAAAGAGCAGAATAAAAGCAGAATCGGAGTTTCTATTGAGAGGATTGGTGTTAAAAAAATAAATATATTTGCGTCTTTGTGGCAAGGTCTAAAAACTGCAGGGTCTATTACTTGGGCGACTGTGGTTGCTTTTGCAAATTTGATATATGGCGCAATTGTTGGTACAGCTGACTTTTCTCAAATAACAGGTCCTGTCGGTATTGTAAAAGCTGTAGGGGATGCTTCAGGTTTTGGGCTTTCTTATTTGCTTAGCTTTACAGCTCTTATCTCAATAAATTTGGTTATTATTAACCTTTTGCCGATTCCGGCTTTGGATGGGGGAAGGCTTCTATTTTTGGCAATTGAGGCTATAAGAGGAAAAAACATAAGAGTCAAAACTGCTCAAATTGCTAATACAATAGGCTTTTTTGCTCTTATTCTACTGATGGTTATAGTTACTTTTAAGGACGTAAGGCACTTAATTTTATAGGACAAGTTATCAACTTAGGCAAGGATTTGACAAAATATCATTAATTTGTTATTTTAATTAAATACATATTATAAATTTTAAGTTTTTCAAACAAATATGACAGTTATCAAATTATCATTTAAACCAAAACAATTAACCAAAAAGCTTCTTTCTGGTCTTAAGGATCGTTCTTATGACGTAGTTGTGGGGAGGTTTGGACTTGTTGAGGGTGAACCAATGACCCTAGAGGCTATTGGGCAACAATACGGTATTACACGAGAACGTGTAAGACAAATAGAGGCAGCTGCGCTTGCTTCTATTAGAAAGTCAGACTCTTATCAAGAAGAGATGACTGCTTTTGAAGAACTTAAAGAAATAATAAAAAGCTCTGGGGGTGTTGTTAACGAAGATGAGATTTTGGAAATGCTATCTAAAGATCCAGTTACAAAAAATCACATCTATTTCTTCCTAGTATTAGGAGACCAATTTGAAAAACATAAAGAAGACGAAAATTTTGCTCCAAGATGGAGTGTGGATAAGGAAACATCAGACACAGTACACAATGCACTTGATGAAATTTACAAAAAAATTGGAGATAACGAACTTATTCCTGAGTCTGAAATGATTAGTCGATTCCTGGCTTATGTAAAAGATGTGAACGAAGAATATCGAGACCAAGAAGTTATAAAGAGATGGTTAAACGTTTCTAAAAATATTGGAAAGAATCCATTAGGTGAATACGGAAAATCAGAATCACCAGCTGTAAATTGTCGAGGTGTTAAAGATTATGCATATTTGGTTATGAGAAAGCACGGATCACCTCTTCACTTTAAAGAAGTAGCAAAAGCAATTAACGAACATTTTGGCAAAAAGACTCACGTTGCAACATGTCACAATGAACTAATAAAAGATAATCGTTTTGTTTTAGTTGGACGTGGAATGTACGCTCTAAAAGAATGGGGATACGAAACAGGTGTTGTTAGAGATGTAATCTCAAGAATTATCAAAAAAGAAGGACCACTTTCAAAAGACGACATAATCGATAGAGTTCTAAAAGAAAGATATTTAAAGAAAAATACTATTGTTGTGAATCTTCAGAACAATAAATATTTCAAGAAAAACAAGCAAGGTCTATATACAGTAGCCTAAACAATAAAAACCCCCAGATTTAATCTTGGGGTTTTTATTTATTTTTCTGTATAATTAAATCATGGCACAAGGTAAGGATAATTTTGAAAAATTTTTAGTTATATTTTTTGTTATAATTGGAATCGTATTAATTTTGTTCGTTATGAGAGGTCAGTTTAAATAAATGTATTTTGACTCTTTTGCAAATGCTTTTGGTGGCATTATAAAAATAGCTTTAGAAAGTGCTTGGGTTTGGGGCCCGATCGGTCTTTTGGTATTGGCTTGGGAATTATGGCTTACTTATGTACGAAGAGAATATTTAAATTCTTTAAAATGGGCTCTTCTTGAAGTAAGATTGCCTCGTGAAATTTATAAATCACCACTCGCAATGGAACTCGTGTTAAGCACTGCGTTTTATCAAACAGGGGGAGTTGGAAACTGGATGCAAAAATATTGGCAAGGAAATTTACCAATATGGTTTTCTCTTGAAATGGTTTCGATAGGTGGAGAAGTTAGATTTTTT
>CAYLKL010000008.1:33604-40141 GCA_964384645.1 uncultured Candidatus Saccharibacteria bacterium
AAATTGTAATTCAGTCACAGATCTATGCTCAGTATCCAGAAGTTGAAATAATTGACGCTGAAGACTATACAGATAACGTTCCAGAATTTACAAAAGGAGGAGAGTGGAATTTGTTCGGTACAGAATTTTTACTAACAAAAGCTGATCCTTATCCAATAAAAACATATGTTGATTATGGATTGGACAAGTCTATCGGCTCTCTTGATGAAGAGCAGAGAATCGACCCATTAACTTCTGTTATGGAATTTTTAGGCTCCGTTGGCAGTGGTGAGCAAGCTTGGATTCAAATAATTATTCGTCCCTCAAACTGGGGACGTTATCCAGACAAGGAATCTCAATTTGCTTTGAAAAAATGGCAAGACGTAGGGCAGGACTTGATCAAAGAATTAAATGAAAAATGGCAGAAACCACAAAAGGATACCACCGCTCCATCGCGCCTTACAAAGGGTCAGCAGGAGGTTTTAAATGCTATAGAGCGAAGTTTGGATAAGTTTGGATTTGATACAGGTATAAGAGCTATTTATTTGGCTCGCAGTGAGAATTTTAATCCTGCTCAAATTGCAGCTCTTACAGGGGCACTTCGTCAGTTTAATTCAAATACATTAAATGGTTTTAGGCCTAATAATGTCACAGGACATGATTTTCCTTGGCAAGATATGTTTGGAGACAAATTGATAGGTCTTAAAAAAGATATGCTTGAAGCGTACAAACTTAGGTCTTATTTTTATCCTCCATATGTTCGAAAGCCAATACTTTTGACCACAGAAGAACTAGCGACAATATTTCACTTTCCTGGTACAGTTTCTTCTACGCCTACACTACAGAGAATGGATTCCAAAAAAGCGGAACCTCCACGAGATATACCGATATAGTATTATGAGTAGTTAGTGGATAAAATCAAAATGGACGAAAATTTATATTTGGAGGAAAAATCAAAACCAAAATGGTTAAAGTATATAGCAATAATCGCTATGTTCTTTTTGGTTGTTTTTGGATTGGTTTCATTTTTATTTTTAAACCCTCCTTCTAAATTTCCAATAAATAAAACTTTCACAATCGAAAAAGGTCATACGCTTAAAACTGTCGCTTTAAATTTGAAAAAAGAAAAAATTATAAAATCAGCCGCAGCCTTCCAAACAATTTCTATTTTGGTGGGAGACGAAAAATCAATTAAAGCTGGGGACTATTTATTTGAAAAACCAATAGGGTTGTTTGATGTTGCCAGAAGAATTTTGATAGGAGAAAGCGGTATTGATTCAAATAAGGTTACCATTCCCGAGGGTGTTACAAATAGAGAGATATCGAATATATTAGCTAAAAATATTAAAAATTTTGATCAGGCGAAATTTTTGATTGCTGCACAAGGTAAGGAAGGGTATTTATTTCCAGATACTTATTTCTTTTTTCCAAACACAGAACCTAAAGTGATAGTTGATGCGTTAGCAAATAATTTCAATAAAAAAATAGAAGAGTATAAGGATCAAATAGAAGCTTCTGGTAAGAGCAGTAAAGAGATAATAATTATGGCTTCAATTTTAGAGCGGGAAGCTTTTGGAAGCGAAGATATCTATACAATTTCTGGAATACTTTGGTCTCGTATCGAAAAAGGAATACCTCTTCAGGCTGATGCGACAATTACATACATAACAGGCAGAGGTTCGAGTGAAATTACTTTGGCCGACTTAGCAATTGATTCAAAGTGGAATACTTATAAATATAAAGGATTACCAATTGCTCCAATTGGAAATCCTGGTGTGCGCGCAATTGATGCGGCTTTAAATCCAGAAGAAACAGATTATTTGTATTACCTGCATGACGCAGATGGTGTGGCTCATTATGGGCGAACTTTTGATGAGCATAAAAAAAATAAGTCTTTATATTTGAAATAATATGGCAACACCTAAGAAATTAGTTTTTATAGATACAGAAACAACTGGTTTAAATCCAGATATTCACGAGATCATCGAACTCGGGGCTATTATTGCTGAATACGATCCAGAAACAAAAAAATTAGTAGAAAA
Source organism: uncultured Candidatus Saccharibacteria bacterium (assembly GCA_964384645.1). Classification (GTDB taxonomy): domain Bacteria; phylum Patescibacteriota; class Minisyncoccia; order Phycocordibacterales; family UBA9973; genus DAORIO01. The sequence goes on from CAYLKL010000008.1 coordinate 35,626, forward strand.
GGAGATCGTTGATCTAAAAATTAAACCTGAGCATCTTGAGACCGCCGAAGCTGTAGCACTTCGTATAAATGGCTACAATGACGCTGATTGGATTTTTGCAGTGGATTTGAAATCTGCCATGCAAAAGCTTCAAAAAGTCTCTGAGGGTGGAATTATGATTGCTCACAATATGGCATTCGACTATTTATTTTTAGAACATGCCTTTAGAAAAGCTGGAGTTGAAAATAAAATGCACTACCACAAAATAGATACGATTTCGGTTGCTTTCGCAAAATTGGGTGGAGTAGATGATATCGGTAAATATTCTATGTATGCTCTGTGTGATAGGTTTGGAATAAAAAATCAAAAAGCACATAGTGCATATTCAGACACAAGAGCACTGTTTGAGTTGTTTCAAAAGTTGATGAGTCTTTAATTGACTTACTAAAAATAAAATTCTATTATGTTGCAAAACTTGTACACATGAGCGACTTACAAAAAACAGGCCTAAATCTATTGGTTGATATAGGTCAAAAATTAAGAAGTTTGCCACAAGAAAAATTAGAGAAAATGATAAAGCCTCTTGGTCAGTTAGCCAATGGGAGTTTTGATTTTTTGGTAGTAAGAGATAAGGAATTAAATGAAATTGGAGAAAGTTTTTTTATTAATAATCCTCATTCTTATATTGTAATTGTTGGTCATACCAAAGTTTTGCCTCAAAAAATATGGGGAATGGCAAAGCAAATAGGAATACCCAAAGATAATATTAGATTGTATTTGGATTATGATAATAAAAATTTCCCTTTTGAAGTTTGCGATAATCCGAAATGTGTTGGTGTAATAATTGGACCTACTCAGCATAAAGTTAAGGATAGTGATTCTTCAAGTCCGGCTTCAGAATTAAGAGAAAGATTGATAATTCCCTTAATTGAAATGCGGCAAAATGGCGAGCCTAAAATATCCAAAACAGCCTTAAGGCAAAATTTAAGATCTCTACTTGTGCAGATAACCAGTAAATAACATTACAAAGGGCTGAGATATATTCAGCCCTTTTGTTGTAAAATTATAATGTTGAAACAAAATAAAAATAAAAAAATATTCGTGGGACTTTCCGGTGGTGTAGACTCGGCTGTTTCAGCATACCTACTCAAAAAACAAGGCTTTGATGTTGTAGGAGTTTATATAAAAACTTGGCAACCTAATTTTATAAAATGCACATGGCCCGAAGAAAGGCGCGATGCAATGCGAGTTTGTGCACATCTGGATATTCCTTTTTTAATGTTTGATTTTTCACACGATTACGAAAAATTGGTAGCAGAAAAATTTATTAATGATTATAAAAATGGACTTACTCCAAATCCAGATATTTTATGCAATCGTGAAATTAAATTTGGTTTATTTTTGAATAAAGCAATATCTATGGGTGCAGACGCAATTGCTACTGGACACTATGCAAGAGTAGTTGAAAGTAAAAAGTTGAAAGTTATAAAGTATGAATTATCGAAAGGAATTGATGAAAGTAAGGACCAAAGTTATTTTTTATGGACGATAACTTCGGAAGACTTAAGCTACACTATTTTTCCGCTAGGAAGTATGTCAAAAAAAGAAGTTAGAGTTATTGCTAAAGAAGCAAATCTCCCAGTTTCTGAAAAGAAAGATAGTCAGGGAGTTTGTTTTATTGGTGATATTGGGATGAAAGATTTTTTGAAGAACTATATAAAAGAGCACGGTGGTATCGTAAAAGATAAAGAAGGAAATGTTCTAGGTACTCATGATGGAGTAGAGTTTTTTACATTAGGTGAGCGTCATGGATTTAATATTACAAATAAGGCTCCAGATTCTGAAAGGCTTTATGTTGTTTCAAAAGATATTGAAAAAAATGAAATTGTCGTCGATAAAGAAATAAACAATTTTGGAAAATTTGAAGTTGTCTTGAAAGATTTAAATATAGTTGACGATATAAAAAATGGAGATAAATACAAATGCCAAATTCGGTATCACGGAGAGTATTTGGATTGCAGTATAAAAGAAATAAATAAAGATAAGCTAACTTTAGAGTTTACTGAAAAAGTTTTGGTATCAATTGGGCAATCGGTGGTTATTTATGATGGTGATATCGTGGTGGCTGGTGGTGTAGTTTCTTAAAATTAAAAATGATATTATATCCACATGGATTATATTAATTCTTCTTTTTTAATTGATGGAGTTTTACTAACAAAACTAGTTTTAGCGATGGTTCTCGGAATGATTTTAGGTATTGAAAGACTTTATGCACACAAAACTGCTTCGATGCGAACGTATGCGTTGGTTTCTATGGGCTCAGCACTTTTCGTAATTCTCTCTGTTTCTGTTCTTGCAATGCAGGGTAACACAACAGCGGACCCTTTGCGTGTCGCCGCTCAAATAATCGCTGCAGCTGGATTTTTCGGTGCCGGTATTGTATTTTTCAAGGATGACAATAAGATAACGGGAATGACAACCGCTGCGGGTCTTTGGGTGTCAGCGGGTATTGGTATGGCTTGTGGGTTTGGGATGTTTGGAATAGCGATAGCGTCTACAGTTTTAACACTATTTATATTTACAGTTTTGTGGTTTATAGAAAATCGTCTAAAAAAGACAAAATTTATATCAGAAAGCAATCCGGAAGATTATGGAAAATAAAACCTCATCAAAAGAAATAAAAATTTTCTTGGAAAAAATAAATAAGAAAAATGTGGATCTTCATAAAAAATATGAGGATTTGTTTTGGGTGTCGTATATGGGGGATCACTCAGTTGATGAGAAAAAAGACAAGGCTTTGGCTGAAAGAGATGAATTTAGGGCAAATAGAGAAATTGCCACAAAAGTTAGTGAATTTTTGAAAATAAAGAATTTACCCGATTCGCTAAGAGAGAGTTTTAGAAGGTGGAAATTGTTTTTTGATAAGTATCAAACACCAGAAGAAGTTTTAGATATTAAGAAAAAAATAGATATTCTCGAATCAAAAATCAATAAAAATATTTCTAATAGAAAAGAGGGTTATATTGACCCAAAGAGCAGAAAATTTGTAAAAGCCTCAAAAGGTAAAATGGGTATGATAAAAATGGTTAACCCTGACGAGTCTGTTCGAAAAGCTTGTTTTGAGGCAATGGAAAATTTGGCAGTTCAAGAAGTGGGAGATTTTGTTAAATTGGTTGCTTTAAGAAATGACTTTTCTAGAAAATTGGGATTTGTAGATTTTTATGCCTACAAATTAATGTCGGAAGAGGGTATGAAGAAAGAGGAACTTTTTCCTATTTTTAATACAATTTATGAGAAAACACAATATGCGTTCAAGGATATTAGGGACCTTGAAAAGAAAATGCCCGGACTTCGCAAGCCTTGGAATTTTGGTTTTATGCTTTCAGGTGATTTCGTAAAAGAAGAGGATCCATATTTTCAATTTGAAGATGGACTTATAAGATGGGGCAAATCTTTTTCTGCTCTAGGTATTAATTATGCGGGAGGTAATTTACAATTAGACTTACTTGATAGAGAAGGAAAATATAATAACGGTTTTTGCCACTATCCAGATTTGGTTTGGAAAAATGGAAATAAATTAGAAAAAGGATCAACTAACTTTACTTGTAATGTTGTTGCGGGACAGATTGGTTCTGGAATGCGAGGCATGGTAACTCTTTTCCATGAAGGAGGGCACGGGGCCGATAGATTGAATTCAATTCAAACAGAGAGTTGTATGAATATGGAATATCCACCAGCTTCAACTGCTTGGGCTGAAACGCATAGTATGTTTTTAGATACTTTGTTTTCAAGTATTGAATGGCGAACTCGTTATGCTAAAAATCAAAAAGGAGAGCCTTATCCGTTTGATTTGTTTTTAAGAAAACTAGAAAAGACTTTTTCAGTCAATCCAATTTCTATGATGAGTGTAATTGCCGTAATGGAATTTGAAAGACAGGTATATGAAAGCAAGGACTTAACAGAAGAGAAAGTATTATCTATTTCAAAAAAAGTCTTTAAAAAATATTTTGATGAAAGTGTAGATTCATATTGGTTATTAGGAATTCCGCATATTTATTCTTGGGAGAGTTCCTGTTCTTATCATGGATATGGATTGGCAAAGCTTTCACTTTCTCAGTGGAGAAAATATTTCTATAAAAAATATGGTTATATAGTAGATAATCCGAATGTGGGTAGGGAAATGATAAATGTTTGGAAACTAGGCTCAACAAAGACTTTTCCTGAAATGGTAAAAATTGCAACTGGTAAAAAATTAAGTCCGGATGCTTTTATAGAAAATGTAACAAATTCGAAACAAAAGATAATCAAAACAGCTAAGGAAAGAATTGAAAGACTTAAGAAAGTAAAAGAATTCAATAAACCTATTGATCTGAAGGCTCAAATAAAAATGGTCCACGGAAAAGAAGTTGTTGCTGATAATAAAAAAAGTTTTGAAGATATGGCAGAAAAGTACAAAAAATGGTTTATTAGCAAAAAACAATAAATCTGATATAAATTCTATATGCAATCAAACGAAATCAGACAAAGGTTTTTGAAG
>CAYLKL010000009.1:0-30207 GCA_964384645.1 uncultured Candidatus Saccharibacteria bacterium
AAAAAAGGACTCGGCAGGGCGAAACAATTTTTCTGGGGTTTTGGATTCGCCCTGCCTCGGCTGATTTCCGCCCGCAGGAGGGGTCTGGGGAGGAATGCGGGCGGGATTTCTTTTTCTTTTGGCGAGGTGTGCTTATTTATACAAAAATCAATTTTTAAATTTTTAATTTAATTCTTTGTTTCTTATTTTAGTTATTTCGAGTAGTCCTGATTGATTTAGTATTTCCTTAACTTGATTTCTAAAAATTTAAACAAGTAAATATTTTAGAAGGGTTCATTTGCTTATTTGTTACCTAATTAAATAAAAAATATCAAAGTTTCTAAACATGCAGATGGACGTTTGGTAAAAATTCTGCTTCAATTTCAAATTTTTTAACTCCGTTTATTACAGACTCTTTTTTGTTTACTATTTTATAAGACATATTTCTTGGTAAAAGAAATTCGTTTTCAACATTACCTATAATAATTCCATTGACCTTACTTTTTTCAGGAAATTTAATCGTAAGAATAGTTTCTTCATCTGCATCATTTAAATAGAACTTTTTATAGGATTCATCAAGGCTAGTAGATAGAAAAGATTTTTCGGTTATTATATGATCTTTTTCAAAATCAGCTAAATGATTTCCCTTAATGACTCTATATACATTTTTTCCAATACCTTCTTCTGGAACCGTAAATTGTGATTTTTCAATACAGTCTTCAAGTGCATGAAAGCATTCTATTACGTCAGTGTTCAATTCTTTATTAATATCAGTCAGTTCCTTTCCTTTGTATTTTAAGACATTTTCAATATTCACTTCCTTCTCTTGGCGAAGTAACCCGTTGATTGTTAGATGTTCAGATCGTATATACGGTGTAATATTTTTAAACTCTTCCATTGTCATAGTAGTTTTAAAATTCTTGAGGAAATCTCTCTGAATTGGATTTTCATCGGCTTCAGGAGATTTGAGAAAAGCATCAATGTCGTGCTGCATAGATGTTTCGTTGATATTTTCTTGGAACATTTCTGCTGTGCTTAATTCGGTGGAACTTTTATCAACATTGATTTTATTTTTCGATTCATTCGTTAATTTTTCAGCTTCAGAATTTATTGTAGAAATTTCAGCATCAAGATTCATCGCGTTTTTTTCTTCCTGTACTTCCTCGGTAGAGAGGTTAATAGAAGCATTAGCTGCTTCTATTTTTTTATCTTCGTCTTTCAAGTGTTCGTACTGTATCGTCATTTCTTGAGAAAGACGTTTTTGCATATCTTCGATAGATTCAACAGACTCCTGAATTTCAGACTTCCGAGGAAGTTTTTCATTCTGTTCATTTTTACCATTCAAAGTATCTTCTAATCCTGACATAAAAGTTATTTTTGCATTAGTTCGTCTTTTAATTTATTGATTTTACGAGTTTCAAGTCGACGCTTGAAATCAGTAATTAATACCTTCTTTCTGGCAAAAAGATCACTCATTTTTTGAGTAAAATTTAAATAAACATCCTTAAGCTTTTTTTTCTGTGAATCCATAACAATTGAATTATAACACAACTTATTTTAATAATCTATCGGGTGATTCTCCAAGTGCTTTAGCAATTTTTTCAAGCTGTAAAAGTGTAATATTCTTCTTCCCATTTTCAATAGCACTCATATATCCTCTATCCATCTTAAGGATTCTACAAACATCACCCTGTGTCATCTTTTTTTTAGTTCTAATTTTTTTGATATTTTCACTTAGTCGTTTAATAACTAACATACTCATAGTATATAAAAACTTGCATTATTACACTATATTGAATTATAATTCAACTATGGAAGCACACCTCGCCAAAAGAAAAAGAAATCCCGCCCGCATTCCTCCCCAGACCCCTCCTGCGGGCGGAAATCAGCCGAGGCAGGGCGAATCCAAAACCCCAGAAAAATTGTTTCGCCCTGCCGAGTCCTTTTTTAGAATTCTAAATCAGGATTGTTTTGGAAAAAAGTTCGGATTTTGTTCAGGAGACACAGCAAAAAACAGCTTTGCTTGTTTTTTGCGCACGAAGCACACAAACTGCTTTGTGTGCATCTGGACGAGAACGCCGGAAGTATATTTTGCTTTAGCAAAAAACTGAGGCGGTGCCCAGACAAAACTGTGCAACAAGTTTTAGTCGAGGGAGAGATTCCATGTCTGTAAGCTAGTGTTTTTAGGTTATAATTTAAATATGGATTTAATTTTGTATATTCTTGTAGCAATGACATTCTGGGATTTTACTATCCATGTTATTGATAAGCACGATCGGCAATATGATTTTGATCATAGGAGTTGGTCTGGAAAAATGCGAAAGAGTAAATCGATTTTTTCTTTTTACTATCCATTTTTTTGGGGTAAAAATAATCAATCAGATCCAAAATCTGGCTGGAAAAGATACGATCGTTTCTGGTTGATATATTGGGGAATAGCGACTGTTTTATTACTGACTTATATTATTTTTAAATAAGTTCCAACATTAGTCCAACTGGGCAGCCGAATTTGTGTTTTTTGCAAGCAAAGCGTTCAACACAAAAAAGCTCAAATTCGCTTCGCGGATGTTTTCGCATTTTAGAGAAAACACAAGAAGATGAATTTTGACATCTTTTTTTATAAAAAAAGTAAGGGTTAACTTTCTGGTTGTTTATTACAAAAAGTATTAAAATCAAAGTATGTACGAAAAACAACCAGAACAATTAGGACCCAAAGAACGCAATCTTGCTCGTATTAAAATTGAAGGCAGCTTAATTACAATTGCGGAAGGACAATCTTTTTTTGATGATAGAAATAATATTTACCTCCTAGGTCCTATGAATAATAAAATTGATATTTTTGAAGAATTGCCAAATGATATGAAATACAAAGCGCAATCGGGCGGCTATCTTTCTTGTATTGAAATCAAGGGTGATTTAGTTGCAGATAGAAAATTCTTGATTCATGCATTAGATTCAAAAAATATGAGATCTCACCTAGAGAAAATTTTTTCTCTTTCTGCGAACGAGACACCTATTAAAGTTACTATTGAATACGATAAATCCAGAGTACAGAATTATGATTACCCAAATCTAATTAAAGAAATAATGGGAGACACTGACGTTGAAGACATTTCCCAATAAATCTTTGCTATAATTCACGCATATGACACACAAAAATACAATTTGTCTTTGGTTTGAAAAGGATGCTGAAAATGCAGCTAAATTTTACGCGGAAACTTTTCCAAATAGTAAGGTTACTAATGTCTTTTACGCACCAAGTGATTTTCCAGGTGGTAAAAAAGACGAAGCATTAACAGTTCAATTTACTGTTTGTGGAATTCCTTGTATGGCTATAAACGGTGGCCCGATGTTTAAACAAAGCGAAGCCTTCTCTTTTCAAATCGAAACAGAAGATCAAGAAGAAACTGACAAATATTGGAATGCAATTGTTGGCAATGGTGGTAAAGAAAGTGAATGCGGATGGTGTAAAGATCGCTGGGGTGTTTCTTGGCAAATCACACCTAAAACACTTACCGAAGGATTGTCAGCTGGTGGCGAAGAATCAAAACGAACATTCGACGCAATGATGACTATGCAAAAAATAGATGTAGCAAAAATCGAAACAGCGAGAAAAGGTTAAATAAACGAATTTTTTGTATGATAAAATAAATCTATGAAAGATATATCGATCGAATACGCTCATATTTATACAAACAACCATATTGGTGAAGAGCAAAAATTATCTTTAGAAATTTTAGAGGAAGTTAAAAATGAAAACCAAGGAAGCGAAATTTCTTTGGTTGTGATGGTGGACGACTATTCTTTCCCTGACCCTACTTTTGACTACAATTCTTTTACTTCTTGGCTCGCAAGTCATCAATTCAATCCTGATTTAGTTTTAAGGGAATCACAACTTATTCCTTCTTGCGACGAAGTTTTGAGTCTTATCGAAAACAACGACCTAAAATCACAAATTGTAGATTACATAAAATCCAAAAAATATCCCTGCTCTTTATTTATAGCAACTTGGTATTTGATTCGTCTTGGACATATTGAAAACCACTTATTTAATAAACAATTATCCGCAAAAAAACTTATAAATATCCTCCCAAAAAGTTTCAAACCATTTGAAGAAAAAGCTTTTGAAATAATATCTTACACAAAATTTAATCTTGCAGTGAACGATATTACTAATAAATACTTTGAAGGACGGTTGGTTGCTTAAGATTGTCTAAATATTATGTTTTTCGTCTATATTTTAGAATGCGCAGATAAAACTCTATATATCGGCTCAACGAATGATTTGGAAAAAAGATTGCACCAGCACAATAATTCAAAATCCGGTGCGCACTACACCAAAATACGCCGACCGGTGGTTCTTAAATATTCTGAAAAATTACAAACCTATGCCGAAGTTCGGAGGCGTGAAGGAGAACTAAAAAGACTTACTAGAGCAGAAAAGATGGCTTTAATTAAGAAAAAATAATTGATAACATACAAATATGGACCCAAAAATAAAAGAATTTATAGACAAAGAAATATTAGGAGTTTTTTCAATTAACCTATCCGACGGAGCGCCGCACGGAGCAACAGTTCATTTCTCCTATTCAGAAAACCCATTTGTATTTTACATCATGACAGAAAACACAACACTTAAAGCTCAAACTCTACTAAAAAATGAAATCCAAAAAGCATCATTAGTCATTGGCTTTAGTGAAAAAGTCTGGATAACACTTCAAATGCGTGGAAATGTAAAAATCGTAACGGATGAAAAAGAATTAGAAGAATCTGAAAAAGCCCACTTCGGCAAATTCCCTAAATCTGAAAACTACAAAAGTCCACAGACTGTATTTTTGAAATTTAAACCTCATTGGTATCGATTTACAGATTTCAACACAGAACCAGAAACTATTATTGAAAAATAACATGAACAAAGAAGAATTTAATTTACTACATCCAGAAAAAATCTAAACCCTCCTACTATCATAAGCCCAATGAAGCAGTGCTTGTCTTTGGCGAGTATTACAAGAGAAATCACGAGCTCTACATTTGTTCACTATTTGCCCTAAATGGCGCCTAAAGGCCTTCCAGCGTTTAACTTGGCGCAAATCCTCATCAGGTATCCTCCGACCCATATAATAACGACAATACCACTGAAACCAGCCTCTTGGATCGTCCTTATATATCCAGCCATTTTTTTGCCATACAGAAAGATCTTGACTAGCATCAACTTTGAAAAAATTTAGACTTGGGTCTTTTTTCTTAGGAGAAAGCTTTGCTTTGGCAAACCATGCGCGCGGAAATTCTCGCGCGCAGTCTGTCATATATTTTCCACCAAACACTCCAATCTCTAACATCTCTTGGGGTGTAAGGTCGGGTCGAAAATCCGGATGGAAATTTTTTCCAACTGACTCAACCAATTCATATTTATAATTTTTCTGCATTTTGTCGTTTACAGCGACAATTTTATTCTTCTTCATTTTAAAATCCTTATTCTCTTATTCGTGAGAACAAGAGAATATAAATTATATAATTATTAATAATTATATAATAATGCACTAACTAAACGCTCTCTCCTTCAGTTATTTTATATACAGCTATTTCAATCGGCAAATAATCTACACTTGAGAATTTCAAATCGTTATAAGCTTCGAGAAAAATTGAGAGATTTTTGGAACCGAGAAGTTTTCGATTTGGATCTAAAATTCCCTCAATTGATTTTACGTACTCTTCACTATGCTCTTCTTCAATTTTCTTTTTAGAATTTGGAGCAAATTTTAATATCATTGCGACACGAAGAGCGTTTATAACAAGTCGCAAAAACATCACGTCGTCCACTCCTGCTTTTTCTGCTGTTTGTAGAGAAAGAATTGACCCTTCTGCGTCACCGCGAGCAAGACTATCTAGAAAATTTATAACCAAAGATTGTGACGGCGCGCCAGTTATGAGTTCTACCTCCTCCCTGCTCAGTTTTTTATCTTTTGAAACAATAGAAACTTTTTCCAATATTCCATACGCATCTCGAAAAGACCCGTCAGCAAGCATTGCGATAATTTCAGCACCACCTTTATCAAGAGACATTCCTTCCGCTTTTGCTGATTTTATCATTAAGTCTCTTATAACAATTTCGCTGGGACGTTTAAATTTGAAATGCTGACATCGTGAATGAATAGTATCAATTATTTTTTCTGGTTCAGTTGTAGCAAGAACAAAAATAACATGCTCTGGTGGCTCTTCAAGAGTTTTCAAAAGTGCATTAAACGCCTCTTTTGTAAGCATATGCGCTTCGTCGATAATATAAATTTTTCTAGATGAATCAAAAGGCAAAGTCCGAACTCCTTCTCGTAGCGCCCTAATATCATCCACTCCTCGGTTTGATGCTGCGTCGATTTCTGTAATATCGTTGTTTGAGATTTTTAGTTCTCGAGCAAGAATTCTTGCAATACTAGTTTTTCCAGTCCCTCTTGGACCAGAAAAAATATAAGCATGCGCTATTTTGTCTTTTTTTATGGCTTCTTCAAAAACACTTACAATGTGATCCTGCCCCATTACATCGGCAAATTTTTGAGGTCGATATTTTCTATACAAAACTGTGTGTGACATAGAAAGATTATATATTAAAAAACCATAAAATAAAAAAAACCGCCTTCAGATATGCGAAGGCGGTTCGAGAGCAAAGGATTGTTAAACCAAAACTATACATCGCTCCGCACACAATCTACAAAATATAAACAATAATGTCAAATTAAAAACCCCGGCTTGTGGACGGGGTTTTAAAACGGCTTAATAAGAATAAAAAGAGTTAGAAATATTACGAGCCATTGCGCAAGCACTACGAATTGAACCAATGCTGTTGGACTTTTTTATTTCTTCGCAAAATCCAGTAATTCTTTCTCTTTCTAATTCGGACAAATCTTCCATTATGTCTATTCCCATTTTAGACAAAAAAGTTTCAGGATTTTCAAAAAAAGATATTCCCTGAACTGTAAAACATTCTTTAATTCCAGGATGATCTTCGCTACCTGAATAGATGAGATTAATGTCATACATCATATCGTAATATACTGGACGATTTGCAATAAGAGAGAAAATTCTAGAGATTAACCACTTTTTATACTTGATTGATACTTTCTTCTTTTCCATTATATTTTAGTTTAAAGTTTTTTAAACTCTACTACTTACAGACTTTTTGTCAATTTGGAAAATTTTTCTTGAACTCTTCAAAATCCTTAGACTCTATAAGTTTGTGGCGCAATTCTTTGGCGCCGTCAAAACCATTTATATACGCTTTGAAATGTTTTTTCATAATCGCGAAACTTTTATCGTTACCGAGTAGTTCGTCAAAAAGTTGTGCGTGCTCGAACAGAACCCGAAGCTTTTCTTCTTTTGAAACTCCCGTTTGTGCGCGCAACCAATATTTATTTTTTATTCCAAATAAAGATAAAATTTTAGAATAAAAACTATTTCCAAATTGTTTTGTTTTTATATCTTTATTAAAAATCCATGGGTTACCGAAAACCGCGCGCCCAATCATAACTCCATCACATCCTGATTCTTTTGCTTTAACATTTGCATCTTCCAAATTCAAAACATCTCCATTTCCAATGATCAGAGTTTTCTTTTTCATATCATCTCGCATTTTTACTACTTGTTTTACATAATCCCAATTCGCTGGAACTTTCGACAAATCTCTTCGTGTGCGAGCATGAATCGTAAGCGCATCCAAATCTTGCTCCAACAACATTTTTACCCAAGTATCTATTTCGGGCTTCATATATCCGACGCGTGTTTTTACTGAAAGAGGAATTTGTTTTCCAGATTCGGTAATTGCGGCGCGCGCTGACTCTATGACCGCGCGCGCCGTCTCTGGCGTCTTCATCATACTCGCCCCTGCTCCTTGTTTTTCAATACTTTTATCTGGGCAACCCATATTTATATCGATTCCATCAAAACCAAGTTCAATACAATATTGAACAGCATTTTTCATATTTTCAGGATTTGAAGAAAACAATTGCGCAATTATCGGACGCTCTTCTTCTGTATACATTAGGTCAATGCTCAGCTTTTCTCGAGCAACAGGATGAGCCAAACCATCTGCCGAAACAAACTCTGTCCAAAATACATCTGGTTTTCCATATTTTGCAATAATACGTCGAAAAGCCCGATCGGTAACATCGGCCATAGGCGCCAAACAATAAAGAGGTCGCCCTTCTTTTTTAGCTTTTATATTTTTTTCTTGCCAAAAATTCATTACTTTAGGAATTTATAAAATACCTTACTGTCATAGCGCAGGTCAATATACAGAAGTTTATTGTATCTATCTGCCAAAGAATTTTTTAATTCTTCTTGGGCAATCGCTGCTTCCAAATGTCTTGCCAGCGTTCTAAAATTTTGATTTTTATTAAAAATAATTTTTGGAGTAGCTTCTGCCTGTTCCCTGTTTTCTCCACGCGAAAGTTGCATAGTTATTGTATCGAGCCCTGAAATTGCAATTGATTCTGGTTTTAATCCAAGTTTTTTTACTGCGTCTCTAAATTCAACCAAAGCAAAAAATTGTGTTAGGTCAGAAATCCTAGAACCAATTGGTATAACAGAAAATCCTTCACCTAGTGGACCATAAAATTTGAAATATGCATTTCCAGAAAAGAACGGAGATTTAGAAAAAATAAACCCATCTTCTGAAACATAAAAACATGTTAAAACTTCATCCCAAACCAAAGGTGGAGTATCTCCACACCAAAGAAAATCAGGTTTATATTCAGATATTTTTATATTAATAACTTTATCTTTTATATCTACAACCGCACCTTTAAGTCCCTTATTTTCTGTTTTTACATACTCTTCGAGTCTATACCTTGAAATCAAAAATATATTTCGGCGTGAAAATATTCCCAAAATTGGCTTCTCTAAATATTTCTCAATTGATCTTTGTATTTTTTGATTATCAGCGTAAACAGTTCCAGAGACCACAACTTCTGTTACATTTAAACCTTTTGCGTAACTAATTGCTCTAAGTAAAAAAATAAGCCCAACAATCAAACCGACAATAATTAAAAAACGCAAAAACCATCGCTTTGCAAAAGCTTTTACATCTAGAGGAACCTTCTCTTTGCGCTCCGGCGGTCGGTAGCGCATAGATTACAAGAACTCTCGCCCAATAAAAGGCTTGAGCTTTTCGGGAACGCGAACCCGTCCATCTTTAGTCTGATATTGTTCTATTATTGTTGCAAGAAATCGAGGAGTGGCAACAGCAGTATTATTTATTGAATGAGCAAATCGCATTGAGCCTTCATCATCTCGATATCTGATATTAAGTCTTCTTGTTTGGAAATCGTGAAAGTATGAAGCACTATGAGTTTCTCGGAATTTTTGTTGTGACGGCATCCAAACTTCAATATCGTATTTTTTTACTTGCCCAAGACCAAGGTCGGCTCCACAGTTTGCAACAACATGATAGTAAAGCCCAAGAGATTCAACAAAGTCTTCAGCATTTTTTGTAACTTCTTCGTGATATTTTACAGATTCTTCGTGACTAGCTTCACAAAGAATAATTTGTTCTAGTTTAAAAAATTCATGCACACGAATAAGACCTTTTACATCTTTTCCATGACTTCCCGCTTCTCGTCTAAAACAAGTAGAAAATGCAGCAAACTTTGTAGGTACTTTTTCTTTTGGCAAAACTTCATCCATGTAGTACCCCATCCCAGCAACTTCACCAGTTCCAGCCAAATAATCCCCATCTTGAGTTTGATACAAATCTTCTTCGCCACCCGGAATGTATCCTGTTCCCATTAGTAATTCTTTTTTAACCAAAGAAGGAACCATCATAGGAGTATAGCCCTTTGCGATAAGATCATTTAGGAAAGATTGAAAAATAGCAAAAGAAAGTTCCACCATCGCGCCTTTCAAAAAGTATCCGCGAAATCCTGCGACTTTTGACCCTCTTTCAAAATCCGCCCAATCATTTTTTTCAAGTATAGTTATGTGATCTAGTGGTTCAAAATCAAATTCTGGCTTTGTTCCAACAACTCTTACTTCTTTATTGTCTTCATCGCTCTCTCCTTCTGGCACAGAAATATCTGGAACATTTGGAACTTGAAGCATTAACCTCTGCCAAACACCAATAACTTCTTTTACTTTTGCTTCTTTTTCTTCAACTCCAGCTTTATATTCTTTCATTTCAGCAATTTTTTTCTGTTTTTCTTCTGGGTCAGAAATTTTCGCAATCTCATCGGAGACCTTATTTTGCATTGCTTTTGCTTCTTCAAAATCTTTAAGAGCTTCACGTCTCTCATCGTCTGCTTTTATAAGAGCGTCAACATCAAAAGAAGAACGCTTTCTGCGAACAGCATCTTTTATTAAATCTGGGTTTTCCCGAATAAATTTGATATCAAGCATGTTTGAAATAAAGAATTAACAATTAAATTAGGCATTGGTTTACCAATGAATCCTAAATCCAATATTACAACAAATTATCCAATCTACAAAATAATAACAAAGTGTTAGAATTTATTTATGAATGAAGAAATTGCACCCGAGAGCAATATTCCTCTGCGCTTACAAGAGCTCCCTCAACCACCTAAAAAACTTTTCTTAAAAGGTATTTTGCCTGATTTTGAAGAATATAAATTTTTGACAGTTGTTGGGTCTCGAAAACACACATCTTATGGACGTGATGCATGTGAAAAAATAATAGAAGGACTTAAGGGTTATAAAATTGTTATAGTTTCGGGTCTTGCGCTTGGTATCGACACTATTGCACACAAATCTGCATTGAAAAATAGATTAATAACCATCGCTGTTCCTGGATCAGGATTTTCCGAGAAAGTTTTATACCCAAGAAGCAACATAATGCTTGCACGAGAAATAGTTGAATCTGGTGGTGGAATTTTGTCAGAATTTGAACCTGAACTTCAAGCAGCTATTTGGACATTTCCACAAAGAAATAGAATTATGGCAGGACTTTCGGATGCTGTACTAATCATAGAGGCTGAAGAAAAATCTGGAACACTAATTACAGCTCGAATGGCGCTTGATTATAATAAAACAATTTTAGCTGTCCCTGGAAATATTTTTTCATCAGCATCGTTTGGTACAAATAGACTTATAAAAGAAGGTGCTTACGCAATCACCGAAGCACGAGATGTTTTGCTTGCGCTTGGAATTAATCCACACAACGAAGAAGTTAAAGAAAATAAATATGATGATTGCACACCGGATGAATTAGGGATTTTAGAGATACTTATAGAGCCTATGGCGCGAGATGAAATAGTTTCTAAATTAGATAAAGATATTGGAGACATAAACGCAACTCTTTCACTGCTCGAAATAAAAGGTTATGTAAAAGAAGAATTGGGATTGATACAAAAGGTTTGACAAAATTCTAAAAAATAGTATTGTTTTACCAAAACGTACATATCATGGATAAAATAAAATTCTCTGTTGAAAAAACAGAAAAAGGTGAAATTAAGAACTACATATTCTCGACAGTTAATTGTTCTACAGAAGAAAGTGAATTTGTTTACTGTCTGGGAGGAATATTGCTTAGAAAAAGATTCCGAGTACTAAACAGAAAAGAAACTCTTGAAACATTGCGCACTTCTCTTTCTGAAGGAGAAAGACTTCTTGAATCAAAAGGAATTGACAAGTCTGGAACTATTTATGGCAAAGGTAAATTTATCATTGAAATGGAAATAGATAATATTACTCATTTTTTTAAGTTCATTTCCAATTTTGAAAGACTTTGCAGATCAAAGAGAATTATTCCTCATATTGAAAAAAGTTGGGGCTGCACATTTGTAGGTGGTTCAATATAAATAAAAAGAGCTTCGGCTCTTTTTTTATTTGACTCAAATTGAAAAAGTTGTAGAATTCTAAAAACCTTAAACCTATGGAAAATGAAGACGTAAAGTTTGTTGTGACCCTTGTCATAATACTAACCCTGGCTCTTGTGTACTTTTATATCTTATATATAAAGAGAAAAAAACTTAAAGTAATCACTGAAGAAATACTAGCACTAGAGCCAAATCTACTTTCAGGAAGATTAGAATACACTGATTTAGGAGACTTAGAAGCAAGAAGGAAAAGATTATTAGACTGCAATCACTTCCAAGATAAAATGGAAAAATTTGCTAAAGCTCAGCTTGCTTACTCTAAGTTAAGATTGGAACCACCAGAAGTAGCAATATTGAGTGCGATAATGTCTTACTCAAATAATCAAAAAATAAAAAATAAGGCATTTAAGTACTTTTACTCGCACCTTAAATCTTTACCAGCAGTTCCCGAAAAAAGCATGAAATAAATCATGCTTTTTTATTTTATAAATTTGCCAAAAAAATTACTTTCGTGTAATACTTGAAAACAATGAAGTTATTAATCGTTGAGTCACCCTCAAAAGCAAAAACAATTGAAAAATATTTGGACGGCGAATACACGGTCCGTGCTTCTGTTGGACACATTCGTGATCTCCCAAAATCAAACAAAAAAGCTATCGATATCGAAGGTGGCTTTATTCCCCATTACGAAATATCAAAAGGAAAAGAACGCGTTGTTGATGAACTAGAAAAACTAGCCGAAAAAGCAAGTGTTGTCATACTCGCAACTGACCCTGACCGAGAAGGAGAAGCTATTTCTTGGCACTTAAAAGAAATTCTAAATAAGGACAAAAAAGTTAAGGCTAAAATAAAAAGAGCGGCTTTTCATGAAATAACAAAAGAAGCTGTAAGTCTTGCCCTAGAAAAACCTCGAGATATAGACGAGAATCTAGTAAAAGCTCAAGAAGCTCGTCGAGTGCTCGATAGACTTGTGGGCTACGATCTATCTGGGCTTATTTGGAAAAAAGTTCGTTATGGACTTTCAGCTGGGCGTGTACAATCTCCAGCTCTTCGAATAATTATGGAACGCGAAAGAGAAATTCGTGCTTTTATTCCTGAAAAATATTGGGTGCTTGAAGGAATGTTTGAAACCCGTTCGACAAGCTCAGGGCAAGCAATAGTAAAAATACAATTGACTGCGGGTGTAGAACCGCGTGATGAAAAATTTGCAAATTCCGTAATTGAATTTGGCAGAAAAAATGAATGGGAAGTTGTTGAACTAAAAACGAGTGAACAAAAAAGAGTTGCTCGCGCACCTTTTACGACTTCAACACTTCAGCAAACAGCTTCAACTCGCCTCGGTTTTTCGCCGTCCCGAACTATGCAAGTCGCGCAAAAACTTTATGAAGCTGGTCATATCACATATATGAGAACAGATAGTGCAAATGTCTCGGCTCAAGCCCAAGCGCAAATACTAAAACTTGTTGAAAAAGAATACGGAAAAGAATACGCAGAAGCTCACACATACAAAACAAAATCAAAAAATGCCCAAGAGGCTCACGAAGCAATTCGTCCGACTCATTTTGAAAAAGAAAATGCTGGAAATAACGAAGAACAAAAGAAACTCTACAAACTTATTTGGGAAAGAGCTATATCGTCACAAATGTCTGATGCAAAATTATTGAAGACAAAAATTTCTGCACTCCCAACAAAAAATGCTTTGAAAAATTGGAAAGAAAAAGAAGAATATCCAGCTTTTTCTGCAAATGGTTCTCGCGTCCTTTTCCCAGGATGGCTTTTGGTTGATAGTGATGCACGAGGAGAAGATGTAGAACTTCCAGAAATAAAAGAAGGTGAAAGTTTGAAGGTCATTGAACTTGGAAGTCTTGAAAAAGAAACTCAACCACCAGGACGTTACACTGAAGCAGGACTTGTGAAGGAACTTGAGGCTCGAGGTATTGGACGACCGTCTACATACGCAAGCATTATGCGCACAATTGAAGAGAGAGGTTATGTAACAAAAGAAGGAAGAACTCTTTTCCCTACTGATACTGGAGATGTTGTTTCAAGTTTCTTGGAGCAAAATTTTATGGAGTACATATCGGATACTTTTACTGCAGAAATGGAAGACAAGCTCGATGATATTGCTGACGGAAAAAGAGAATACGTAAAAACTCTAAAAGATTTTTATGGACCATTCCTAAAAGACGTAAAGTCAAAAGACAAACTTGATAAAATAACAAACCTAGGTGATGCGCCAAAAGAATTCCCATGTCCTGTTTGTGGAGCCGAAATGATTATTAAATTAGGAAAAAATGGAAAGTTTTTGTCTTGTTCAAAATTCCCAGAATGTGTTGGTGGACGAACAATAGAAGGAAAAATTCTTGAAGGTCCGAAAGAAATTGGTGAAATGTGTCCTCTTTGCGGAATCGACAAAGATGGAAACCCAAAAGAAGCTACAAAAAGTGGTGGTGGAAAATTGGTAATTCGCGAAGGAAGATTCGGTTCTTTTATTTCGTGTTCTCGATATCCAAAATGTAAATTCATAAAAGAAGACGAAGAGGAAAGAAAAAAGAAAATGAGTGGCGTTAAATGTCCAGATTGTAAAGATGGAGAAATGATGGAGCGACGTGGACGGTTTGGAATATTTTATTCTTGTTCAAATTATCCAGATTGTAAAAACGCTATCAAAGCAAAACCAACTGGCAATATTTGTAAGATGTGCGGAGCGTTGATGATGGAAGGCACCAAAACTATTCCCGAGCGATGTAGTAATAATAAATGTCCAAACCACAGACCAGATAAATTGAAATAGAAATTAGATTTTAGACAATTAGAATATAGACATGCAAATAAAAAAACCCGCGACAGTGTCGCAGGTTTTTTTGATATTTTATCAAACCAATGTAGGATAAAATTTCAATACTTCTTCAAGTTTTTCTACTTCATTTTTAGCTTTTTGGATACGAGCCTCCAAAATATGCCTTTCATTATTAAACATTTTTTCAAAAAAATAGGTCCAGAATTTGGGGTCCCAAATATCCGACTCCCCTACAGCATATTTAATTAACTGAGTGGGGTGGTAAGTTTTATTATCGCCTCCCCACAAATGAATTACATTTACCTCTCCGTCCTTGATAATTAGTGGAATATTTTTTTCTTCTTCCACCGGCAAGGTAGTTATCTGGACCCAAAAACGCTTTGTTCTCTTGGCGGTTCTTTTTTCAAAATCAAAAATATAAGAAACATGAGCCATTACATTTTGAATTTCTAGATTCTGTAAACCTATTAAAATAGGCCAGGTCGAACTTTCGTGCATATTAATTATCTTAGGTTCATCTCTCTGTATGTACTCTGTTTTGAATGAAGCCATTTCCTTTTCGTCGAACATTGCATATGGTTGCGTTGAATGATGCCAAAATGGAAGCTCGTGATGATGTTGATAAAGTGCTATTTTCATTTTTGTATGTTTTTATATTGTGAATTTTTTATACTCTATACTTCAAAAAACAAATTGTCAAAATAAAAAAAGCTTGCCGTTTTGGCAAGCTTTTTACACTATCTTCTTCTGCTTTTTTATTCTAATCTGAAATATAGACACGAACACCAGCCTCAACTGTTCCGAAATAATTATTTCTGAGATTTTTTTCTGGTTCGATATTCAAATCTTTATAAAGAAATGTACCCAGAGTTCCGCGAGCAAATATTCCAAGTTTTAAATTATCTCCAAATGTAAATGGTAAATTTGCATTTTGCTGAAGTGATATCGCTAATTCAACCGGAGTTTTAGGATAAGCATCACCTTCGGCTTTAAAACCGACACCGATGTTAAACATTATTGCTGGTCCACAAACATAATCGTTCCACGAATCAGGAATATTGAAACCGAATTTTATTTCGGCTACGTGCATGTTTCGAATTCGAGCAACTGTGTCTGGTTTGTATTTGAATGCAGTGTTATAAACAAATCCGACTCCAGTGAACCATATTCCGACCACTTGATCATGAAATAAAATAGAATACGATCCGGACATTTCATGATTTAAGGATTTTATACCATCGTGAGGAACACCCGCAGACGCACTCATTGAAGCTTTCGTATCTTGAGCTTCGGCAAATTTAAAGAAGAAGATTGTTAATGTGATTATTAAGAGCTTTTTCATAGTCTGAAGTTTTTCTTTACACTACCATTTTTTATAATTTTGTCAATTCATAATTTCAGTAAAAGAAAAACCCCTGAAAAATATAAAAATATAAATTCAGGGGGTATTTTTTCCTACTCACGAAAAGCAAGAAACCAATAATCAGAACTCCAAGTCCTAGACCAACGCCAAAGCATAGTGCACCGACATCCAAACACGTCCTCCCAGAGTCCAGGGACACTGGAGTCTGCCGTACTCGAACCAAGAGCTATGATATCAATTTCTCTTTGAAGTCCCGGATATTGTTCACCGAGCGAGTATAGCTCTATAGCAATACCTGGGCGAAGTCCACGTAGTTTCATGTGCGCAATCACATCTTCTGATTGCACACTGCAATTGAAATTTAGAAATACGGCTTCGCGTTTCATCACAGAGCTATCTTTTGCAATAGTTCCATTTTTAACAAATGTATATGATGAAATATTGGAATCTTCATCATACTTACCTTCTTTTATTATCTGTTCGATTGATTTTGAATAATCAACTACGATTGGGATGTTAATCTGCTCGAAAACATCTAAATCACTTTTCTTAGAAGCGAGTAGTACAGCAATAAATATCACTATAACTATAATGAGGGCTTTTTTCATGATTTTTAAATTTTAAATTTAAACTTATTATAACATAATATATACAAACATGTCAAAAACATTGCACGTACTAACCTCTCTTTTTTATTATATTCACACTTAACCTATATTTCCCAAATACTAATACCTAATTTAGTTTGTCAAAATAAAAAAAGCACTGTAACATTAAAATACCTATGGACTATAAATCCCCTAAAATTATTTTTACTTTCATGAAAGATAGAGTTCCGACAGACGAAGACAAAGATCTTATTTCAAAAGCTTTTTACTTTTCAAAAAGGGCTCACGAGGGACAACTGCGCGCGTCAGGTGAACCATATTTTGGTCATGTAGTAGAAACTGCAAAAAATCTTGCTCGCTATGGAATGGATGCTGTAACAATATCGGCCGGATTGCTTCATGACACAATCGAAGATGGAAAAGCAAAAGAAGCAGAAGTAAAAAAAGAATTTGGTAAAGAAATTTATTTTTTAGTTTCTGGAGTAACTAAACTTGGAAAATTAAAATACAGTGGACGAGAAAGACACGTTGAAAGTCTTAGGAAATTTTTCGTAGCTGTCGCCGAAGACTTTAGAGTTGTTATGATAAAACTCGCTGACCGTCTTCACAATCTTCAGACATTAAATTTTGTAAAACCAGAAAAACAAAAACGTATCGCACTTGAATCTCTAGAAGTATACGCTCCTCTTGCCCACCGACTTGGTATCGCAAAACTAAAAGGAGAAATTGAAGACGCCGCTTTTCCATATGTCTACCCAAAAGAATTTAAAGAAGTCACAAAACTCCTTGAAGAAAAAACAGAAGTAAAAGAAAAAATTGTTAAAAAAGTTGAAAAAGAAATTGTAAGAAAATTGGAACACGAGCGTATTCAAGTTTTGAAAACAAGTTCTAGGCTCAAACACAAATACAGTCTTTGGCGAAAACTCCAAAGGCATCATATGGATATAGATAAAATCTACGATATTTTGGCGCTAAGAATTATCGTACCAACTGTTGAGGATTGCTATAGAGCTCTTGGGATAGTTCACTCGGCTTGGAAACCCTTTCCTGAGCGTCTAAAAGACTATATAGCGCTTCCAAAATTAAATGGCTACCAAAGTCTTCACACAACCATTTTTAATGGCGAAGGTGCCCTTATAGAAGTTCAAATTCGCACTATGGAAATGCATGGATTGGCTGAATACGGTATCGCCTCTCACTTTGCATACAAAGAATTTATCAACAAAAATGGAAAGAAAAAACCAACACAAGACGGAAAATACGCTTGGATAAAACAATTCCAAAAAATTAAAAATGACACAGAAAAAGCAGATGCTTTTATGAAAGATTTGAAAATGGATTTCTTTAATGACAGAATTTTTATTTTTACACCAAAAGGTGATGTCTTGGATTTACCAGCCGACTCTTCCCCGATTGATTTTGCTTATAGTATTCACACAGACATTGGAGACCACTGCTCTGGCGCAATGGTAAATGGAAAAATGGTTCCACTTTCAAAAAAATTACAAAATGGAGATATTGTGGATATAATCACAAAAGAAAATTCAAAGCCAACCACAAAATGGCTTGATTATGTAAAAACAGCCCTAGCAAAAAAACACATAAAATCTAAAGTTGGAGATGGTGGGTTTCTTGCTTCTTTGTGGGGAAGGTTTAAAAACTAAAGAGAGAAATTTTTTATATTATACAGATCTGTATCGTCAGATTTTTTTTCTTCGCTTGTTCTGTCGTCTTCTGGCATTGATTCTTCCACAGAAACAGGTTCTTTATTTTCTTCAGAATTTTCCAAAACCTCTTGGTTAAAGAAACTCTCTTTCGTGTCTGTATTCGTGCTTTCCAAATGTCTATCTAAAAGCGCAGTTGCTGATTTTTTATTTTCAGAATGAATCATCTCAAGCATTTCTCTCAAATCTTCTTTTGAGAAAAAATCGATTGTGAGATATCCTCCTCTGTCAGTTTTTTCAATATGAACTCGTGTGCCCAAAGTTTCTTGAAACTTTTCTTCGAGTTCTACAATTTCTGGATCTGCCATTTTGTATTGTGTTTTTCGAACTTTATCAAAAGCAACTTTTCGAGCCAAACGTTCTGCTTCTCGAACAGAAATCTTTTTATAAATAATTTCCTTAAACAAAACTTGCTGTTCTTCTGGCCGATCTGAAAGCATCATAAGTGGTCGAGTGTGACCTTCTGAAAGTTTCCCTTCTGAAAGACCATCTAATATTTCTTGTGGTAATGTCAAAATTCGAAGTGTGTTTGAAACATACTCACGACTCTTTCCAACTTTTTTTCCAATTTGTGTATGAGAAAAACCAAACTCTTCTTGAAGTCTAAAAAAAGCCCGGGCACGCTCTACAACATTTAGATTTTCACGTTGGAGGTTTTCAATGATCGCAATTTCAAGCTTCATCATTGGATCATCTCCGACACGAATAAGAGCAGGAACCTCACGAATACCCGCAAGCTTTGAGGCACGAAGACGTCTCTCTCCTGCAATCAATTCATATTCCACAGCAAGACCTCCGTCTTCTTTTTCAACTTCGATTCGAGATACAACAAGTGGTTGAAGTATTCCGTATTGTCTTATTGAGTCCGCAAGGTCGCGAAGTGGCCCTTCTTCAAATTCTCGCCTTGGCTGAAAAGGATTTGGTCGAATTTTATCAACTTCAATGAAAAATACTGTAGTGGAATTTTGATTTTGCATAATAGGATTTTAGCATATGAATATAATTTTTAGAATTGATTTTTAGTTATTTTTCTATTAATATGATGACACTTGGTTTGAGATGCCCGAGTGGCGGAATTGGTAGACGCGCACGACTCAAAATCGTGTTCCGAAAGGGGTGTGGGTTCAATTCCCACCTCGGGCACATAAAATACTTTAGTCCGGATGCAAAGCATTCGGACTTTAGTATTTTAGTGTTCAGGTGGGAATTGAAAGACGGAGACGCGAAGCCACTCTGAACCTTGTGAAGAGTGTTGTCGAGTCGGGGTCGCGAAAATTTTATGAAATAAAAATTATTTGTGACCAATTCCCACAAATATGGTATAAGTCAAACAATGAATTCTCAAAATTCTAAATCAAAAATTGTAGTCATTCTCGGACCTACTGCTACAGGAAAATCTGACTTCGCTGTAGAAATGGCAAAGCAAATTGTCGGAGAAATAATCTCAGCTGACTCACGCCAAGTTTACATTGGGCTTGATATTGGATCTGGAAAAATAAGTAAAAAAGAAATGAAAGGTGTTCCTCATCACCTACTCGATGTTGTAAATCCAAAAAAAGTATTCTCTGTGGCCGAATACAAGAAATTGGCTGATAAAAAAATTGAGGAAATAATTTCGCGAGGAAAAATTCCAATCATTGTTGGTGGAACTGGTTTTTATATTGATTCGGTTATAAATGATTCACAACTTCCAGAAGTAAAACCTAATAAAAAACTAAGGTCCGAACTTTCAAAACTCTCAACTGAAGAATTATTTAAAAAACTTCAAAAATTAGACCCGCGTCGCGCAAAAGAAATCGACATCAAAAATCCGGTCCGACTTATTCGCGCAATAGAAATAGCGCAAACCCTAGGAAGTGTCCCTAAAATAAAAATAAATCCTAAATATGAAACAATAATGGTCGGTTTGGATTTTTCTGACGATGAATTAAAAGAAAGAATTGAAAAAAGATTAATCTCTCGTTTTAAAAATGGAATGCTTGCTGAAGCAAAGAAATTACACTCTCAAGGTCTGACCTTCAAAAGAATGGAACAATTGGGTCTTGAATATCGTTATATGGCTCTACATTTACAAGGAAAAATTACAGAAAAAGAAATGGTTGAGAAACTATATTCTGAAATATGGAAATATGCTAAGCGCCAGAGAACTTGGTTTAAAAGAAACAAAGATATTATTTGGGTTAAATAATGCGGGCGATGAAAGAATCGAACTTTCGCCAAAGGTTTTGGAGACCTTCGTTCTACCACTAAACTAATCGCCCCAATCTCGCCGAAACGAGATCCAGGTTTACCCGACCCTAAAAATTGAATCGGAACCCTAGACCAAACCAAAGTTTGGCCGTTGTTAAAAGAACAAACAAAAAAGAAACTAATAAAAGTTTCTAAATTGTTCAAACATCAGTATAACAAAATACCCTATTGTTTGCTATTTTTTAGCTTCCTTAAAAACAACGTGTTTTCTAAGTTTTTTGCTGTATTTTTTTAGCTCTATTTTCTTTGGAACCTTCTTTCGGTTTTTTCTTGTCCAATAGGTTTCCTTAGTTTCCTTGGAAACAAGCTTTATCAATTGATCTTGCGACATGTTCATAAAAATAGCATAAAGTATCCTTTTGAGCAAGGAATGTTTACAGAAAAGCCTTTTTTATCTATAATCGCTCTATTGCGTTGCCTGACTTGGTTTTCAAATGGGCATGTAAATTAATTGCGTCGGTGGCGGAGTGGTCAATCGCAATAGACTGTAAATCTATCGCCCTTTGGGCTACGGAGGTTCAAATCCTCCCCGGCGCACATAAAGAAAATATCCCAGATTATTTCTGGGATATTTTCTTTATTGGCACGGGAGAATGCAAACTGCTTTGCATTCGTGAGGATTTGAAAAGCTTTTCGTTAAATGTGAAGAATTTATTCTGAACATTTCGAAAAGGTGTACAGATCCTGTAAGGATCAAAATTCCTCCCGATTTTTATACAAATGATTATTTAGTCAAAAATGATACAATTTAAATATGAAAAAATATACAGCCGTTCTATTTATTTTTATATTTGGCTTATTAATAATTCCAATCACAACAAAGGCAATAACATACAATTTTGGCGATGTTACCCTTAAAAATGGCAGTAGAGGTGAAGCTGTTATGGAACTTCAGAAATTTTTAAATGCAACATTAAATTTAGGGCTTGTAGTTGACGGTATACTAGGTCCCAAAACAATTACTGTTATTAAAAAATGGCAGAGTGATAATGGCCTAGTGCCTGATGGCCTTGTTGGCAGAAAAACCAAAGCCATGATGAATTCTTTATCTCAGATTGTTCCGACAAATAACTCAACGATTACTGCAAGTAATATTACACCAACACCCACATATGAATGTGTGCAAAAAGATTTTACAATGGCTTTGATTTTTGTAGGAAAAGATCTTTCGAGTTCTAATTTTGAAAAACAAAGATATTCAGACGAGCTTAAATATGTAAAAAATCGTTTTCCTTGGGCGTTTAAATTTGCCACAAAAGAACTTGCAACCATGAGTATACCTGATGATCCATACTTTATTGATTCTAATAATATTGTATCAGTTGACGGTAATATAAATTTTGAATTAGCAGCTAAAAAATTTTACGAAAACCATACAGATAAATATGATTTTTTATCTATCTTTACGAACGTAAAATATCCAAGCACTGATTATCTACATTTTAATATAAAAAATAACATAAAGAATATTGGTTTGCCTATTTTTGATAACACGGCAATTTATGGAAGTGCGGGACGATTAAAAGGAATAAATTTCATGAATGACGCACTAGATAGAAACGGGAATATCCGTGATTGTTACGAGGATCAGAATAATAATTTCACTACATTATCAATAGCTTCAGATTGTGGTATGGCAGGTATTTTACATGAAACGGCACATCAATGGGCTGTTTATGTTGGAGATATAGTTCCAGGTACACAAATAGGTATTACAGGCTCAAGTCCAGACAAAAACCTTAGCATTAGAAGAGACGGCGCTCATTATTATTCTGGTTTTGATGCTCCCACAGGAACAATAGATTTGCTTGGCTCTGGTCACTGGGAAAAAACAAGCGAAAGTAATTCCTTTATAAATAACACTCTAGACGAATCGGCGATTTCAGAAAAATATCATCCGTTCACACTTTACTTCATGGGCCTGCTTCCAGAAAGTGAGTACGACAAAAAGTTCAATATCTTTCAAAATAGAGGCACGTATGTACTCAATCAAAATTTTTCCTTACCTTCAATGAAGTCAGTCTATAATCAAGTTAGTGTTAGGGATATAATAACCAAAGAAGGTATTAGACAATGTGCTAATTAAAATACTCAAAAGAAAACTAAAAAAACCCGCACACTGTGCGGGTTTTTCTTATACTGTAACTTCAGGCTTTTTAATCTTAGAACTTTTCATGATTTTAGATTTTCTTTTCGTTTCTATAATCAAATCATTTTTCTTTTCATCAAAATCTACATCCACGACATCTCCCTTACCTGCCCCGCTCGCGATCAAATGCGTTGCGATAGGATTTAGAATTTTTGTTTGAATCAAACGATTAAGAGGTCTTGCTCCCATTTTAGGGTCATAACCTTCCTTGGCCAAGTATTCAAGCGCTTTCTCTGTTACATTTAAAGTTACGTCTTTGTCTTTAAGTCTTGCTCTTACAACATTCAATCGAATATCAACAATATTTTTTATAACTTCGCGTGACAAAATATCGAATACTACAATTTCATCAAGTCGATTCAAAAATTCTGGTCGGAAATAATCTTTCAACGATTCCATAACTTTTTCTTTTGTATGCACATAATCATCAGCAGAAGTTTTTGTGTTAAATCCTAAAGTCTCCATCTTTTCAATAAACTGACTTCCGATATTTGATGTCAAAATAATTATTGAATTTTTAAAGTTTACCTTTCTTCCCTTTGCATCATTTAGGTGACCTTCATCCAAAACCTGGAGTAAAATATTAAACACCTCAGGGTGAGCTTTTTCTACCTCATCAAACAAAATCACAGAATAAGGGCGGTGGCGGACGGCTTCTGTTAGTTGACCCGCATCATCGTGCCCAACATAGCCTGGAGGCGACCCTATAAGCTTTGAGACACTATGTCGTTCCATATATTCACTCATATCTACTCGAATAAGAGCATGATCGTCATTGAACATAAAATTAGCCAGAGCTTTTGTAAGTTCTGTCTTTCCAACCCCAGTTGGACCCAAGAAAAGAAACGATCCGATTGGTCGATTTGGATCAGCAATTCCTGCACGAGATCGCCTAACAACATCAGCAATTTTCTTTATTGCTTCATCTTGCCCAACAACTCGTTTTTGAAGTTCAGCTTCGATTCGAAGAAGTTTTTCTTTTTCACCTTCAAGCATTTTATTTAGCGGAATTCCAGTCCAGCGCGCAACAACTTCCGCAATATCTTCTTCGGTAATTTCTTCTTTCAAAATTCTTCGAGACTTTTGAAGTTTTTTAAGTCTTCCCAATTTTGCATCAAATTCTTTTTGAAGTGTAGGAATTTCCCCGTATCTGATTTCTGCAGCACGACCAAGATCAGACCTCGCTTCTGCATTTTCCGCTTCTATTCTCAAAGACTCTAATTCCTTTTTTATAGTCCGAATCTTTGCAACTGTTTCTTTTTCATTTCGCCACTTTAGTTCGATCTCTCGAGTTTCTTCTTTCAAATTAGCAATTTCCTTTTCGATTATTTTTATTCTTTCTTTTTGCTCTTTTCTACTACTACCGTCAACATCGACATCTTTTGAAAGAGCTTCTTTTTCAATTTCAAGTCGCATTACTTTTCTGTTTACTTCTTCAAGTACCGCAGGTTTGTTTTCAAGAGATATTCGAAGGGCAGATGACGCTTCATCAATTAGGTCAATTGCTTTATCTGGCAAAAATCTATTTGTAATATATCTAGTCGAAAAATTTACCGCAGAAACAATAGCATCATCTGTAATACGGACACCGTGATACACTTCATATTTTTCTTTGAGTCCTCGCAAAATTGCAATCGCATCTTCCGTGCTTGGTTCTTCAACATAAACAGGCTGAAAACGTCGAGCTAAAGCTGGATCTTTCTCTATATGTTTTTGATATTCTTTTAGAGTTGTCGCTCCAATAGCACGAAGTTCACCTCGAGCAAGTGCGGGTTTTAACATATTTGCTGCATCCATTGTTCCTTCGGCACCTCCTGCACCCACTATTGTGTGAATCTCATCAATGAATAGAACAATTTTTCCATCTGCTTTTTCTATTTCTTTCAAAATAGCTTTCAGTCTTTCTTCAAATTCTCCTCTATATTTTGTTCCAGCAAGAAGAGAACCCAGATCAAGAGATACAAGCTCTTTGTCTTTTAGAGACTCTGGCACATCACCTTTTACAATTCTGTTTGCAAGACCTTCTACCACTGCAGTCTTTCCAGTTCCTGGCTCTCCTATCAAAATAGGATTATTTTTTGTTCTTCGAGAAAGAATCTGCATTATTCGCATTATTTCTCCATCTCGCCCAATAACAGGATCGAGTTTGTCTTCTCGAGCAAGCTTTGTCAGATTGCGAGTAAATTTTGAAAGCATTCGAAATTTCTTTGGAGTTGATGATTCTGTAACTTTTTGACTTCTAAATTCTTGAACGATTCGAATAAAATCATCTCTGTTTATTCTAAAACGAGAAATAAGTTGTCGAGTTTCGCTTGGCACATCGAGTATTGAAATAAATAAATGTTCTGTTGAAACAAAATCATCTTTCATAGAACTCGCAATTTTTGGCGCATGCTCAATAGCCTGAGCAAGGTCAGGTGTTAGATATATTTGATACGATGGCGAAATTGTATTTCTGTTTTCTGGATTTTCAATCGCTTCGATAGACGAATCCGTAAGCAATACAGAATCGATTTCCATTCGGTCCAAAACAGAAACGATCAAAGACTCTTCTTGAATAAGAAGAGCTGTGAGCAAATGGTACGATGAAACGTGGTTTTGCCCCCGCTCAATCGCAAGTTCATGTGCTCTTTTTATGGCTTCTTTCGCTTTTGTAGTGTAATTGTTAAATAGTGGTGGCATAAAATTAGTATTTTAGTATGTTAGTAATTAGTACTTAGACACGTTACTAGGTTGTAGCTTATAGATTGCGGGTTTAGAATCATAGACTGTGGCCCACAATGACTAAAACGCTCAACATAGGCATTATATCACGCAGGGCAATAAAAATAAAAAGCCCTGCAATATTGCAGGGCTTTTAAAAAAAATTACTTTTAACCAGGTAGATGTGGTTCGTAATCTTCCTTCTTAAACAATTTAACTCCATCTCTTACATAAAAGCCATTTTCATATCCGGGAAAATCTTGATAAAATAATTTCTCTTTTTTTTCTCCGGTATCAGAAACAAGATAAAGTCCTTCATTAAGTTCTCCTGAAACCTTTTCAAGAAAAAACGCACGATGTTCCACTAGTCCAGATCGCGTTAGTGGTTTACCAAGAAGATTTGAAATGAATATTATCATATACCCTGAAGCTATTAACAATATTCCTACAAAGATCTTATCGTTCATAGTAAAAAGATCGTACACTCCAGCAATGATTACAAGCCACCCATAAAAAGAGTATGGTTTTTTACGTTTTTTCATTTTTACAAGTTTTAAAGGTTTAACTGATTTTTTGTTTGTGCAATTTATACCACACTAAATTTAATTTAGTCAATAGCATAGAAACTCTTAAAAATCCTTATATTTAAAAATTATTTCGCTCAACGCTTTTACAAGCTTTTTCAAATCCACTTTTGATGTCTGTGTGCCAAAAGAAATTCTTATTACACCGTCATTTTTTAGATCCACCCCTGACACTTCGTAAGCTCGCACAGGAGTGTTTGAGAATTTTGTGCAAGCAGAAGCACTCGATACAGCAACCCCCTTCGCATCAAGTTCGATTACCAAAAGCTCACTTTCAATTTTTGGTACAACAATTGCAATTATCGAATCAATTCTTTCGCCGTATTCAATAATACTTAAATTCAATCTTGTTCGTGCAATTTCAGCTATCAAAAAATCTTTTAATTCTTTATTATGATCTTTCAAAAAACCTAAGTTATTTTTTGCTTCTAAAACTGCTTCTGCCAAACCATTAACCCCGGCAACGTCTATTGTTCCCGGTCTCAAACCAGACTCTTGCCCACCACCTCCTAAAATTGGCTCGATTTCAATTCCAAGTTTTGTAATTATTGCTCCAATATTTTTTGGGCCATATATTTTTGATCCACCAAAAGTTAAAACATCAGCCCCATAATTATCTAATTTTATTTCTGTATTTAAAATGCCGTGCGTTATATCAGAATGAACCAAGGGAAAAACTGAGCCACTTTCTTTTCTTTTGTGTCGAACTAGTTTTACAATTTCCCTTACCGGCAAAACCATTCCTGTTTCATTACTGCAAAAAGAAATAGATACTAATACTATGTTTTCTTTATTTATTATTTCCTTAGTCTTTTTTAAATCTATCACACCATTATCTTCAGTTGGTATTTCAACAATTTCAGCTCCTACTATTTTTACAGCTTCTGTTATAGATTTGTGCTCATAAGGACTTACTAGAACTTTTAGAGAACCTTGATTATATTTTTTAAAAGATTTAACCACTCCCTGTATAACAATATTATTTGATTCTGTTGCGCCGCTAGTAAAAACTACTCCATCTTGATGTGCTCCAAAAACACTAGCAATTTTTTTTCTAGATTTTTCAATTTCTACAGCAGATACAACTCCTTCTTTGTAAATAGACGAAGGATTAGCACCAAAATTTATTTTGGCATGTCTATAAACTTTCAAAACTTTTCTGCTCATTTTTGTTCCAGATGCAAAATCCAAAAAAACCCTGTTTTGGGCAGAAAATTTAAATATATTTTTTAATTGCGATAATGTCCACATTTCTTTATAATGA
This sequence comes from uncultured Candidatus Saccharibacteria bacterium, assembly GCA_964384645.1. Classification (GTDB taxonomy): domain Bacteria; phylum Patescibacteriota; class Minisyncoccia; order Phycocordibacterales; family UBA9973; genus DAORIO01. Next base: position 27,241 of record CAYLKL010000009.1, read on the forward strand.
CCAAATGTCACCTGAAATACTACTTTACATTGTATTTGGAATATCTTCAATTGCCCTAATCGGGGTTATTTTGATTTACATAAAAGTAAGCAGGTTTTTTAAAAGTGGAGACAAAGATCTGGAGAGCTTTTTAAATAAGATTTTAGACAAGATGAGTAGCTTGAATGTACGCGAAAATGAAATAGAGGCCATAACAAAAAAGCTGTTAAAAAAGAACTCGACAAGTATTCGCGGCGTACACGCAGCAAGATATAACCCATTCAAAGACCAAGGTGGCAACCAGAGTTTTTCTGTTGCAATGGTTGACGAAGAAGAAAATGGTGTTATATTTTCATCATTGTACTCAAGAGAGCGAAATAGCTTTTTCTTAAAACCAATAATAAACGGGGCCAGTGAACATGAGTTAACAGAAGAAGAAAGAATGGTCCTAAGTAAGGCGATTCAAAAAACAAAATAATATGACTAAACAAAACAAAGCCGAAGAAAATATAAAAGTGCGCCCACCTGTAGTGGCGATTGTTGGGCATATCGACCACGGTAAAACCACCCTACTCGACTATATTCGAAAATCGAATGTTGCTGGTGGTGAATCGGGCGGAATAACTCAGCACTTAAGTGCTTTTGTTGTAAATCATAAAGACGAAAAAGGGGTGAACAAAGAAATTGTTTTTATTGATACCCCTGGACACAGCGCTTTTACTGGAATGAGAGAACGCGGGCTAAAAGTTGCTGATATTGCAATATTAGTAGTATCCGGAGAAGAAGGTGTAAAAGAGCAAACAAAAGAAGCGATAAAACAAATCGAGGAGTCAAAAACTCCTTTTATAGTTGCTATTACAAAAAGCGATAAACCTAACTCAAATGTAGATAAGGTAAAAATAGATTTAGCAGAACAAAATGTTCTTGTTGAAGGCTTTGGTGGAAGTGTCCCTTACGTTGCTGTTTCTGGAAAAACTGGAGATGGCATAGAGCAAATGCTTGAAATAATTCTTTTGGTTTCTGAAATGGAGAATTTTACATCTGATGTAAACAAAAAAGCTATTGGTGTAGTAATTGAGTCAAATAGAGATACAAAAAGAGGTATTTCCGCAACACTTGTTGTAAAAGACGGAACACTTAAAAAAGGTGATTTCATCGCCCTAAAAGGTGCTCTTTCTGGTACAAGAATTATGGAAGATTTTACGGGCAAAAATGCAAATGAAATTCCTCCATCGCACCCTGTTCAAATTGTTGGGTGGGACAATGTACCACCTGCTGGAGAATTTTTTGAAACTTTTGAAAACAAAAAAGATGCTGAAGTTTACTCAAATACAAAAGTAGAAAAAATAAACCTAAATGAAAACATAAAAGCTGATACTTTTTTTATTCCTATTATTATAAAAGCAGATACTCTTGGAACTCTTGAAGCAATAATAAAAGAGATACGAAAAATAGAAGATGATAAAGTTTCTTTCAAAATAATTGGATCAGGTGTTGGACAAGTAACAGAAGCTGATGTTAAAGCGCCTATGACAGACAAGGACGCTGTTATTGTATCTTTTCGGGTAAAGACAGAGAAAGGTGCTCAAGACCTCTCTATTGTTCAAAATGTACCGATAAATTCTTTCGATATTATCTACAAACTTGTAGAATTTTTGGAAGAACTAAAAGAAATCAGACGACCAAGAGAAATTGTTCTTGAGGAAAAAGGTAAAACTAAAGTTTTACGAGTTTTCAATAAATCAAAAGAAAAACAAGTTGTTGGAGGTCGCGTAACAGAAGGTGCACTAACAACTGGTCGCGCAAAAATTATACGAAGAGAAAATGTAATTGGAGAGGCAACAATTCTTGGAATAGAACAAGCTAAAGCGAAAGCAAGAGAAGTATTAGAAGGAAATGAGTGTGGAATAATGATCGCTTCAAAAATTGAAATTGCTATTGGTGATGTAATTTTATCATTTGTTGAAGTAGAAAAATAAAATGGAACCAAACCAAGAAAACAGAAGAAAGGGTAAAATGGAAGAACTCATTCGAAGAGTTGCGGCTATGTTTATTGAAATTGAAGCAACTTCAAATCCCCTAATTTCTGTCACTAGAGTAATCACAGATGATAGAATGAAAAAAGCTGACATATTTGTTAGTGTTCTTCCGAGTAACAAAGAAGATGACGTTATAAATTTTCTCCACAGAAAAAGACCCGAATTCAGAGAATATCTTCAAAAAAATATGCGGAGCCGAGTTGTTCCCCATATTGATTTTTTGATAGATAGTGGAGAAAAAAATAGACAAAGAATAGAAGAGTTGTCTATTGAAAATTAAATATAGAATTTAGTAAATTAAATTAAAGGCCCGGTCGCCAAGTGGTAAGGCAAGAGTCTGCAAAACTCTTATACGCGGGTTCGATTCTCGCCCGGGCCTCAATAAATAAAATCCTAATTTTAGGATTTTATTTATTCAAGAGAATCGAACCGTAGGCGCCAATTTTTAAAGAGCGGAGCGACTATAAAAATTGAGCGTTTCGACTAAAAGGAGAGGCGTTCTCGCCCGGGCCTCAAAATAGTATTTTAAAATATTAAAATATGTAGTATTATGCATTCACTGCCGGGATGGCGAAATTGGTAGACGCACTTGCCTTAGGAGCAAGCGAGGTGACTCATGGAGGTTCAAGTCCTCTTCCCGGCACATTACAATAAAAGCTTTTGGCTTTTATTGTATGCCGAGGAAGAAAGCAAACTGCTTTGCTTTTGCGTAGGACTTGAAAAGCATTTTGATGTGCATGAAGAATTTATTCTGAATTCACCAAAAGGTATACTGCTCCAGTAAGGAGAAAGTCCTCTTCCTGCTAATTTAAAACTTATCCACCCATATGCTGTTTTGGTAGATAACAGAAATGTAAGGATGTAATAGAATATAGTAAATTAAAATTTTTATACCCGCCCATAGCTCAGCTGGTAGAGCAGCTCCCTCTTAAGGAGAAGGTCCTAGGTT
>CAYLKL010000010.1:0-18570 GCA_964384645.1 uncultured Candidatus Saccharibacteria bacterium
CCCCAAGCAAGCAAACTGCTTTGCTTGCGCCTCTGAATCGAAAAGCTTTTCATTATTTACGAAGAGCTTCGCTCTGAGAAAATTGAAAAGGTGTACTGACCCAGTAAGGGTCGATAAGCGGAGCGGTCGGAGTGGGGGCACATAAACAAAAAAAACCGCGCCAGCGGTTTTTTTTGTTTTATTATTCTTCTATTCCCAACAACTCTGCAACCTTTGGTCTGTTAAACCCAATCACAATTGCGTCTTCAATCTCAATAACAGGAACACCAAGTTGTCCAGTCAAATCAATCATATGAGATCTTTTTTCCGGATCAGCAGCAACATCAAATTCTTGATATTTAACTCCTTTTTCATTAAAAAACTCTTTCGCCATTTTGCAGTATGTACAAGATGGAGTTGTATATATATTTACTGTTTTCATAACCATATTATACCACCAAAATATTAATCGTAAAATTAATCTCTTTTATGAAAAATATTCCTAAAAAAATCCAAGAAGCCTTTCTTTTTATCAGAGCTACTTTCTGTTGAATCGTCAGTCTCTTCAACAATTACAACAAGTCCTTCTCCTTCCTTTGCTAAATTATAATTCTCCCGAACATTTCTATCCTTCCCTTCTTCTGAATCTACTTCCACCAATCTATCTTCTATCTTATCTCTTTCGCTTTGATAAAAATCCAACTTTGATTGTTCTTGTTTTTTATTTTTATTTGATACATTCAATTTTTGCAAAAAACCAGTCAAACCCAATAACAGAAAAATGGAAACCAAAAAAGAGATCACAAGGCCAATCTTTGTTTTCAAAAAAGGTATATTTTGATTATCATTTTTCATTAATACTTTTTATGATATACTCCACCTACAAAGAGAACAAGTATATGTTTTTTACAGAAAGAGGAAAAAAGAAAATAAAGGTTGTCTGGGCTATCATTTCTATTATGGTAGTTCTTTCAATGGTGCTTTTATACGCTCCTGGGCTTTTTTAGATAATCTATCTATCCTGCTTCATCATCGCTAAAAAGACTTTTTCTGGAATATTAACCTTTCCACGTTCTTTCATCTTTTTCTTTCCTTTCTTTTGCTTTTCAAGCAATTTCATTTTTCGAGTAATATCTCCTCCGTACAAATAACCAGTAACGTCTTTTCGTAAAGCTTTTATTGCACGCGAAGAAAGTATTCTTCCCAAAGCGTACCCTTGAATTTTTGTAGCAAACATTTGTCTAGGTAAAATCTTTTCCAATTTCTCTACAGCTTTTTCAGCCTCTTCTGTTGCTCTATCTTTTGAAACGACTCTAGTAAACGCTGGAATAATTTCATCAGCTACCAAAATATCTAACCTAGTTACGTTTGCTGGTCGCATGTCTAATATTTCATAAGAAAGTGAAGCAAATCCTGATGAAGCGCTTTTTAATTCATCAAAGAAATTTCTCATCAGTTCTCGTAAAGGTATTTCAGTTACGATTAGAATTCTTCCGTCACCAAAATTTTCAGTATCACCAATTTGAGTTTCGTGATCAAGCAAAACAGGCATAATTGATTCTATTTTGTCACTTGGTAAAACAATTTTTAATTTAACCCAAGGTTCTTTTATTGAAGTTAAGTCACCTTCGTTTGGAAACATGTGTGGAGAATAAATCATCACATCTTTTCCATTTTTCATTTTTACTTCATACGTTATAGACGGAGATGTTACAACAATTGAAACAGCAAATTCACGACTAAGTCTCTCTGTGATAATTTCCAAATGAAGCATACCCAAAAAACCACATCGAAATCCTCGCCCCAAAGACCCACTTGTCTCTTCCTCATAAGAAAGCGATGCATCAGAAAGACGCAAACGACTTAGTGCCATTTTCAAATCATTAAAACTATCTTGTGATTCAGGATAGACCGACGCCCAAACTACCGGAGCTGGATTCTTATAACCTGGTACAACCGGCATACTTGTTCCCGCTCGAACAAGCGTGTCTCCAACAGATGCGATACCTGGTTCTTTAATTCCTGTAACAATATATCCAATCTCCCCCGCCCCCAAACTCTCGGCAGGTTTTTCAGAAGGAGAAAAAGTTCCAACTTCAATTGCTGTAAAAAGTTTTCCCGAAACCATAAAACTCAATTTATCATTTCTTTTTGCTTGGCCGTCCAATACTCGAACATATACCACAACACCCTTATGGTCGTCATACTTAAAATCAAAAACCAAAGATCTAAAATCTTTTTCAGATTGAAATTCTTTTGTTGGGGCTGGAACTTGTTCAATAATTTTTTCCAACAGTTCATCAACGCCCTCACCAGTTCTCCCAGATACTTTTATCACAGTGTCTGGATCAATATTCAAAAGTTCTGCTACTTCTAAAATAGTTTCTTCTACTCGCGCGATTGGTGAATCAATTTTTGAAACAACTGGAATTATTTTTAAACCAATTTCTTTTGCCATTTCTAAAACTGACAAAGTCTGAGCCTGAACTCCTTGAGTTGAATCAACTAGTAAAATAGAGCCTTCGACAGCTTTAAGGGCTCGAGATACTTCGTATGAAAAATCAATGTGTCCAGGGGTATCAATCAAATTTAAAATATATTTTTGATTATCTTTAGGGGATGAATACTCCATTCTCACGGGCTGCATTTTTATGGTAATCCCCCTTTCCCTTTCTAGGTCCATACTATCTAGTACTTGGTCTTTCATCTTTCTCGGATCAATCGTTTTTGTCACCTCCAATAGCCGGTCCGCCAAAGTGGACTTCCCGTGATCAATATGGGCGATAATGCTGAAATTTCTGATTTGTTTTAACTCCATGTATGAATATACTATCCTAAAAGACCTTATAAATAAAGAACTGTGTGCTTGACTTTTAATATAAACAGTGACATAATTAGAAAAATTAGTATTTGAAAAAACAAAGGAATAAGTTTTTTATTAGGTTCTTTTTGTTTCTACATGGAAGCAAAAAGAACCTAATAATCCACTCTAAAATGATAAACATAGCTAGTATTACTAATAATTTCTTAAACGAATTTATTCTTAAAAGCAAAATTTTATGGGAAACATCTAAAAATGAATTCATAATTATTATTTTTGTTGCCATAATTAAAGTTACATTAAGCCTGGTGACTAACGAACAAGACAGATTAGAAATTCATTGGGGTCTATATGTTCCACAGTTTATTGTTTACTTTACAATAATCAACAGGGAGAGTAAAAAACTAATACTTCAATGTTTACTATGGTTTGTGATCATATTAATTCTTCAGGATTGCCTGGCTGATATAATAAAATACGCTTTCTAAAAAAACCCAAATCGAATAAGTCCGTTGTTTTCACAACGGACTTTTTTATTTGTTAAATTTAATTCAAAGTAGTTTCTGGAGCAATTGCTGGCTCCCCTATTATTTTCTTTTTCAAAGTAGCTCTAACTGATTTATATTCATCACTACCAAAAAACTCTTGAGAAACTAGATAAAAGAGTATGCCGACACTTCCCGCAAGGAGTCCTTGAAAAAATACTTGGGAAAGAGTAGATAATCCGAAAATTGGAGAAGAAAAATACAGAACCGAATATGTAGTAACTCCCAAGACGACAGATCCTGCAAAAGTTTTTAGCAAAGATTTATTAAGCACTGCAAAAAAATCGAATTCCAAATATTTCTTAGCCGACCATGTCAAAAACATTAGATTTAAAATTGATCCGACAGAAAATGAAAATGCGAGCATTATAATTGAAGCTTGTGGAACATTTTCCAAATTAAATAGATTTAATAAAAAGCTAAAAATGACCGACGCTTCATCTACGTATACAAAGTACACAGCTAAGATTATTATGATTATTGATGATGCTCCGTTACAAATGAGTGGCCAGATTGTTTTTTTAGTTGCATAAAAAGCTCGAGACATTAGCATCACTATACTTTGTGCAACAACAGAAATCACAAACAAAGAAAGTGTCGCAGCTACAATTTTTGTACTGTCCCAGGTAAAATTATTTGTTCCCAAAATAACACGTACAATATGCGCTCGCAAAACAACAAACAAAACCATTACCGGTAATGCCCAAAAAATTATTTGCCTAAAAGAAGATGCAAGCTCTGAGCTAAATTTATTTTTATCTCCCATCGCAAAAGAAGTAGCGAGTGCTGGAAAGGCAGCAACAGAAAATGACATTCCTATAATTGCCAAAGGTACAGACTGTAAATTATAAGAAAATTGCAAAAGCGAAACTGCACCCGTTGAAATAGTTGTCGACATAGACACAAGGGCAACCATAACAAGTGTTGAAAAAGATAATGCAAGAGTTCTAGGTAATGATGATGCAACAACCTCCTTAACTCCACCAAAATTTATCTTAGAAACAAAACTCGGTATCATTTTTTCTTGCATAAGTACTGGAAGTTGTATAACAAGATGTAAAATTCCACCCAAAACTACCCCAAGCGCCAATCCTTCTACACCAAAAATCGGCAAAAAGAACACTATTCCAATAACTATTCCTAGATTATACAAAACAGGAGAAAGACCAAACACTGCGAATCTTCTAAAGTACTGCGTGACAGAACCAAATAGATTTGAAACCCCAAGCAATAAAGGCGATATCAACATTACTCTTGATAAGCTAATTGTTTTTATTATTTGATCTTCACTAAAGCCAGGAACTATAACACTTACAATTTGTGGCATAAAAATAAACAAGACTACGCCTACAAAAAATAAAAACACAACAAAAAAAGTAAACAAACTGTCTAAAAGTTTTTTTGCTTCTGTATGTGTTCCGTCTTTTATATATTTTTCTGCAAAATGTGGAATAACAGAAGCTACGGAAATCAAAGAAGCGACTGTAACAAATAAAATATCTGGAATTCTAAAAGCTGCATAATAAACATCAAGTGTCTCACCTGGCCCAATATAAAACGCAAGCAATCTGTCTCTAACAAGAGCTAAAATCTGAGAAAGTAAAACAAAGAAACCAATAAAAAAAGCTGCTTGTTTTATGCCGTCAACTTTTTTAGAAATAATTTTTATTAATGCAGAAACCATATTAAGGAATTAAAACTTCTTTACCGAACAAAACATTTTCAAAAGATTCACCGACATTTATCTTTTGCATCGTACTTTGCAAAACAGGATCTTCTGGGTACTTTCTCATCATTATGCTCAACAAATCTGTAGCCTTACCATTTTCGCCCAAACTTGAATAAATCATAACTAAAGTTAAGTAATTTTGGTTTATATTTGAAGATAATGCAACTGCCCTAACAAAAGACTCTTTAGCATTATTCAAATCTCGAGATCTTAAATAAAAATTACCAAGATTTACAAGAGATCTCTGTGTGGCATTAAGCATAACAGCTTTTTGGTAATAGCTTTCGGCAATAGAATTATTTCCATTTTTTTCTTCCAAAATCCCCAAGTATACATACGGTTCAACGTAATTACTTTTAATCTGAATTGAATTATTAAAATGCATCTTAGCTTTTTCAGTATCGCCCACTATCAAAGAAAGTCTTCCTAGCATAAATTCTGGAGTTGGATTTACTGGTGACAATATTTGAGATTGCAAAAAAGCTGTCTGTGCTTCGTCTCGCGCATTTTCAATATTTAACCTGGCAAGCTCTGAAAAATACGCCCCTACGTCATTCCATGAATAATAAGAATTAGAATCGTAATTTATCAATCTTTTAGCAGACAAAATAGATTCAGTAACAAATGGTTGGATATCTAAAGATGAATTCTTTACTGCCTCAAAAACTTTCTGTCTTTTTAAAAACAAGTCATTTTTAAGCGCGATACTATTCGGAAATATTTTTATAGACTTATCGACAAAAGATTGAGCAGAAGACAAATCACCAGAAAGCAATATAACCCTTTCTGCTTTTTCAGCAAAAACAATTGCTGCAAATTTAAAAGAACCCAAAACAAGAAAAGCTACTGAAATAAAAAACCCAAAAGACAAAATAGTTAGAGATATTCTTTTTTTAAAAGCTGAGCTTGTTTCAAAAATAAAATTCTTATCATAACTATTTAAAATTAAAAATACGCTTAAAAATCCCCAAATCAACAAACCAACATTCAAAGAAAAAAATAAAAGTGAAAGAATAGAGGTTAAAAAAAACAATTGCTTTATTTCATTATTTATTTCTTCATCTGCTTTTAAATTTTTAAAAAACAAAAACAATGAGTAGAACAAAATTCCAATTACACACAAAAGCCCAACAGCACCCAACGTAACTCCAAAATAAAACAAACTATTTTGCCCTGAATAAAATCTACTATTCCAGAATACTGATTGCACAACCTTTACAGGTTGATATTTTGTCCAAGAATCCAAAAATCGTGCTGGTCCAGCCCCAAGCAAGGTACTTTCTTTTAACTCTTCCCCTAATACAAAAAGTGACGATTTAAAATCAGGAGTTACCTCACTAGATTGCAAATTAATAAGTTTTGGGAAAAAGTCCCCAATTATAGGCCTACCGAAGATAAAAAATACAATGCTTGTCAAAACAACAAAAGAAATAAGCGGAAACTTTTTGTTTCTACTATAAATAACATTTCTAAAAAAAATAAAAGCGAGTAATATTGCAGAAAAAATAAACGCTAGTTTAGAGTTCAAGAAAATTAAAACAAAGAAAGGCAAAATTATTCCTAAAGTAAAAATAATTTTAAGGTTTCTCCTCTCTTCATTTTCAAAAAATAAAATAGACAAAGGTAGCATTATCGCAGACACAACTGCAAAAGAACTTAGACTACCAAAAAGATTGAATCCCTTTTCTACACTAAAAATATCTGGCATTACAAACAAAATTACTGAAAACACAGAAGATAATATATAAAAACCCAAAAAAACAATCGCAAATTTATTTAAATTATTTTTTTGGTATTCTACAAACAAAAAACCAAATAAAATAACAGCAATTAAAGTTAGCGCACTTGGTTCTTCTATTGCATTACCAAAAAGAGAAATCATTGGAGCACCTGACCCCAAAGATGCAAAAATAGTAATACTGCACAATAAAACCATCGCCAGACTTCCGGCACTAATTCTTATATCCAAATCATTACGATTTATTTTATCAATTAGAAAACAAATAAAAATAATTGCTGTTACAAATACCAATACAGAAGATTTTATCGCGTTCAAAGAACCACTCAAAAGTGGAACCGAGAAACATATTAAAAATATAGGTAGTAAAAATGTTAGCCAAAAAGAGACTTTATGTGTCCAAGTAGAAATGGTTTTGTCGGCAGTATCCATTCCGGCAATTATACCTTATTTTAAAAGGTTAATTTTACAACTATGTTAATTAGTTTTTTAGGCACAACAACAACTTTGACGATTTCTTTTCCTTCTATGTTTCTCTTTACTGATTCATCTTCTAGGGCAATTTTTTTGATTTCTTCTTCACTAGTATCATTTGCCAAAACAACACTTCCCCGTTTTTTACCGTTTACTTGTATAACAAGCTCGAAGTCATTATCAATTATTTTTGATTCGTCATATTTAGGCCAATCAGTTGTATGAATACTTTTAGGCTCTTGTCCTGAGCTTGCCGAAGGATCGCCCATTTCTTTCCAAAGCTCTTCTGTAATGTGCGGCGCAAATGGTGAAAGTAATTGAAGCAAAATTTTATAAGTTCTCTCTGTAATTTTTTCTTCTTTTTCAAGAGTATTTATCAAAATCATCATTTTAGAAATTGCAGTGTTAAATTTAAAACCTTCAATATCCTCCTCAACACCTTTTATTGTCTTTTCAACCAAATTATCAGTTCGGCAAGTTTTCTTTTCTACATCAACCTGATCTTTCAACTTCCATACTCTTTCCAAAAATCTTCTTACTCCGACAACTCCGTTCGGATCCCATGGATAATTTACAGTCACTCCATACGGACCCATAAATGCCAAATACATTCGCACTGTATCAGCACCAAGTCTTTCTACTATTTCATCTGGATCAATTACATTTCCACGAGATTTACTCATCTTTTCTCCATCAGGACCCAAAATAAGTCCGCGGTTTCTTCGAACTTTATATGCCTCATCTTCATTCACGAGCCCAAGATCAAACAATGCCTTCGTCCAAAAACGAGAATACAGCAAGTGCATAGTAGTATGTTCGGCTCCTCCCATATAAAGATCGATTGGCATCCATTCTTTCATTTTTTCTTTACTCGAAAATTCTGCAGAATTTTTATTATCTAAATATCTGTAAAAATACCAAGTAGAGTCGACGAACGTGTCCATCGTTTCAACTTCAGGTGTCCAACCTTTTCCAAATATTTTTTCTGTTCGCTCCAGTAATTCCTTACTTCTCGCAAGTGGCGCTGTTCCGTCTGGTGTGTGATCAACATCTTCTGGAAGTAACCATGGTAAATGTTCCTCCGGTATTGAATGTGCCTTGCCCTCGGGATCATAAACAATCGGAATCGGACAACCCCAAAATCTCTGGCGCGAAATTCCCCAATCACGAAGTCTATAAGTCTTCACTATTTTCCCTCCGACAAATTCTGTGATTTTTTTCTTGGCTTCATCTGTTGTTAAACCATCAAATTCTCCTGAATTAATTAGAGGTCCTTCTCCTGTAAAACAGAATTCTTTTGCTGTTGCAATATTTTCAATGTAATTAATAGGATTATCTCGGTATTCTAGTGGAATATTACCCTGATTTATATTGTCATCGATTACTCTTTTAATTGAAATATGATATTTTCTGGCAAATTCAAAATCTCTTTCATCATGCGCCGGCACCGCCATAACCGCTCCCGTTCCATAGCCCGCCAAAACATAATCCGCAACCCATACAGATACTTCTTCTCCATTAGCTGGATTAACAGCTTTTATTCCTTTTATTCCTACTCCGGTTTTTCCTAGTCCTGAGCCTGTCGAAGGGTCTTTTGAACCTATCTGTCGTTCAAGTTCTGATTTCTTTTTTGTTTCATTAATATATTTTTCCACCTCATCCCAATTTGAAATTTGAGATTTTAAATTTGAAATTAGTTCATGTTCCGGTGCAAGTACTACATAAGTTACGCCGAACAATGTATCAGCGCGAGTAGTAAAAACTTTAATTGAGTTTACTGAAGAATTTTCAAGTGTCTGGTTGAGCTCTTCTGAGCGACCCGAGGACCGAGAAAATTCTTCAGCAAACGAAACTTTAAATTCAATTTCACTTCCTTCACTTCTACCGATCCAGTTCTTTTGTGCTGATTTTATTTCTTCTGGCCAATCAAGTTTTTCTAAATCATCAATCAATCTGTCAGCATATTTTGTTATTCTCAAGCTCCATTGATCTTGGCTTTTTTGAACAACAGCACTTCCACATCTTTCACATTTACCGTCGTGTACCTGTTCGTTTGCTAGTATTGTCTGGTCTTTTGGACACCAGTTTACTTTTGTTATTGCACGATACGCTAGATCATTTTTAAGAAATTGATTGAACATCCACTGCGTCCATCTGTAATATTCAGGGTCACAAGTTACTGATTCACGACTCCAATCAAACATTGCCCCCATTGAGCGAAGTTGGGTTCGCATTTTTGCCATTTGCTCTATAGTTAGTTTTTTAGGATCAGCGCCGAGTTTTATAGCTGCATTTTCAGCTGGTAGTCCGAAAGCGTCAAAGCCTGTTGGAAATAAAACATTGAACCCTTGCATTCGTTTATATCTTGCAAAAATATCTGGCACAGAAAAAGCATACCAGTGACCAACGTGAAGATTTCCAGACGGGTAAGTAAATTCAGTCAAAGCATAGAAATTTCTCTTTCCATCTACTTTGTCTTTTACTTCATAAACCCCCTCTTCTTCCCACTTTTCCTGCCATTTCTTTTCTATATCTTTGTGATTATATTTTTCCATTTGTTCCTAAAATATAGCAAAAATCCCCCGTTTTTGCGAGGGATTTTTGCCTAGACACAAAGACTAAGTACTATAGAGTAATGACTCTTTTACAATGGCCTTGGATTCTCGTATGGTGGATAAATATCAGGATCGATTGTTCTTTCAAAACAAGTTCGTCCAGCATCATGATCCCAAGATTCATTTGTACCCCCGCCTGGATAAGGATAACTACTTGTGGCAATATCTTTTGCTCCAATATCCATCATTGGCATAACACCTCCACCGTAGCTATTATACTCTTGCCAACCTTGTGGCATATCCATAGAAAACGTAGCACAAAGTTCAAATTTCAAATCCGCTAATTTTTTATACTCATAAACTAATCCTTTAGAAAATTCTGGGTCAACTGGAACACTCCAACCTGCAATAGGATTTGCTAATTCCTTTAGATCTTCTGGTAATTTTTCTTTTTGTTGCCAAAAACTAATTACTTGCCATTGAATACTTTGCAAATCTTGCATTCTTTTGTCATCCAAACGAAGAAGTCTTTGCTCTTTAGGCGAGCCCATCACAGAAAAAGCAAACCAAATTATAAGAGCAACAAAAACTGAAGCTTTTATAGCTGAAGTAAAATGCACGGGCATTCCCAAAAACTTTTCCCGCCCTTTGAGTTCTAAGACATAATAAAATCCTACAAACAAAGCTACCAACAGAGTAATAATTACTTTATAAATAAATCGAGTAGTTATTTCCCCAGAAACAAAATATTGCACAAGCGTAACCAAATCAACAACAATAACAATACTTGAAAGGAATACTACCAAATAAAGCATCCACTTTTTTATTATTTCATCGATATGACCGATTCCACTTTTCTTCATTTTATTCCAGAGATACGAAAGTATGACAAATACTGGGAAGAAAATTATAAGCGTAGCAAGAGAAGTTCTCATTGCGGTAAAATCATAAGTATTGTATCCGTATGAATATACAGCATTCAAAACATCTGGAAATTTCTTATCGAGTGTTGCAAAAGCAAGATTCAAAAAAGAAGTGACTGTTGTAATAAGTGAGACTAAAACTCCAAGTGATAAAAAGAAAAACTTCGGCGATAACTTTGGTCTATTTATTTCTTGTTCCATAAATTTTTTATAATAGAGTTTTCTAAATTCTATGTTCTAATTATCTAACATCTAGTAATACCTTTATTTTATTCCTTTTTTGAGTTATATTCAATACAAGATGATTGCCAAGAAAAAAACTGCAAAAAAGAAAAAGAGTAAATCATATTTTGAATTTGACGCAATGTCCAAGAAAGCGACTACTTGGATAGGCTCAAACCAATCAATCGCAGTTCACTCTACAGTTTTTATTTCTGCTTTTTTACTTCCGATTTTTGGTGTCCCTTGGGATACAGTTCTATTAGTACTTACAACTATCGTTTCGCTCGAAGCAATCTATTTAGCAATCTTCATTCAAATGACAGTAAACAAAAACACTGCTGACATCGAAGAAATTCAGGAAGATGTCGATGAGATTCAAGAGGATGTTGAAGAAATCCAAGAAGACGTTGAAGAAATTGAAAAAGACATTGACGAAATTCAAGAAGATGTCGATGAGATTCAAGAGGATGTTGAAGAAATCCAAGAAGACGTAGAGGAGGATGAAGCTGCTGAAATAAAAAGAGACCAAGATTTGGTCCAAAAAATAGAAGGAACTCTCGCTCAACTCTTAAGAGAAATCGAAGAACTAAAAAATAAACAAAAATAAAAAACCGGCTAGGCCGGTTTTTTATTTAAATTATCTCGGCTAATATATTAATATAAAAGTTTTTCAGCTATTTCGAATGGATCGCCTTTCATAAGCTAATTATATAGTATTTGACATAATTAATTTTATATGTTAATATAACAATAAATATTAAAAAATTATATCTTATGAAAACAAAACACATCCTCTTATTTGGGAGCTTGATACCCGCCTCAATTCTCATTATCTCTATAATGATAGAATTATTAGTACCAGGTAATTTTTATGCATGTAAAGCAATCGGGATTCTTCTTATCTACATGTTTGTATTCTGGCTACCGGTTACAATTTGGTATATGCATCACGACAATAATCATTATCATTACGTAAAACTCCCTCCATTCATGTAAACAACAGGCTCATCTCGCTTAGCGACATGAGCCTATTTTTTTATATTTTAAACTCAATTAACTCCTATCATTACAAACCTTTTGATTTAAGAAAAAAATCTTCTTTCTCTCTGGCCTTAATATGAGCTTCTTCCAAATCAACTTCGTAATGATCGGCTAATCTAATTAGAACATATAAGAGATCTGCTAGTTCGTCTGATAGCTCCCCCTTGAGTACTTTCTTATCAGGTTCCTTTTCTTGATAATAATAATTTTCATATCTCATTATTACCTTAGCTAAATCACCAACCTGTTTAGAAAGTTCAATGAAAGAACCTTCTGCACTCCAAGGTTTCCCTTCTAGTTTTTGCATTCGATGAATTCTATCCTGTGCCAAATTAATGACTTCTTGAAAAGAAAGTTTTTTATCTATATTTTCCATATTAAATTTTAAATTCTATGACATCCCCGTCTTTCACTACATATGTCTTCCCTTCAGTTCTAACTTTTCCTTTTGCGCGAGCGTCAGCCATGCTTCCAGCATCGAGTAGATCTTGCCAGAAAACTACTTCCGCACGAATAAATTTATCTTTAAAATCTGTATGTATTGCCATTCCCGCAACTGGTGCCGTACTTCCCGCTTTTATTGTCCAAGCTCTTGTTTCTTCTGGACCAGTAGTGAAATATGTTTCTAGTCCCAAAAGTTTATATGCCTCAACGATAAGATGATCCACCCCACTTTCATTTATCCCAAGACCAGATCTAAATTCTACTTTTTCTTCATCGCTCATTTCTTTCAATTCATCTTCAGTTTTAGCATCAAGTATCACCCAGCCTGCACCAGTTTCTTCAATTGTTTTTGTTAATTCCTTAAATTTCTCTGGATCTGTTTCGTCCAAATTTTTTGCTCCTGATTTTTTGTTCAGTCCATAAATAAATTTCTTTCTTGTAAGCAAATTTAGTTCTTTTATTTTTTTCTCTTCTTCTTCGTTTAAAGATACTTCGTACGCCATTCCTCCTTCTTCAACAACTGCTTTTACTTTCTGTATTGCGTCATTTAGTGCAACAAATTCTTTATCACCTCTTTTTACTTCTCGGGCAATTGTCCCCGCTCTTTTTTCTAGTGTTTCAAGATCAGCAAGTGCGAGCTCCATATTTATAACTTTCATATCTCGAAGCGGATCAATATTTCCATAAACATGCTGAATGTCTTTATCTCCACCTTCAACTGGGAAAATTCGAACCATCTCAAGGACCGCATCAGTTTCTCGAATATTTGCCAAGAATTTATTCCCCAAACCTTCTCCCTTTGAAGCACCTTCTACAAGTCCCGCAATATCAACGAATTCAATCGCTGCTGGTAAAACTTTATTTGAGCCCGTAAATTCTGCAAGCTTGTAAAGTCTATCGTCAGGCACACCAACAATACCCACAGACGGGTCAATGGTACAAAAAGGATAGTTCATAGCCGGCACACTCTTTTTTGTGAGTGCGTTAAAAAGCGTCGATTTCCCGACGTTTGGCAGTCCTACAATTCCAATACTTAGTGCCATAATTTCAAAACTATATCAGAAAAAACTATTTATTAAAAGTCATGAAAATTTTGTCTACTAACTTAGAGACGTCAAAATTTTCCCGTTCGGTCTCGCATCTGCTTTTTTGTGGGTCATCATAATTTCCACATTGTGTAGCTCGCGATGAAAAAGCTAATATTTCAGTTTTTCCATTTTTTACTCGAGCAAAAGCATATTGCGTATAAATACTTCCCGCCGCCCCTTCTGTCTTTATTGTCACACAATAATTATTTTCACCTACAATAATATTTTCTGTTTTTCCTGCTTGGTCGATATAAGAGCCAGCTTCAGTGCAAGATTGAACTTCATTGTAAATATTTAAAACTGGTGGCCAATCTTGCGGACGAACAAATTCTGTTCCAAAGTCCGATGGATAAGAAAAACTAATTCCACTTTTCGAATCATTTGTATTTGTCCAATTTTCTGTATCATCAACAACTCCGCAATCAATCTTTTTGTAAACCATCTCACGGACAGTACTTGTCGTATCTAGTGTCAAAACTCCAGCAACGTCTTCCAATACATATCTTTGCTTTACAATTGAATCACTTGTAACTTTATATATTTCTTTTTCTTTCTGATCTGATCCTTCTATTTTATAAGAATAAACAACATTCAAAACGTCTCCTTCCAATTTTCCAGTCAAAGTTCCCTCGTATCCATTTGTCATATCGGGACCAGATTGATTTCCACTTTTTGTACCCATTACTACTTTGTTGCCCAAAATAACAATTTCAACTTTTTCATTTACACTATACGGTGCCTCAGTTGTCGCAATCTGATCATATTCAAAACAATTTTTTCCCACCAATTCTCCGCTCGTAATATTGTTTATAATCTGCCCAACTTGAACAATATCTTTTCTATACACAAAATAATAAAAAGCCAAACCAGCTAATATCAAAATGAGGAGTATTTTCCCAAAACCTTTGTTTGTGTTCATATTTTAATTATACCATTTTACAATCTCAAGATTGCCTCAATGTTGTAATTGGATATAATTATCCAATGGAAGAAATACCAAAATTTGATAACAGCAAATTACCAAAATTCGACAAAAGCACAGAAAAAATAGAGAGAAATTTTCGAGACCAAACCCTGGGAAGAATTGTCTCTGGTCTTGAAACAAATATATTGAATAGTGAAGCTGTGTCTTCTGACCCGAAACTGGAAAATTTATTAATAGATCTTATTAGTGCAGTCCGTGAAAAACTTACCATAAGAGAAAAGCTGGATGAGTACACCGAAGACACAATAAATGACATTATAAAAGAATCTCAAGAAAGGATTAAAACGATATCCGCACAACTTTCGCAAGAATATCCTAATATATCTAATTACATAGAAATCAGGAACCTTCTAGAAAAAAGAGCAAATTAAAAAGCCCATCCGCCAGCTGGCGGATCGGGGCTTTTTGTTTTTTTTAAAAAGAATATGTAATCCAAAAAAGAATGGCCGACATGGCAAACATTCCAATCGCAGGCATTGCTTTCATAAACGGATCACCAATCTTTACATGCATTAATATTGCCCCAACCATCAATCCGGCCATAAGCAAAGCAACATAAGGCACAATAAATGGTACAAAAAAACCGACTATCAACAAAAGTGCTGAAGTAATTTTTAGAAAACCAACAAAATACATAAACCACTGCGGCAATCCATACGCCTTAAATTCTTCTTTCATATTCGAAGCACTTCCACCACGATATTCTGTTTGTTTTTTTGATCGCACCAACCAAACATTAAAAATTCCGAGAGCTATTAATACTTGCAAAATAGACGCCAATAAAATTGTATTCATAATAAATATTATATACAAAAAATATTTTCTACTTATACACCAAACGAAAGTTTTCTCTATCTATTCAAAAAAGTAATCGTCAGCTGTAAAACTGTAGCAAATGAAACCCACAACAAATACGGAATTTGTATATAAGTAATCCAATGTGCGTGCGGATAAATAGCAATCATCGCCCAAATAATAGTTCCCAGAACAAGCAAAATATCTATAGCTGCTAACAAATTGTTTTGGAGACCAAATTGAAAATAAGTAAAAGAAAAATTGAAAACAAGATTTAGCATAAATGGCAAAGCAACCATCCACGAAATTTGCCCCTTGAAAGCTTTATAAAAAACACTCCCGAAAGATATGGCGATCAATACGTACAAGAACGTCCAAACTGGCCCAAAAAGATAAGATGGTGGCGCCCACGACGGCCTTATAAGAGTACTATACCAATTATATGAATTCATAATTTAATTATACAACTATTACCCACCTCTCGCCCGCGTATCCTCCTTGGCCTTCGAAGCCCAAGCGAAGGAGGCGCGGGCTTTTTTATTTGACAAAATCGTTATTATCCTATATAATGCAAACAAATAATCCTTAAATATAAATCATATGACCTGTATAAAAACTGACGCCGGAAATCTGTTCGTCCGCACAAAAGTTGGAGACGTAGAAATTTATTTCTTTATTAACCCTAAAACCGGTAAACATTTGGACGACGAGATGGAATACCACCCATCTGAATTCTACGAACAAGCAGTAGAAACCTGGCACAATAAAGAACAAGAAATTCCGGAGGAAAACATTCCTCACGTAAAAGTAATTGTCCAAAAATATTTGGACCAAAAAAAACTGGACGGCACATACATGAAATCAGAACCTGCAACAAATAGCATGGGAGATCTACTCAAAGCTGCCTTGGAAAAGAAAAAATAAAAAATCAGTTCACTAAACACAAAAGCCCACGTATCCGCCAGCCGGCGGATCGCGGGCTTTTTTATTGTCTATATTCTATTCTCTATTTTCTAATCGTCTAAAAATATACTTCGAGTGCTCCTTCTCCCCCATCTTGAATTTTTGACTGGCTAAACCTTATATTTCTTTCGTTCAAATAATTTTTCACAAAATTTGGAAGCACCGGACCGTCCGCACTATTTTTTCCTTTTCCAACAATCACCCGTATATGCGAATAATCGCCCTCACGAATTATTTCATCAAGTTCTTCTTTGCACTCCATCGTCGTCCACCCATGAAGGTCGAGCTCAAACTCCGGCTCCTGTTCATATTTATTATTAGCGTAGTAAGACATTTCTTAATTTCTATTCTTCTTCAATTTCATTCCTCGAATTTGAATATGCACACCAATCGCACTCCTTTGACGACTCGGGAATTTCCGGACTTTCCAAACACTCTTTTATTTCAAACAAAATTTTCTCCACCCATGCATCATTCCCTTTGTGCTCAATCAAATTTACATCAAAATCAATTCGCCCATCAAAAGCCTCTCGATCCATCTTTCCCGTACAATAAACAAAATATCCAATATCCGAAACAGGAAATCCGTTTTGTCGCAGTAGCCATTGATACACTTCCATCTGTCTCTTGTATCCATCTTGCCATTCTTTATCAAGCTCTTTCACTGCTTCGTCTTTTGCCGTTGCCTTATAATCGACAACAATATATTCTCCATCGCCATTGATCCACAAATCATCAATCGCTCCTGTAACCATTAGTTCTGTCGGTTCATGAAAATATCGAATCCCGCCAAAATTTCTTCGCCATTCATCAAGCTCAACGTGAGACATCGGACGCGCATCAATTTTATATTCTTTTTGAAGTGGATGTTGTTCGCCTTTGGCTCGATATCCATCAAACTCTTGCTTGAGCAAATGATCCACCGCGCTATTTATAGAAAAAGGAAATCCGGGAACACGTTTCAATCCCAATTTATTGTCCAAATAAAAACACCTCGGACACTCCGAAAACAAATCAATTTTGGAACGCGAAAGTTTCCAATTACTCCCGCCATAATTCCAACTCGCTATTCTTTTTGGGTTGTAATATTCGGACATAAATAATATTAATTAAAAATTAAATGATTTATCTACCATATTAATATCATTAACTATAATTTTCTTAATTTTACCTTTTAAATCTAGGGTTTTTTCTCCTATAAACATAACTCTTGTTCTGTTGGCTTCAGCAAGCGCAAGATTACGTACGACTTTTTCCAGAACCAACATATCCTTTATATCTATCTCGAAATTAACGCTTTTCTCCTTATTATTATCTATAATAGTTATTGTTCCATTATTCGTCTTATTATCTATTTTTCTAACATATCCAACAAGATTGTCTGATTTTTCTTCAAATTTTTCAGAATATTTAAAATATCCAGTTTCTTTTTTAGATATTGACAATGTGCCTCCCTCTACAACTTCTGGTTCTGTAAAGCTAATAATATCCAGTTGTTCATTCTTTTCGAGTGCATTAGCCATACGATCAATTTTCTTATTTATTTGCGGATCTTCAATTGCGTTATTAATGACATTTATATTAACAATTTTTCTATTGTCGTGATATATAATTGAACCAGCATTATCTTTAATAATTACATCACCATTGTTGTTAGTTTGGACGTTTTCTCTCTTTAAATCTTCACCTCTAAGAGCCTTTTTTATTTTTAGATATTCAATAAAAAATGAGACGATATCTTTTATTGTCCCCGCATTTTGTATTAAAGGTACAACTGAGCCTAGTAATTGTACTGCTTGTATCGAAATTTCAAAACACTTTTCCTTTGGTGGTTTTACTCTAAAACTTACAACTTGATTGAAGTTTACAATACGAGAAAATCCCTCTATTGCCCCAACAGATCCATCAATTACATCGAACAAAGTTCGATAGTCAACACTCCCTTCAACCATTAATTCTCCGTCAAGGGTTAATATTATTTCTTTTGTTTCTGTTTTTACAATTTCATTTTTCATAATTAATTTTTTATTATTATTCTATTTTCTTTATCATAAGAGTAATTAACAATCTCTCCTTTAATTATCAACTCAATCACATTTCCAATCACCATAATTGGTGCAATGAACCATTCTTTTGGAGTGTAGCTTTTTCCGTTGTTGTCAGTGATTTCAATATCTAGACAGGAATCACTAAAGAAGCGGTGTATCAATCTCTCGAATCTTTGAGGATTCATATTGAAACATCTATAGGTCGCAACAATAGACACTG
>CAYLKL010000011.1:0-12055 GCA_964384645.1 uncultured Candidatus Saccharibacteria bacterium
GCACCTCCTCATGGTCCGAGAAATTCTCCGCGCCTCGAGAAAGAAATGGATTAAAAATTTTTCATGAACAGTTAAACCGCACAGTTTTGTGCGGTTTTTTTATTTCCTTAGACTATTTTGGATTTTTATTACTTGGTCTAGTGAAAAATCTATTTCTGTTGGTTCACTTATGCTTTCGATATTGTATTTTCGAGTCTGTTGTGTTTTTCTAAAAAACGCACTTTCAATAATTTTATTTTTTACTTTTATTTCGACATTAATGCCTTCTAATGTTTCAGGACTAAAGTATTGGTCAAAAATAAAATTACCTAAACTATAAACAATAATTTTTCCTTTATATATTTCAATATCCTGTATAACGTGCGGGTGGTGTCCAATTATAATATCTGCACCTGCATCTATTGCACTTTTTGCCAATTTTTCTTGGCGAGAATTAAAGTGTTTGTACTCATCGCCCCAATGGAAAGAAGTTACTAAAATGTCGCAACCTAGTTTTCCACTTTTTATTATATTTTCAAAATCTGGGTCACTTGCAAGTAAAATTCCAGCACTATCTTCTTTTGCTTTTATCCATTCTGGTCCCACATCAGAAAACCCCAAAAAACAAAATTTTGTATTTTCTATAATTATTTCGCGTGGAGTTTTTGCGTCTTCGTAATTTGCTCCAGCACCAGTTTGTAATATTTGCGTCTTTTTAAGGTGGGCGAGAGTGTCATTGAAAGCAGTTGTTGAATAGTCTCCAACATGGTTGTTTGCAAAAGAAACAATATCAAAACCAATATCTTTCAAAACTGTTGCTACTATAGTATTAAATCTAAAAGAATAAATACTCCCAACTTTTCGTCCGCCATCGGAAATTGGTCCTTCGAGATTCAAGAAGGCTATATCTGTGTTTTGAATCAAATCTTTTGTGGGTCCAAATAATGACGAATAATCACCGTTGAAATTTTTCTCAACGGATGATCTAACTCCTCGGTCGAGCATTATGTCGCCAAAGAAAATTAATTTTATTTCTTTTGGCTCAGGTATTAAATTTTCGGAAACAATAGGGGATTCGTAAGAGACAGTTTCTTCATTTTTGAACACAAAAAATAAACCTAAAACAGAGATTAAAACAAAAAAGGCTATAAGAGTATTCCGCATAATATTATTGTATCAATTTTTTTATGGCCGTTATCTAATCTCTATGTTCTAAAATCTAAACAAGTTCCATTTCAATTTCTCTCCTTTCTTCGTCAATTGATTTTACTTTGTAGTCGATAATTTCACCCAGAGTTAGAATTCGAGTAGATTGTTCTATTTTTGCTCGTCCTGTTTTTTCACTAACAGTTACATCACCAAGACCTTCAAATGACATAAATCCTTCTGAGAAAGATTCTTCGTCTTTTACAAAACATCCTCGCTCTGTCATTCCAGTGATAACTCCTTTTCGTGTTTGACCCAAAAATCTTTTCATATAAATAACACCAAGGTATTTTGTACTTGCTCGTTCAGCATTTTGAGCACCTGTTTCTTGAACAGAACTTTCTTGTCCAATTTTTTCAATAATTTTTATATCGTCAGTTTTTAGTTTGCCTGTTATTTTGAAGTGATTTAACAATCGGTGAACAATTACATCAGGATATCTTCGAATTGGAGAAGTGAAGTGGGCATAAAAAGAAATTGCTAGTCCGAAGTGGCCGATATTTTTTGTGGTGTATATTGCTTTTTGCATACTTCGAACAATCGCACCTTGAACAGTGTCTCTCATTGCCGGATCCTTTATTGTGTCTAAAAGATTTGAAAGAGTAATTCCAACATGACTATCATTTTTTATTTCAATATCATGACCTAATCCATTTAGAAATTCTTCAAGAGAAGTAATTCTTTCGTCAGTTGGTTTGTCGTGAACTCTATAAAGCATCGGATGCGCAACTGGCTTTTTTATATCTACACCACGACTTAGTTCTTCAGCGACCAGTCTGTTGGCAAGTAGCATGTATTCCTCGATCATTTTGTGTGCGTCTTTTCGAGCTTTTTTCTTTACATCAATAGGGTTACCTTCATCATCAAGCACGAATTTTACTTCATCACTGTCTAGTGAAATAGCTCCTGCGTCGAATCTTTTTTGCTTCATTTTTTTCGCTAAATCATTTAGTTCTATTAAAATATCAGCAAATTGACCAACACCTGTTTCTATTCTTTCTTGAGCCTGTTCATAAGTCAGTCTTTCATCTGAGTGGATCAGCGCCTTTCCAAACCAAGTCTTTTTTACCTCACCATCTTTAAAAGTAACAACAGCACTCATTACGCGACGGTCTTTGTTTGGTATTAGTGAACACAAATCGTTTGATAAAATTTCCGGTAGCATCGGGATAACTCGATCAGCTAAATAGACGCTCGTTCCTCGAGTCCGAGCTTCGCGATCTAGCGCAGAATTTTCTCTAACATAGTGAGAAACATCGGCAATGTGAATTCCAATTTCTATACTGCCGTCTTCAAGTTTTTCGTAAGATAAGGCATCATCAAAATCTTTCGCTGTGTCTGGGTCGATGGTAAAAGTTGTGATCTCTCGAAAATCTCTTCGATCTTTGTAGTCGTCTGTGTTTTCATCTTCAACAAACATTTCTGCTTCTTTTAAAACTTCATCAGAAAAAGGTGCTTCAAATCCGTATTCAAGTGCAATAGATTCGTGAATACTTTCGTGTCGAGATTTTTCTCCAATTATTTTTATTATTTTCCCAAATGGTTTTCTTTCAGGGTCCCAACCAACAAGTTCAAAGAAAACAATTTTCCCATCTGTTAGTTCCTCTTTTGGAACTTCGAAACTTGATATTCGAGCAGGAGACGGGAAAGCGCTGTCGGTTGCATAAAAACCTTCAACACCATTTTCTGTTTTTACAATTCCCGCATAACCAACTTTTGCGCGTCTAAGAATTTCAACAACTCTTCCAAAACCACCTGTTCCATCTCGTTTGTATTCTTTTACTTCAACACGAACTTCGTCTCTGGTAAGAGCGCTCCCTAATAATTCTGGTTTAATAATGATTGCTTGGTCTGCATTTCCATAGCGCACAATTCCAAAATTTCGTCGTGTAATACGAATAACTCCATCGATAGTTTTAGGTCCAGCTAGTTCAGGTTTCTTGAAACCGCCATTATTTTTAGAAAAAAAAGGCTTCCCGCTGGAGCTCTTACTTGAGTCTCTTTTTTGAGTATTTTTGTCCATAAAGCTAATATATCACAGGTTTTTCTTTTATGCTCTTGCAGAAAGAGAGATTTGTGATATTATCACCTTCACATATGTTAATGATAAGACTTACAAGAGTAGGAACAAAAAACGAGGCGCATTTCCGCCTAGTTTTGACTGATTCAAAAAACGCCGCAAAAAGTGGTAAGTTTATTGAAGTTTTGGGATCATACAATCCAAAAGCTGGAAAGACTCAGTTTGAAATCGAGAAAATAACAGAAAGAATTTCTAAAGGAGCACAACTTTCTGACACAGCAAGACAATTACTAAAAAAAGCAGGACATTCGTTTTCAACAACTAAAATAGACACAAAGAAAGCTAAAAAGAAAACAGTAAAAAAGTCAGCTAAGAAAGTTGCAAAGAAATAAAATTAGATAAAACAAAATTTGCCCAAAAGGGGCTTTTTTTGTTATAATATTCTTCTGCAGTATTCGGTCAATCTGCACTTTTTAACAGAAATATTCTTATTATGGAAAAAGATAAAGAGTTTGTAGAGTACGTACTAAAGTCATTGGTAGAAACTCCAGATGGAGTTACTGTGAATCGTACAATCGACGAAAGAGGAGTTCTTCTTTCAGTTGATGGTATCTCAAAGGATGACATGAAAAGAGTTATCGGACGAGAAGGTAGAACAGTAAATGCTATCCGAACACTTCTACGTGTTATCGGAATGAAAAATGATTCTAGAGTAAACTTAAAGATCAACGAACCAGAAGGAGGAAGCTCTGAGGGTGGATCATCAGCATCGTCAGTTGACGAAGCGATGGAAGAACTAAAAGGAATTTAAGACAGGTTATAGGTTTTAGCTAATAGGTTATAGTCTAAAAACAAAAAACACCGGCCTATCACGGTGTTTTTTTGTTTATAAGTCTTGATTGACAAATATTAAAAATACGTTATTCTAAAGAAAAAAATAAAAACCTCATACCATGAAAAAGATCTTTGTAATAACACTGCTTTTATTTGGATTTATAATCCAGAGTAAAGCGCAATCAACTGAAAAAATAGCTTACGAAGCAAAAGACGGCGGAGTTCAAAAAGTAAAATTAATAACTATAAAAGAAGTTATTTCAAAAAACATTCAAATACCTCAGGGTTTTACTTCAGAAGAAGTGGCGATAGCCTTAAATGAAGGAAGAAATTTGATAAGATATGATCTTCCTCAAATTGAAAACACATTTCCATTTTACACAGTTAGTTCTAATAAACATGAGTATAAGTGGATTGCCAATATTAGCGGTTGGGCATTTCTTGGGTTAAGTTCCAGGATAGACTCTTCACCTAAAGTGACCGGTCTTTTTCTCGGATTAATTCTGTTGATAGTTACTGTGATGATGGGGTGTTGTGTGGGTGTTTTTTATTGGGTTCTCATGTCAGAATCTCTAATTTCAAAACTTGACACAAGGGCTAATGCTGTATTTTCTGTAATTTTAGTAACCATTGTTGTTTCAGGGATATTCTTACTGGGGCCTTTTTTAAGAAAAGATATTTCTTATTTAGATTATTTTGTAAGCACTTATTATACTTGGATTTCACTTTGGGTGTTAAATTTTTTTTTTCATTTGGGGTAATATTTTCTCTTAATAGAGAAGATAAAAAAGAAAAACTTAGAAACAAAGAGAGATCTGAAGAGATAAAAAAAGAAGCAGAGGAGTATGTGGAATCGATAAGGTCGCAGTAGTGTGCGACTTTTTTATTTGCCGATCAGTAGACTTTGGCGATGCAAAATTTATTTTGTTTTTATGAACTTCGCCAAAATTCACTACACGGTTTGCTTAAAAATGTCTAATATACTAATCTACTAATTACTAATATACTAATCATATGAATTGGCACATAATTACAATTTTTCCGGAAATGTTTGACTCGTATATGAACGAGTCTTTGATGGCGCGTGCCAAAGAAAAGAAATTGATGAAAGTAAATTTCTTAAATCCGCGCGATTTCACAAAAGACAAACATCGAAAAGTAGATGACCGTCCTTATGGTGGAGGCCCAGGAATGGTTATGTACGCAGAACCAATTTTGAAAGCGATTGAAAAAGCTAAAAAAGGAAAGGATGCTAAAAAAACTAAAACTATAATTTTGTCACCTGGTGGCAAGATATTTACAAATAAAATTGCCAAAGATTGGGCGAAAAAATATTCAAATATTATTTTGATTTCAGGGCGATATGAAGGAATTGATGCGCGGGTAAAAAAGATATCAAAAGCCGAAGAGATTTCAATTGGGGATTATGTTCTAACAGGAGGCGAACTTCCAGCTATGGTCTTGCTCGATTCTACAATGCGCCAAACTGTAGGTTTCTTGGGAAAAGCTGAATCTATTGAAGAAAACCGAAATGCGTCGCATGAGGTTTATACAAGACCTGAAATACTCAAATATAAAGACAAAAACTATAAGGTGCCGAAGGTGTTACTTTCAGGCCATCACGATAATATAGAAAAGTGGAGAGAAGCTAGAAAATAAAATACTTGTCCCGTACGAAATAAGCCGTCCTTAGACGGTCGTTATTTCGTACGGGATAGAAGAACGGTGCAAAAAGAGGGGAAATAAGTAAATTGACAAAGCTCACAATTGTATGCTATAATAATAAGGCTAATGAACGAATGATTTAGCTCTTTAAAAAACAAATACGATGACTGAAAAGATCACGTCAAACCAGGAAACTCGCATTGCTGACCTCGTAAGAGATTCAGTACGTGCACTCGGTCTCACAAAAGATGAGGCTCAGGTAATTATCGCTAACGGCGGAAAATTGCAAACGGATCTCAAACCGATCCTTCAAAAGTTGGCAATGCAAGATCAACGCTTCGGTCCGGCTATCAAAGAATTCGAACTTACTGTTCCTGCTGATTACAAGCATGACAGCCAGATCGACATCTTTGGCAAGAAAACAAAAAAGCTGAAAACGACTTATTACTACAATGATTCGCTGACCAGTGAGAACTTTGCAAAAGCGACTACGAAGCTTGAGCCACGCAAAACCTACAAAGTAAAAATCTTCCCTATAATTTCAGAAGTAACGAGTGAGGATTGCATGAATTTTTTGCGCAAGCAAAATGCAATACTTGTAGGCGGACAAGGACTTACATTGGTGCATGATTTAAAATCTGATGAGTTTCCAGTGAATAAATGGACCGTTTCTTTCGATGAAAAGAATGCTTTATGGAAAGACTCGGGCGGCATCCTCAGGGTTCCGCGCCTGCACCGGGGCTCAGACGGTGACTGGGAGTTCTCCCTTGGCTACTTCGGGCATGACTGGTATGGTGACCATTGCCTCCTTTGCTTCTGCGACAAAGAGCCCTTAGGCACTTAGTATCTTAATTTAACTTAGGTCTTAGATCCTTAAAGCTCTTATCAAATTAAAATTTGATAAGAGCTTTTTTTATTTAAAAATATTTTCTTTTCTTGTTATAATTTTGTTTGGATATTTGGTATGTAGTGCGGTTACGGCTTCACAAAATCAAAATCTCGTATTAGGATTTGGTCGGTGATTTGGCGGGTATGCTTTCCAAATGAGAACCTCCTTTTATGAAAAAAATAAAATTAAGTCGGTGCGAGATATTGGAGAGTTTTAAGACTCCAAATAAAATACAATGTCTGGCTAGTGCTGGGCGTGGTGAAATAGATAATCTCTCGTACATTGCTTGTGTACTCGGACGGCAACCACAGGGTTCCGAACCTGAACCGGAACTCAGACGGTGACTGGAAGTTCAACCTTGGCAACTTCGAGAATGACTGGAATGGTGACCATTGCCTCCTTTGCTTCTGCTACTCATTTTTTTCTCCCGCCACATTATTTGTTGGCGGGAGTTTTTTCTTGGAGGCTTTTCTTCCAACCGCCTAGCATGCGCCCGACTTCATCAAGTCCGAGAATGATTTTTCCATATATTTTATGGTCAAGTGTCTTGTGTTCCCATCCGATTTGTAGAAAGAATTTTAATAAATCAGTTTTGCCGATGGACTGCGAAACAATAGATAATTTTTCAAATTTAGCGTAAGCAAATGTCGCTCTGAATATCAGTTCAAGCAAGGATAGAAAAATATCATCAATCCTAATACCGATAGTGTGTCGGTCAATTTTAGGAACATTATTTAGATGCGTGTGCCAGACTTTGTAGGATTCTTTGGCTCGGATGAGCACAAGCGGAGCATTGTGCGGGGGGGGGGTATAATTTTATGTTCACTCATAAATACAACAATATCATATCGATAGAAAATCTCCTTTCAACATGGAATAATTTTGTATGCGGGAAAAGGCAAAAGAAAGATGTTGTGAAATTTGAATCACGACTCTCTGATAATATTATCGAACTCTATAAGTCTCTACAGGACAGAAGTTATGAACATGCCCCATACTCGGCATTCAATATTTCAGACCCTAAGCCAAGAAATATTCACAAAGCGATTGTTCGCGACAGAGTGCTACACCATCTAATATATAAAGAATTGTACTGGTATTTTGATACCCGTTTTATTTATGATTCATATTCATGCCGAAAATTTAAAGGCACACATCGTGCTTTTAAAAGATTTAAAGTTTTTGCCGATAAAGTTTCAAAAAATAATACGAGGACATGCTATGTTTTGAAATGTGATATAAAAAAGTTTTTCGCAAGCATTGACCATGATATTTTAACCAGCATTCTCAAGCGACACATAGAAGACGAAGAAATGCTCTGGCTAATCAATCGAGTCGTAAAAAGTTTTCATACAACACGACAAGGAATCGGATTACCTCTAGGAAATTTAACTTCTCAGCTTCTTGTGAATATTTATATGCATGAATTTGATATGTATATGAAGCAAGAACTTCGGGTTAAATACTATATTCGATATGCGGATGATTTTACTATTCTGTCAGATGACAAAGAATATCTTGAAAATCTATTGATGAAGATAAGCACATTTTTGAATGAAAAATTAAAATTAGATCTTCATCCAAACAAAGTTTATATCAAGACATATGCAACAGGTGTCGATTTTTTGGGCTGGATTCATTTTCCAGACCATAGGCAAATTCGAACTACAACTAAACGAAAATTAATTAGAAGGCTCAAATGGTATCCAAAACCTGAAACCGTGAGTTCTTATCGAGGTCTTTTGAGTCACGGAAATACTTATAGACTGCAAAAAGGCTTAGGAATTGCACCAATATTTTAAGGAAGAATTGGGTAAATTTATAAATAAAGGGGAAATTAGCCGGTCTCCTTGACTCTTTTTTCCATAAAGTATATAAATACATCAATGGTTGGCTACGAGGGCTAATCGACTATACTCTCCAAAAGGTTTTTAAAGTATAGAAACAAAAAAAGATTTTGATTAAAAATCAAAAAAATTTATTAACCTTTTATTAATAAGGTAGTTTTTGCTACCGTGCTTTATTTTTTTATGCGAGATAAAACAGTTTTACCTAAAAAGTACTTTTCAAAGTACAAGGAGCCTCTAGTACCTTTTCCACAACTTTTAAATACACAACTAGATTCGTTTAAGTTGTTGCTTGAAAAAGGAATTCAAAATGTGATTACTGAGTTTAATCCGATCAGTGATTATTCAGGAAAAAAATTACAGCTTGAATTTTCTGACATTGCAATAACAATGCCAAAGTATGATGAATATTATGCAAAGCAAAACAAGATTTCATACGAAGCGCAAATCAAGGCAAGAGTAAAACTAACAAATAAAGCAACTGGACACGCAAAGGAACAAGAAATTTTCCTTTCTGATATTCCAGTTATGACCCCACACGGAACTTTCGTTGTAAACGGAGTAGAACGTGTTATTGTCGCCCAGCTCGCAAGATCTCCGGGTGTTTTCTTCACGCAAGGTGAAATTCGAAGTAAAAAATATTTCGGTGCAAAAGTAATACCATCTCGAGGTGTTTGGATTGAAATTGAAATGGATTCAGACGGAAGTTTGAATGTAAAAATCGACAAAAAGAAAAAGTTTCCAATTGTGTCACTTCTAAGAGTTTTGGGAGTAACAGAAAAAGAAATGGTAAAGGAAATTTCTGAAACTGATTACCATAAAAAAGCAATTGAAGACATGATTGCAAAAGATAGTGCAAAGACTATTGAAGATGCGTATGTTCAAATATATGGAAGACTTCGCGATGGAGATCTTGCTACGGCTGATAACGCACGTGAATTTATAAATGGGTTGTTTTCACCAGAAAGATACGATTTTTCTGCCGTTGGACGATTTCGATTTAACAGTCGATTCGGACTTCCGACAACTGGAAAAGAAGTAGAAAGAAGGACTCTATCTGGATCTGATCTTCTTTTAATTGTTTCTCATATTTTAACTCTACAAAATACACCAGGATCACGCCCTGATGATATCGATCACTTGGCATCTAGACGTGTAAGATATGTTGGTGAAATGCTTGAAGCAAAAATCCGAACTGGAATGATGCAAATGAAAAGAAACATTCAAGACAGAATGTCGACTATTGATGTTTCAACTGCAATGCCGATGAATGTTCTAAACCAACGACCTCTTCAAGTAAAAATAAAAGAATTTTTTACAACAAACCAATTGTCACAACACATGGCGCAAGAAAACGTTCTAGATGAATTGGAACACTTGAGAATTCTTTCTGCGCTTGGACCAGGTGGAGTAACACGAGAGCGTGCTTCTATCGAAGTTCGTGACGTGCATACTTCTCACTACGGAAGAGTTTGTCCAATCCACACACCAGAAGGTCCAAACATTGGTCTTATTCTTCACTTATCTGTTTATGCACGAGTAAATGATTTCGGTATTATCGAAACTCCTTATGTAAAAGTAAAAAATGGGAAAGTAACGGGAGAGGTTATTTACATGAACGCACTGGAAGAAGAAACTTACAACATTGCTCACTTGGCAAACAAATTTGATGAAAAAGGAAATCTATCTGAAGAATATGTTGAAGTACGATCAAAAACAAACCCAGGACTTGTAAAAAGAGATGAAGTAGATTTTATTGAAGTTGGAACACTTCAGCCATTTTCAATTGCAACTTCTATGATTCCATTTTTGGAACACAATGATGCAAACCGAGCACTGATGGGATCAAACATGCAAAAACAAGCGGTGCCTTGTATCGTTCCAGAAGTTCCGTATGTAGCAACTGGAATTGAAGAACACCTAGGACGAGAATCTGGAAGACTAATACTTGCTGAAGAAGACGGAGTTGTAACTCATGTTGATGCAGCCAAAATTAAAGTTGAAGGAAAGAAAGAGGATAAAATTTATGAATTAGTGAATTTCCGAAGAACAAATGATTTCGGTTCACTTCACCAAAGACCAGCTGTTTCTGTTGGGCAAAAAGTTAAGAAAGGAGATTTACTTGCAGACACTTCAACAACTGTAAACGGAGAAGCGGCAATTGGACAAAACATCCGTGTTGCTTTTATGACATGGAACGGACACAACTACGAAGACGCAATTATCGTATCAGAGCGACTAATTAGAAAGAGTACTTTTACTTCTATTTATATTGAAGAATTTGTTTGTTTGGTTCGAGATACAAAGCTTGGGCCTGAAATAACAACTCGAGATATTCCAAACGTTGGAGAAGCAAAACTAAAAGATCTTGACGCTGAAGGTGTTATTCGAATCGGAGCAGAAGTTAGAGAAAACGATATTTTGGTTGGTAAAATTACACCAAAAGGAGAAACAGAACTTACTCCAGAAGAAAGACTTCTTCGATCTATCTTTGCTGAAAAAGCTAGAGACGTAAAAGATACATCACTACGTGTTGATCACGGAAAGAGAGGAAGAGTTATTGGTGTAAAAGTTTTCTCACGAGAACTTGGACACAAACTCGATGCTGGAATAATGAAGAAAATAGTTATTGAAGTAGCGCAAGTTAGAAATGTTTCTGTTGGAGACAAACTTGCTGGACGACACGGAAACAAGGGTGTTATTTCTACAGTTCTTCCAATCGAAGAAATGCCATTTACTGAAGACGGAACACCAATCGATATAATTTTGACACCACTTGGAGTTCCATCTCGTATGAACCTGGGACAGATTTTTGAAATGCACTTAGGTTACGCCGCAGAAAAGCTTGGTTACCAAGCGATTGTTCCACCGTTTTCAGGTGCAACAAAGCAAGAAATCGGTGATGAGCTTGAAAAAGCCGGACTACCAAGAAGTGGAAAGGTTAAACTATTTGACGGAAGAAGTGGAGAACCATTTGAACAAGATATTGCTGTTGGAATAATGTATATGTTGAAACTCGACCACATGGTTGAAGACAAGATTCACATGCGTTCTATTGGTCCATACTCACTTATTACTCAGCAACCTCTTGGTGGTAAAGCGCAAGGTGGAGGACAAAGATTTGGAGAAATGGAAGTGTGGGCACTTGAGGGTTACGGTGCCGCTCATACTCTGCAAGAAATGATAACAATTAAATCAGACGATATTAGAGGAAGATCACAAGCCTTTGATTCAATTATTAAAAATGAGCCAATTTTGATGCAAAATGCACCAGCGTCATTTTCAGTGATGTTAAATTACTTGAGAGGACTTGGTCTTGATGTAGAACTTGGAAGTAATAGTAAAAATAACACGGTCGAAGAAGTTGAAGACGAAAATAATGAGCAATAAAAATAATGAATAATAATATGAAAACTATTGATACAAATAATTTTGATTTCATGACTTTGAAGCTAGCAAGCCCAGAGAGAATTAAGGCTTGGAGTTATGGAGAAGTTACAAAACCTGAAACGATAAATTATCGAACAGGTAGAAGTGAACGAGGTGGTCTTTTTGACGAAAGAGTTTTTGGTCCAGAAAGAGACTATGAATGTTATTGTGGAAAGTATCGAAGAA
>CAYLKL010000011.1:12065-17011 GCA_964384645.1 uncultured Candidatus Saccharibacteria bacterium
TTGTTTGTGAAAAATGTGGAGTTGAGGTAACTCAATCTATTGTTCGAAGAGAGAGAATGGGACACATCGAACTTGCCTCACCTGTTGCTCATATTTGGTTTCTTCGTGGAGTGCCATCAAGAATGGCTTTGCTATTAGGAGTTTCAGTTACTGACTTGGAAAAAGTTGTTTATTTTGCTGGATACATAATTACAAAAGTTTTTGAAAGTGAAAAGAAAGAAATCGAGAAAATGCTCGAAAATGAATATAAGAATAAAGTAAAATCTGCAGTAGATGAAGACACAAAAGAAAGACTTAAGGATTTACTTCTTTCAGCTAAAAAAGAATTAAACGACATTCAAGTCGGTAGAGTTTTGAACGAAGCAAATTATCATCACGTTTCTTTGAGATACGGAACAGCTTTTGAAGCATCAATCGGAGGTGAAGCAATTTACAATATTTTCAAAGGAATGGATCTTGAGAGAGAAAAAGAAAATACACAAAAAGCTTTAGAAACAGCTGGTTCTGCAGAAAGAGAAAAACTAGAAAGAAGACTTGGGCTACTTCGTTCAATGATCTATTCAAAGATCAGACCAGAGTGGATGTTTATGACAGTAATCCCAGTTATTCCACCAGCTCTTCGACCAATGGTTGCCCTAGACGGAAATCGTCATGCAACATCTGATGTTAACGATCTTTACCGAAGAGTTATAAACAGAAATAATCGTCTAAAGAAACTAAAAGAAATTGGCGCACCTGATGTTATTCTAAGAAACGAAAAAAGAATTCTACAAGAAGCTGTTGATGCTTTGATCGACAACTCTATTTCAGCTGGTGGAGATGCTCCAGCTATGAGTCAGTCACAAAGAAGAGCTTTGAAATCTTTGGCTGATAATCTAAAAAGTAAACAAGGTCTTTTCCGAGCAAACTTGCTTGGAAAACGTGTTGACTACTCAGGACGATCTGTAATCGTTGTTGGTCCACAGCTAAAACTTAGTCAATGTGGTCTTCCGAAACATATGGCGCTTGAACTTTTCAGACCATTTGTTGTTTCAAAAATTCTTGAAAGGGATTTAGCTTTTTCAAAACATATCAGAGCTGCTAATAAATTGATTGAAGAAGGAACTCCAGAAGTTTGGGCAATTCTTGAAGAAGTTATTGTTGGTAAGCGTGTACTTCTAAACCGAGCTCCAACTCTACACAGACTAGGTATTCAGGCTTTTCAACCAGTTCTTATTGAAGGTAATGCTATCCAGCTCCACCCTCTTGTTTGTCCTGCTTTCAATGCGGACTTCGACGGAGACCAAATGGCTGTTCACGTACCTCTTTCAGTAGAAGCTCAAAAAGAAGCAAGAGAGCTTATGTCGGCGAACAAAAATTTGTTCAAGCCACAAAATGGAGATCCTATTGTTTTGCCTCGAATGGAAATGGTAGCTGGAGTTTTCTGGCTAACAAAGGAAATGGCTGGAGAAAAAGGTGAAGGTAAATATTACGCTTCTCCAAACTTGGCAATTCTTTCTTATGAATACGGAGATGTATCTCTTCAGGCAAAAATAAAAGTTATCGGAACAGACAAAAAGAAATACGAAAAATTTGAAGGAAAAATATTTGAAACAACAGTTGGAAGACTTTTGTTTAACTCAATTTTGCCAACAGACTTTTCTTTCGTTAATGAACAAATGACATCAAAGAGATTGTCAGCTTTGGTGGATGAAATTATTTTCCACTATGGTATTGATGAGACTCCACAAATTTTAGACAAAATAAAAGAATTCGGATTTAAGTACTCAACATTCTCTGGAATTTCTTGGGGTATTGATAACGTTAAAGTTCCAGAGCAAAAAGTTGGAATTGTTAAAGATGCTCGTGGAAAAGAAAAAGAAATAATTAGTCAGTACGATGAAGGGTTGCTTTCAGAAAAAGAGAAATATCAAAAAGTTATTGAAATCTGGGAAGCTGCTAAAAAAGAAATTGAAAAATATATTCCTGAAACATTGGATCCACGAGGTTCAACTTATGACTTGATCATCTCAGGTGCTCGAGCAACTATGGGGTCTCTTGTTCAGATGGCGGGTATGAAAGGTCTTATTCAAGATACACAAGGTAGAATTATTCCTTTCCCAGTTATTCCATCTTACAAAGAAGGACTTTCTCCTATTGAATATTTCATTACAACTCACGGATCACGAAAAGGTTTGGCTGACACAGCTTTGAACACTGCGAGAGCTGGATACCTAACACGAAGACTAGTAAACGTTGCTCAAGACGTTACAGTTACAGAACTTGATTGTAAGACAAAAAATGGAAAAACAATGAGAGGTGAAAATCTTTCTGGAATCGAAATTCCACTTGCAAAGAACATTAGAGGAAGAGTTTTGCTTGCAGATGTTAAAGACAAGGATGGCAATGTTATTTTCAAGAAAGGACACCTTGTTACAAAAGATGATTCTGAAATAATTCAAAAGAGCGGAGTTGAAGAAGTTCAAGTGCGAACTCCACTTACTTGTGAATCATTGCATGGAGTTTGTCAGGCTTGTTACGGAATGGATCTTGGAAGAAATCACATCGCTGCTCTTGGTGAGGCGGTTGGTATTGTTGCCGCTCAAGCGATTGGAGAACCTGGAACACAGCTAACACTTCGAACTTTCCACTCTGGAGGTGTTGCGGGAGTTGATATCACTGCAGGTCTACCTCGTATTGAAGAAATTTTTGACGCTCGAACTATTAAAAATGCTGCAGTTATT
This sequence comes from uncultured Candidatus Saccharibacteria bacterium, assembly GCA_964384645.1. GTDB lineage: Bacteria > Patescibacteriota > Minisyncoccia > Phycocordibacterales > UBA9973 > DAORIO01. The sequence continues at coordinate 14,789 of CAYLKL010000011.1, forward strand.
GCGCACGAAGACGGTATTGTTCAAGAAGTAATTGATACGCAAAAAGAAAAGAAAATTATTATTTTGGCTAATCCACGAGGGGCGAAAAAAGCTTCTGTTGAGGAATACGAAGTTCCAATGACTAGAAAAATAATGGTATCTCGTGGTCAAAATATTACACAAGGAATGCTTATGACAGATGGATCAGCAAGTCTACAGGAACTATTTAAATTTGCTGGAATGGAAGAAACTGAAGAATACATAATCCGAGAAATCAGAAAAGTTTACGAGCTTCAGAGTGCGTCTATTGCTCGAAAACATATTGAAGTTATTATTCGTCAAATGTTCTCACGAGCAAAAATAACAGAAGCTGGAGACACAATGTTCCCAGTGGGCGAAGTTGTAGAAAAGATAGAGCTTATAGATGAAAACAAGAGAATAAAAGCTGAAGGTGGTAGGGAAGCAAAAGGTGGACCAGTGCTACTTGGTATTACACAAGTTTCCCTTACTTCTGCATCATGGCTTTCATCTGCGTCATTCCAAAATACAAACAGAATGCTTATCGACAATGCTGTTCGCGGTGGAGTTGAAAGACTAAGAGGCTTAAATGAAAATGTGATTGTTGGAAGATTGATTCCAGCTGGAACCGGATTTAAAAAAGGAGTTAAATAAATGCGAAACACAGCAGAAGAAATAAAAGAACGGCTCTCAATAACTGAGGTTGTATCGAATTATCTGAAGCTAGAAAAAGCCGGAGTAAACTTAAGAGCTCGTTGTCCTTTTCATACTGAAAAGACAGCGTCCTTTTATGTTTCTCCCGGCAGAAATTCTTTTCATTGTTTTGGTTGTGGAAGGAGTGGTGATATTTTTACTTTTACAGAACTTATCGAAGGAATGAGTTTTTCTGATGCACTTCAAAAGTTGGCTGAAAAAGCCGGAGTAAAAATTGTAAAAGGTGAATTTAAAGATTCAGCAGGTTTAGCAAAGAAAAATATTACAAAAATAAATGAAGAAGCTGTAGATTATTTTGAAAAAAATTTAGAAACAAATAATCAAGCAATGGAATATTTATTGGAACGAGGCCTAACAAAAGAAACAATTAAAGAATTTAGATTAGGTTTTGCGGTAAATTCTTGGGATGGAGTCTTGAAAGTACTACGCGCAAAAGGCTATAAAGACGAAGACATTATTGCTTCTGGTGTGGTGGCAAAAACAGAAAGAGGTTTAATCGATAGATTTCGTTCTCGGATAATTTTTCCACTTATAGATATTTCTGGTTCTATTGTAGGTTTTTCTTCGAGAATTTTTCCTGCTGACAGAGAAGGACCTAAATATGTTAATTCTCCAGAAACTTTAGTTTTTCACAAATCAAAGTTTTTGTATGGGTTAAATGTTGCTCGTCAGGAAATATTAAAAAAGGGACACGTTGTTATTGTTGAAGGGCAAATGGATTTAATGATGTCTCATCAAATAGGTGTAAAAAATACTGTTGCTGTCTCAGGAACAGCGCTAACTGATAGTCATTTATCGCTTTTAAAAAGATTTACAAATGAAGTTGTATACGCTTTTGACTCGGATGAAGCTGGAAGAAAGGCGGCAATTCGAGCATTTAAGTTGTCTTTTGAAAATGAACTTTTGCCAAAATCTGTTATATTAGGAGACGGATTAGATCCGGCAGATATGGCGCAAAAAGATCCAGGGAAGCTCTTGGATGCCTTTAAAACCGCTATCCCTGCTATAGAATGGATAATTAAAACAAATAAAACGAACCCAAAATCTCAAAGCTTTTTAAGTGTTATAAAAGAAGAAGTATTACCAGTTGTTGCAAAAATTCAGTCTAATATAGATAAAGATTATGCAATAAAAATGGTTGCTGAAATATTGGGAGTTAGAGAAGAAAGTGTTCGTGATGATTTGGCAAAGGTAAGAGACACTGAGTTTCGGCAAGTCTATGAAGAAGAAAAAATTATTCCTTATGTAAGTCCTCCAACAATTCAAGAGATTATAATAGACAAGATAATCGGAATCATTTTACTTTTAAATGAAAAAGATGCAGAATTTGTAAAAGTTGTAAAAGATAAAATAAAAGGTGTAATAAATTTGGATATAGACGATAGATTAAAAAATTTAGATGAAATTAAAAAGAATGATTTAATTTTTCAAGCAGAATTTTATGCAGAGAATGAATTAGAGCAAAAAAGATTGATAGATGAATTGGTTGAAAATCTTGAGTTGGATTATCTC
>CAYLKL010000012.1:0-7950 GCA_964384645.1 uncultured Candidatus Saccharibacteria bacterium
CCAAAAAGTTTATCTTCAACGTCTATGAATTGAGGAACTTTAAATTGCATGACATGGTGATTATATCACCATGTCATGCAATTTAATTAACAATTATAATTTTAAATTTTATATTAAGCTATTTCTCGATAAGGATCACTGTATTTTTCTCCAGGAGGTATTGGAACAGCTGAAGTATTTTTTTGTAAACTATGAGGTTCGTTTAATTTTTGCTCGGCAAATGAGATTGGTTTTGATGCAGGAGGATTTGTTATAGAGTTTTGGATTGTATCTTCGTCTTCGAGGTCTTCGTCAGATAGTCCATCGGGAAACTTTTTCTCTAGTGCTTCTCGAAGTGGTGTTAGTAATTTATTATCTACATCTCTTGCGATCTCATTTGCTCTTTCATTTTCTATAACTAGCTCGTCTTCGAGAGAGTACACAAAATCATCAGGGTCAGTAAGTCCAAGCATTACTAAAAAAGTTTCTATATAAAGACTTTCAATTTGGTCATAATATAGATTATGGTCTTTACCAACTTCTTCTATTATTTTTTCCCAACCAAAAGAATCAATCACCTCTTTGTATTTAGAAGGTATTGCATTCATTTTTTCGTTTATTTTGTTTTTTAAATTTTCATCCATTTTTATTTTTTATCGTCACCTTTCTTTTCGTCTTTTAAACCTTTTCTAAAAGCATCTGCTGTGTTGTAAGCTCCTGTCTGATTGTACTCAGTGCCTGTTACACCTCTTCTGAATACTCTTTTTAGTACATCTTTTTTAGAATAAGAAATATTTCTTATTTTTTCTTCTATTCTTTCTTTCTCTTTCTTTACTCCTCTGTATGCAGCGGAGTCTTTTCCAAATCTTGTTTCGGCATCCTTCATAGCATTCTCGGCAATTTTTAGTTCTTTGTTGAGTTCCTCTTTCTTTTCATTTTCTTTTGCAAGTTCTGCTGGTGTTTTAGGCTTAGTTGCTTCAATTTCTTGTGACTGACCCCTTCTTCTTTTTTCTTCTTCTCTCTTCCGGACAGCTTCGGCTTGACCAAGCTCTTTTCCTGCCTGACTTATACCATTGTCGTCTTTGAATTTTTTAACTGCCTCCTTGGCCTTTTCTACTTTTTCTTGAGCCTGTCTGTATTCAAGTGAACCTTTTTCGGCACCATCATCTTTTGCTTGTTTAAACTTCTTTCTTGCGTCCTCTAATTCTTCTTCTTTTGAAGATAATTCAATTCCGTGTGTTTGTAACAATACATCCATATTTCTTCTGGCTCTTCTTATGTCTTGATTAGTTTTATCGTTAACAGATCCTTTTACTAACTCATCTGAAGTAGCTTTTTGTCTCTTATCTTGCCTTTCAACATATCCTTTATACCCATCTTTCGCAGCGTTACCAAAATTAGACATACCGGCTGATTTCATTACACCCGTTACGCCCGAAACACCTCGTGCATCAAAGCTTGCAGAGCCTGTAGCCTTAGCCCCAGTTCGTACTCCTTGAGCAAGAGATCCAATCATTCCGCCTCGTCTTTGAAGATTCATCATTGTTTCAGAATCAGCTACATGTTGCCCAAGTCTTCCAACGGTTGCACGTCCTAATTTTCCATACGCTCCTAACGCTCCACCAAGAGCAAGCCCTCCAATAGCAGATCCGGCAGAAGCAAATGCTTTTCCAATATCTCCTGACATGCTTGTTGCTATATCTTTTGCTTGTTTTAGAAGAAACGTAATTATTATTAATGGAACAATAACGTCCAGTATTCCTCCTGTTGTTGTGTTGTCAAAAGTTTTGAACCCTTTTAAAAAGCCAGTATTTACGAATAGCAAAATTAAATATAGTAAAAATAAAAATATAGGTACAACAAAAGATTGTTTGAATAATTCTGGCCACCATTGACTGTGGTGCATTTTTTTTAATACCCCAGAAGCACTTGAGGGCATAATGTGTGAAATAAATGCAATAGGAGCAAATATCATAAGTAACCAAAGCCCAATAACGCGTCCAATAAGAATAAATGCAACAATAAAGAAAATATACATTCCAAATAAGTTTATTATCGACATTATAAGAGTGATAATAATAAATGGCCCAGCATCTGGCGCTGCAACATTTTCAACTACTCCAGATTTTGTGTTTAATTTTAGTCCATCTGCTTGGCTAAATAATTTTTGAGGATTGAAATTACTTACAATTGCAATAGAAATACTTTTATCCCCCTCTCCGATCCAAGGATTATTTATATATGCATCTGCATTTGTTTCAACGCCCATGTTGTCGTAAAATATTTTTCCTAAAATATTCGAAGCGTCAATAATTACTCGAGCAAAGAATAAAGAGAAGTTTATCAAAAGACCAACAAGAATTATTGTTCCTAAAAGTTTTTTGTCAGCACCTTTTCCTAAAATTATATTTATAGCGATGTACATTAACATTACTATAAATAGAAGGTTGGATAGATCTCGTGTAATAGTCCAACCTTTTTCTACAAAAGAAGATCCATCAGCAGTCTTTCCGTAATTTGCAGAATTAAGAGTGTAGGCCATCGAGAAATCCATTAGTTGACCTGAAAGTGAAAACAAAAATGATGTTGGAACAAAGAAAATATAGTAAAAGCCTCTGGCAATACATCCACCCCAAGTGTCCGCAGAGAAAATTGAACAAGGTGGTAGTGTTGAAGATTCACCCGTTCCTCCTTGGCTTGGGTTTTGTGTTGTTGTCCCTGTGGCACTAGTCATCGCTGTTTGTTCAAACAAAGAAACAGAAGCAGAGTTTAGAAGTCTTGCGTAATATGTTGTTTCTGGAGTTAGTCCGCCAATAGTTACAGTTTTGTTTTGATTTAGCTGCACTGTGTCAAAGTCTGGCACTGTGGTTTTAAGAGATGATGAGTAGTCTTGATTAACAGAGTACTCTATTTCGAGTGGGTTTATTGATTGTAGGTCGGTTTGGTCTTCCGCCTGAATTGTAACTTGGAAATTTATTGTGTTTTCTGTTGCAGAAGTTGCAGAAAGAACATATGCAGTTTCAGCCAATGCTCTTGGTGAAAAAAAAGGACTAAAAACAGTGCTGAGTACTAACCCAAGTGTGATTGTTCCTAGTATTATTTTGTTAATAAAATTTTTCATTTACTAATAAATTCCTAATTTTTGCTCAAAGATTGATGGGTTCATTGCCGGAGTGTCTACTGTCATATAATCACTTATAAATATTGTTGGCCCAAAAGACCCGTCACTCCCAATTGTAACACCTGGTAAAAATGTTTGACTTGTTTGATAGTTAACTCCTGAAGGAAGAAGTTGCACTGGATATGGTCGCCTTTCTTTTGCAGCTGAAGGATAAGCTAAAAGTTCGTTTTGGCATTCAGCAATTAGTCCACTTGATGGATTTGAGACGTAATCAATTTTACTATCTATCTCTTGAATTTGTGAATCAAGTAAATCTACATTCTCTTCTGAATATATGCCCGGCAAAATATTGTCGGCCTTTTTTTGTAATTCCTTTCTTTTGTCGGCATAAGTAGGGTCATTTTTGTCAGGTAATTGATTAAATAAATTAGATATATAGTTTATTGAAGAAATAGATGACATTGCATTTTCGTAACTTTCTCCGCTTAATGTTTTTAAGGTGTTATAACTTTCTATTTCTGTGTATTCTTTGTTTATAGCTGAAGCAATCGGTATTTGAGAAGCTCCAGAAAATCTTTGGTTTATGTAATCTTTGTATCCAAAAAGGTATGCCCCAGATTGAGAATGTGCTCGTCCTTCCATTGTTCCAACTATTACATTTCTAACTGTTGTCGGGTCGTATGTTAAACCAAAAGATCCGCCGAGGGTTAGTCCATAGATGTTTTGGAAATAGTTTATTAATGCATAAATAGAGCTCGGTGCACTAGAAGAAAGGTAGCTTAATTGAGAAGAAGCTTCCTCTTTCCATGTAGGTCTCGGTCCTGGTAAGCAAAAATCTGCTTGGTATATTAACGGAACCAGAGTAGATATTTTTTGTTGAAGTTGTGTGCTTTTTTGCGCGTATTCTTGTTGTATTTGTAGGTAGTTAGGCAAATCTTCCAAAACTATTTCCTGCGAACCGGCAGCGTTTACCCAACCAGCACCCTGTGCTCCAGTTCCAGATAAAAGCCCACCCAGCGAATTTGATCCGTACCCACCAAAGGCATTTGATCCACCTGGTACATTTGTAGTTAAAGATGAAACACCTTTTTGTATTAAGTTGTTTAATAGAGCTGTGAATACTTTGTTTAGTGCTGCATCAACTGGATCTTCTGTGTTTTGTAGTTGTTCGTTTCCAGTAAGTGAAACTTTTTTTAATTGTTCGCTTATAACAGATCCAGGAGTTACTGTTTCGTACTTTTTACATTCTTCTTGCCCAAAGACAACTTCTTTTTCAACACATTTTTTCATAGACAAAAATCCATCATTTTGAGCTATGTCTTGATTGTTAGAGGAAACTTTTTTTTCAATTTGTTTTGTCGCCAAATCAGATGCCAAGAAAGAAGAGCCTATTTGATTATTTTGAGGCAGTATTGTTGTAGCAAGCCACGCGTCCCAGCCTCCTTGTTTAAAATCCCCATCAGAAAATTGTTGCCAATTATCCCCCACTATTTTGTCTAAAGTAAAATCTGGAGTAGTTTCTTGGTTACTTCTTACGTAGCTTATTATGAGCGAGCTAGAGATTTTTGCAGAAAACGGGCTGTTGCTTTGAGATATTTTACTGGCGGTACTTTTTATACTATTGTCTGCGACGGATGTTACATAAGAATCAAAGTCTTTTATATAAAATGGATTACCGTTAAAGCCTGTGTTTATCCAGTTTATTGTGTTTTCTGTAAGCTTTGCCAAGAGTTGCTGAGACACACTTCGTGCAATTGGGTCCATACAATTTTCTTTTATAAAACTACCTATTTGAGAACTCTCGGAGCTCGGAACTGATTGAAGCGATAGCAGTTTTTCTGTTGCAAAAGAAACACCCATAGTTGCTCCACACGAAGCAAGCCCTACCGCAGCACTACCAGCAACACTTTTTATTAGAGAGTCTATTTTTGAAGCCTCAGCTTTTTTTATTGGAAACAACATCCCTTGAAAAATAAAGGATATAGTTAGAACTATGGATAAAAATCCAGAAAAAAATCTGGGAAATTGCATATTCTTTATTATATTATGGTTAGTTTCTATTGGAAATAAGACAAAAGTGAATAAAGGTGTTTTTCTACATTGTCGCTATATTTTTTGTAAAGAAATATACCACGAAGACTAAGTATTGGGTCAGAGTAGTAGTTCGACATTAGGTTTATTGAAAGACTTGTTCGAATCAATTCAGAAATTAATGACTTGTGTATGCTCGATATTTCTTCTGGCACTTTTATTTGTATGAGTTCATCTGCGAGATCTGAATATGTTTGTGAAATCTTCTCCAAATTTTCTGTATTATCTGATTCTTCTGCTATTATTTTGGAAAACTCTGTTAATTCACCACCAAAACCCTTATTTTTAGCGGACTCTATTGTTTTTAATACAGCTGCTTTGTATTTTTCTTTGTTTTCTGCGCTGTTTTCTATTACTTGTACTTGTATTTCACTTTCTGGGTTTTCTATTTCTTCTGTTGTTAGTATTTGGTCACCTAGTATTTTTGTTAAATTTTCAACCCCTTCTTGTGTTAGGAGTCCGTTTTGATTAAGAGAAACTGCTAAAGAAAAAATTTCTTTAGCTAATTGGTCTGTTTGGTTTGCGCTAGTGCTTTCTTGGTCGGTTGTTATTCCGAGCTCGTTTTTTTTCAGCTCCGTTTCTTCTTTGTCGTTTATTCCATTTTGGTCGCTATCTTTTTGTTTCGGATCTGTTCCCCAAAGAGACTCCTCCCAGTCATATAACCCATCCATATCTTGGTCGTTTAATACTAGTGTACTCGCGGATATGTTTTTGATATTTGTAGCTTCGTTGTTTGAGTAGTTGTTTCTATTAAAAAAGAACAACGAAAAAAAGATTACCAAAAAGATTAATAAAAAAATTGATAATTTTTTACTTGGTAGGTAATTTTGAGTAGTCATTTTTTAAAAAGGTGTTTGTGCTGTTGAGTAGAATGTTACTGGAAATGTTGGCACTGGTACTGGTATCGGAGTATCTGTGAAACAGATAGGAAGTGGTGTCACTAAGTAGTTCCCCTTAAAGAAAACCGCCGGCTTTATTTTAAAAGCTAAATTTTCTATTACTGGAGTGTATGGTAATGGCAACGCCACATTGTATGGTTGTATAGAAAAAGGGGCGCCAGATGTATTTCCTGGGCAAGTTATTCCAGGGATAGGATAGAGTAAAATTCTACCACCAAGCGGTGCTTGAACTATTGCCTTAGAGAAGCTAAAGCTAAAGAAGAAAACAAACAAGCAGGCTAAAATTTTATAAAAAAGATTCATAAGTGTTAGTTAATTGTATCATTATTTAACAAAGTGTCATTTAGGCTGTCTATAATACAGATCCATTGAGAAAAATTTAAATCTTCTGCTCTTACTTTTTCGTTAATGTCCATAGCAGTAAATATTTTTAAAATTTGCTCGCGAGGCGCAATACTTGAAAGATTTTGAATTAAAACTTTTCTTTTGTGCTTGAATCCTTCTTTTATTACTTTGAAAAATTCGTATTCCCCCACAGTACCAAGTCTTTCTTTTGAGATGTCCTCGATTGAAATAACGGCCGAGTCAACTTTCGGTGACGGTGTGAAATATTTTTTTGGAACTTTTGTGACAATTCTTGGTGTGCCATACGCTTTTATTGATAAAGATAAAATACTTTCTTTATTATCGCGCGCTACAATTCTAGCAACAACTTCTCTTTGTAGTAGTAAAACCATTTGCATGGGCTGATGTTCTCCAGACAAAAACTTTTCTAATATTTCACCGGTTATGTAGTACGGAATATTTGCAATTATTTTATATGCACTGTTTATTTCTCGAGTGTCGTAAATCAAAACATCTACGTTTTTTATAATGAGCATTTCTTTTTTGATATAGTCTTTGAATTTGTTCTCTAGGTGCTCAATTAGTCGTGTGTCTTTTTCAATTGCAATAACGACAGCACCTTTTTCAAGTAGTGCTTCTGTTAGTATTCCTTTTCCTGGTCCAATTTCTAAAACAGTATCTCCTGGAAAAACGTTACCCGCCTCAACAATTTTTTTAATTATTGTTTTTGAGTTTAAAAAATTCTGCCCTAAGCTTTTTTTAGGACGAATTTTTTTATTTTCTTTTTCGTAATTTTCTCTCACCTTCTTATAATATATGAATTTCGTCTTCTTGGCTCTCACCTCCATAACTCGCCCCGCCTTCAAATTTAATTAATTCACTTGGTAATCCAGTTAAAAATTCACTTGGTATTCTGAATTCTCTGTTTCCGTAAATCGTGCGCACGTTCGCTGTACTTAGATAAAGTTTTCTTTTTGCACGAGTAAGTGCTACATAAAATAGTCTCCTCTCTTCTTCTTTGTCTTCTGTTCGCATTGCTTCACGAACTCTTGCGTGTGGGAATAGGTCCATTTCAAGCCCAACAATAAAAACAGTATCAAATTCAAGTCCTTTAGATGAGTGAACTGTCATTAGTCGAACGCCCGTAGACTTTGCTTTGTCGAGAGTATCAGCGTCGCTATGAAGAGCCGCTTCATCTAGAAAGGCTGTCATCCCTTCAATGTTTCCAAGATGGTCAAATTTTTTAGCTAGTGTTACAAGCTCTTCTAGGTTTTCAAGTCTTTCTACTCCGCTTTCAGTATTGTCACTTAGGTCTGCCTCAAGCCCAGATCGAGTAATTGCGTATTTTACTGTTTCTGAAGGTGTGTTTTTCTGCATAAAATCATTTAGGTCGTCTAAAATTTTGTAAAAATTTAATACAGACAACTTTGTTTTTGTTGGCAATGTGTCTAATTGTCCAGAAAAAATCTTCGCAATAGCTACTTTTCCAAGTCCACGCGCAGGAGAATTAATAAT
>CAYLKL010000012.1:7960-10600 GCA_964384645.1 uncultured Candidatus Saccharibacteria bacterium
TTACTTCGCCTAATATTGATTTATCCATACCAGCACGTAAATAAGAAATTAAATCTTTAACCTCTTTTCTTTCAAAGAACCGAACTCCAAGAACGGTGTAAGGTACAGAGTTTCCAAGCATGGCTTCTTCAATAACGCGAGATTGAAAGTTCGCACGATAAAGTACGGCAATTTCTTCTGGTTTTATTCCGTTCGCTATTAAGTTTAGACATTCGTTCGCAACGTAGTGAGCTTCTGCCATTTCGTTGTAGGTAATAGCATAAGTTGCCTGCTCCCCGTCTTCGTTTTCAGTTTTTAAAATTTTAGGAATACGTAAAGTATTTTTTTCTATTGTATGATTTGCTAATTCTAAAATTGTTTTAGTTGAACGATAATTTTGTTCCAAGAAAACAATTTTTGCACCCGGCCAATCTCTTTCGAATCTTAAAATATTTTGGATATTTGCTCCGCGCCAACCATAAATATTTTGATCCGCATCTCCAACAACACAAAGATTTCTGTCTGGCCCAACTAGCATTTTTACAATATTGTATTCAAGATTGTTTGTGTCTTGGTATTCGTCAACGTGAACGTATTTGAATGTTTGGTGATAAAAATTTCGTATGTCTGGTCGAGTTAAAAGTTTGTAACAAACAACAAGTAAATCATCAAAATCTAAAACACCATCTTTTCGGCATTCTTTTTCGTACTCTCTCCAAACAGAAGAAGCGATTTCTTCCATACTACTTTTTGCACTGTCTTCAAGAGATTCGGGTGTTAGTAGATCTTGTTTTGCTTTGGCGATAATTCTTTTTATTTTATCTGGCGCAATTTCTTTTGGGTCGTAACCTAAGTTTTTCAAAGCTTGTTTCATGCGGGAATCGGTCTCGCTTCCATCAAGTATTGAGAAACTTTTTGAAAGACCAACGCTTTGGGCATTTTCACGGATGATTTTTACAGACAAGGAGTGAAAAGTTTTAAGCACAGGCATTCCGCCTTCTTTTATTTTTGACTCAACTCGCTCCCTCATTTCAGCTGCGGCTTTATTTGTAAATGTAATACCTAAAATATTCTCACCCCGTGTTCCCTGACTAATTAGATGAATTATCCTCTCTACGATTGTTTTTGTTTTGCCGGCTCCGGCACCTGCGACAATTAAAAGAGGGCCTTCTGTGCACATCACTGCCTCTTTTTGTTTGTCGTTAAGATTTTCCATCAGTAAACTATAACATTTGACCTCAAATATTAGTAAACTAGTATGTTAGTAATTAGAAAGTTGTTTTTCATTTTTTTCTATACTAATTTACTAATTACAAACATACTAAGATATTCATAAATTGGACATTTTCGGGTATTGTGGGCTATCCACAGACCCTATTGACTTAAGAATTCGTTAGCTTATTATACATAAGCAGACCTGGCTGACGATCAGAAAAAAGCCTTTAAAATAAGGGTTTTTACGAAAAGAAGACTCAGAAATGGATGGAATTTGGTGTTACTTTGGTTCGCTGAAGGACAGCAGGTTCGAGATAAACTTATAGCAAAAAAAATAAAAAAAGACGGCTCTAAACTAACAATCTCTAGCCGATCTAACATATTGAAAAAAGTCCTTATTTCCCTTGTGTTTGGCCCAACGGTCTTCATTGGGGCTTTTTCTATTCTAAATCCAAAAATAGCAGAAGCTAGTTTTTTGGATTTTTTTGGAAGAATTACAAAGGCTCAGGAGGAAGATTTTGTTAACAAGGAGTCTTTACAGACAATGCAAATCCTAGAAGCCCCACTTATGAGAGACCCAAAGGATTCTGTTATAGGCGATAATGTTTTTATATACGAAGACTCTCTGATTGGAGAAATTGGCCCAAGTGGATCTATTGCGAATGTTTATGAAGAATCTTCTACTGGGGAGATTTCTGTGTATGTTGTACGTGAAGGAGACACCCTCGCAACTGTAGCAAAGATGTTTGGCGTTTCTACGAATACTATTAAATGGTCAAACGATCTTAAGAGTAACAGTCTAAAGGTTGGCACAAGACTTACAATCTTGCCCGTATCTGGTGTAACGCACACTGTTCAAAAGGGAGATACAATTTCAAGCATAGCTAAAAAATATAATGGAGATGTTGATGAAATAACTGAATTTAACGACCTTTCAACTGGGAAAATTGCCATCGGGGACAAAATTATCATTCCAAACGGTGAAATAACAGCTAGTGCCCCATCTAAAGTTGCAGTAAAAACACCTGTTATCTCTACAAGTAAAATACCTACTTATTCTGGGTATTACATGTTGCCGGCAAAAGGAATAAGAACTCGAGGTGTGAAACCGGGACACAAAGGAGTAGACATCGCAAACTCTATTGGAACTTCTATCAATGCATCAGCAGGTGGACGAGTAATTGTTGCCGATAGTCAGGGTTATAACGGAGGATTCGGAAAATATGTTGTTATTTCACACAATAACGGTACACAAACTCTTTATGCTCATATGAATGAAGTTGTGGCAACTGTTGGATCACTCGTTGAACAAGGAGACTTGATCGGTAAAATGGGAAATACTGGAAAATCAACTGGTCCTCACTTGCACTTTGAAGTTCGAGGAGCAAAAAATCCGTTCTAGGATGTTTAAAGTATTTTAGTAAATTAGTAATTAGTATATCGGTA
>CAYLKL010000012.1:10610-12574 GCA_964384645.1 uncultured Candidatus Saccharibacteria bacterium
AATCCCCTCTCCTGAGGGATTTTTGTTTACCTTGACTTTTATTTATTTTATGCTACAATAAAAGAAGACAAAATTCCCTAACAAAAAAATACGAAGAAATGATAGATACAAAATATTCCCCAAACAATATAACATCTGAAATAGTACCCGAAAGGGAAATAGATAGATGGTTAAATCAATCAGACAATGGAGAATCAATTGCTAAAAGCGGTCCAAACGTAGGAAAACGTCAAAAATTATTTGCATGCGTTGGTATTGTGCACCGCTTAAGCAAAGACGGAAATAGTATAGAATTCGCTATACTAAATTGTCGTTGCCCAATAGATGTACATATGGTGCATAATAAATTTCCCGGCGGAGGTTCAGAATTTGGCGAAAAGGCGTTCGACACTGTCACAAGGGAGGTTGTGGAAGAATTGGAAATTCCCTTGGAAATTGTTAAGGGATTGGATTTTGAAATTCTGAGAAATAGCGCTATTTATAAAAAGAACAATGGAGAGATTGTTAATATTCTGATGTTCTTTTTGGCAAAAAATCCCCTTAAAAATTTTGAACTACCAGAGTTTAATGGTAATGATGATATTGAAATAAAGGGAAGAGAATGGTTAACTTTGGACAAGCTACTTTCAAAAACAGAATATCCAGGACTTTTTTATAATCACAGGAAGGCGCTTCCTGGAGCTATAAAAAAACTTGTAGATAGTATACCCGAGTACGGATGGGTTTTAAGAAAATTCATCTGACCAGCGAAAGAGCAACGAAATTTTTCGTTGCTCTTTTTTATTCTTTCAACCGATATTGAATTGCTTCTAGTATATGTTTGTCTTTTATGGTGTCAGATTCTTCAAGGTCGGCAATGGTTCTCCCTACTTTTATCAATCGGTGGAAACTTCGCGCCCAAAGGCCAAGCCTTTCGGCGCTCGATTTTAATATTTCCATCGCAGAAGGTTCGATATTTAATTTATCTATATCTTTCGCGGAAACTTCGCTATTTGTTTTATATGGAAGACCGAGTTTTTGGAATCTTTCGTCTTGAATTTTTCGAGCCTGAACAACTTTTTCTTTTAGAGTTTTTGTTGAATTTTTTTCGTCTCGTGTTTTATCTGTAAGTGCATCATATGAAATATCTGCAACTTCCATTTTTAAATCTATTCTGTCCAAAATTGGTCCAGATATTTTTTTAGTATATCGAATCAGATCGTTGGGATTGCAAACGCACCTTTTTTTCTTTGATCCAAAATAGCCACACGGGCAAGGATTCATGGAAGAAATTAAAATAAACTTTGCTGGAAATATTGCTGTACCTTTTGATCTGGCGACTCTGATATGTCCTTCTTCAAGTGGTTCGCGTAGAGATTCTATTACTCTTCTGTCGAACTCTGGAAACTCATCCAAAAATAAAACTCCGCGATGAGACAATGTTATTTCTCCTGGTTTCGGTGTTGTGCCACCTCCGACAATACTTACATATGAAGATGTATGATGCGGTGCTCGAAACGGTCTGTCTGTTACAATTCCGCGGTTTGTTCCTACAACAGAATGAATTCCAGTTAGTTCAACTATTTCATCTTTTTTAAGTGGTGGCAAAATTGAAGCAAGTGCTTTTGCTAGCATTGTTTTTCCTGTTCCGGGTGGTCCATACAAAAGCGCATTGTGTCCACCAGATGCTGATATTAGAAGCCCCCTCTTTGCGCCATCTTGTCCTTTTATGTCAGCAAAATCAAAATTACTAATGCTCTCTATTTTTTCTAATTCTATTTCTTCAATATTGTTTAAAATCTTTCCTTCGGTTTTTTGTAAATGATGCACGAGTTCAGCAAGATTGTTTATTGGATAAATTTTTATACCGCTTATCAAACTCGCCTCTTCTTTATTTTTTTCAGGAATAAATGCTTCCTTTATATTATTTGCAACTGCAACTTTAAGCATTGGCAATATTCCGCGCACAGATTGAACTTCTCCAT
>CAYLKL010000013.1:0-10409 GCA_964384645.1 uncultured Candidatus Saccharibacteria bacterium
GGGAGGAATCCTCCGCTTGCTCCTCTTTTTGTTTTGGCGAAATTCGGGCGGGCTACAAAATTGAAAAATACTCTCATATTTGCTATTATAATACTGCAAGTATAAATAAGCAACAGTATTATGGTATCAATATATGGAAAGTAATCAATTAGGGCAAAAAATAAAGAAATTAAGGCAAAAGCTTGGTTTATCCCAAGACGATTTTGCTCGCAAGGCGGATGTTCCCTATACAACCTTAACCAAAATTGAAACTGGCGTTATAAAAAAGCCATCAGTTTTCGTTATGAGCAAAATCGCGAAAGTTCTCAATGTTAGTATTGAGGAATTAATCAAATAATTATTAGTAATAAATAAATTTATATGGAAAAACTTGAAAATGTTTCTAATGTGCCAGAGAAAGAAAATAAATTGATGTTGATACCTGAAGATTTTAATAATTTATCTGTTGAAGAAGCTTTTAAACATAAACATGTTGTTTTTGAAGTAAATGAATGTTTTGAAAAAACAAAAATAAATTTATTCAATAATTTTATTTCTTTGTATACAAAATCTTACGGAGCGGGGTTAGAAGAACAAGAAAAAGTAAAACAAAAAATGGAAGATAATATTTATGCGATTAGATTTGATCCGGCTTTTTTCTTGTTGAGAGGTATGGATGTTAATTCGTTGGCTGGCTATATTCCTGAATGGAAAACTTTATTTTTTCCGGATATGAAAACTTATAAAAATCCAGAAATCTATGCACACGAAGTTACACACTCAATTGGTTCTATTTGTGTAAATGCTGAGGGTGCAAAAATAGAAGACCATGAAATTTATAATGCACTCAATGAAGGAATCACTGAAAAGATGGCCGTTGAAATGATTGGCAAGAAAAAAGAAGGATATCCACCAAATGTTAAATGTGCTCAATTTATCGATATTATGATAGATGGTAAAGTGAATGAAACTTTCCAAAAAAATGACATTAATCGTCTAGAAAAAATCTATGATGAACAAATCAATGATGGTGCATTTAAAGATTTAGTATTTAATATTCATGGTATTGAAAATACTTTTAAGGAAATTAATAAATCTAATAATGTAATCTTTGATTTTGAAGAAGAAAATGACATAAATTCAGTAGAGTTTGTAGAAAAATATGATAGTGTAAAAAAGATTATTGATGAAGAAGAGAATTTAAGACTAAATTTTCTAAAAGAAAAAACAAAAGAAAGTAAAGAAAAATATTTAGCACAAGTAGACAAGACAGATGAAAAATTAAAAGAATTTAAAGATGAAATTATTAATTATGTATTTGCAAAGGAATGTGTATCAAAATATAATAACGGTAAAAATATAGATTTAATTTGTGAAAGAATGGCAAATTTTTTTGATAAGCATTTGGGTGTCTTAATTGATAAGAGTGCCACACAAGAAGAGCAAATCAAAATTATGCAGAAGCTTTGCAATATTCAAACAGCTTTTGATTTTTCAGAAAACAAAATTTCAGTTTTAGAGAATGTAATTACAGTAAACACCGTAAAGTTATATGAAAAAATTACAAATACAAAAGTCGATGAAAAAATCAATGTTTATGAAAAATTAGGAATCCAACATAATTTAAATTGGTTAAACAATACGACAGAAAAGTAATTCCTATTTCTAATAATTAGCCCGCCCGAATTTCGCCAAAACAAAAAGAGGAGCAAGCGGAGGATTCCTCCCCAGACCCCTCCTCCTCCGCTTGCGACATCCGAATTCAGAAAAAAGGAATCAGCCGAAGTTTTGCGGAATCCTTTCCCCAGAAAATTGTTTCCGCAAAACTTCGTCCGCATTGTTTCAGATTTCCTCGTCGGGATTGCTTTCAAAAAAGGTTCGAATTTTGTACAATGAATACCGCAAAGTCTGAGTGAAGCGAAAGCTTTGCGGAGACGGGTACGACACCTGCGTGTCGTACGTGTGAGATTCGAAAAGGTTCTCCCATATTTTTAGAAAGCTACGCTTTATAAAAATGGGAAACCTGTACTGAAACTGTAAGTTTCGAAATTCTCGCCTTTTCCGCAAAAAAACCGCACAAGTGTGCGGTTTTTTAATTCTTATTACTAATTTATTAATTACTAACCTACTAAAATACCATCTAATTCCCTCCCGTATCTCTTGAAAAAAATAAAGCAAAAACTAGAAAATATATTATATGATCATCAATAAGTGGATTATTGTCTGGGAACAAAAGTGCGAAATACATTAGCGCCACCATAATCATTCCAGCAATCGCTCCGTACTTTACATATTTGTTGAATAAAAACGTTAGGCCGACAAACAACAATCCCAACATAAACAACCAATCAACAATTTCTATGCCAGATAGACTATTAAAAAAACCAGAAAGTGGTCCTTGAACTGCATTTGCCAAAAACCCAGTTGTTGGCGACCCTCCATTTATCCAAGCACTTTCAGGCTTTGTTGTAAGTCCAAAACCAAACAACTTGTCGACGAACGCCCAAAGAAATATAAACGACATTGCCACACGCAAAACGTTAAAAATGTTTCTTGTTTTCATAATTTAATTATATTATTTTTTAGCAGCTTTTTTAACCGCTTTTTTTACTGAAGAAACTTTTTTCTTTGCACCTTTATTCATTGTCTTCCAGTGCTTCTTTAGTTCTCCAACAACTCCACTCAACTCTTCTGCAGCAATATCTTTTGATTTTGCGTATTTCTTCGAAACATCATCTATTACTTTGTTGTAAATAGGTTCTGTAACATCTTGCATTTTCTCAAACTTTTCAATTATCTCTCCCTTCATCTTTGTCGCCCAACCACTTATCTTTTTTCGGTTCTTCTTTGCATCCGGACCAAACAAAATATAAGCTGCCGCAGAAAGTGCCGCAATACCTGCCCCCACCGCTAAAACCTTACCTGTTGAATTTTTATTTGTTGCTTGTTTTTTTATCATATATTTAAAAATAAGTTAGACTAATAATGCTTTCCCTACCATTTAATTATAACACAAACAAATTACTCAGTGCTTTTGGTTTTCTTTTTCCTAGTAGTCTTTCTGCTTCCAAAAATAAACCGAAACATTGCATTCTCTTCAATTCTTTCAATGAACTCTTCAACTCTCTCTTCAGCCTTATCAACGCCTTCTTTTAACGTGGCGGTAATATCTCTTAGATTTCTAAGTGCTCCTGATAAATAATAAAAACAAATACTTATAAGTATTGTTAAAATAATTACAGCAATTGTTGTTACGAAAAAAAATATATCTGCTTTTGCAAGTGTTTCCATCCGGTTAGTGAAAAATGACATTGGTGTGCCACTTTTGTGAATTATTTAATAATTGTGTATTTGTTTTCATTTGAAGTTATTTTACCTTAGAATCCGCACCATAGTGCTATGCCATTTTCTACTACCGGATCCATATTCTTAATCTTATACTAATAAATAAAATAAAAAAACCTCCCACAGGAGGTTTTCATTATTTGAGACAGGTAAACAATTTATGTTTACACTCTACTGAATACGGAAGGTCAAAATTACTGAGTCCAACATAAACACTAATGCCTTCTAATGTTTTATGCACCCTTGCGATAAAAAACAGTTTTTTATTTCCAAAAACAATAAAATCTGTGCTCTCATCTTCCGATAATAGCTGTTTGTTGCATGCTATGAACTTTAGCACGGTCTTAAGTGAATTAAAGGCGATGTTGTTTATATTTTCAATATCGCCACCGCAGGCGTCTTGTAAAATATGTTGAATGTTTGCAAAGGAAGCTAATTCCAAAACCTGATATTTAATCGCGCGACCGTGTTTTTTTGAAAGAGCATACACCTCTTTTTCTTTTACAGCCTTATCAAAAGATACCTTAATTTTAACACTCACCTTATTGATGTTTGAATTAAAAAGCTCAAATTCACCAGTTTTAACTAATCTCAAATACTCATATTTTCTATTTTCCATTTGTCTAAGTTTTTGTTCCCCAAAACACTATCACTTAGATCAAAATAAGACAACCCAAAAAACAATGGCGGCAAAAATTCGGTATACACCAAAAGCAATAAAGTTATTTTTCTCTACATATCGAATCAAAAACTTTATAGCAAATATAGCCACAACAAATGAAACGGCAAAGCCGACAGCGAGCACAGACAATTGTGAATCTTTGAAACTTTCAAAATTTTTATAAACATCAAGAACGGTCGCCGCAAGCATTGTAGGTACTGCCAAAAGAAAAGAAAACTCCACAATAGTTTTTCGACTTATTCCCATCAACATCCCGCCAAAAATTGTAGCCGCAGATCTCGAAACACCCGGAATCATGGCGAGTGATTGATAAAGTCCAATAAAAAAAGACTGTTTATAAGTAACCCCCTCGATTCCTTCGTCTATTTTTTTAATCTCATTTTTGGCTAAAAACTTCTCTAGAACAATAAATAATATTCCCCCTACAAAAAGAGCAACCAAAACCACAGTCACGTTATCCAGTAAATATTTTTTTATTATTGAGTAAAATATTAGCCCTAAAATAACTGTCGGAATAAAAGCAATAGAAACTTTTTTAAAAGTCTGAAATTCTTTGAAAAATCTTTTTGGGAATAAATATACGACTGCCAATATTGCGCCAAATTGAATCGCAATATTAAAACTTTTCAAAAACTCGGTCTCTCCAATATTTAAAATTTTACCAAACAAAATAAGGTGGCCTGTCGAAGAAATAGGTAAAAATTCAGTAATACCCTCTACAACTCCCAAAATTACAGAATCTAAAAATGTCATCCCTCAATCATATGATAGTTCCCAAAAGCTCGCAAAAGGATATAATTCTCTATATGGAAGAATTAAAAGAAAAAATCGAACAACTAGAAAAGATAAATGCATTCAAATCTGACGTTATCTCAATTTCTGCCCACGAACTAAGAACATCTCTTACGGCGCTACGTTGGATAAACGAAATGCTTTTAGATGGTGACGTTGGTGAAATAACAAGAGAGCAAAAAGATTTTATTGAAAAGGAAAAAACTTCAATTGAAAGAATGCTTTCATTAGTACAGGAAATGCTTGAGATAAACCACACCGAGTCTATTGGGCTTACTTATAAATTTCAATCTATTGAAATACTGCCAATAATAGAGGGTGTTACTTTTGATTTTATTGGTGAATCTCACAAAAAATCTATTGAAATAATTTTTATAAAACCTCAAATTGAACTACCTAAAGTTACGGCCGATCCAGACAAAATACGCGTAGTGTTGCAAAACCTAATTGAAAACGCCCTTAAGTATTCAAACGAAGGTAGTAAAATTATAATTTCTATTTCAAAAGAAGAAGAAAATATTAGAGTTGCAGTAAAAGATAACGGAATAGGAATACCTGAAAGCGACAGAGCAAATATATTTGATAAGTTCTACAGAGGTGAAAAAGCAAAATCTATTAAAACTTTTGGCACAGGGCTTGGTCTTTACACTGCCAAAAAAATAATAGACGCCCATGGCGGTCAAATAAACTTTGAAAGTAAAGATAAAGATGGCACAACTTTCTTTTTTACCCTACCGATTGCATAATTTGTAGACAAAAGACATTGTGCTAAAATTACATATATGGAAAAAACAATTTTACTTATAGAAGACGATACATTCTTGCAAGGACTCGCGGCAACAAGACTTTCAAAAGAAGGTCTAAAAGTTAGAATTGCGAAAAATGATGAAGAAGCCACAAAGGCAATCGACGAAGAAGCAAAAATATCTTGCATACTACTCGACTTACTACTACCAGGAACTGACGGATTTGGAATACTAAAAAAGATAAGAGAAAATATAAAAACAACAAAAACTCCAGTAGTTGTTTTCTCAAACCTTTCTGAAACAGCAGATATCCAAAAAGCAAAAGATCTTGGGGCGACTGAATACATGATCAAGTCAAACTTTACACTTGATGAACTAACCGAGAAAGTTAAATCTCTAATTGCTTAGCCATGGATCGGGTAGTAGAAAATGGTATAGCATAAGGTGCGGGGTTTTAAGGTAAAATAACTCCAAATGAAAACAATTACACAAATATTAAATAATTCACAAAAGTGGCACACCAATGCCATTTTTCACTAACCCGATGGACGCAAAAGTGCGTCTAACTGAAAAATTTAGACTGACAAGCTCTCAGCTTTTAAGCCTCAAGAAACTCAAAATTGAAACAATTGAGGATATTTTAAGATACTTCCCTGTTAGGTACTCAAGTATTCGCGAGCAACATTTAATAAAAGAATTAAATCAAGGAGAAGATGCAACAATTTTTGGAACAATTAGAAATCTAAAATCTAAAAAATCTTTTAGAGGAGGTGTGCCTATGGGTGAAGCTACCGTCGAAGATCAAAGTGGAAAAATTAAAGTTGTATGGTTCAATCAAGTTTTTTTAGTTAAGACAATAAAAGAAGGATCCATCGTTAGGCTTTCTGGAAAAATAAGTTCAAGTAAAAATGGTTTGAGTCTCATTAATCCAGAAGTCGAAGTACTGCCAGAGCTTCCAATCGACACACATAATTCCCTTTTTCAAGGTGATACCAATCATGACATAATGTATCCGGTTTACAGAGAAACAAAAGGTGTAACTTCAAAATTTTTATTTCATGCGGTTAGAAAATTGTTTTTAGAAAAAATTCACGAAACACTTGTTGACCCGATCCCTTCTGAAATTTTAGACAGATACAAACTACCCAAACTTTCCACTGCGCTAATGTGGATACACTCCCCGCGAAGCGAACGCGAAGCAACAGCTTCTAGAAAAAGATTTGCGTTTGAAGAAGTTTTTTTAATCCAACTCGCTAAACAAAGAGAAAAATTTCGGTTGAGCGAACTTGAATCTGAAAAAATAAATATCAACAAGAAAGAATTAGAAACTTTTATAAAAAGGTTTCCTTTTGAAATGACGAAGGGTCAAAAAAGTTCTATCGACACAATAATTGATGACTTTAAAAAAGAAACCCCGATGTCTAGACTCTTGGAGGGAGATGTTGGTAGTGGAAAAACAGCCGTTGCCGCGAGTGTCTCATATTCTGTTGTAACATCAAATCCCGGTGGAAAAAACTTTGGCAATCTTCAGGTCGCATATATGGCGCCAACTGAAATACTTGCGACTCAACATTTCGAATCGTTCATTTCATTTTTCAAACATATGCCTATTCAAATTGGACTCATTACGAGCTCTGGTTGTAAAAAGTTTCCATCAAAAATAAATCCAAATGGCTGGACAGATATTTCTCGAACTCAACTTTTGAAATGGGTCGCAAATGGTGAAATACCGATTCTAATCGGAACGCACTCTCTTATCCAAAAAGCTGTAAATTTCAAACATCTGTCTTTGGTTATTATTGACGAACAACATCGCTTCGGAACAAAACAAAGAATGCTTTTAACCAAAAAAGAAAATTCAAAATATGTTCCCCATCTTTTATCTATGACGGCAACTCCAATTCCACGAACACTTGCCCTAACTATTTATGGCGACCTTGATTTATCCATTCTAGATGAACAACCAAAAGGAAGACTTCCTGTTGTCACTGAAATTGTAAGACCAGATAAACGCGACGGCGTATACGAAAAAATAAGAAAAGAATTGGTTGCTGGAAGACAGGCTTATATAATTTGTCCGCGAATTGACGACCCAGATCCAGAAAAGGAAATGGCTCTTATTTTAAAATCAGTTAGCAGTGAAGCAATGAGACTCAAAAAAAGTGTTTTCAAAGAATACAATATTGGAGTTTTGCATTCCAAACTAAGCAAACAAAAAAAAGAAGAAGTGATGGAATCTTTTGCTCAAGGAAAAATTGATATATTGGTTGCGACTTCTGTTGTCGAAGTTGGTGTAAATGTTCCAAACGCAACTTCTATTATTATTGAAGGTGCCGAAAGATTTGGACTTGCTCAGCTTCATCAACTCCGTGGTCGTGTTCAAAGAAGTACACATCAACCTTATTGTTATCTATTTACAGATAGCTCAAACGAGAAAACAGCTGAAAGACTAAAAGCAATTGCGACAGCAAAAAATGGATTTGAACTTGCTGAAATGGACTTGGTTTTGCGTGGTGCCGGAGAACTTGGTGGTGGCAAACAATGGGGTATCACAGACATTGGAATGGAAGCAATTAAAAATTTAAAGATGGTAGAAGCAGCCCGTACTGAAGCCAAAGATCTTATTGCTCGTGATCCAGAAATAAAAAAACACCCACTTCTTAAAGAAAAAGTGGATGTTCGTGAATTAACGAGTCATTTTGAGTAGAAACATACAAAGAAACCGAAAATGATAAGAATTGCAGATAAGAGATAAAAGTATCGAAGCTTTTTTATCTTTTTTTGCGCTTGCTCCCAAATGTAATTACTTGTAACTGAATCAGGCGGAAGATCAGCCCAATCTCTAACTGAATCATGGTCAATATCTGCAACACTTTCCATAAGTATTGCTCTCCAAGTCTTTAAACAAATAATTAATCCTGCGATTACAATTAATATTCCGATAGCGATTTCCATATTTTTTTCTTTAATTATATCAAGATTTATTACATTTGTCAATGATTGGCTATTGACCGGGCTTTATTTCACTACTATTACCTGATCCGTCACACCGGCGACTGTTTTAAGTAAACTTACCATAGAATTTGCTGTTATATATTTATATTTTTCCCCTGTTTGTGGATCGTTCAGAAAAAAACCTTTCAAACTATTTTTTCCATAAACCCCTGTAACTATTTGGTACTTCAAATTTTTACCTGTTTTTATTGCTGCCCCACCTGCAACCTGCCAAGAGTCTGCGCCATCAGCGGAAATTATAACCACCACTTTTCCTGCAAAAATTTCTTTTGCAATTGACGAAAGTGACGGACTTGTTAGAAGTGTGACATTTTTACCATAACTCGAAATTACTCGAGCGATTACCCCAGCATGAACACCATAGCCTACTGATTCATTATACGGACCAACAAAAACTTTTCTTGGATCTCCCCAAGTATTTCCCGAACGACTTGACGTATCTTGCCCCATTTTTTGTAAAATTGTTTCTTCTGTTGCTTTTATTTTGTAGAAAGATAAAACATTTACAATCGCCGAGAGACTTCCCCCTTTTATGTATTTTGTTTTTGAAATCGGTACATCATTTTTAAAAGGCATCGGCTCTGTTGTAAAAAAAAGATTGAAACTTTTTTTATTTGGAATTCCAAAAGTAGGTTTTATTTCTCTTGGCACGGTTATGTTGTAAGTAGTTTCGTAAGATAGTTTGTCTATATTAAAAAACATCGTATTGTCAGACCAAGAAAAAGTTCCGTTTATTTTAGGTACAGTCAAAAACCTAAACTCGACATCCTCCTTTTCTACCGGTTGGTTGAATATAACTTTTATTTGAGAATCATCTTCTGCGCGAATTATATCTGCGAGAACTTCTCCTGGCGCCTTTACCACATAGCTTTGTGCTTCTATTACAAAACCTCCGTCCTTAGAAATGGCGCCACTTTTCAATTCAAATAAATACTGTCCACCCGGAACAATATCACCCAACGTAAAAGAATAATACGTCTCACTTATCCACTTACCACTTCCGGGAGCGCTTACGCTTAGTGGTTCAAAATTTATATCCATTGGTTTGTTAAAATAAATATCTACAACTTCTCCCGGTAAAAAATAATCTTTTTTAGTTATGTCTACAATTTTTGGCTGATCTGCTGTAATCATCTTTTTTTCATACAAAACCTCGTCCTTATCCAAAAGAACAAAAGTTAACTCTGCACCAATTGGAAGAGAGTCCTCTGTTGTAAACACTATTTCGTTTAACAAAACCTCTTTTTTCCAAACACTTTGAAATTCTTTAATTTCGACATTGTAATTATTTTCTTCTAAAGAATTAACCTCTAGTGTTATTTTAGGATTTGTAGAAACAAATCCATTTACTTCATTTATACTTACAGAATTTATGTCGGCATTAATTGGAACACTTACTCTATCTTTAAAATAATTAACTTCGTTGCTAAAAATTTTTTTATATTCAAAATTTATTTCAATATTTTCCCCCTTTGGAAAACTTTCGTTTGGAATCACTCTCAATTCTTTTACCCCAAAAAGACCTCTAGTTTTTATATCCGCCCCAACAAATGGATCAGTTGAAACACTTGTAGTTAATTTAATTTCTTTATTAAACTTTATAACAATTTCATTATCTAAATGGATACTATAATTTACTTTACCTAAATTCAAAGCAACAAATGACATAATTGCCACCCCAATTAGGAAAGAAAAAGTTATAAGGAAAAATTTTTTTCCGTGCATAAATAAATTATAGCAGACGTTTGCCATAAATCTTTTTTTTATGTAACATCTTTATACACACGATACACATCCGCCCTTAGCTCAGTTGGTTAGAGCACAGAGCTTATACCTCTGGGGTCCATGGT
>CAYLKL010000014.1:0-8781 GCA_964384645.1 uncultured Candidatus Saccharibacteria bacterium
TCTCTGGTATATATTTTGTCTTCTTATATTAGCAGTCGAGGGTTTCAAATTATGGGAGTTTTTGTATATATTTCTGGTTTAATAAATTTCTTTGTTTTTAATGTAAATTTAAATCTAAAAATAGAAAATTTTGCAGCTTTCTTCAATAGTCAATTTATGACACTTTTAGTGGGTATTTTATCCGCATATATTATTGTTTGGTTGTATTATAGATTTGGAAGTTTAAATGTGGAAATACAAAAACGAGGAGTAGGAGCATTTATTATAATTGCAAATGTTTTAACCATAATTGCATTTAGTTTGCAGATTTGGTATTCCTATCCTTTTAATAGCAATATCGCTAATACTTATATCTCTATTTTTTGGGCTTTGTATGCTGCTTTGATTACTGGTATTGGTTTTGCTAATAGAATATATTTGTTGAGGATTATGGGATTGGTGTTTTTTGTAATTACAGCTTTAAAAGTTATTATAGATGTTTGGAGCTTGGGTCAAATATATAGAATTGTTTCTTTTGTTGTTTTCGGAGCAATAACTCTCGTGGTTTCTTTTGTTTATGCTAAATATAAAGACAGACTAGAAAATAATATTTAAATTTTAGTTTTTTGCAAAAAGGTTTTATATTTTAAGAGTAGTAAATACTACTATTCTGTTTTCTCTAGTTGTTTCTTTTTTATTCCAATCTCCAATACAAGTTATAAGATTTAGATTTGCTTTATTGTTTGTCGAATTAAAAACCTCCCAAGCCTCAGCTTCTTTGTCGTATGTTTTCAATCTTTCAACAATAAAAATATCTATGACCCCTAGTTCGTTTTCGATAAATATCTCATCTCCCTTTTTAAGTTTATGTAAATTATCAAAGACAGCCGGAGCGTTGTTTTTCCAACCAGAGTGTCCGTTGATAACTGCACTACCTATCGCCCCGGGGATAGGGCTTTGATTAAACCAGGCTGTGTTTTCTGGGCCTTTTGGTGAATCTACGTATCCATCTGTCGTTAAACCTAAGTTCTCAATAGGCGCATCGATTTTTAGGCTAGGTATTGTTATGCGAGTAGGCGGGTAAGCTAAATTTATTTCTTTTTGAGTAGAAGGTTTTAGTGTGTTTTCTGTAACTACGATATTCTCACTTATTTGTACTTTGTCTTTTATTGTTAGAAAAAATATAAAAACAAATAAAGCTATGATTAGTGCAATAAATAAAAATACAGATTTTTTTAGTAAAATTTTTTTGTGAAATTTCATTTTGAATTAAAAATCCAGACTATTTGTCTGGATTTTTGTTTTAGCTTATTATGTTTAATATTTTAGAATACAATAACTGATACCAGGGGCTTTTTATAGGTGAAGAAAAACCTGTCTTTGGTAATTTGGGAGGAGTTGTTATTTGAGGAGTACTTGTCGGTGTGCTTGTTGTACTGCCTGTTGTGCTATTTTCTGCGTAAACACAAAGAGAAGGTCTACTACTAGAAAAATATTCATAGTTTGAAGCAAGAGGGTCTCTACATCCATAGTGTATACTACCACCACTACTTCCACCTCCTCCACCTCCACTTGAAACAGGGGCTATGTCGTCGTTTGTGATAGTACAAGTCCTGTCTTCACCAGCCAATATTGTACCAGAACAATCTGCGCTCAATGTTTTTGTATAATCCGCATCTGTATTTTCATCGACTGTATAAGCACCAGCATCCAACGTGATGGTTGTACCTGTGCTTGATCCAGCAAAAGAAGAACTACTTACATTTGTGCCTGTAACGTTCATAACGAAGTCACCAGATGATTTTGTTCTACCACTATCATTGATAACTGTCTTTATTACAGTCAAAGTCGCTTGAACAGGTACAGGGGTGAAGCCAGTAGGTATTATGATAGTATTTGCTATTAAAGTCACTGCTGTTTGAGCGAGGGCTCTACCGTTGATACTAGCACCTGATCTCATCGCTATGTCTGTTTGTGATAAGATATTACCTTCAAAGTGTGAATTGGCCATAAGGTTGACTGTCGATGTTGTTTGCCAGAAAATATTTTCTGGTACTGCGCCACCAGTCAAAAGGATACTCATGTTAGCATTAAGGTCAAGAGTTCCGTTTACTTGAAAAATCCAAGTATCTGTAGCTCCACCTGACAATGTTAGGTCTCCTGTGATTACTACGGGAGTAGTCCAAGTATATGTACCTGCTGTTAGTGTTTGAGCTACTACTGTTCCACCTCCGATATTTAGATTTGGTCCTGCTCCTGGAGTTCTTGTTGCTGCATCTGTATAAGCTGCTTCCATATCACTAACTGCTGTTGTTAGTAGTGAAGGACCGATTACTCTACAAGGCAAAGGCCCCGCTGCGTCTGTTGTATAAACTGTGCCTGTAACTTCTGCACAAGTTAAAGCTATAGATGCGCCTGTTATAGGGCTCGAACCCACGTCTCCTGTGATAACAGAAGTCGGTACATTTGTGATACCTGTTTTTGATAATATTGCAAAGTTGCCTGATGTTCCTAGGTCTACTGCTGCTGGTCCAAGTGCAAATAGGGCGATAGACCCAAAAAGACCGAAAACGAAAAAGATGGCTAGTGACACTAGTACTTTTGTATTAAATTTTTTCATAATTATTTATTTTTTTATTAACTTTATAAAAGGAGTTTTTTATCAATTTCAATTATTTTTGAAATGATTAGATTTCGGTAATGTACCGTAGGCATTCTAATGCTAAGAAAATTATTCTAGGCATTTCGCAATGTGTAATTTATTTAGACTATTCAAGCTCGACCCAAAGTCTTGATTTCGTTAAATTACAAAGTGAAATATGTTATACATACAATTCAATAATACCATAAATATGTCAAATCTACTAATTTCCTAGGTATAAAAACCTTTTATACAGAGGAACCCTCTGTAAAGTGTTATAAACAAAGGGTTAGGTTTCGATTAATTTAGTTGGAGAAAATAAATAAAAAATGATAAAATAGGTTTATGAAAAAAATACTAATAACAGATTCTTTGTTTATTCTTCCGGAGAATGAAAACAAGTTCCGTGATGCTGGTTTTGAAATTGAGCGATTGGATAAATCTCAAGCTAATGAAGAAGAATTAATAAAAGCCTTACAAGGAAAAGACGGGTATGTATTGGGAGGGGTAGAAGTGCTTACTGATAGAATTATTAACGAATCAGATAAATTGAAAGCAATTGTGTTTACTGGAATTGGATATAAGGATTTT
This sequence comes from uncultured Candidatus Saccharibacteria bacterium, assembly GCA_964384645.1. Classification (GTDB taxonomy): domain Bacteria; phylum Patescibacteriota; class Minisyncoccia; order Phycocordibacterales; family UBA9973; genus DAORIO01. Next base: position 3,212 of record CAYLKL010000014.1, read on the forward strand.
ATCCCTAATTATGAATATATAACTAGTAAGGGAATTGCAATCGCAAATACTCCTGATGCTCCAACACATGCAGTTGCAGAATGGGCTATAACCATGGCTCTTGCGATGAATCGTAATATATTTGATTTAGGTTGTGCGGGAGAAAAGAAATTTATTACGAGCAAAGGTATTGAGAATCAAAACGTTGGAATCATAGGGTTTGGAAGAATTGGAAAAGAAATTACAAAAATGTTACAGCCATTTCGACCAGCTTCTATTTCATATTTTAGTAAACATAAGCACGATGATTCACATATTGAATACAAAGAACTAAACAGTTTGCTTAATGATAGCGATATTGTATTTCTGTGTGTTTCAAAAGATGCCGGCAAAAACTTTTTTGGAAAAGAACAATTGTCACAAATGAAAGATGGTTCACTCCTTGTGACTTTCATGGCTGAAAATATTATTGATGAAGAAGCGTTGCTTGTTGAACTTAAAACAGGTCGTATCCGTGCAGTTTCTGATCACCCAATCCATAACGAGGAATCTAATAATTTGCCGTTAGGAACTTGGTATTGTTTTAATGCTTCAAATGCATTTAATACAGAGACAGAAATAAGACTGTGTAGTGATATGGCAACTGAATCGATGATTAATCTATTAACTAAAGGAGAAGATAAAAATAAAGTTAATTAATATAAAATAAAAAATCTAGTCACTCTCCGCGAGACAAGGCCTAGCGGAATTAATTTTTAACTAAATAAACAACAAGGAGTAATAAAGAAGACCACCAGCCGAGGAAAGAAATGATAAAGCTCAGGGTTATTTTTTTCTGCAATGAAAAAGGGAGTAATTCGCTTGCTTTGCCTTCTTTTTCTCTTTGTAATAAAAAAGGACTGACATAAAAAGATAAAAACAATCCATTTAAAATTAGAATGGCAACAAGAACGAGCTGGGTTTGGGGGATTAATGTAAATCCTTCATTTCTATAAAAAATAATTCCTCCTATTAAAACTAGAGTTATCCCGATCCAGATTAGAGGTTTGGTGACTTTGTGTGTGCGTGTTGTCGCTTCGGTCCAGTATTTTGATTTGCGTCCGAGAAAGCCGTGAATATCGACAACAGTAACAGCCCCAAGCCCAACAACAAAACCAGCAATAAATAAAAATAAACCCAAAATATTAATTATCATATGTGCTAATTATAGCATGGTGGGGAAGTAAACCCTTTTAGAAAATTTTCTCTGCTAGGCAAGGCCTAGCGGAAAGGTTAGGACTTTTCACTAACAAGCCATATAACGTTATTTCTAATAATTTTATATTACAACAACGACGTATCTTGTGCGATCCCAAAATTAATATTTATAGTAAATTACTATAAATTAGGTAATTTGATATAATGAATCTATGGAGAGTAAACCATTTGAAAGAAAACAACCTTCTGTTGAAGAGGAAACATTTAAGCAGTATTTTTACGATTTAGAACTTAAGCCCGAAGATTTTAATAAAATTATTCTTGATGTTGGTGCTGGCGAAGCTCAGTTTGCTAAATATGCAAAAGACCATAATATAAGTTCTCAAATTTATAGTCTTGAGCCAGTTCAGGAAATGTCTGAAAAAGAAAAAAGTTTAGTATGTTTCGCGGAGGAAATTCCAATGCCAGATAAATCTTTTGATTTAATTGTTTCAACTGGAGCCATACCTAATATTTATTTAGGAGAAAAAGATGTAGAAGAAAAAGTTAAAAAAAGTTTTTCTGAAATGTTAAGAGTTCTTAATGATGAAGGAGAAATTCGTTTAGCCCGCGTTCTTATGGGCAGTAAATATGAAAATCAAAAAATTCTAACAAATATCCTAGAAGAAATTCTTAAAAAAATACAAGAAAATAATGTTGAGGTTACAAAAATTCGAACGCCAATAAATGATACCTATGAATATGAGAATCACATTAAAAAGGACTTACTAGCTGAAAGTTTCTTGATAATTTTAAAAAAATTAAAAAATAATTCATAACATGATACCTCAGATAACTAAGCCTAAAAAGATTAATTTTAGTGATTTAATAGTTAATTCACCCCATGAGATGAAAGTGTTTCGAGGTATATTAAAAGATAAAATTATTTCATTGTTTAATGAAGTAATAACAAATAAATAATATGAAAATACTCATAAATGACAAAGAGGTAATTTTTAATAAAGAAGATTTTCCAATGCTTATTAATGGAGCAGACAAAAGTGGAGCTTCTTTGTTCAGTATTTCTTTACTGACAAGCCTTTTTGAGAATAAAGAAAAAGTTTTACTTTTTTCAGCTTTTGATCCAGCCAAAGAAGAATTTAAAAAACAACTCGGTGTCTCGATAAACGAAAACGCTCTAATCATAGAGTCTGGAGATGAGAGTGTTTTTATTAAAGAATTAGATGAAATACAAGATTTATCAGAAAGAATTATATTATGTAAAAATATTGAGAATTATAGCTCAAGCCTTTTCGATAAATTAAAAGACCAAAAACTTGTAATTTTTTCGGGAGATACAAACAAATGTGAATTTGGAGAGAAATTAGTAAATAAAGATTTTAAAACAAAAATCTTTTTCTCATACCCCGAAAAAATAGAAGTTGTGGATAAGATATATTTGCCTAAATACAAAGGAATGATAATTAGTTCAAAATATGAAGGAATAATTTCTTTATAATTAATACAAACAAAAACAAAAAGAACGGATATCCGTTCTTTTTGTTTAACTATTTTGGATAGCACCCCATATTCCGCTAGGCAAGGCCTAGTGGAATATGGGGTTTTTAAAAAAAATTGTGCCAGGGAAACTGACGCACACCCTCGATTTATTGGATTATCAATCCTAAAAGTATCGACGCAATATTTGCTATCAAAGAAACAGTAAATGCTTTTGGTAATTTTAATTTAAGAAATTGATTATAAATAATTGCTTCTATTAAAATAATTGAAGCTTCACCAATAAATATATACAAACCACGGTTAGAAATATAAATCGGAAGTACCAACCAAAAATATGACAAGGTTAATGCAGAAGCTATAAATCCAGTAAAAACAATTTTGGGTATTTTTATCTCTTTGTCTTTAAAGAAATGCTTTACAAGTAAAACAGCGACAGGAATTTCAACAATTAGTGTTAACAATAATGAAAATAAAAATTTCTGTTCATATGACATAGTGCTGAATACTATCGGCAACCTCTACCGAACAACCCGTTAAAGAAGCAAGCGATAGATTGCCAAAATCCTCTTCTTGCGGGTTCTGGTGCAGGAATAATTATTGGCTGGTCAGAAGGTGTCGGTGTAATTTTTGGTGAAGGAGTAGATGTTGGTGTAATTTTCTTCGGCTCATTGTTTTTAAGTGGATTGCTGAAAGTTTCAACTTTTTTCTGACTGCCATTATTGTATTCTGAAGTTTGCTTGGATTTATAAAAAATTAGTTTCTCATTAGAAAATCCAGCAATAGAATACTCAACATCTTCCTTCACCAAAGTATTACTGTCGCTAATATAACCTCCATAAGGTTCAATATTTTCTAACAGTAAAGTTATATCTGATAGCTTTAAATTTTTAAGATCAAGCGAATTAAATTTTTCTTTTGTCGTCCAATATATACTCAATGAATTAAATTTATATCCCTTGGTCAAACATTCATTATTATTTATTATATATGCTTCATATTTATCAACCATTGGTCCAGTAATATAACCGATTAAAATCGTGTTCGGAAATTCGTTCAAATTTACAACCTTAACACATCTATTGAGAGAATGGGAATTTGGAGGAATTAAATCAGCGGAAGTTGTTGACGAAAATAAAAAGACAAAGACCAGTGAAAACAAAGTGTAAGTAAGTAATTTTTTCATAATTTATTTATTATTAACAATACAATTTTAACATAAAATTAAAGTAAAAAGAAATCAACAAACTATGTTTTTTGCGAAATTTGAATTCCGAATTTTGGTGGAGGTGGTGAGATTAGGTCACGAGTTGCTAAATTTTATATTTCGCTACGCTCATAAAAAATAAAGTACTCTCGACCCCGATTCGACGGTTGTCGGGCAACTAGAAAAATATTAAAAAAATGTTATAATGTGCTCATGGAAAATAACAAATTTGAAATTAAGAAAAGTGATATTTCTAATAAAGAAAGACCTAGCCGGGAATCTATTGAACAATTTAGTAATCACAACCCATACATTGTTTTGGGTATTTCAGAAAATTTGCCAGCGAAAGAAATTGTATCAGCATGGAAAAAACTAATTTTAGAATATCACCCAGATAAATCAAAACATCCTCAAGCAAAAGAAATTTCCCAATATTTAAATAGAGCAGTTAGAAAGTTAGTGGCAAAAGACGGAACTTTTTTAAAGTATAACTCCGACTATGACGCAGAAGTTAGCAATAATGATGAGGATATTAAAGATTGGGACTTTGGATTTTCAAATGTCTCTGATGAAGAATGGTATGCCGGCGATAAATATTGGGAAATTTTAAACGAAGACAGACAAAAAAATAGAGTTCGTGGTGGGCTGGAAGACAAGGAAAAATTACAAAAAGAAAAAGCATTTGTTTTGCAATTATTCAAAGAGTATGCTGATACTCAAGAAAATCTCAATGATCCCAATTTTGATCGGTCAAAATTTTTATTCCATGATACTTTAATTACGGCTGATATAGAAGATCATGATTTTAGAGTTGTTGGATCAAGAGATACTATGAAAAATGGGATAATTAAAAATTCTATAAATATGTTCCACGAAAAGGAAAATATATGGAGACTAAAAGAAAGAGTCTACAATCAAGAAGGGAAGATTGTAATTGATGGATCAAAAATGGGAGACCCTGTTCATAGTTCATGGGAATCTATTGAAAATCCACCGTTTCTTTATCATGGAACAATAGAGGGAAATATTGAGGAATTTGAGCCTCGATCTGCAGTTGAAAGAACAGATGAAAAACCAGCAGTGTATGCATCACCTGATATGGATATTGCAATTCAATCCATGGCAAATAAATATGTTTCTAGTGGAGGAATTGTGAATGAAAGAAAATTTGTTTGTATTCCTATGACTAAAGAAGATTTTTTGAAAGTAGACCATGGAGGCTACATTTATAAACTTCCAGGAGAATCCTTTAAGCCTAACAAACAAAAAGGGTTTGGTGGAGATTTGGAATGGGTTTCAATAAGTCCAGTTAGACCAGAAGAAAAAATAAAAATACCTTCACTTTTAGAATCATTAAAAGAAAAAGATATTGAAGTGTATTTTATTGATAAAGAAATGATTCCGGTTATTAAGAAAGCTCAAAATGGTAAACCTGAAAAACTCGAAGCTCTTTTAGATGATTTAAAATCAAAAGAATTGAAAGCATAATTATTTTCTGTCCTGACCCGCCAAAAAAATCAGAAAGAAAGCCTACACGGATTCCTTCCCAGACCCCTCCTGCGCGCGGGAAGTCAGCCGAGGTTTTGCGAATCCGTGCTCCCAGAAAAATTGTTTGGCAAAACAAGTCCTTTTTTAGATTTCTTCATCAGGATTGATTTCGAAAATTTACGGAGGCGGTGAGAACGCTATT
>CAYLKL010000015.1:0-3986 GCA_964384645.1 uncultured Candidatus Saccharibacteria bacterium
CGATATCTTTCAAACTGTTCTTTCTGTTCGGGGAAATTGGCAATACCAACCTCATAAAGCTCATGCAAGAATCCATACATTCTCAATCTATTAAACATAGCCATCATAACGAGTAATGGCTCGGAACTATCACCAACATCAACAGCTTTTTTAATATATTCCAAAGCACTATTTTCGTTTCCAAAATTAAAAAGAATGCGAGCCATTTTGTCTAGCACAGCTCCGTTGTTTGGTTCCAACTGAATTGAATACCAGTAATCATCAAAAGCTTTTCTATAATCCTTTAATCCTTCATAAGCATCTCCTCTCAAGACCCATAGATAAAATCTATTTTTATCTAACTCAATGCATTTAGAAAATACTTCAACCGCTTCATTATAATTTCCGAGATGTGAAAAAGATCCAGCTTTGTATGATAAAGCATCAATATCATTATTCTGATTTTTTAATATCTCATCAACCAATGAAATACATTCGGAGTATTTTTCTTGATCATATAGTTCTTTAATTTTTTCTGTTGAGTTTTCCATACTTCTCTATCTTGAATACAAAGCTCTTTGGAAATTAAAGAAAACAGAACGAATACTATCTACATCTCCAAGAGATTGTTCGGCGTTTGCGATTGCATGATATTTTAAATTCAGCAATACTGGTAATTTCTCCTCATCAAGTTCCTCAACACCTTTTTCTTCATATTTCGTTAGCACAAAATTTAAAAATTCCTTTTGCTTTTCATCTAATCCTTCAAGAATCTTATCCTTTGAATTTTCTACTCTTTGCACTCTAGTAATCGGTTGAGTTAAGAATGAAATATAAGTTAAAACATCAAACAAATCACTTTGTTCAGCATCTATCATTTTCTGTAATGTTTCCAGCTCGTCTTTCCCAAAACCTTTTTCAGCAATCTTTTCTAAAAATGCTTTACGAGTTGTTGGGTTAGACCAAATTTTACGCAATTCTTCTTCACTCTTGAAAAATTCTGGCATAGCACCAAACATATTATCCATAAACTCTTGAATCGAAATTGGTTTGCCATCAGCACTCCAAAACGAAGTTGAAATCATATGTTGAATTTCGCGTTCTTTTCCATCTCTTAATTTAATCTTTAGTTTTCTTTTTGGAGGATTCTCACATTCACAAGGATTTTTCCCGCACACAGGGCAAACCTTTGGTGGCTTCTCGCATACACAAGGGCTCTGTCCACAAACTGCACACTCTTTAGGCGGTTTAACTTCGCAGACACACGGATTCTGTCCACATTTTGAACAAACTTCCTCAATAGGATTTCCATCCCACTCTGGGTCAGAAAAATGCTTATACGCATCAACAAAATCAAGAATCGTAAAATATTCTTTACCATCAAAAAGTCTAGTTCCTCGTCCAATAATCTGTTTAAATTCAATCATAGAATTTACAGGTCTCATCAGGACAATATTTCGGATATTACGAGCATCCACACCAGTTGAAAGTTTTTGAGAAGTCGTCAAAATAGTCGGGATTGTTTTTTCGTTGTCCTGAAATTCTCGCAAAAATTGTTCTCCGCGAGCACCATCATTTGCAGTAACACGAACACAGTAATTTGGATCTTTACTATCTTTCATCTGATTCACCAAATCTCGCACAGCGAGAGCATGATCTTGTGTCGCACAGAATATAATAGTTTTCTCGTTTTGCTTTATTTCATTTAAAACTACGCGAACTCGTTTTGCTTCACGTTCTTTTATTTCTATAATCCTATTAAAATCTGATTCTTCATAGATTTTGCCTTCCTCCACTTCTCCCTCAATAATTTGATCGTCTGAAGTATAAACATAATCATCAAGAGTAGTTTTAATTCTCTTGACCTTGAAAGGTGTTAAAAATCCATCATTTACTCCCTCTTTGAGAGAGTAAATATAAACTGGCTCGCCAAAATATCTGTAAGTGTCCACATTGTCATTTCTTTTTGGTGTAGCGGTTAGACCGAGCTGAACAGCTGGTGAGAAATATTCCAAAATTCCTCGCCAATTACTTTCATCATTTGCTCCGCCACGATGACATTCATCAATAATTATAAAATCAAAAAAGTCAGCGGGATAATCTCCAAAATACGGAGTTCCATCTGGTCCCGACATGAAAGTCTGAAAAATTGTAAAATAAACACTTCCGCTCATAGGTACTTCTCCTCGTCTGCGAATATCTAGAGGATTTATACGAACCAAAGCATTTTCCTCAAAACTTGAAAAAGCATTAAATGCTTGGTCTGCGAGAATATTTCTATCAGCCAAAAACAAAATCCTAGGTCGGCGAGCACCATCCCGCTTTAAATTCCAGCGAGTTTGAAAAAGTTTCCACGCAATTTGAAAAGCAACAGCGGTCTTTCCTGTTCCCGTCGCCATTGTTAAAAGAATTCTATTCTTTTCTTCGGCAACAGCGTTTAAAACATTATTTATCGCATTTTCTTGATAATATCTTTTTCCATATTCGCCTTCATTTGGCACATTTGCAAATTTTTCCTTCCACTCATTCCAGTCAGAAAAAGTGCGATTCCATAATTCATCGGGAGTTGGGAATTTTTCAATTGGAGCTTCTGCTCCTGTTTTCATTTCTACTTGATAAATTTCTTTACCATTTGAAGAAAATGCATAATCAATCTGAAGTTTTTTAGCCGCCGAAACTGCCTGCTCTTTACCTTCAGTTACAGAGAAATCAATAGACTTTGCCTCAAGTGTTCCTATTTTTCTGTTTTTATACTGCAAAATATAGTCAATAATCTCAGGCTTTCCTCTTGTTCCACCTGTCTGAATTTTTCCATCAGTAATACGAAATTCACGAAGAATTTTTGATCCTTCTACTTCACCCCAGCCAGCTTCTTTCAGTTTTGGGTCAATGTATTCTGCTCGTGTTTCTGATTCGTTCATAAAATTATTTATACCACATTATAGCTCTCCCGTAAATGCTTTATTCAAAACTGATTTTTTTAATTCTTCCAAATCTACCAGCTTTTTCTTATAAACTTCTTCTAGTTTTTTTGTTTGTTCTAAAAGTTGTTTGATCTTTTTAACAATATCCTTTTGTTCAGAAATTGAAGGTACAGGAATTTTGATATTCTCAATCATCGGAATAGTTAGCTGTGGTATTGAAGTGCCCGTATTAGAGAATTTAAAATTATGAGTTATATAATATAAAAAGTGTAGATCTACAGTCGAATTTGGTGTTAAGACAATTAATCTTACCACTGGGAAAAATGGCTCCTCTCTAACTTCAGCATATCCTATCGTGCCACGAGCTGATACGGTTATGCTTGGTTTCGTTACTTTTTTAATATCTGTATATCCATACAAACCCTTATCTTTAAACCCGTTCGCATATATCGGTACATTATATTTTTCAGTTCTTTCTTTCGAAAGATTTTTTTTAGGAACATCCCCACCAGCAAATAATTTTTCACAAATTTCACTTAAAGTTTTTTTCTCCCAATCTTTCTCAGGATTAGTGAAAACATTCTCTAAATACGATTCAAAAAGTTCTTTTGAATTATGTAGATTCTTTTCTGCATTTTCTTTCGCCGTTTCTATTTTCTCAAACGCTTCATCTAAAATTTTTACAATGCGTTTTTGCTCTAAAATAGGAGGGTAAGAAATACTAATCAATTTTAAATGTGTAGGTCCTACATTTTTTTGTGCAGTTCCAGAGCTATACGATTTTACTTCCTCTATAAATTTTGGTGAGCGTAATAACCAAGCTAAAAAATATCTATCTAGTTCTTTTTCATTTAAGGATTTAAAACGGACAACACTTGTATTCATCAAAAGAGGTAAGTCATCTTTTGTTGCCATCGCTGTTCTTCCGATAGTGCCAGAAGTGGTGAATAAAATATCTCCTTCTTCTACTTGAAAGTGTGCCCATTTTTCTTTAATAAACTTAGGGTCAACCGCTTGTGCGTTTGATAGGTCAATATACCCATCTTGAACACAACGAACATTAATTATTGGATATCCGTTCTT
>CAYLKL010000015.1:3996-6501 GCA_964384645.1 uncultured Candidatus Saccharibacteria bacterium
TTCTTATACTCATATTTGCGAATACCCGGTCCTTCTTGGAAGAAAGAGACATCACTTAATTTTTTTGTTTGCCAGTTAGTTTTCATAATTTATTCCCAATATTTTTCGAAATTCGTTCTCAATTTTATTCTTAACAATAGGAGTTTCCTCAGAAATAATTTTCCATGCATTACTCCAATTTTCAACATACGAAACTTGACTAGTCTTATTAAACCTAGATATTTCAAATTCAACCCATGCTTTTTTAAGTACTTCAGACAACTTGTCTATTTCTTTAGCTAATTTTTCATCAACAAATATTCTATTTTCTTCATAGTAATCTGTGAAATCATTAGCACACTTAGACGCTTCACTACCTTTTTCTTCTTGGGATGGTTCTGATGCTCCTTGAAATATATTCATATATGAATGGAATGCTCTGTATGTACGGACAATTTTTTTATACAATTCCTTAACCACCTCAGCTCGTTCTGAGTGCATTTTTTCATATCTAATCCTAAACTCTGTAGATTGCTTTTCGAGGTCTGATTTAAATTTTTCTAGATCTTTATCAAAGATTTTTTCAAAATATTTTTTTATGATCCAAGAAGCTCCAGCGACTATTATGCCGAATATTCCTAAGTTTTGTAATAAATTAATCCATTCCATAATTAAATAAGTTTTTTAATTCCTTCTAGAATCTGATTTGTTTCTTTGTCTAAATTATTCATCTCTACCAAGATATCCTTTGGTTCACGCAAACCGACCTCTTCACCTTTATTTGGGTTCTTTACAGATAAATCAAAAGTTTTCTGATCAACATCCTTTATATCCACCGACCAAGAATTTTCACTATCTGCTTTAGTTTTCTGTAATTAAACAAAATCCGCTAAGTCACTTTCACTCAACGGTTCACCTTTCCCAAGATTGCGTGCTAAGTCAATATGATAAAACCAAACTTTCTTTGTTGGAGCATTTTTTTCAAAAAATAAAACGACTGTTTTCACGCCAGCTCCCTGAAAAGCTCCACCGGGCAAATCTAAGACTGTATGCAAATTGCAATTTTCCAAAAGAAGTTTTCGGAGCGACACGCTTGCATTATCAGTGTTTGAAAGAAAAGTATTTTTAATAACAACGCCAGCTTTTCCTCCTGCTTTTAGCATTTTAATAAAGTGCTGAAGAAAAAGAGAAGCGGTTTCGCCTGTCTTGATTGGAAAATTGTGTTGGACTTCTGGTCTTTCTTTTCCACCAAATGGAGGATTTGCAAGAATTACATCATAACGATCTTTTTCTTGCACATCAGCGAGATTTTCTGCAAGAGTATTTGTGTGCTTTATATTTGGTGTTTCTACTCCATGAAGAATCATATTCATAACACCGATAATGTATGGCAGAGATATTTTTTCCTTACCATAAAATGTTTTGGTCTGTAAAATATCCCATTCTTTTGAGCTTAACTTTTCTCTATTTGCTGTTAAATAATTAAAAGCTTCAACCAAGAAGCCCGCACTTCCACAAGCTCCGTCATAAATAGTTTCTCCAAGTTTTGGATTAACGACTTTTACAATAGTTTTAATAAGTGGACGTGGTGTATAATATTGTCCTCCATCACGCCCAGCGTTGCCCATATTTTGGATTTTGCTTTCGTAGAGATGAGAAAGTTCGTGCTTTTCTTCGTCTGTTTGAAAATGGAGCTTATCAACTGTATCTAAAATATTTCGGAGTGAATAACCACTCTGAATTTTGTTTTTTAATTCATGGAAAATTTCACCGATTTTATACTCAATGGTATTTGGATCATCAACTCGAAATTTTTTTAAATATTGGAAAAGTTTATTGTTTACAAAATCTCTCAAATCATCTCCATCAAGTGTTTTGTGGTGGTCTAATTTACCATCGGCTCCTTTCGGACAAGCCCAGACACTCCATCTGAATTCTTCGTCCAAAATATGTTTATATTTTTTACCAGCCAAACGAGCACTTTTTTCTTTATCTTTCTCAAGATCATCAAGATATTTCAAAAACAAAATCCAAGAAGTCTGCTCAATGTAATCCAAAGCACTTCCAGCATTGTCTGCCCTTAGAATATCGTCAATATTTTTTAGTGATTGTTCAAACATAAATTTATTTCAAAAGTTCGCTACTGGAAATTCCCAGTGCATTAGAGATTTTTTCCAAAGTGGAAAGAGTGGGATTCATACGACCATTTTCAATATTGCTGATATATGCTCTATCAACATTCAAAGCGGTCGCAAGGTCTACTTGCGACATCTTCTTTTTTAAACGTAATTTTCTTAAGTTTTGACCGAGTTTTATACCTGATGACATAAATAAAGTATAATGTAAGTTGCATCAAATTACAACGTGTAATATAATACACATAGGCATTGTCCGCCCCGAATTCCGAAAAGAAATGTGAAGCGAATCCCGCCCGCATTCCTCCCCAGACCCCTCCTGCGGGCGGATACATTAGCCGAGGCAGGGCGAATCCAAAACCCCAGAAAAATTGTTTCGCCCTGCCGAGTC
>CAYLKL010000016.1:0-5421 GCA_964384645.1 uncultured Candidatus Saccharibacteria bacterium
TCAAATGGCCCTATCGTCTAACGGTTAGGACGGAGCCTTCTCAAGGCTTAAATCGGGGTTCGATTCCCCGTAGGGTCACCAATTCGTGCTAGCACGAGAAGCATAGCAAACTGAGGGCTACCTAGAAAAAGAATTAAAAGAATTAAAAGAATGTTAAAATAATCTTATGGAAAAATACTCTCCGTTTAGTGATAAAAATAGATTTTTAGAAACTGATTCAAATAAAAATTTTGAGTTTAAAGAAGATCTTGAGCCAGAATTTGAAGATATTGAAATTCCAATTGATATTTTAAAATCAATCGAGGAAAATGTTCGGGATAAAAATGTCATTAATGAAGCTTTGAATGAAATTACCAATGGGGCTTATTTGGATAATAGGAATTTAAATAATATCATCGGGGCATACGGTAGTATGTCCGCTTCATTTCCTGGTCTTGAGCTTAGTTATACAATTGAAAACAATTATAAGATTTGGATGTCAGCAGGTGAAAACGTTTTTCTTAGACCAGATGCAGAAATGCTTATTTTTGGGCATGAAAATCCAAACTTCTCGATTCTTATGCAAAAGATCTGGAATTATTATAAAGAAAAGTGTTTCAACAATAATGACAATGCGATAGAGGAATTAGTAAATCTCTTAAAACACACAGATAAGCAAGGCGATATTTTCTATAAAATAAGCACAGCTGATAGAACATTTACAAGAACAGAAGATGTTGATACATTCAAAGATTTTTTAGATGTTTGTAAAAAATACAATTTAAGCTCTAAGGTCGGAGATAGGCATATTGTCGAATTTCTTTTACCGTATCTTTTTTTACATAAGATGCCTATGGATACACAACATGATGCGGGGGTTGCTTTATCATTCCCGCGTATCACAAATGTAGTTAAAGACCAATCAATTACCGAAAAGGAGTTATATAATGAACTTCAGAAAGATAAAGAATTAGGATACTATGTAGACTATTCGATTTCTCTAAGAAGTAACACAGTTTTGCACTATAAAAGTAAGTAAAATATAAAAAGAACTTATTACCTACTGTGAAAGGTATAAGCGATTAAGATCCATCAAACCCAGTTTGATGGATCTGTTTATGGTTGCACGAGAAGGGTCGTTTTACTTTACTAAAATTCACCTAACCAACCTTACAGAGCAAGGAATCAAATTGGCTCTATCTGTTAAACGCTCACCAACTTAGATTTATCAGCCCCAATTTCCTGATTCATCTTATAAACAAAGGACAATTCAGTGGTTCCAAACTTTTTTCCATCAAAAGTTATTTTTTCAGGAAAGATTTGTTTTTGGAACTGCATAGCACGAGCATAATTGGTCTTTTTGAATCTAACCCAATTACTTGAGGTTTCTCTAACAAAGTTGAAGCAGTGACTTAATGCTTCCTCCATGTTGAACTCTTCGATATGGTTATCTTGAAGCAATTGTCGTTTTGCATGTATTTTCTTATTCGCGATCTCTTTTTGTTCTAAAAACTCGTCGTCTGAATATTTACCAGTCCTGTGTAATTCAAACACCTTCAAGCGTTCTTGTTCAACTCTCTCAATTTCAACTCTAATCTTTGCATTATTCTCGTCCATTTTCTTGTAGTTACTTTCCCAAATATCCATAACAATAGCTTTGAATATTTTTTCATATTTTCCACTCGGTGTTAGTTCATCAAGATATTGAATAAACAGCTGTTCGAAGGTTTCTTTAGGAATAAACTGAGCTTTTGGGCAACCTTGTTTATGGTGGTGATAATATGAATATTTATCTGCTCCCATATTTTTAGTTGTAGTACTACCAGTTAGAGATGTTTGGCATTCTGAACATACAGATACTCTTCTGAGGGGAAAGTTTTCATTCTCTGCTGAACGATTCATCTTTACATAATTTCTTTTATATCCTTTCTGACATCGAGCAAATAATTCCTCAGATACTACAGATTCAAAATCACCTTTTATATCTAAGCACCATACCTTAATTCTTCCACAGTAAAGCGGGTTCTTCAAAATCTTTTCAATTTGTTGCATAGAAATGAGTTTGCCACTTTTTGTTCGAAACCCTCTTTCAGAGATATATTCTGCAAGTGATAAGTATGTGTATGTGCCTTTTACATACTCCTCAAAAATAGTTCGGATATATGGAGCTGTAGTGGCTTCTGGGGCAATATTTGAACCTTGATAAGGTCTATAATAACCAAGTGGCGCCTGCCATACCCATACGCCTTTCTTTATTTTTTCCACCATACCACCCTTGGATCTTTCTGTGCGGACGTTGTTATCAAATTCTGCAAAAACTGAAATGACTCCTTCCATAACTCTACCTATAGGAGTCTCATCAATAGGCTCTGTGACAGAACGTAATACGACTCCATACCTACGGAGTGTTGCTTGCGTAACTACATGATCATTTTGATTTCGAGCAAATCGGTCAAGCTTATAGACGATGAAATGGGTGACTTTGTTCTTCTTATCACCACAGAAAGTAATTGCCTTCATAAACTCTGTTCTGTTTGCAGTTTTTGCAGATTCACCTTCTTCGATAAATACTGCAGCTACCTCAATACCTTCACGATTGGCATATTCTATACAATTTCTTTGCTGCGATTCAAGGCTAGTATTTTCTACCTGCTCTGCAGAAGAAACACGACAATAGATTATTCCTTTTTTCTCAATAGGTTTATCCATACCTACATTGTATCCTCCTCTTCTTGTGCTGTTAATGACCCAATGGGAAATTTGGAACCAAACTTCTGCTCTTTCCAGTCGTCGAATATCAACTGCCCGAATTCATAAAAAGATAGCCGAATTTGCTCCAATTCTTCATTGGTTAATTGAGCAGTAGTGGGGTCTATTCTTCTTAATGACTCGAGACTCAACATGACAGATTTAGAACGTTTCTAGAGCATTTTTTGCACCAATTTCGACCTCCTCGACCCTATTTGTAAGATACTCGAGATGGTTTATAAGCCTAGTTGTTTCACTTTTACAGTATTCATTTTCAGGCATAATTTCCTTGAATGCTCTGACTAGAGATTTCCTTGAGAACTTTCTTCCTTTTATCGACTCAGCAAGACAAAGATATGATCCATGTTCTGGCCTACGAATCTTGAGAGTGTTGTATGTGTTTTGTATTGATCGCATATAACTAAAAAATCTAATTATTAATCAACAAGTGATGTCCACTCGACTTGCTGATTAATAGCTAGACTCTTTGGTGGACACCAATACCTGTTATTGCACTAGAAAAACAAAAAAAACCGCACAAAATGTGCTGGTTTATTCATCGTTTAAAAACTTAACCGAAAAAACAAACAAAGACACAAATGTGAATTGTTTATTGCTTCAGTGAAATTTTTAAGCTTCTCTTATTCGTTTATTTTATGTCCTATTTTTGCCGAGCGGACTCTCGTGACTATTTCAGAGAATATAAAAAAGTACCTGCATTCTTATTAAAATAAGAATTAAGAATCATATAATTAAATCTTTAACCGAACTTTCAACTCTAAGGTTTTAAATTCTGACGGGTCCCTCAGAAAAAAGAGAAATTATTAAAGTATCTTATAGTAGCTATTTGTTTAAAATGAGCTCGCTTTTGTTTATCTAGCTTATGCTAATAATAACATCACTAAATTAAAATACAAGTTAAATCTATCGTTTTACTTTAATTCAAAAATCTCTTTCTTAAAGTTTTCGTAAATTTTAGCTTGATTTGTGTATTCAATACTATTATCTGTATTTGCAAAACTATACATACTCACAACTTCTTTATTGTGTGTTACATCCCATATGTGATACTCATTTCTCACAATTCCTCGTCTTATCATTTCAACAAAACATGATTTTTTCTCTGCGTTAAATTTGCTTTGTAATATTTCTTGTGCAGCAAACAACCGTGCTTTTTCTGCACAATCAGCATCGATTTCGTACAAATCAATCGTTATTTTTTGATCTGTATTTTTTTTATAAAAATAACCAATTAAAAAACCAATGGTTAGCAATAAAATAATTATAAGATATTTTTTCATAGTAAATAAATTGAGGTTAAATTTGGTTTAGACTAGCTACAAAAAGTATGACATTTTATCTTTATCTAGACAATAAGACTTAGCAACTTCTGTTTTTCCTCTTCTGTCAATGGTTGATTTATGAATATTTGATTATCTGCACTAGTTATATCAGTTTTCTGAATTAGTCTTCCTTTTATTTTAAAACCAAGCTCTAACTCAGCCTTTTTGTTTCCTTTCTTATCTTTAATATCCTCAATGAGTGCGCTGAGTAGAAGTGTATCTGTGAGACCCGATTCCTCGCACATATCTTGAAATGCCTGACTTTTCGTAAGGTTTGATGGGTTATTAATAGTTGTTTCTTTGTATCCAGCATCACGCATTGCTTGGGTTATATTTCCACCGTTTTCCAATGTTTTTTGTAGAGCTAGTTTCTGTTTGATTGTACTCATATTAATTAGCTAACTAATTTTTGACTCTAGGAAGTTAAGTGCTTTACCAATTTTTTCTATTTTTAACTTTGTATAACCTGTATCTGGTGAGTTTAAACCTTGAACATGGATCTTGTTTCTTTCAAGTCTAATCGAGTTTAAAATATTAAACTGAGATACTGTTACATGCTTCTTATTTTTTAGATAAATATTAAATTTACCGAAGTCAAGTCGAGTATCATCTATGGAAATATCTTCATTAACTTCTTCACATATAGCAAAATTTGAAACCCCGCCAAATACACTGTTTGGAATTTTGTGCCTAAATTTATATGTTTTTGATTTGAGTATAACTAAGTGTTCAGGTGCAGTAGTGTGCTTTTTGACCAATTCATAAACCATACCTTCTACAACAGTACAGAGAATAATAATTGCCGAGCGGTAATAAGATGATTTAGCTATATTACTGATACCAGGAGCTTCTGTATGCTCTAAAATTCTGGCAGCTGCACTTATTCTTCTTTCTACGTTGTCCCAGATCATTTTCTTTTTCGTGCTTGTTCCAATGCTTTACTTAGAGACGGGAATCCATTTTCTTTGAGAAATTGACCTAATTTCTTATCGGATCGTACTTCAAAATTAACCCCATAAGTTTTTTCAACAGTACCGATTTTTGTATCTGATCTCTTTTGTCTAAACTGAGGATTTTTTGCCATACTGCTATTATATACTAGTTCTAATCTCCTAGGGTAGTATCCATTTCTTCATCTGTCTTATAAATTTATAGCTATTTCCATATCTTTGCCAAACCTATCCCAGCCAATCATTTTCTGTAAAAGCTGGTTCCAATTTTCACCCCCCCCTGGTTCAGAATAGAGAGAGCTAGTTCGAGCATTCGACGATGAACTAGCAAAGACAATCCTTACTCCCCCACTAAAAAAGAAGCACGTTTCAGTGCTTCTTCTGGTTTCTTATGCCACATT
>CAYLKL010000017.1:0-5341 GCA_964384645.1 uncultured Candidatus Saccharibacteria bacterium
TAAAATCGTTTTCATCTATTGAGTGAATTTTTTCATATGACACTACCCTTTTTTGATATGAATTACTATTTTCCATGTTTGTATTTAAAAAATTGATATAAAAGTATATTAAGAAAAACAAAACCAACTATATACGGCAAAAAAATATAAAAATCTTTTATTAAAAATCCATATATTGTACCAAAAATATAAGTTATATATGCGAGTAAAAATAATGGTTTACTCCACCCAAAACTTTTGTCCTTTCGATTTTTTATGATTTGACTAAAAAACCCAACTGTTACATAGAGTGTCCATAAAATCATTAAAATTGAGCCAAAAATTTTGGGTTCCACATTTTTTATTTTATCATATTTTTTGAATTTTTTGAAGCGAAAATTTTAAAAAAAAGAAATCCCAAAATCCACGGGCATTCCCTCCCAGACCCTTTCTGCCCCCGGAAAACCTCGTTCGCGTTAATATCTTTCTTCGGCAGATTTTTCCGAACTGCATTTCTGGCGGTGTTTCTTGGACGAAGTTCGAACATTTTTTGAGCAAAACCCCCAATAAGGAAGCCAGCCCCGCCACTGCTCGACAAGCTCGCCACACCACAGAAAAATACTCTTTGCTCTTTTCATTTTGCGCGCGCCCGATTTTTTCTTCTTTTAATGAAAAGAGTATTTTTCTGCGGTGTTCTGCCTTCCAAGTATTCAGGCAGGTGGCGGGGCTGTCCGCAATTTGATTTCGAAAAGAAAAAGCGGAATTCCCCCCAAACCCCCCTTCCGCTTTTCCTTTGCTCAAACGGAACGGGAACGGAAGCAGTCGGGCAAAAATTCCTTCCCCCCAACCCCCTTCCTTTTTGCCCGCCTGCTTGGGCTTCGCCCCCAAAACTTTTCGGCGGACGGACGGCGGGACTACCAAACAATTTGATTCCAATTTGTTTGTTTTACTGCTATTTGCGCTTGACTTATTATCTTGTTTTTTTCGGTGGAAGTCAAAAGATCAGACAGAATATTATTAGAGTTTGCAGGATCAACGATTCTAGCGGAAAGGGGGTTTCCTTGCGTTTTTGATAATTCATTAAGTGCATACCAAACATTATCTCCAAGACTATTTATATCTTTTGATTTATTTAACAATATATTATTAATAAGCAAATATTCCAAATAAATTGATGGAAAATCTATCTGATGTAATTCTCTCCAAATTTTTAAAATTTTGATTTCATTGGTTCTTCCAGATTGTGATATATCGGTAATATGTTTTTGAATATTTGTTTGTGTCCATGTTCCAGACTTTGAAACATACAAATTGTGATAATTTGTATTTCCATTTTGTTTTCTAGCTGGGGTGATATCAATTTCCAGTCCACTCAAATTTATTCGCACAGAAACATTCTGTTTCCGAACATTTGAATACGAATTTTTGAGCTTCGTAAACAAAGAATCATAACAACCTTTAAGACCCCCATTATTATCATTACAGCCACTTGTTAAAGAAACTAAATAATCAACATCGGACGCAAGAGAGATTGCAGTTCCTTTCGCCCTTGAGCCTGAATTTAAAATACCAACATAGCAAGAAGAAGCCCATATTTTTAATGTGTTTCCCAATTGCGACAACGATGCCGAATAGGCGGACAAATCATGCGCGGCATATTTTTGCAATATTTGATATAAATACATGTTAATTTCGGTCATAACTCGTGGTAATTAGTGAGGTCAAAATATCGTTCAAAAGACGACCTCCAAAATTCACGACAACAGTATTTGCTCTATTTGCTATATCACTCATTTTCTCTTGCGGAATGCTCGCAGGTTTTGCGTAGATCACAATTGCCGTTTGGTGGTTTTTCCGAGAAGAAAAAATTTGCTCTATTTTATCTCCAGATGTCTCCCAATCAACAAGAAAAATGGTTTCATCTTTTGCTTTATCGATGTTGTCAGATTTTATATGAACGATATTTTTTTCTTTAAAAATTTTCGAATCAAGCAAAGACAATTTTAAACTTTCAAAGACCTCGATTGATCCAAATATTGCAACTCTTCTTTTCCATAGTGCAATCCCTAACCTAATAACTATTGGAGTGATCCCAAAAATCCAACAAATAATTTTATATAGAAACCCAATCACTCCAAGGGTTACAGTCAAGCCACCGACTATTATAAAAAGCGGGTGGTTATAAAAATTTGTGATTTGATTAAGTAAATTATCCATAGAATTTAATTTAACTCATCAGCCATCAATTCGGCTTGTTTTAATATATTTTCAGTTGCTAATAATTGCATATCTGGCGGATAGCCATATTTATTTAAAATTCTTTTTACATCTCTGCGTAGTCTTGCGCGAACACTTTCCTTTAGCGTCCAATCAATCGTTGCATTCCCTCGTACACTTTTGAACACCTCTAACGCTATTGTCGCAAGCTGTTTGTCACCGAGAACATTTTTAGCACTCTCATTGTTTGCTAATGCGTCATAGAATGCCAATTCATCTTCGCCTAAGTTTAGCTCCTGTCCGCGTTTATCTGATTCGCGTATGTCTTTTGCGATCTTTATTAATTCCTCAATGACTTGTGCAGTTGTAAGTAAATTATTTTGATATTTCTTGATCGCACCCTCTAACATTTCAGAAAGTTTTTTGCTTTGAATTAAATTCTTTCGTGTTCGAGTTCTTATTTCGTCATTAAGAATTTTCTTTAATAACTCAAGAGAGAGATTTTTGCGCTCCATGTGTCGAATTTCTTCTAAAAAGTCGTCGGACAAAATAGAAATATCGGGTCGCTTAATTCCCGCTGCATCAAAAACATCAACAATACCCTCTGACACCACCGCCTTATCAACAATTTGTCTTATTGCAGTTTCTATTTCTGCGTCCGATTTGCCCGAACCAGTAGGCTCAAATTTTACCAATCGGGCTTTTACTGCTTGAAAAAATCCAACCTCATCTTTTATAGACATTGCTTTTTGATGAGGAACAGAAAGGGCAAATGCTTGTGAAAGAAGACCAACCTGTTTTGTAAACCTGTTTTTTCCGTCCTCTAATCCTAAAATGTGTTCTTGCGCTTCTAATATCAAAGTGAGTTTTTGATGAGTATTTACTTCAAAAAACTTTTTATAACTAAAGCCATCAAACATTTGTTCAACAATTTCATATTTCTCAAGCATTGTTGCAACAGCTTCCTCTTGATCAAGCGTGGGGGCGCCTTTGCCACCGCTTGCTGTGTATGTTGCAAGTGCAGTTTTTAGGTCAGAGGCAATGCCAATATAATCAACAATTAATCCGCCTGGTTTATCTTTAAAAACACGATTTACACGAGCTATTGCTTGCATTAGATTATGTCCCCGCATTGGCTTGTCCACATACATAGTATGCAAACATGGTGCATCAAAACCTGTTAGCCACATATCACGAACAATCGCCAATTTTAACGGATCATTTGGATCTTTCAGTCTTTCGCCGATATCTTTTCTATTTTGCTTGGAAGTGTTGTGTATTTGCCAGTTTTCAGGATCAGAAGATGAAGATGTCATTACTACTTTTATATTGCCCTTCTTCAAATCAGTATCGTGCCAATGTGGTCGAATTTTAATTATTTCTTCGTACAGTTCAACTGCAATTCTTCGGCTCATACAAACAACCATTCCTTTACCCTCAAAGACATCCTGTCGTTTTTCAAAATGTTCAATAATATCATTTGCAATTACTTTTAATCTGTCTTTATGTCCGACAATAGCTTCTAATTGCGCCCATTTTGCCTTTGCTTTGTCTTTTGCTGTGCTTTCTTCACCTTCAGTAATGGCCTCAACTTCTTCATCAAGTTTTTCTTTTTCATCAGGCCTTAAATGTACTTTTGCAAGGCGAGATTCATAATAAATCCGTACAGTTGCGCCGTCCTCAACGGCCTGCGAAATATCATAAACATCAACATAATTTCCGAAAACAGCAGGTGTTGAAGCGTCCTCTTTTTCAATTGGTGTTCCTGTAAACCCAATAAATGATGCGTTTGGTAAAGCGTCTCTAAGATATTTCGCAAAACCATACCGAGTGATTGCCTCCTCTTCCTTATCGCCATTTTTTAAAATTCTTGTTTTAGCTCCAAAACCATATTGGCTTCTGTGGGCTTCGTCAGCTATAACAATAATATTTTTTCGTTCAGAAAGGAGATCAAAATTAGGAGAATTATCTTCTGGAAAGAATTTTTGTATTGTTGTAAAAATAATGCCACCACCAGCAACTTTAAGTAAATCTTTTAAACTATTTCGATTTTGTGCTTGAACTGGGTCTTGTCGCAAAAGTTGTTTACAATTTGCAAAAGTATCAAATAATTGATCGTCAAGATCATTTCTGTCTGTTATTACAACTATGGTTGGATTATTAAGTCTTAAAACAGATTTTCCAGTATAAAAAACCATGGAAAGAGATTTTCCACTGCCTTGTGTGTGCCAAACAACGCCTGCTTTTCTATCGCCATGTTCGCTAGATGCAACAAAGGTGGTTTCTATTGCTTTATTTACAGCAAAATACTGATGGTATGCACCGATCTTTTTAATTGTAATAATAGAAGTGATGCCAGTTTTTGAATCTTCTTTTTTGCTCTTTTCAAAGACAATAAAATGACGGATTAAATCAAGTAAAACTTCTTTCTTCAACATCCCTGTAATAAGCGTTTCAATTTGTGGTGTTGTAGTTTTATCTTCTTTAAAACCATCTCTTGATTTCCAAGCTAAGAAACGAGAAAAATCAGATGAAATTGTACCTGTTTTTGCATCCAAACCATCAGAAGCAATTAAAATGCTGTTGTAATAAAAAAGTGACGGGATTGCGTTTTTATAATTTTGTAGTTGGGTGAATGCTTTTTGTACTGTTGCATTTTCATCGGTTGGATTTTTTAATTCAATTACAACCAAAGGCAGTCCATTTACGAATAAAACAAGATCAGGGCGTTTATTTATATTGTTTTCAATAACAGTAAATTGATTACAAACAATAAATTCGTTGTTGTTAATATCTTCATAATCAACAAGCCAAACTTTATCACCCTTCACCCCATTTTCGCCCATGTATTCAACTTCTATTCCCTCAGTAAGTAATTTGTGAAATTCCTCATTGTTATCGATAACATTTTGGCTTGGAAGATTTAATACTTGTCGCAATGCTTGCTCTTTTGCCTCTTGTGGAACATCGTGATTTATCTTTTCGATTGCATTTTTTAATCTCCCCACAAGTAGAACATCATCAAACCTGCTTCTTTCTGGTGATTCACCGTCAGGGGCAATTGTCGGACCATAAACATACGAAAACCCCGCGCTTTCCAAAAGCTCGATGGCAACTTGTTCAACGGCATCTTCTGTAATTTTAT
>CAYLKL010000018.1:0-4329 GCA_964384645.1 uncultured Candidatus Saccharibacteria bacterium
ATTCGCAAGAATGGTTCTTGCGAATGATTCTTGCTCTTGTGCGCGCAGGGGGAGTGTCTCCCTAGAATACAGAGAAACTATTTTATAAAAACTTTCAATTGGTCAGAAATAGACTGACTTTCTCCTTCAATATAAGCTTGCACATTCATTTGTATTGAAAGCTTTTGTTGTGAATTATTAAAGTTTTGATTTGATGATTGTACTTCACTAAAATCAGGTGGGGTTATTTTTATATTATACCCAACAACATGATCATTTAAGAATTTTTCTATTCTTAGTTGTTGAATTAGTGAATAAGGAGTATCTAAACTAAAATCTTTTAAAGTAACATAAATTGAATTATTAAAAATATCATCATCAACACCGATTCCAGCAGGATAAACTTTATTAGTGTTTTCTAATGCTAGAGATATATTATTGCCAACATTAAAACTCAAAACTTTTTGAGGAGACTTAAATCTTACAGCGTAACTATTATATATATCATAAAGCATCCTTTGATAAGATATTGTCCCCTGACCCTTTTGGGCTAAATTTTGTTCTGCCTCTGTATAATCATCATTTAATAATTTATCACCTAGATACACTTTTGCATAAAAATATTCTGTTTCTGGCATTCGCTGTGGGTAACTAAGAATACAATCTTGATAAGGACCATCACAACTATAGCTTGCTTTAAATGTCGCTTCATCAGGAAGAACTATTTTTATAGGTTTTCCCTTTACTGCATTATTACGTTCATCCCACAATTTTTGTGAATTAGCGGTAAAATCTGGCAAGGCGAAACCTAAAAGGATGAATTTTTGTTTTCCAGGGATTGGTTTGCCTGTTTCATTTGCTGTATCTTCAAAACCAAGGCTTATCTGTCCGTACTTATAACTGTACGCTATTTGCGGTTGTTTAAATTCTTCAGACAAAGCAACATAGCGTTCGTGAAAAAAATCTACTTTATTTCGATCTGAAATTTTTTCTAATTTTTGTTGATTAGAATGCTGAGTATTGTTTGAAACAATAGGAAACAGAACAATTATCATACTTACTATAAATGCAACAAAAAAGATTACAGATAAAAACAAAACTGATATTGATAATCCATTTACTATTTTTCTTTTAAGAAGTTTTATAGAATTAACAAAACCTAATATACTAAGTATCACAAAAACTACCATACTTAGAAGTATGTATGGACCTAATGTTAAGAAAGCCCAACCCTTACTCTCGCTATCACTAGAAAATAATAATGGCAAAAATACAAAACTTGCTATCAACAGGAAAATAATTTGAAAGGGTAGCAGAATTTTTGTTCTGTTTAATAATTTATCAAGATAAGGATCTTGTTCGGGAATTATTGAGTTTGATGTATTCTCTTCTTGCATATATGAGATATATTATAGCATAAATTATCTATATTTTTCGTTAATCAGCTCGTCTTTGTAGTAAATACTTGTACAACAATTATTTATAATGAAATTTTTTTCATCAGGAGGAACTATTTTAAAAGACTGTCCTAGTAAACCATCTGACTTAATTCTTTCCACCTTTGCAAGCATTTCTTCATCGTTTAAATAATGGTCAGATTTTAATGTTATAGCAAAAGCATCTTCAAAAATAAACATAGGACCATTCTGGCTTGGTTTAATATCTGTAAGCTTAAGAGGGTTTTTAAATTTATCAACCATAAGCTTATATTGCTCTTTCAAATCAAGGGGCACCGTATTTAATCTAACTGTTGCAGTCCCAAAACTTTTAATTTGTGATAGTGTTTTGCTTAAAAGTAAAAAATGAAGTGGAGCCAATGAAATAAACATTAAAAAAAGTGCTAAAATTATTGATCTTTTTTTATATATAATAATGAGGGCAGAACAAATGAATAACCCCAAAATACTTAAAATTATAATAAAGTAAAATAAATAATTTTTTAGTGTTTCGTGACCTGCATTATATTGTCCTGATTTTATTGATATATAAAAAAACACTAAAAGTAACACCCACAATATTGGCTCTAAGATGAGTATTATCTTTGCTATCTTGTTTAGATAGTTTTTGTGTTCAGATATTTGGTTGATATTTTCTGTTTCCATGGTTAAATTAGTTAGAACTAAAAAGACTATTTATTAATTCTCCATCCAAATAAACAAGAACTTGTGGGATTGTTCCGGATTGGAAAATATACCTTTCTGGTAATTCAATCCTGACTTCATTATCAATCAAGCTTGATTTAAAATCATCAAATTTTAATAAATTCTCACTACTGAAATTATAAAGTTGAATTTTTTGTCCGTCTTCTAAAATCATTATTGGAAAATATTGGTCGGTGGTCATATCGATTTTAGTTATTTTTTTAGGTTGTGAAAACTCTTCTACTAATGCTTGCTCAATGATGTTCTGATTAATAGTATTAATGTCTCTAAATTCCTGCGTTGAGTTATTAATAAATATTCCTACTAAAACCATGTTCAAAAAAACAATCGATGGAATCAATATCATTACTCCTGAAATTATAAATCTCCACAAACCTCCACGAAAATTAGTTTGTGATTTTAAAATCTTTATACTATAGACTAACCCAATTATACCCAAAACTAACCAGATCAAAGGCATTATTTGAAAAAATGGTAAACTAGAAAAAGGATTTATTATACTTAAAAGTATTGTTTTAAGAAGCCCAGGGGTATGCCCTCGTTCTACTTCGTATTTAATAATTTCACGATATTGTGGGTTTAAAAAATTAGCCAACTTAACTAAAGTAAATAAAAATGGAATCAGAAAAACTGGCAACTGCCAATAGAAAAAGTTTTGTCCTTTTATTTTTTGTTCCTCTTCCATATATGTGTTAATATATATTATATCAACATATGCAAAAAACACCTAAAATTTTATGGTTTTTGTTTGTTTTAGAGATTATATTTATAATCTTATTTTTGCTTGGTTTCTTGGATAAAAATATACCATCAAATCTTCAATCATTGCTTGAAAATACCTATATCGTAGTTTTGGGAGTTTTATTGATTATTATCTCAATATTAAATATATTTTTATCAATAAAATTTATTCGAAGTTCTGCAAATATATTGTTGTCAATCTCACTTTTGTTATTATCTGCACTAGCTATTTTTTCTCCAGTTGTATTATTTACAATAAAAACCTCTCCATTGTACGAAGAAAAACAAAGTATAGATTTAAGTACTGTGAAAGTAAAGATATCTCAAAAAACTGATATTAATGAGCTAAAAAAAATATATATAAATGCAAACCAAGATTTTAGTAGGTTGGTGACAATTTCTAGTTATCAGACTAAGTATATAGATGGTACAAAAGAAATATTGATTATCCAGTACCAAGAATCTTCTTTTGCAACATACATCAATGAAAGTTCACCTGGAACTTTTAATACACCAAACTATAATCAAGAAACTTTAAAAAACTTGATCGGCAAAAAGGTAATTGTTTTAGTTCCACCATTTGATTATTTTACTCAAACGTATTCTTCTTCAGAAAAGAAAGCTGACAATAAGGCAATTTTTTATGCAAAAATAGAATTTGATGGAAATGATCTTGAGTGGTCTTTGAGCGGACCTGAACCAATAACTGCTGAAAAAATGCTAGCAAAAAAAATAGACATAAGCCCTGAATCAAATCAAGAAAATCTTAAATATCTTGATTACTGGAAAGATGTTACAGGAAATCAACTTCAAAATTATACGGAAGCTCGCTATAAAGAACTTTGTGATTTTTTCTCGGAACCAAAAGAGGTTATGAAAATAGGAGTTTTGGGAAATAATTCAAATTCTTTATCTGATGGGGCTTTGTATGCTGTATTTTCAGGACAACCAAACACCAATATTATTTTTAATAATACGGGGACTGTTTTACAGTCCAGAGGAATGAATTCAGGTACTCAAGCCGAAATTGATTCAGTTGTTCTGTGGTTAAATAAATTATTTAAGGAACAAGGATTAAAAATGAAAGTCCCTTTTTGCTCTCAAAGTAAAATTCAAGGGGGTATAAGCTACGGAGCGGTTTATAAAGACACTATTTATGGAAACAGTAAATTTCCAATAGCCGAAAATATTGTAGTCCATCTAACTTCTACTGTTGATCAAAATGGTGCAGAAGATCCAACAATAGCAGGCTCTGGAATTAATTATATGTATAATGACTACAAAAATAAACTAAAACAATAAAAGAAAAGATTTTAAATCTACCTGCCTTGCTTTTTAGTTATGCTTTGAACGAGACCTATTTTATAAACTTTGGAGCCGCTTCTCGGACTTGAACCGAGGACCTTCGCTTTACAAAAGCGTTGCTCTACCAACTGAGCTAAAGCGG
>CAYLKL010000019.1:0-1315 GCA_964384645.1 uncultured Candidatus Saccharibacteria bacterium
CTCCCGAAGAATGCTACGACATTTCACCGAAGGCGTAATGTTGAGCAGTATAGAGCAAAGACAGTCTTTATTGCATACTGCTTTTATTATTTACTTTTTATTTTTGTATTTTTCTTTTGAGCTTAAACTAAAACCAAGTAAAAGTTATTTCTTCAATTCTTCCTTACGATTATTAAACGCATTGAGTGCATCCCTACGACTTACTGAACCAGGAATTTCCATTACATTCATTACAAGATTATTCCCAAGATAATCATAAATATTGTATTGATATTCAATATTTTTCTCTTTAAGAAGCTGCCAAAGCTCTTGCGAAGAATATAAGCAAGTGTTCATTGACGGACTAAACCATATTTCGTCTAAAAAATGAGTTGTTACAACATTTTCATTTTGGAAATTCAAATCCGATAATTTCTTTTCAATAGTGGAACGATAAGACGCACATTCCCGCTTTTTTTCAAATAAAGCATCAGTAGACACTTTTGTGTTTATCAATTCTGCACTATTAGAGGTTTCTGATTTGTTTGTGACTTATGTTTTAAGGTTTTTTTGCTGAGAATTGATATCTAAAACCTGCTCTGTCGGTATTATTTCAGACGTGTTATTTTCTACATCACTACTTGAATTTTTAGAAAAAAGAACATAACCTCCTAAAATAATTAAAATAAGAAGTAAAGCAATGATGATTGGTTTATTTGAAATAGTTTGCTGTTCTGTGTTCATTTTTTCTTATTTAATTTAATTACCTCATATACTAATATTAAGTTCTTAAAAACTAATTACTTAAAGTAATAAAATTTTAAAAAATATTTAAAAGTATTTTTATTTACAAACATATTTATTATATGCCAGAAATGTAGTCTTTCCAATACATAGGATTTTGATTCTTGGTTTTCTGCTTCACAAAAGCCAAACCTTTACTAGTGAGCATGCCAACCTTTCTGAAATCACCCCATTCTTTAATTTTGATAAATTTACGACAAACCATATATGAAGGCTTATTTTTGCTCCTCCACCCAAATGAATGTCCTATCTCAAAATGACTAGCCTGCATTAATAAATTATCAGGATATTTTGCTTCATTAGAACTGGTAATCATTACAGCAATAGGATCATCTCCAAAGTAATCCAAAACTACAGCCCTATGTTGCATTTTTCCTTTTATTATAGTTCCTGACGGATAATTTATTTTTGACACAATTTATTTATAATAAAAATTTTTCTATAGCAAACACAGTTTTTATCACCGTATCAATCGGTTTATTTTCTACGAGTCGCAATAGCGATTGAAATGATAGCGAGAAGAGAAACCCCA
>CAYLKL010000019.1:1325-4093 GCA_964384645.1 uncultured Candidatus Saccharibacteria bacterium
GGGTGGGTTGTTCCGCAGACACTTGATCGTCTATTGGTTTTCCCCCCAGTGCAGCAACATCTTCATCATTGACGGCAAGTTCGTGCGTCCTACTACAGAGACTTGTTTCAAGAGTTCCATCCTGATTCTTGTCTGCATAGACCATATATGACTTTCCTACCTCAAAATAAAATCCACACATACCACTATGAGCTCCTGTTTCAACGGTGACGGTGGCTGTTTTTATGCCCTTCCATGCATCGGTCACGTTAAACGTGGCCTCAATCGGTACATTTTGAGCTTCCTCATTGTATGGAGAAACTGCTATCGCGGTACCTATAAACACTGCATCTGCTTGCCGTAGTGCTGTTTGTGGCGAACTATTTTGAGCACAACTACATGCATATACCCTTTCAGGAGCAGTGCCGAGAAAGGCAAGATTGACAAGTAGTGCCATAGCGAACAATGGTGATTTTTTCATAGTTAATATAATAGCAAAGAAAAGCCCTTTCGGGCTCGTTTGCGGAGGCGGAGAGAATTTCTCCCTCGACTTTTTCCTCGTCAGTCACTCGGAAAAGTCTGGGCACCTCCTCGCGGATTATTCTGCTGATTAATCATCGCTCCGGCGTTCGAATCTCTCACACAAACCAAAGCAGTTTGGTTTGCTCGCCTCCGCAAATGAAAAATCCCCTTTCGGGAATTTTCTTTGCGGTGTTTGTTGGACAAAGTTCGAAACTATTTCGAGCAAAATCCAAATGATTAAAACTACTAAAAAGGACTCGGCAGGGCGAAACAATTTGTCTGGGGTTTCGGATTCGCCCTGCCTCGGCTGATTTCCCGCCCGCAGGAGGGGTCTGGGGAGGAATGCGGGCGGGTTTCGGAATCATTTTTCCAAAAACGAATTCTGAATTTTGTTTTTCAAAATGCGTCGCCCAAACTTTAAAACTACGAATTTACTTTATCTTTATCAACTTCTTTCTTAAATTTTACCTTATCCAAATTTTCCAATTGCCTCTCTGTTAATTTTACATCAACAATCTTTCCGATACCAACTTTTTGCCCAGTAGCATTTAATAATCTGATCAAGGCCAATTGATTCATGAGCTGATTTCGCATTTTTTCATCTTGATTCAAAATTTCTGGATTTTCTTCCAGCGCACTCATAGCCTCTTCCATAATTTGTTTATTTTCACCCTTAACAACGCTACCGAGTTTAAATGTCCATTTGCCGTCTTGTTGATGAAATAAAACATTTTCCTGACCAACCAAATCAATAAATTTACCCGTCGCTTCAAAGTATTCCTTAAATCTCAATAAAAATTCCCTCGCACAATCTGCAAATTCTTTGTCTTTATCTACTAGCTCAAAAATTGGTTTCAATTTCTCATTAAATTTCAAAAAGTCTTTTTCATCAAATTCGCCACCACTTAAAAGTGCTTTATTCATTTTGTCATAAACTTCTTTATTTTCCTGAACAGACGAGCCTTGTTCGGTGTAGCCAGCACTAAAATCTTTTTTGTTCAGGTCTTTAAAAATATCACTCGCTTCCTGTATTGAAATTACACCCTCAATATTTTGTGAAATGCCGTCTTGTTCAACGCTTATTTTTTGCACCATTACTTTTTCACGCAAGCAATGTTCTTGTCCAAAATGTTTGTATAATTGTTCGTTTTTACTGTTTTCACCTTCCACATACTCATCTGCCATTTTTCGTACTTCCGGTGGCAATTTAGCTTGCCCAATACTGCGTGCTTTTTCTAGGGCACCTCGATTTAGCTTGATAACAAACGTTGGATTTTGCGGGTAAATAAAAACATCGTGAGTGCCACCGTGTCCGACTCTTTGCAACTGACTGAAATCAATAAATCCTTCTTTGTTTGGCAGTTCGCTTATAAAGGATTGAATTTTTGTATTTTCACTTTCTATGCCGAGCTGTTCTCTTATTTCCTCAATCTTATTTTGGTCATCAATTTTTCTTTGAATAGTTTCTATTTGTTTAGTATTATCCATGCCCTCCTCTTGTAGCGGCTGCCCCGTAACTATTTCAGCTTGCGGTATTTCCGCGGCTTTCTTTTCTTCTTCCGGATTTTTTGGTTGCATAAATTTTGCTTCAAAATTTTCCATAAAAAATTATTTCATTAAATCATCAATTGAAACACCCAATCCTTTTGCAATCTTTGCCATAGTTTCAATTGTAGGATTCGGTGTTGCGCCAGATTCAATTTTAATAACCACATTGTAGGCAATATCAGCGAGCTTCGAAAGCTTATCCTGTGAAATACCGAGCTTCTCTCTGTATTTCTTTATATTCTTTGCAATTGTTGGTAATTCTTTTGACTTCATAGTATAATTATACTAGTATAACTAGTAAGATAAGTTTTACTACTATAACTTTACCAAATAAAATGAATTTAATCAAACAAAATTTAGAGGCGACGCATTTTGAAAAACAAAATTCAGAATTCGTTTTTGGAAAAATGATTCCGAAACCCGCCCGCATTCCTCCCCAGACCCCTCCTGCGGGCGGGAAATCAGCCGAGGCAGGGCGAATCCGAAACCCCAGACAAATTGTTTCGCCCTGCCGAGTCCTTTTTAGTAGTTTTAATCATTTGGATTTTGCTCGAAATAGTTTCGAACTTTGTCCAACAAACACCGCCAAAATTGAAAATCGGAATCGGAAGCCGAAATGGGGTCTGCACGAAGTGCCGACACAAATGTATTCCCCCAAAAAAATCCTGAATCTGAAAGGGTTCGCCACGCTCCGCGTGGCTCCTCGTTTGCCAATACAA
>CAYLKL010000020.1:0-4005 GCA_964384645.1 uncultured Candidatus Saccharibacteria bacterium
ATCCAAAAATATTACTTTGATTTGCTTTTACTCTTTCCTTATCATCAGACTTTAAGGCCCCAATTTGGGCGGGCGAATTCCCTCGTCTTCAGACGATAACTTCAGTATAATTCTAGTAATGACCGATGAATACCGCAAAGCTTCCCATACTCTATTTAGTATCAACCTCCACATATGCTGGATAACTAAATACCGATACAAAGTCCTCAAAGGTGATACTGGTCAAAGAGCCAAAGAATTGATTCGACGCATCTGCAACGAAGAAGGAGTGGAAATACTCTCCGGAGCCATTGCTCCAGACCATGTTCATATCCTTGTCTCCATCAATCCCTCCACTAATATCTCTACTTTAGTTAAATACCTCAAAGGCAAGACCTCTAGAAAACTCCAAATGGAATATCCAGAACTAAAGAAACGCTACTGGGGCCAACACTTCTGGGCTCGAGGTTACTTTGTCTGCAGTACTGGTAATATCACCACTAAAATGATTGAGGAATACATCAAACATCACTTTGAAGGTGAGGATGGCAAAGATGCGTTCAGTGTCCAAGAACCATGACCGACTTCAGTCGTGTCCCACACTGTGCACTTCTAGTGCACAGTGGTTGACAAATTTTCTAACTCTTAGAATATTATCAGTACTTTTATACTCATTTTTTAAATTTGCTTGCTCCTCCGTAGTTGTAAGAAAATCAATTTCAATCCAACTTTCTTGATCATCAGTTTTAAATTTTGGAAAATCAACCTTCGAATCAAACTTTAAATCATTCTCATAAAATATTCGCAATGCTCGAATAACATTTGTTTTTCCTGCATTATTCTCTCCGAGCAAGATAGAATAGTCACCAAGAGTAACCTCCTGCTCTTTTATTGAGCGAAAATTATGAAATTTAATTTTTTGTATTCTCATACTTTTGTCTTTTTAAAACTACTTACTCTATTTCTTGCCAGGGTGACATATTTTTCGTCTTTCTCAATACCGAGCCATTTTCGACCAAGTGCTTCCGCGACAACCGCTGTTGTCCCACTTCCCATAAAGGGATCAAAAACAATGTCGCCTTTGTTGCTAGAGGCTAAAATCACTTGTTGTATAAGTTTAAGAGGTTTTTGTGTTGGATGTGCCTTTATTCCGTTTTCGTCTTTAAGTCTTTCATTGCCCTTACAAAGACCAAAGACCCAATCTGTATCTTTCATTTGTTTTCCTCCATTCAGTTTTTTCATAAATTCATAATTGAAAGTATATTTTTTGCAGTCTTTATTTTTTACAGACCAAATCAAAGTTTCGTGATTGTTTGTAAATCTACGACCATTTAAATTTGGCAAAGCATCAGTTTTTACCCAAATAACATCATTTAAAAACCAAAGTCCAAGGTTTTGCATTATAGTTCCAACACGAAAAATATTGTGGTACATTCCAATAATCCAAAAAGTTCCTGTTGGTTTTAAAATTCTTTGACACTCACTAATCCAAGCATGAGTGAAACTGTCATAGTGTCCATAGCTTTCAAAGCTATCCCACTCATTATCAACTGGGATAATTTCCGAGCCGTCAGCTCGTTTTAGCCTCTTACCCTTTGGAAGTTGTAAATAGTATGGCGGATCTGCAAAAATTAAATCGACAGAATTATCTGGGATTTTCTTTATTTCTTCAATGCAATCACCATGTATAATTTTGCCAAAATATTTTTCCATAACTAAAAATTGTAGATAACAAGATGTTCAACATCTCTATCATTTCGACCTTTTACATTATAAAGATAAGTCTTATCAAACCTATCAATTTTTATTCCTTTTTTATTTTTATATAAACTAGAAATAAAAGGAGTGTCTTTAATGATCAAAATAAATTTCGCTTTTGTTTTATAAAGGCATTCTGCCAATCGCTCCTGATCCTTTTTATCAAAAGTGGCTTTCTCGTAATCACTGAAATCTGTATCGTATGGTGGATCAAGGAAAATAAAATCTTTTTCAGTGAATTTTGAGTCATTAAAAACCTTTTCAAAGTCCTGATTTTTAATAACTGTATTTTTAAAGAGATTTTTTACTTCATCGCTAAAAATATGATCAACTTTGCTTCGAAAGTCTTTGTTATTGTAAGCAATACCGCCATAAGGGATATTGAAATGGCCACTACTGTTAAAGCGGAACATTGAGGCGTAGCAAAATTCACGAATGAAATAGTAATTCGCAATTTTTTTAGGAAGACTCGTCGGAAACCTGCTCCCGTTGTAATTCATAACATCACGAAAGTGCATATAAAAACCGCTTCGAAATGCCGTTTCAATATTTTTTTGCAAATCACCATCTGGTAATTTTCCTCTTTGTTTCTCAATTTCTCTCGTTCTAGAAATTTTTGAAATAAGATTTGAGGATATTTGCTTCAACAAATTTTGCTCATCTAAACAAAATTCTTTATGAAAAAGTCCGTTGAAACGGTCTTCCTCTTTTTTTAAGATTGAATTTACTTGTTTTGATAGTTCTGCTTTTGAAATCTCATCGTGCTTGTATAACTCATAAAGTTTTACAATTTTATTTTCAAATACACCGATATACTTTGGAATTTTTTCCCAATTATCTACATATTCATACAAATCCTTTTTAAATATCTCTCTTTGTTTACCTTCTTTTAAGAGGGTATAAAAATCTGTTAATTCAGAACATATATCATTGATAATTGATTTTTTGGGTTTTAATTGAAAGAAAATTGCACCACCACCAAAAAATGGCTCGATATAACGATCAAAATCAGGGATTAGGTCCTTTATGTATGGGTATTCTTTTGTCTTGCCCCCAGGCCATTTTATAAGTGTTTGCATACTAGTCTAAATATGTATCTTTTATTGAGTCGAGTGCTGATGTAATAAGGTGTGCATTTTCTTTGTAAGCATCAAGCACAGTTTTATATCCGTCATCGGACTTACATACAAAATTCCAAAAATCTCGTCCGATAAGTAATTCTTCATCGGCAAAAAATTGTCTTACTCTTTCTTGTCTCCATGGCTTATCCTCCCCGTATCGGTTATAAGCAGTCGCAAAGAAAATTTTAATTTTCTGATCATCTGGAAGTGTATTTGAAAGAATTGCAAATTGTTCCAAAAGTGCTTCTTTCTCTGAACGAGCTTTTTTATTGTCCAAATCACCACCAATTTTTAATTCAATGAGAAAATTTTCACCAGTTTCTTTGTCAATCAAACAATAATCGCTATCATGCCGTTTTACAGACAATTTATGATCAGTTGGTTTTACTCGTAGTGGTTGATAATCATCAGTACTTGGTGGAGTTAGCTCACGACGCTTGTATTTTTCAAGCAAATCAGCAATTTTTGAAGTTTGTTCTGGTGCAAGTGGTCCTTGAACTTCTCTTTTTACATCATAGGAAAACATAGCAATATTAATCGCCAATTTTTCAAGCATATTTCCGAGCGAGCTATCGAGTGATCGAACAAGCGCAGAGTAATATTGAATATCTGAACCAAGTGCCGCGATGAAAACATTGTGAATTTTCATATTCAAAGTACCCTCAGGATTGTCTACTTCGCCCTCGTGGCGGGCTTGAAATCCAGTTGCATACGATTCGACTGCCGTTCGCACTAACGACTTAATTGCTTCATTTTTATCTAGTGTATTATTCATAAATTTATTTTAAAAGTTGATCTATACTCGTACCTAACACTTTGGCGACCTTTTCCATTGTGCTAATTGTAAGATTTTGTTTGCCATTCTCAACATTACTAATATACGCCCGGTCTAAACCTAACTCTCGGCAAATGTCGCCTTGCGACATGCCTTTTTCGAGTCGTATTTTTTTCATGTTTTCGCCAAATTTTTGTGCTGTGGTTTTTGCCATATTGTATGAAAACTTATCAACATGATTATTATAGCACTCTCTTGTGTTTTGACTCAATGTTAAGTTATAATACAAGTGTGCAAAACGATATTGTTATGACTACGGCGAAGCAAAACCAAAAATTTCCTTTCCATTTCTTTTTCCGCTTCGCGGTGGAG
>CAYLKL010000021.1:0-3105 GCA_964384645.1 uncultured Candidatus Saccharibacteria bacterium
TACATTGAAAAAATCGTAGATTTTTGCTATGCTTGTTTTGTGAGCAAAGAAAGAATCTTCTCATAAGATAATACTATCAAAGTTTGGATACTATGGCAACTATATCAGAAAATATAAAAAGAATACGAGCAAAACAAGGATTGACGCAAGACGACTTGGCAAAAAAAGCGGATATTAAATACTCTACCCTTACAAAAATTGAGGGTGGTGTTGTTACAAAACCAAGCGTTCAAACAATCCAAAAAATCGCCAAGTCGTTAGGCGTTCCTATGGAGGATTTATTAAAATAATTAACTAAATTTTATTATGACTATTCTTTATATAATTTTGGCGATAATCGCTTTTATACTTTGGAAAATTTATCGTCAAAAAGAAGACGAAAAGGATGCTGCTTATAACGAAAAGCTTGATGCTGAACATGAGCAAGCAAGAAAAGAAAGATTTAAAGACTACCCTCATCTGTATGGGAAGCTTGAGGGAAATTGGCTTGATGTTTTTGCTCATCATGCTGAAAATGATCTTCCTCTATTGAATCTAGCGTTCATGCTTTATTTGGGAGAATCAACAAAAATTGATTTTTCAGAAGGATCACAAAAATGGGATACTTTATGGGATCTTACAGAAGAGTTACTTGAAGACCTTGAAAAACATCATGAAGGAACTACTGCCGAACATTTAATTGCAGTTTGTACTTATTGGCAAATAGCTGCCGAAGCAATGGGAAACCTTGTAAAAGAAAACCCAAATACAGGGTCGCTCTCCTCGGATGCTCATACTTCAGAAGTTGCGGGAGAAAAGTTGGAAGTACCACCATTCACAGATATAAAAAATATTTTATCTCTTTTCCCTAAAAAGGGTAATCATCCAGCCAAAGAACTTTCATTTACAGATGAAAAAGGCAATTTCCCTAGAGAATCAAAAGGTTCAGAAATGATCCACAAGAGAATAACGGTTTAATAATTGTCATTATTTATGGAAAATCCTTCAGATAAAACAATAGAAACCTACCGACAAAATTTTAATAAGTATGTCGAGCGTACACCAGCCGAGCCGAGTGGTGAGTTTAAAGAATGGATGGATTCTTTTGCTTCACATATTCCTAAAGACGGAGTAATTCTTGAAATCGGCTCGGCATCGGGGCGTGATGCTCGTTATTTTGCCGATAAAGGTTTAAAAGTTGTTTGTACCGATATTATTCCAGAAGCACTACAAAAACTTTCTGATGAAGGTTTTGAAACTGCAGAATTTGACTTTAGAAATGAACCGAAGCCCGAATGGGCTGGAAAATTTGATGGTTTTTTTGCAAACGCTGTACTTCTTCACGCCCCGCCAGATGTTTTCGAAAACGCCTTAAGAAATGTTGCTACTGTACTAAAAGAAAGTGGAGTTGCGGCGTTTTCACTGAAAACTGGTGAGGGTGAAGAAATATCTCTAGAAAAAATTGATGCACCGAGATATTTTCGTTATCACACAGAAGAAGAAATTAGAGAAATTTTAAGTAAGCTACCCTTTGAAATTATAAGTATTTCTCATGCAGATCAAGAAAAATGGTTGCATGTAGTTATGAAAAATAAGAAATAAATTATGGATTTTCAATTAATCACAAGTTGGGCTAACCAAAATCAAGGGCTTATAGCGGTAGGCATATTTGTTCTTGGAGTAATAGGTTTTTTTATCAAAAAATTATTTTTTTCCGAAAATGGGAAAACTCACACTCAAAAACAAAAATCTGGTCAAAAATCGGTAAATATCCAGTCTGGTAGAGATACAAATTATGGAAATAAGTAATCAAAAATCAGGAGATGATTCAACAAATCTGCAAGCAGGTAGAGATATTGTTGTAAATAGTGGAAATGTTGCACTCTATTCTATCGAAGAAGTTGCGAAGCAACTTATGGGTTCTGTTTTTGGTGAATTACCAGATGACACTAAAAAGCAAATAGAAACTAATCAAAAATCATATTTTCAGGCGTTATCAGAAAATTTAGGCAAAATAATAAAACAAAATGAAGAATTAAAAAAAGTTGTTGACTCTCCTGACTTTCAATACATTTCAAAAACAGCTTCGATTTCTGCTAGTCGCTCATCCTCAGTAGAATTACATAAAAACTTATCCTCTTTGATTACCCAGAGAATAAATAATGATGACGAGGATTTAAAAAGAATTGTGTATGATGAGGCAATTTCTACCATAGGTAAATTAACCAGCGATCAGTTAAA
Source organism: uncultured Candidatus Saccharibacteria bacterium (assembly GCA_964384645.1). Taxonomy (GTDB): domain Bacteria; phylum Patescibacteriota; class Minisyncoccia; order Phycocordibacterales; family UBA9973; genus DAORIO01. The sequence continues at coordinate 2,221 of CAYLKL010000021.1, forward strand.
AATCATTACTTTATGTTATTTAGGTCGCTATACAAGTTATGGCGGTATTGCATCTTGGGATACATTCAAAAATTATTTAAATACGCACATAAAGCCATTTATCCACTTCAAAAATACAAATGCTGAATTTCAACATATTGAATATGCTGGGTGTGGGAGTATTGGAATTGGTAGTTGGAATTTAGTTGATATTTATAAACAGCAATACTCTTTTCTTTTCTCAAATCTAATAGAAAAAGCGAAAATTGAAGATATTAATTTGCCAGAAGAAATAAAAAGTGAATTATTTCGCCTTGATACTACCGAAGACAAATATTTTGTCAGAATAAAAAACAAAGAAGAACTCGAAAAATATCTCAAAGGTAAAAATCTTGAAGAAGAAAAACTGAATCAGTTTGTTTCGCTCTATGAGCGAAACATTAAAGATAGTAACGAGGTAAAGAAAAAGATTGAAGAAGAAACTGAAATTGGCAAAGCTCTTTTAGAGCTTTGGGAAAAATCAAATATTCCTCATCTTTCTTTAACTTCGGTAGGTATAACAATCGCGGCAAGTTATTTTGAACAAATTACTGGCCAAAAAATAGACATAGGAATTTGGATAAATTAGCCCACCAGAATTTCGCCAAAACAAAAAGAGGAACAAGCGGAGGATTCCTCCCCAGACCCCTCCTCCTCCGCTTGCGACATCCGAATTCAGAAAAAAGGAATCAGCCGAAGTTTTGCGGAATCCTTTCCCCAGAAAATTGTTTCCGCAAAACTTCGTCCGCATTGTTTCAGATTTCCTCGTCGGGATTTTCTTCGAAAAAAGTTCGAATTTTGTCCAGAACATACCGCAAATTTTCTAAATTATTTAATGTAATGATTAGCTTATCAGACCGTCTTTAG